>NZ_JBDGJQ010000001.1:0-852124 GCF_057656815.1 Variovorax sp. Soil_C_39
GAGATCTGGACCGACGAGTACGGCCGCGTGAAGCTGAGCTTCCACTGGAACCGCTACTGCACGAAGGACGAGAACAGTTCGTGCTGGGTGCGCGTGTCCTCGCCATGGGCCGGCACCCAGTTCGGCGGCATCCAGGTGCCGCGCATCGGCCAGGAGGTGATCGTCGACTTCGAGAACGGCGACCCCGACCGGCCGATCGTGACGGGGCGGGTCTACAACGCCGACAACATGCCGCCCTGGAAGCTGCCGGACAACGCCACGCAGAGCGGCATGCTCACGCGCAGTTCCGAAGGCGGCAGCGGCGAGAACGCCAACGCGCTGCGCTTCGAGGACAGGAAGGGCCAGGAGCAGGTGTGGCTGCATGCCGAGCGCAACCAGGACATCGAGGTCGAGCGCGACGAGACCCACTGGGTGGGGAACGACCGCAGCAAGAAGGTCGACCGCAATCAGATCTCGACGATCGGCATGGCCTACATGCACAACGTGGGCCTCGCCAAGATGGTGAACATCGGCCTCGCCTATTCGTTCAACGTGGGCATGCTGCGCAATGCCGTGGTCGGCATGACCGACAACACCCTGGTCGGCAAGACGAAGACAACGAAGGTCGGCGAGCAATACACGCTATCGGTCGGCGGCGACAAGGGCAGCCATATCCAGATGGACGGAACCTCGATTTCGCTTCGCGTGGGCGCATCGGTGGTTCAGTTGAAGGCGGACGGGTCGATCGCGGTGACGGGCAAGAAGATCAACATCACCGCGCAGGGCGACGACGTGACGCTGAACGGAGAGCACATCTGGCTCAATCCGACGGGCGGCCAGGCGGCGTTGCAGCCCACGGCGGTGCCGCGCGCGCCGGCGCCCGAGCCGCCCGGCAGTCCGATGGCGAGCCTGGGTGCGTTGATGGGTGGGAATCCCGGCTCGCTGCTGGGCCAGGCCTCGCAGCTGGCCTCGATCGCCAAGCAGGTCGCCGGCGCCGCCGACGGTGGCGCCGGACTCGCGGCGCAGGTGTTGGGCGTGGCGTCCGCCGCTGCGGCCTCGGACGTGTTGGGCCGCGCTGCCGCTACGGACGGCGGCATCGATCCCGTCGGCGCAAAGGCGATGCGCCAGTGACTGCGCCAACCGTTCCGTCGCCGCGATTGCAGCAGGTGCGCAATCTCACGCCCTTCGGACACCTCCAGTACGACAAGATGGGGCCCGGCAGGCGCTTCAGCGACGTGGTGATCGTCTGCGCGAGCTTCGTGCTGGCCCCCGGGCGACTGCAAGCTTCGCCGGTTCATCGCGGCCCGGTCTTTGCCGACGTGGCGTGGGACGTAGCCCACCCTGCCCTTTCGAGCCTGCGCGCCGCGACCGATCTCGTGCTGGTGAAGCCCGAAGCCGATGTATTCATCACGGGCAGCGCCAGGGCGCGCAACTGGACACCGCAGCGCGAATGGCGCGCGACCCTCGAGGTCTTGCGAGGCGACATCCGGTTGCTGCAGAAATCGCTGCGCCTGACCGGGCCTCGCGGGTGGCACTGGCATGACGATCCGACGCAGTGCACGCCCACCGATCCCGAGCCCACGCTCGAAGTGCCGCTGCGCTGGGAACTCGCTTTCGGGGGATGCTGGCACGATGAAGGCGATGCGCCGGGTTCGCCGCCACGCATGAACGCCGCCAATCCCTCGGGCCTCGGCTGCTTCGGCACGGCCGGCCGCGACGCGCGTTCGCCCGCACCGCGGATCGAGGCCGCCGAGGCGCCAGTCATGCATGCCAACCAGGAGGGCCTCGCTCCCGCGGGGTTCGGTCCGGTCGCGCGCCACTGGGCGCCGCGGGTACAGCTTGCCGGCACCTACGACGAAGCATGGCTGCAGCGCAATGCGCAAGCGCCGTTCATGGACTACGCCGACGACTTCGATCCGCGCTTCTTCCAGTACGCACCGGCTGACCAGCGAATTGCCGGGGGGCTCGCAGGCGATGAGCGGCTGCGCCTGGCCGGCTTCTTCGCGTCGGCCGATGCGATCGAGACGGCATTGCCCGCCTGGCGTATCGGTGCACGCTGGCGCAGCGGCGACGGGTCGCAAGGCAGCGAAGCCATGACGCTCGATACCGTGCACGTCGACCTAGACGACATGCTGGTCCACCTGACCTGGCGCCTCAGCCTCGACCAGGCCCGCGAGATCGACGCCGTCGACCTGCATCTCGAGGCGATCGACAACGCGGACAGCGGCCACGTCAATCCGGTTCACGACAGAAGGACGTACGCATGAGCTCGGAGCGGCACATCGCGGATGCCGAGACCCGCTTCATGGTGGTCAACGTGACGCCCGACTTCTGCGTGGTCGGCGATCGGGTCGTTCCGTTCGACATCGTCTCCATCCTGCCGCCCGAGAAGGCGGCGTACGCGGGAACCGTGTTCGCGCGCGGCGAGAAGGTGTTGATGATCGAGAGCGTGATCCGGGGCGTGGCAGGCAATGCCGGCAGCGGCGTGCGCTCGGGCGTGTCCCTCGGGTCGGGCAACGTCAAGGTCGTCTCCGGGTCCCAGACCGTGTTTGTCGAAAGCCGCGCCGTCGCGCGCCACGGCGATCTTTGCGAGATGAACGGAGCGGCCTGATGAGCGCCGCGCCGGGCCGCCCCAAGCAAGCTCGCTCCCGCTTGGCGGGAAGGCGCGCAGCGCCAAGGGTGCACCAGTGAGCGCCGCGCCCGACAGCCGGGACACGCTGGCCCAGGCGGTGCAGACAACGCCGTTCAACGGCAACGGGACCATCGGCCGACTGCTGACCGTCCAGGTGCCGAGCGGCCCGATGCTGCGCCGCCGCCCCGGCATCTGCAGCGAGCGCTACGAGCGGGCCCAGGCCGAATTCGACAGCCAGCCGTTCTATGTGCGCTGGACGTCGGGCCTCGACCGCCCCGCCGGGGTGGAACCCACCGATGCGCTGATGTACGCCCGGCAGTTCAAGGAAGAATGCGAGCGGTGGCCCGACGAGATCCCGCAATCGGTGATCGACGACAAGCGCCAGCAGCTCAGCGACCATCTGACCGGCCAGTCGCCGCTGCCGCCCGAGCAATCGTTGAAGCTGCGGCGCGATCTCGACTTTCTCGACGACGTCTACAACCCCGGGCCTCGCGTCTCGGGCAGCCTCTCGAATGCCGAGCAGGCCTGGCTGGACGAACGCAACCTGCGTTTCGGCAACACGATGGCCATCAGCTTCCTCGGACCGGTGTTCGGCGGCCCCGGCGCCGCGACGCGCGTGCTCGGAGGCACCGAACAGCAGGTGGCCGCGGCCAATCAATTCGGTGCCGGGCTGCTCGACGCCGCGACGATCCGTACCGGGTTCGGAGGGCGGCGCCCGACCCAGCCCATCGCGCGCCCGGGCGAGACGGCGCGCGGCGCACCGCTCGAGCCGGTGAGCAGGCCAACGGAACAGGGACACACTCGCCCATCCCCGCGTGTCGAGGTGGGCCGCGACGGTACCGTGGTCGTGCGGCCCTTGCCGCCCGGCATGAAGGCCACCGACAACAAGTCGATCCGCGAGTGGTACAACAAGCACACCTCGCCCGAAAGGATGAAGGCGCTCGATGAACAATGGAAGGCGGAAGGCAAGAGTCCCCAGGAACGCGCCGAACTGGCCTTCAACGAACGGCACGACGCGCGGATGACTGCCCGCTCCTACATGCAGGACCCGGTCGAAGTCGAGGGGCTGCGCCAGCGAGACCTGCAGAAGTACGGCTCACCGGACGGGCCGACCTTTCAGCAGGAAGTACAGAAGTACCAGGCGCGTGGCCTGCAAGGCGACGACATCTACCAATCGATCATCGATGGCGCGTCCAGGACCAGCGCGGAATACAACAGCAAGTTCGGAATCACGAAATGAGTTCACCCCATCTTGAAACGCCGATGTCGTGGTCGAAGACCGGCGATGCGGAATTTCCCTACGAGGCGACCGACGCGGACGGACAGAAGCTCGTCGTCCGGATGAACGATTTTCCCGAGGAGCCGATGTACACGCTGTTGCGCGGCGGGGTTCCGCTCGAGAGCTTCGACGACTGGCCGGCGGCCTGGCGCATCGAAGCCTGAGATCCCGTCACGCCGCAGCCACCGCATTCGGCGCCGCGCCCGCAATCTGCCGCAGCGCCCGCTCGAACACCTCGACCGGCTGCCCGCCCGAGATCAGGTGGTGGTCGTTGATGATGATCGCGGGCACCGAGTGGATGCCCGCATCGGTGTACATGCGCTCGCGATCGCGGGTCTCGCGCGCGAATTCGTCGCCGGACAGGATCTCGCGCGCCCGCGCCGGGTCGAGCCCCGCGTCTCCGGCTGCGCGCACCAGCACCTCGTGGTCCGACGTGTTCTCGCGGTCGGTGAAGAAGGCCTTCAGCAGCCGTTTCTTGAGCGCGAGCTGCCGGGCCGCGTCCTCGAGCCCCGCCCAATGCAGCAGGCGGTGCGCGTCGAAGGTGTTGTAGACGCGGGGGCGGCCCTCAGGGTGGAACGCGAAGCCCACCTCAGCGCCGCGCGCACGGATGGCCTCGCGCGTCTGGGCCTGCTGCTCGCGCGTGGCGCCGTATTTCTCGTTCAGGTGCTCGAAGGTGTCCTGCCCCTCGGGCGGCATCTGCGGGTTGAGCTCGAAGGGCTGAAAGTGCAGCTCGGCCGTGACGTCCGGAGCCACGCGGCCGAGCGCGGCCTCGAGCGCGCCGAGGCCCACCGCGCACCAGGGGCAGGCCACGTCGGAGACGAAGTCGATCTTGAGATGGGAGGGGGAGGAAGAAGTCATGCCGGCATTCTTCCCCACGCCGGCGTCCTTGGTGCAGACAGGGACTTCAGGCCACGGCCCGCGCCAGGCGCGAATCGGCCAGCGTCTGCTCGCGCAGCCGGTCGTACTCGGCCTTGTCGACCGGCACCGCATCGGGCTTGCCGAGGTCGTTCATCTGCACGCGGTAGGTCTCGCGTGCGCTCATCGCGGCCAGCGCGGCGAGCACGGTGATCGCGAAGGTGATGGCGCCCACGGTGAGCCAGATGTTGGCCGCGCCGGGCGGCGCCACGGTCGCGAACAGCGCCGGCAGCAAGGCGGTGAAGGTGGTGCCCAGGTTCTGCGAGATCGCCATCGCCGACACGCGGCTGCGCGTACGGAACAGCTCCGGATAGAAGCTCGGGAAGGTGGCGTTGTAGCCCTGGTAGACCACGCCCCACATCAGCAGCGACATGCACACGGCGAGCGGCACGTTCCTGATGCTGATGGCGTACAGGTATGCGAACGAGAGCAGGCCCGAGGCGAGCGCGCCGAAGATGATCGGCGGCTTGCGGCCGATGCGGTCGGACAGGTTGCCCACGAACGGAATGACCACCACGGCGACGATGTTGCCGAGCACCGGAATCCACAGGTACACGTCCTTCTCGAAGCCGATGCCGTAGGCGGCCTGCACCGCGTAGGCGCCGCCGAACACGGTCGCCACCACCGGAATCACGTTCATCAGCGCCATGCAGATCACGCGCAGCATGTCGCGCCAGCTGTCGGTGATGGCCTGCACGATCGGCGCCTTGGGCACTTCGCCCTTCTTGTCGACCTCGGCGAAGGCCGGTGTCTCGTCGACCTCGCGGCGGATGATGTAGCCCGCGACGATGACCAGGAAGCTCAGCAGGAACGGAATCCGCCAGCCCCACGAGTTGAAGGCTTCCTCGGGCATGTAGTGCGCGAGCGGCAGGAACACGGCGGCGGCCATGATCTGGCCAGCCTGCACGCCCTGCAGCGTGAAGCTCGCGAAGAAGCCGCGCCGGCCGAACGGCGCATGCTCCAGGATCATCGAGCTGGCGCCCGAGATCTCGCCGGCCACGGCAAAGCCCTGGATGAGGCGCATGAGCACCAGCAGTGCCGGTGCGAGCAGGCCAACCTGGTCGTAGGTCGGCAGCAGGCCCACGGCGACGGTCGAGAAACCCATCAGGAACATGCATAGCACCAGCACCTGCTTGCGCCCGTGGGTGTCGCCCCAGTGGCCGAGCACGAAGGCGCCGATGGGCCGGGCGATGTAGCCGACGCCATAGGTCGCGAGCGACGCGATGATCGCGGTCTTGGGGTCGCCCTTGGGGAAGAAGATCTGCGGAAAGATCAGCGCCGCCGCGGTGGCGTAGATGAAGAAGTCGTAGTACTCCAGCGCCGAGCCAATCCAGCCGCTGGCGGCGGCCTTCTTCGACTGGTGCCGGCCTTTGGGTTCATGGGCCATCGGATTTGCCATGCTGTTTGTCTCCGGTTGAACAATGGGAAAAGTTGCTGTCAGTCCTGCGCCTGCGAGGCCATGCGCGCGGGCGCATTGAGCGCGCCATAGGCGTCGTAGCCCGCGGTGCGCTGTGCAAGCTCGAAGAAGAGCCCGCCTTCGAGGCCTTCGGTGTAGATGTGCAGGTAGTCGCCGGCCGGCGAGCGGTCGAACATCACGCCGGCGGCACGCATGCGCGCGAGCAGCGCGGGGTCCAGCTCGACGCGCGTCGCCAGGTCGTCGTAGTAGTTGTCCGAGATCGGCACGAAGCGCGTGCCGATCTCGCGCAGCCGCGCCACGCTCTCGAAGATGTCGGTGCAGGCCAGCGCGATGTGGTGCACCGCACCGCCGCCGGTCACGCTCAGCGTGCGCGCGGTGCGGGTGCGCTGGCTCAGCGACACGTTGAGCACCAGCCGAACGCTGCGCTCGGCATTGGCCACGCCACGGCTGCGGATGAGCCCAAACGGGTCGGCGAGTTCGAGGCTCTCGCCAGGCGCCAGGCCCAGCACGGCGCGCGTGAACAGCACCCAGGTGTCGAGCTGGTCGAGCGCCAGGCCAAGCGCCGCATGGTCGATCCGAAGCAGGCCGGCACCGTGCACGTCGGCATTGGCATCGAGGACGAAATCGGCCTCGTAGAGCCCGTTGGCGCCGAGCGATTCGGCCACGAAGTGCAGCAGGTTGCCGCCTGGCGCAACGATCGCCGGCACGCGCAGTTCGCCCGGGCCCACGGGGCTGTCGTGGCGCTGCGAGCACATGGCGGTGGCACGCTCGACCGCCGCTTGCGGATCGGCACAGCGGATGCCGAGCGCGCACACCGAGGTGCCGTGCGCCTCGAAGCGGCTGCGCGCAAACGACGCCGGCTCGCCATTGACCAGCAGGTTGATCTCGCCCTGGCGGTACAGCGCCACGGCCTTCGAACGGTGGCGGCCGATGCGGCGAAAGCCGAGCTGCTCGAGCATCGCGCCGAGCGCGGGCGCGCCGTTCTCGTCGGTCGCGAACTCGATGAACGAGAAGCCCGACAGCGCGGGCGCCGGCGGCGGGCTGAAGAGCACCACGGCGGGCGCAACCGCCGGCGCGGCGGCCGTGGCAGGCGCGTCCGCGGCGAGCCGCCGCCGCGCTTCGCTCTCGAGGTAGAGCAGCGAGCGCATCGCGTCCACCGCGGTGCGGCGGTTCGGCGTCTCGCGGAACAGGTCGTTGAAGATCTCGAGCGACAGCGGCCCGGCATAGCCGGCGCGCAGCACCTGTTCGAAGAAGCCGATCACGTCGAGCTCGCCCTGCCCCGGAAACGCGCGGTGGTGGCGCGCCCACTGCAGCACGTCCATCGACAGCAGCGGCGCATCGGCCATCTGCAGAAAGAAGATCCGGTCGCCCGGGATGTCGGCGATGCCGTTGAAATCGTCCTTGAGCGACAGCGTATGGAAGCTGTCGAGGATCAGGCCCAGGTTCGGATGGCCGGCTTGCCGCACGATGTTCCAGGCCTGGCCATAGCGCGAGGTGAAACGGCCCCAGGCCAGCGCCTCGAAGCCCACCCGCAGCCCGCGGCGGGCGGCGCGTTCGGCCAGTTCATGCAACTGGGCCGCGGCCAGCGCAGGATCGTCGACGGCGAGCGGCGAGGTGTTGGAGCAGCACAGCATCAGCGGCGCGCCCATCGCCTGCATCAGGTCGAACTTGCGCTCCGCGCGTTCGAGGTTGCGCCGAAACTGGGCCTCGGGCATGGCCTCGAAGTCGCGGAACGGCTGGTACAGGTCGATCGACAGGCCGAGGTCCGCGGCGATGCGGCGCAATTCGGCGGCCGAGCCCCTGAAATTGACGAAGTCGCTCTCGAACAGCTCGATGCCGTCGAAGCCGGCGGCCGCAACGGCTTCGAGCTTCTGGCGAAGGGTGCCGCTGAGGGACACGGTGGCGATGGCGCGGTGCATGGGCCTGACTGTAGGAACCCCAGCCGCCGCCCACAATGCTTGGCGCACCAGAAATGTTCGATCATCGAACGCGAACGTTCATTCTTCGCGCGAAATAGGGGTTACACCTAGGAGCCACGCCCCGCCAGCAACCCGGTAGATCAGAGGCTGCGCCAGTAATCGATCAGCAACTGGCTGAACTCGACCGGGCGCTCGACCGCACTCAGGTGCGCCGCGTCGATGGTCGCGAGCCGCGCACCCGGGATCGCCGCCACCATGGCCTCCGACATCGCGAGCGGCGTGGCCTCGTCCTGCACGCCCGCGATCACCAGCGTGGGCACGGCGATGCGGCGGTTGCTCTCGCGGAAGTCGATCGCGGCCACGGCATTGCAGCTCTCGATGTAGCCCTGCGCGTCGGTGCGCACCAGTACGTCGTGGAGCGCCTGCGACGCGGCCTTGCCTTCGGCCGTGATGACATAGCCCGGCGTGAGCCAGCGCGACACCGCGCCCTGCGCGATCGCCGCGACGCCCTTGGCGGCCACGGTTTCGACGCGCGCGCGCCACGGGCTCTGGTCTGCATAGTAGGCCGACGAGTTGGCGATCACCACACTGCGCAGCAGTTCGGGGTGCCGCACTGCGAGCGCCTGCGCGGCCATGCCGCCCATCGAGAGGCCGACGAAATGCACGGGCTCGCCGCCGGTCTCGCGCTGGATGAGCTCGGCGGCATCCTGCGCCAGGGTCTCGATGCCGAGCGCGCCCGGCACCACCTCGGAGCCGCCGTGGTTGCGGTGGTCGTAGCGGATCACGGTATGGCCGCGCGCGAGCTGCTCGGCCACGCCGTCCCACATGTGCAGGTCGCAGCCGAGCGCGTGGCTCAGCACGACGAAGGGGCCGCTGCCTTCTCGGCGCACGTTCAGACGGGTCATGGTGTTTCCTTCTCGATGAATGCTGTGGAGGGCGCGGCCCGATCGTTCACTTCGCCGCCGCTGGCGGCAGCAGGCCCTTCTCGCGCAGGATGCCGGTCGCGATGCCGAATGCATGGTTGGCCACCGGCACGCCGCAGTAGATGGCAGCCATCATGATGACTTCCTTGATGTCGTCGGGCGTGAGGCGCGATTCTTCGGGTCCGTCGAGCGCGGCGCGCACATGCATCGCGAACTCTTCGTAGGCATGGATGCCGAGCATCATCGACAGCACCATGAAGCGGCGCGTCTTGTCGCCCAGCGCGGGCCGGCCCCAGATGTCGTTCCATGCATGGCGCGTGATGAGCGCCTGGAACTCGGCGTTGAATTCGTTGCGGTTGGCGAGCGATCGGTCGACCCAGGCATCGCCCAGCACGCGGCGGCGGTTGACGAGGCCGGCTTCGTAGTCGTCGTGGCCGGTGCTCGGTGTTTCGGGTGCGGTCATGCGGAGAGTTCCTTGTCTGAGAGTTTGGCCCGGAGCGCCTTGGCCTCGGCCATTGCGACTTGCCCGGCTTGGACTGCAAGCGCGGGATCGAACCATTCGTCGGCGGCGTTGCGCGGCAGCTCGGCGCGCAGGCGGTCGATGTTGGCGCGCATGCGCGCGGCATCGACCTGCAGGCCCGGCAGCGCGCCGGCCATGGCGCGCACGCTGCCATGCGCCGACATCAGCAGCTGCGGCCATTCGGCCAGTTCGGCCTGCCAGGCGCCGAGCGCGCGCTCGTGCTGCTGCGGCATGGCGCCGAGCAAGGCGGCCACGCGCTGCGGCGCCCGGTGCGCGGCGGCGATGGCCACCATCGATGCCACGGGATTGCGCTTGTGCGGCATGGCCGACGAGCCGCCGCGGCCGGGCTCGCTCGGCTCGGTGACTTCGCCGACCTCGTACTGGCCGAGCAGCGCGATGTCGACCGCGATCTTGCCGAGGCTGCCGGTGACGAGGCCGAGCTCGCAGCCCAGCGCCACCCATTCGTCGCGCTGCGTGTGCCAGGTCGCGCCGGGGTCGCCGAGGCCGAGTTCCTTGGCCATGCGCGCGCGCACCGCGGCACCCTGCCCCTTCATCTGCGCCAGCGTGCCGACCGCACCGCCGAGCTGCACCTGCAGCGCGTGCTTCGCGGCCGCGCGCAGGCGGATGCGGCTGCGCACCAGCGGCGCCGCCCAGCCCGCGCACTTGAAGCCGAAGCTCGTGACCGAGGCCGGCTGCATCAGCGTGCGCGCGAGCATCGGCGTCTCGGCATGCACCACGGCCAGGCCGAGCAGCGCGTCAGCCGCCTTGGCCAGGTCGGCCTCGACCAGCGCCACGGATTCGCGCGTGACCAGCGCCATCGCGCTGTCGATCACATCCTGGCTGGTGCTGCCGAAATGCACGAACGGCGCGGCCTCTGCATTGAACAGGCCCACCGCCTCGCGCAGCGCCTTCACCAGCGGGATCGCCACGCTGCCCGCCCGGCCGCTCTCGCGCACGATCTTGGCCACGTCGAACAGCTCGACCTTGCAACTGCCCACGATGGAGTGCGCCGCGCTCTCGGGAATCAGCCCTTCGGCAGCCTGGGCGCGCGCGAGCGCGGCCTCGAAGCGCAGCATCGCGTCGACGAAGGCGCGGTCGCTGAACGCACCGAGCGTTTCGGATGTGGAAAGAAAACCTTCGAAGATACTCATGTCGATCGCTCAGTATTTCAATTGGGCCACGGCGCGCAGGTCGTCGGGCGACGCAGTGCCGAAGCCGAAGAACTCGAGGTAGGCCGGGATCATCTCGAACAGCATGTCGGTGCCGACCTGCACCGCGCAGCCCTTGGCCTGGGCGGCCTGCAGCAGCGGCGTGTATTCGGTCTTCATGACAACCTCGCCGACGAAGGTGCCGGGCGCGATGCGCTCGACATCGAAGGGCAACGGGTCGCCCTCGTTCATCCCGAGCGGCGTGGCATTGACGATCACGTCGAAGCCCGCCGGGTCCTTCGAGCCGGTCGCCACCTTCATCTGCGGGTAGTGCGCGTGCAGCCGGGCGGCCAGCGCCTGGGCCGCGGCATCGTTCATGTCGAACAGCATCAGTTCGGCCGCGCCGGCCGCGGCGATCGAGGCCGCAATGGCCGAACCCACGCCGCCCGCGCCCGACACCAGCACGCGCGTGCCCTTGAAGCGCCGGCCCTTGCGCTCGACGCCGCGCACGAAACCCGCGCCGTCGAACTGGTCGCCGAGCAGGCTGCCGTCGGGCCGCTTGAGGATCGCGTTGCAGGCGCCGGCCACGCGCGCCGTGGGCGTGGCCTCGTCGACCAGCCCCATGGTCGTGACCTTGTGCGGCATGGTGACCAGCGCGCCGCGGAGATTGCTGAACTTGAAGACCTGCGCCAGCGTGGCAGCGTAGTCCTCGGGCTTGACGCCCATTGGCACCACCACCGCGTCGATGCCCTGCCGCTCGAACCAGGGGTTGTAGATCATCGGCGCCTTGAAGGCCTCGGTGGGATAGCCCAGGTGGGCGATGAGCGTGGTCTTGCCGGAAATCATTCGGTGTCGTGTTTGTTGGAGCGTTGCGCGGACGTCAGGCGACGCTGGCCGAGTGATAGCGCAGGGGGTTGGCGATCTCGCCGTGCATCGCGGGCGGATAGATGATTTCGCGCAGGAAGCTGGCGTCGGCCTGCATCGCCTCGGCCGCATCGAGGTGCCCGAAGTAGCGAAAGTAATGCGGCATCTGCTGGATCAGCATCTCGAAGCCGGCCTGCGCATTGAGCCCGCGCGCGCGGGCCGCCTGCACCAGCGGCGTGGGCTGGTTGCGCAGCAGGATGTCGAACAGCGCCGCATGCGGCGCCATGCGCGACACGTCGACCGGCAGCGCATCGCCTTCCACCAGCCCGAGCGGCGTGGCGTTGATGACAAGGTCGTAGCCCTCGGGCGCATTGCTGTCGACCACCGTCACGCGCGCATCGAAGAAGGCATCGAGCTTGGCCGCCACGCCGGCGGCCTTGCCGGCCGAGGTGTCGTGAAAGGCGATGTGCTCGGCCCCGTCGACCGTGCCTCCCTCGGCCAGCGCGACGCCGATGGCCGCCGCGCTCACGCCCGCGCCGAGGATCAAAACGCGCTTGCCGCGAAACGGGATGTTGAAGTGATCGAGCGCGCCGAGCAGACCCTCGCCGTCGAACAGGTCGCCCTCGAGTTCGTTGTTCTCGATGCGGCGCACCACGTTCACCGAGCCCGCCACCCGGCCGAACAGCCCGCAGCCGTCGAGCAGGTCGACCGCCAGCGGCTTGTGCGGCGGCGCAAGCACCATGCCCAGCACGTTGCGCGCCAGGAACGCCGACTTGAAGAACACCGCGAAGTCGCGAAGCGGCACCTGCACGGGCAGCATCACCGCGTCGATGCCGAAGCGCTCGAAGGCCGCATTGAACATGCGCGGCAGCCGCACGTTGCGCACCGGGTCGCCCGGGATCAGGTAGGCCTGGGTCGCACCGTTGATGGATTGGCTCATGGGCAAGCTTTCGTTCGTCAATCGCCCTGCGAAGAGCGGATCGAAGGGTTTATAGCCCGATCGAGTTGTCCTTGCAGGTTGGAGCGGGCCGAATCGTACGATTGTCGAATTCAAATGATCGATGATCGATCAAATCAAGGGTTTTCACTAGATCGGAAGGTAGGTTGCATCGGTCGTGCGCAAGGCAAACTCCCGCGATGAGCAGCAGCAACAGCATCGGCCACAAGCACGACGACGCGGCGCCTCCCGCCGGCCTCGACAAGCGCGACTGGATCGCCGGGCTCGAGCGCGGCGTGAGCATCATCGAGGCCTTCGACGACGCGCATCCGCGCCTGACCGCCAGCCAGGCCGGCGAACGCACCGGCATGACGCGCACCGCGGCCCGGCGCTACCTGCTGACGCTGCAGCACATGGGCTACGTGGCGAGCGACGGCAAGCTGTTCTGGCTCACGCCGCGCGTGCTGCGGCTCGGCCAGTCGTACCTCGAATCGGCGCGGCTGCCGCGCGTGGTGCAGCCGTTTCTCCAGCGGGTCGCGGCCGGCACCCACGAGATCGCGTACCTCAGCGTGATGGACGGCGACGAGGTCGTCTACATCGCGCGCAACGGGCCCAACCGCAGCATGAGCACCGGCTACGTGCTCGGCGCGCGCGTGCCGGCGCAGGTCACGGCCTCGGGCATGCTGATGCTGGCGCTGCGCAGCGACGCCGAGCTCGACGAATGGCTGGCGACCCACCGGCTCACCGTGTTCACGTCACACACCATCGCCAGCATGGAGCGCATGAAGCTGGAGCTCGCGCGCATCCGGGCCCAGGGCTGGGCGATCTCGGAGCAGCAGCTCGACCTCAACTCGCGCGGGATCGCCGTGCCCCTGCGCGACCGGCACGGCATGCTGGTCGGTGCGCTCAACATCACGATGCCGATGGGGCACGAAAGCTCCGAAGACGCCGTGGCGCGCGTGCTGCCGGTGTTGCGCGAGACGGCGCAGGCGATGCGCAACCTGATCTAGGCAGATGCGAACGAGGCATGCGCCTCAGGCGGGCTCCAACAATCCGTGGTCCGTCGACCGGCCCTGGCGCGCCTGCGCGTCATCGTCCGCGGCCCGGTACTTCGCCCACGAGCCCGAGGGCCACTCGAACTCCTGCACGCCGGCATCGGTCGCCTGGCTGAACAGCGCCTGCGCGCTATCGTCGATCGTGCCTTCGAGGATCTGCGCACCGAAGATGGCAAAGCCGTGCAGATCGCTCGCAGCGCGAAACGGAAATGCGACCGTCACGGCCAGCGGCGCGGCGCCGTGGCAGCGCAGTTCGATCACGATGGCCTCGCTGTCGCGACCGTCCGGCAGCGTGACGAGGGCCTCGCGCGCGAAGGCGGCGACGAGTGCACCGTCGATCGGCGCCTCGAGCGCGGCCCTGCCCCGCCCAAGTGCGCTGCCGTCGGCACCGGCGGTGATCGCCTCGAAGTACGGGCGCGCGCCGTCGACGCCCGGCTGGAACAGTGTGGGCATCAGGTGTCTGCCTTCCGAGACCGTGTACATCGCATAGGACGCCAGCATGCCGAGACACCGCGCGGCCGTGATCCAGGCTATCGGGCCCGCATGGTCGAGCTGCGCCACACTGTCGGCCACGTACTCGGCGCAGGTGGGCGCCCGGGTCGCGCCGAACAGCTTGGCCTCGATCCAGCCGAACGGCAGCAGCACGACGCCCGCATCCTCGGCCATGGCCACGGTGGGCCAGACTGCGTGTCGCGGCACAGGCGCGCGCGCGCCGGGCGTGTGCTGCACGGGGTAGACCGTGTTGGGGTTGTCCTCGTGCCAGGCGATCCGCGCCCCGGTCTGCCGCGCGATGTACGCGACGAGGTAGAACGCGAGCAGCGCGCAGAAATTGTGGCCGCCTGGCAGTTCCAGGAACGACCCGCGGCGGGGGTTCAGCCGGGCCTTGACCTCGTCGAGCAGCAGGTCCATGCGCTCGAGGCTTGCCGGCGTGTAGTCCAGTCGCGCCTGCTGCAGCGCGTTCGGAAACACCCAGCCGCCGCCGGGCTCGATGCCCAGCGCATAGCAGTCCAGGAAATGTCGCGCGCTGTCGTTCATGTTGTTTTCTCCCCCTCGGTGGTCCACGGGATACAGCCATCTACAGGGCAACATGCGTGCCGAAGTCCCCAGCGCCGGTTCAAGCGCCAGAAATGAGTAATTTGGTTTTCAAAACAACCGGTCTTTGAACCATCGGGCGCGCCGGCAGTCCTGGAGGCCTCCACGGGGTTCCCGCGCGTTACCGGCCGGCGTTACGGTCTTGGGCGTAACGGTGGAGCCGGCTATCTCACGCTTGCGCCAACACGGCCTGCTCCAGCCGCATCGCCCGCCATGCGCAAAGGCTGCCCACCATTGCCAGCACAGCCGCAGCCGCGAACATCGCGCGATAGCCGAATTCCTGCGCCACCGCACCGCCCAGCAGCACGCCAAGGACGCCGCCGAAGCCGTAGCCGATCACCGTGAAAAGCGCCTGCCCGCGTCCGCGCAGCCGCCCCGGGAAGCGGCGCGACACGACCGCGATGCAGGTGGTGTGGTGCGCCGCGAAGCTCAGTGCATGCAGCCACTGGGCCACCACCAGCGCCGCAATCGATCCGCCGAGCCCGGCGGTGAGGCCCAGCCGCGCGACCGCCGCGATGCCGCACACGAGCATCCAGCGCGACATTGGCAGCAGGCCGATAAGGCGTCCCTGCAAGAAGAACCAGACGATCTCGGCCACCACCGACAGTGCCCACAGCAGGCCAATGGTGCCCTTGCCGTAGCCGAGCGAATCAAGGTAGAGCGAGAGGAACGCATACACCGAGAAATGCGACATCACCTGGAAGAAGAGCGATGCGAAGAACCAGCGCACCGCGGGAATGCGCAGCACCGGCCCGATGGGCTCCTTGGGCGCATCGTGGGCCGCCACGGGCTCGCGCACGTCGGGCAGCTTGAGCGTCGCGAGCAGCACCACGGCCAGCGTGCCGGCGGCCCAGGCCGGGAAATGCTTCATGCCGAAGCGCTCGAACCACTCGCCCGCGACGAACACCGTCACCAGGAAACCCGCCGACCCGCACAGCCGGATGCGGCCATAGCGCCCCCAGTCGCCCGCCACCAACTGCGCCATCGCCGCTTCGGTGAGCGACATCATCGAGCTGGTGTGCGTGAACATCACGAGCAGCACCAGCGCCAACCACCACGCACCGCCGTTCCACCAGAGACCGAACGAACTGGCGAGCGCCACCGCTGCGCTGAAGCGCAGCAGCATCACGCGATGCCCGGTGTGGTCGCTGAGCGCGCCCCAGGCATAGGGTGCGAACACGCGCGTGATCGACTGCACCGACGCCAGCAGGCTGATCGTGAAGATCGGCAGCCCCAGGTCCTGGAGCCACAGCGGCAAGTACGGATTGAAGAATCCGATGTGCGCGAAATAGCTGGCCGACAGGCCAGCGAACGCCAGCAGGTGGCCGCGCCCGGCGGCCGCTGACGCCGGCGTGGACACTAGAGGAACGAGGCCTTGGGTGATGCGGCCGCCGCGGCTTCGGCGGCGTCGGCCTGAGCCTGCTGCAGGTCGCCGCACTGCGCGCGATGGCGCAGCACATGCTCGATGACCACCAGCGCGAGCATCGCTTCGGCGATCGGCGTGGCCCGGATGCCCACGCAGGGATCGTGGCGGCCCTTGGTGACCACCTCGACCGGATTGTTGTGGATGTCGATCGACTGGCGCGGGCTGATGATCGAGCTCGTGGGCTTGATCGCGATGCTCACCTCGAGGTCTTGCCCCGAGCTGATGCCGCCAAGGATGCCGCCCGCATTGTTGGTGACGAAGCCGGTTGGGGTGATCGAGTCGCCGTGCGCGGTGCCGCGCTGCGTGACGCTGTCGAAACCGGCGCCGATCTCCACCGCCTTGACCGCGTTGATGCCCATCATCGCGTAGGCGATCTCGGCGTCGAGCTTGTCGAACAGCGGCTCGCCCAGCCCGACGGGCACGCCCGTCGCCGTGACACGCAGCCGCGCGCCGCAGGAGTCGCCGGCCTTTCGCAGGCGGTCCATGTAGGCCTCGAGCGCACTCACATCGGCGATGGGCGCGAAGAACGGGTTGTTCGGCACATGGTCCCAGCTCTCGAACGGAATCTCGATCTCGCCGATCTGTGTCATGCAGCCGCGAAACGCGATGCCGTGCCTCTCGGCCAGCCACTTCTTGGCGACCGCGCCGGCCGCGACCATGGGCGCAGTGAGCCGCGCCGACGAACGCCCGCCGCCGCGCGGATCGCGGATGCCGTATTTCTTCCAGTAGGTGTAGTCGGCATGGCCGGGACGAAACTGCTGCGCGATCTGGCCGTAGTCCTTGCTGCGCTGGTCGGTGTTCTGGATCAGCAGCGCGATCGGCGTGCCGGTGGTCTTGCCTTCGTAGACGCCGGACAGGATCTGCACCGCGTCGGGCTCGTTGCGCTGCGTGACGTGGCGGCTGGTGCCGGGGCGGCGGCGGTCGAGATCACCCTGGATGTCGGCCTCGCTGAGCGCCATGCCCGGCGGGCAGCCGTCGATCACGCAGCCGATGGCCGGGCCGTGCGACTCGCCGAAATTGGTGACCGCGAAGAGTGTTCCGAAGGTATTGCCGCTCATGGGGAGCGATTATCCCCACAAAGCAACGGTCAATGCCGGGGCGGGGTCAGCCCGGCGTGTCCTCGGCGCGCCGCTCGAGTGCGCCCAGTTGCAGCTCGATGGCGAAGAGCCGCTCGTTGAGCACGGCCGTCTGCAGGCGTATCGCCTCGACGATGGCCCGGGCCTGCGGGTCGGTGGTGTTCTCGGCGAGTTCCGCCAGGTCGTGCAGCTTCTTGCGCAGTTCGTTGCTCATGGTGGGACTCCGGTCGTTGCGTCGTGGAGGTTCCAGTATGGGGCGTCCTCAGCGCTCCGGCAATGCGGCGGCGCCCGGGGGCTCGGACGCTGCAGCCTCGCTCGCCGGCCCCGCGCCGCGCAGCCTGAATGCCACCAGCCCTGACACCACCAGCAGCACGGCGGCGCAGATGCCGGCCGTGAGCCGCAGCCCGTGCACCAGCGCAGCGCGGCCCGCGTCGAGCAGCTCGGCGCCCGCACTGCCCGTGAGCTGGGCCGCGAGCGCCACCGTGCCGCCAAGGGTGCTGCGCGCGGCCTCGACCTCGGCTGCGCCCGCCAGGCCCGCAGGCACTGCATCGGCCATGGTGCCGCGGTAGATGGCCGCGCCGATGCTGCCCAGGATGGCAATGCCCAGCGCCCCGCCGAATTCGGAACTGGTCTCCGAAATGGCCGAGGCCACGCCCGCGCGCTCGGGCGGCGCGCTGCCCACGACCAGGTCGGTGGCCAACGTGAACACCGGCGCGAGGCCGAGCGAGGAAACGACGGCGCTTGCCACCAGCCAGGCCAGCCCGCCCTGCATCGGCAGCACCACCAGCATCGCGAAACCCAGCGCAGCCACGGCCAGTCCGCCACCCATCACATAGGCCGGGCGCATGCGCCGCACGAGCGCCGGCACCACCATCGAACCGACGATGAAGGCGCCCGCGCCCGGCACGCTCCACAAGCCCGCCTGCAACGGCGGCAGGCCCAGAACCAACTGCAGGTACTGGGCGTTGTAGAGGAACAGCCCGAACATCACGAAGCAGGCCAGCATGTAGGCCGCGAGCGAGACCGCGAAGGCCGGCAGCCGAAAGAGCTGCAGGTCGATCATCGGGTTCTCGAGCCGCTTCTGCCTGCGCGCGAAGACCCAGCCGAGCAGCGCGCCCACCGCGATCGCCGAAACCGACACCGCATCGGGCCCGTGCTCCGCGGTCTGCTTGATGCCGTAGATGGCCGCCAGCACCGCACCGAGCGACAGCGCCGCGCTGGCCAGATCGAGCCGCCCTGCATCGGGGTCGCGGTACTCGGGCAGCAGGATCGGGCCGAGTACCAGCAGCAGAGCCATCACGGGCACGCCGATGAGGAACACCGAGCCCCAAGGGAAGAACTGCAGCAGCACGCCGCCCAGCACCGGCCCGAGCACGGCACCGGCCGAGAAGCTCGATATCCACACGCCGATGGCCACAGTGCGCTGCGCCGGGTCGAGGAACATGTTGCGGATCAGCGAGAGCGTGGACGGCGCGAGCGTCGCGCCCGCCACGCCGAGCAGCGCCCGGGTTGCGATGAGCATGTTGGCACTGGTGGAGAATGCCGCCAGCACCGACGCGATGCCGAACGCCGCCGCGCCGATCAGGAGCAGCCGCCGGCGGCCGATGCGGTCGCCCAGCGTGCCCATGGTGACCAGCAGCCCCGCCACGAAGAAGCCGTAGATGTCGACGATCCACAGCAATTGCGCCGCGGTCGGCTTGAGTTCCTCGCTGATCGCGGGGATCGCGAGGTTCAGCACCGTGAGGTCCATCGAATAGAGCATGCACGGCAGCGCGATGACGGCCAGGCCGGTCCATTCGCGCGCCGTGGCACGTGGCGGGACGATGGCTGCAGTCATTCGCGGCCCAGCCATCCCTCGAGCTTGACGAGCGCGCCAGTCCAGCCATGGCTGTGTCCGTCGCGCGCGGCCTCGTCGAAGAACTGCTCGTGCAGCAGCACGAGTTCGCAGCCCGCGCCAACGGGCTCGATGCGCACCGTCACGCGCGACGCACGCTCGGGCGTGCTGCGCCAGGCCCAGCTGAAGACCAGCTTGCGGTTCGGCACGATCTCCAGGTAAGTGCCGCTCACCTCGTGTGTCTCGCCATCGGCCGCATGCATGCGCACGCGAAACCCTCCGCCGACACGCAGGTCGATCTCGGCCACCGGGACCTCGACGATTTCTTCAGGCCCGAACCAGGCCTTCAGCGCTTGCGGCTCGGTCCACGCGCGCCAGACTTTTTCGCAGGCGACAGGGTAGTGGCGGCGGAGCGTAAGCGAGGGGCGCTCGGTGCCGGAGGCGGTGTTGGGGGTGGCAGGTTTTTCCATTCGATCTCCTCTTGCTGGTAGAGAAAGCGCGCCAGTGCATCGAGTCGCCCGGTCCAGAATTTCTCGTAGCGCGACAACCACATGGCGGCCTCCTGCATGGGCTGCGGCGACAGTTCGCAGCGCACGATCCGGCCCGCCTTCGTGCGCGAGATGAGGCCGGCCTCCTCGAGCACGCGAAGGTGCTTCATGAAGCCGGTCAGCGACATGCCATGCGGCTCGGCGAGTTGGGTCACGCTGAGGCTGCACTCGCCCAGGGTCTCGAGCACGGCACGCCGTGTCGGGTCGGACAGTGCGGCGAACACTGCATCGAGCGTCGCCTGATCTTCTGAGTGAACCATGAGGTTAAGTATCGCGGCAGCGGCCGGCTGCGTCAAGCCGGTGGGCGCAGCGCGCTCAGGCGGACACCAGCACGCCGCTCACGAGCAGCACCGTGAACAATGCGGCCACCGCCCGCCATGAGACCGGGCGCGCCTCCACCCAGCGGTACAGCAGATGCGCGGCGGCCACCGACAGCGCGAAGGTCGCGGCGAGGCCGAGCGCATCGATCCAACCCGCGTGCGGCTCCATCCGCGCCACCAGGGCATTGGTTGCCAGCAGCACCGGAAAGTGGATCAGGAACAGCGAGTACGAAATGCGGCCCAGGCGCTGCAATGGCATGGCGAAGCCGGGCCGCCCTGCAAGCGCGAGCCAGCCACGGCGCTGCGCGATGGCGATCAGCATCGCGCTCGCGAGCGCCAGCGCGATGCGACTGCGCCAGTCGATCGCGAGCGCGGCGGCGCCGGTCAGCATGAGCAGCGCCACGGCGCCCTGCCAGGTGCTCGCACGCGTGGCGCGGCCGATCCAGAACACCAGCATGCCGAGCCCGTACGCGCCGAAGAAATAGAAGGCCGTGTCGTCGAGGTCGGCGTCGCAGTTGAAGAGCGCCAGCGATGCCACGGCGGCGGCGAGCACCAACGCGACCGGCGTCCAGCGCTCGCGCGCCGACACCGGCGCGTCCGCGGGTGCGCGCCGCCGCCATGCCGCGGGCAGGCCCATGAGCGCGAGCGCCAGCACGAACAGCTGGAAGTCGATCGCCACATACCAGACGCCGGTCGACAGCGACTCGTAGTCGAGCAGGTCCTGCAGCAGGAGCCCGTGCGCGAGCAGTTGGCCGAGGCTCGGCGCGGCCGGCACGTCCTCGTCGCCGAGCAGGGGCCGCACGAGCGCCGCCACGAGCACGCAGGCAGTGAGCGCGGCCAGGTAAGGCATGGCGAGGCGCCCGTAGCGCTGCCATATCCGCGCGGCCGGCGAGCGGTCGGCGCGCAGCACGCCGTCGGGCGCGAGGCTGGCCGCCGCGAGAAAGCCCGCAATCACGAGGAAGACCTGCACCGCGAGCCGTCCTTCTTCGGCCAGCCAGCCGAAGAAGGCCGGCGCAACGGCAAGAGCGCCGTCGGGCATCGCGCCGTAGCGCGACAGGTGGTGGCCGACGATCACCGCACAGGCGATGCCCTTGGCGATGTCGAGCAGCGGCATGCGCCCGCGCTCGGCGGGCGCCGCGGCGGGCCCTGGGCTCAAAGCGCGAGCCGCTGCCTTGCCTCTTGGTATTCGCGCTTGAGCTTCTCGATGTAGGCGGCGGCGCTCGACACCTCGGTGACGGCGCCGATGCCCTGGCCCGAGCCCCAGATATCTTTCCAGGCCTTGGCCTTGCTGCCCTCGCCGCCGCCGAAATTCATGGTCTTCACGTCGCCTTCGGGCAGGTTGGTCGGGTCCATGCCGGCCTTCACGATGCTCGGCGCCAGGTAGTTGCCGTGCACGCCGGTGAAGAGGTTCGAATAGACGATGTCGTCCGAGTTTCCGTCGACGATGGCCTGCTTGTAGTCGTCGCTCGCGCGCGCTTCCTCGGTGGCGATGAAGGCGGTGCCGATGTAGGCGAAGTCGGCGCCCATGGCCTGCGCCGCGAGCACGGCGCCGCCGGTGGCGATCGAGCCCGACAGCGCGATGGGGCCGTCGAACCACTGGCGGATCTCCTGCACCAGCGCGAACGGGCTCTTCACGCCCGCATGGCCGCCGGCGCCGGCCGCCACGGCGATGATGCCGTCGGCGCCCTTCTCGATCGCCTTCTGCGCGAACTTGTTGTTGATGATGTCGTGCAGCGTGACGCCACCGTAGCTGTGCACCGCGTCGTTCACGTCGGTGCGCGCGCCGAGCGAGGTGATGACGATCGGCACCTTGTACTTCACGACCATCTCCATGTCGTGCTCGAGCCGGTCATTGCTCTTGTGCACGATCTGGTTGATGGCGAACGGCGCGGCGGGCTTGTCGGGGTTGGCCTTGTTGTAGGCCGCGAGTTCCTCGGTGATCTCGGCCAGCCAGTCTTCGAGTTGCGCCGCGGGACGCGCATTGAGCGCCGGCATCGCGCCGACCACGCCGGCCTTGCATTGCGCGATCACGAGCTTGGGGTTGCTGATGATGAACAGCGGCGAGCCGATGATGGGCAGCGGAAGGTTCGCAAGGACGGGGGGCAGCTTCGACATGTCTTCTCCGGAATGGGGTTCGGCTTTATATAAGAGGAAGGCCTCGATCGCCCGTCAGCCAGGCGACACGGAGCCGGGATTCAGAAGGCTTCGAGCGCCAGCGCCGTCACGCTCTCGGCGCCCTCGACGATGCTGTCGCGCAGGCCGGGCGCCTTGGCGAGGATGTGCTCGGCATAGAAGCGCGCGGTCACGATCTTGGCCTGCATGAAGTCGACGTCGACGTTGCGCGAGGCCTGCTCCTCGGCAATGACCAGCGAGCGCGCGAGCTGCCAGCCGGCCACGAGATTGCCCGCGAGCATCAGGTACGGCACGCTGCCCGCGAACACCGCGTTGGGCGATGCCTTGGTGTGGCCGGCGACGAAGTCGACCACCTCGACGAAGGCTTCGCGCGCGGCCTTCAGGCGCTTGTGCACGGCCGCCGCCGCGGCGCTCTCGCGCTTGGCGAGCTCGGCCTCGGTCTTCTCGATCTGCGCGGCGATGGCACGGGCGGTCTGGCCGCCGTCGCGCGCGGTCTTGCGGCCCACGAGGTCGTTGGCCTGGATCGCGGTGGTGCCTTCGTAGATCGTGAGGATCTTCGCGTCGCGGTAGTACTGCGCGGCGCCGGTCTCCTCGATGAAGCCCATGCCGCCATGCACCTGCACGCCGAGCGAAGTGACCTCGAGGCTCATCTCGGTGCTGTAGCCTTTCACGAGCGGCACCATGAATTCGTAGAAGGCCTGGTTCTGCTTGCGCGCCTCGGCATCGGGGTGATGGTGCGCGGCGTCGTAGGCAGCTGCAGCCACCGCGGCCATCGCGCGGCAGCCTTCGGTGTAGGCGCGCATCGTCATGAGCATGCGCTTCACGTCGGGGTGGTGGATGATCGGCGCGCTGGCGTTCATCGAACCATCGACCGGGCGGCTCTGCACGCGGTCTTTCGCGTAGGCCACGGCATGCTGGTAGGCGCGCTCTGCGATGGCGATGCCCTGCATGCCGACCGCATAGCGGGCGGAGTTCATCATGATGAACATGTACTCGAGGCCGCGGTTCTCCTGGCCGACGAGATACCCGACGGCCCCCCCGTTGTCGCCGTACTGCAGCACGGCCGTTGGCGAGGCCTTGATGCCCATCTTGTGCTCGATGCTCACGCAGTGCACGTCGTTGCGCGCCCCGAGCGAGCCGTCCTTTTCGACCAGGAACTTCGGCACCACGAACAGGCTGATGCCCTTCACGCCCTCGGGCGCGCCGGTCACGCGCGCGAGCACGAGGTGCACGATGTTCTCGGCCATGTCGTGCTCGCCGTAGGTGATGAAGATCTTGGTGCCGAAGACCTTGTAGCTGCCATCGGGCTGCGGCTCGGCGCGGCTGCGCACCAGCGCGAGGTCGCTGCCGGCCTGCGGCTCGGTCAGGTTCATCGTGCCGGTCCACTGGCCGCTCACGAGCTTCTCGAGGTACACCGCCTTGAGTTCGTCCGAGCCCGCGGTCAGCAGCGCCTCGATGGCGCCGTCGCTCAGCAGCGGGCACAGCGCGAAGCTCATGTTGGCCGAGTTGAGCATCTCGCCGCAGGCTGCACCGATGGTCTTCGGCAGGCCTTGCCCGCCGAAGTCGGCCGGATGCTGCAGCCCCTGCCAGCCACCCGAGGCGTACTGCGCGAATGCTTCCTTGAAGCCCTTCGTGGTCGTCACGTCACCGTCCTTGAACGACGAGGGTTCGCGGTCGCCCACCACGTTCAGCGGCGCGACCACGTCCTGGTTGAAGCGCGCGCATTCCTCGAGCACGGCCTGCGCGGTTTCGAGGCCGGCATCCTCGAAGCCCGGCAGCCTGGCGATCTCGCCGATGTCGGCAAGGTGCTCGATGTCGAACAGCATGTCCTTGAGGGGGGCGATGTAGCTCATGGTCTTGTCTCCAGATGCGGCGGATACGGCGGATACGAAAAGGGCATCGCGAACGATGCCCTTCGGCTCAGTGCGGCAAGGCGATCAGAGCGCCTTGGTCAGTTCCGGCACGGCCGTGAACAGGTCGGCCACGAGGCCGTAATCGGCCACCGAGAAGATCGGCGCCTCTTCGTCCTTGTTGATCGCGACGATCACCTTCGAGTCCTTCATGCCGGCCAGGTGCTGGATCGCGCCCGAGATGCCCGCGGCGATGTAGAGCTGCGGTGCGACGATCTTGCCGGTCTGGCCCACCTGCCAGTCGTTCGGTGCGTAGCCCGCATCGACCGCGGCGCGGCTCGCGCCCAGGCCCGCGTTGAGCTTGTCGGCCAGCGGCGTCATGACTTCGGTGAACTTCTCGGCGCTGCCCAGTGCCCGGCCACCCGAGACGATGATCTTGGCGGCCGTGAGTTCGGGGCGGTCGCTCTTGGTGACCTCGCGGCCCACGAAGCTCGACTTGCCGCTGTCGGCCACGCCTTCGGCGGTTTCGACCGTCGCGCTGCCGCCGGTTGCTGCGGCGGCATCGAAGCCGGTCGTACGCACGGTGATCACCTTGGTGGCATCGCTGCTCTGCACGGTGGCGATGGCATTGCCGGCATAGATCGGGCGCTCGAAGGTGTCGGGGCTCTCGACCTTGGTGATGTCGGAGATCTGTGCCACGTCGAGCTTGGCGGCCACGCGCGGTGCGACGTTCTTGCCGTTGGCGGTCGAGGGGAACAGGATGTGGCTGTAGTTGCCCGCGATGGCGAGCACCTGCGCGGCCACGTTCTCGGCCAGGTTCTCGGCGAGCGACGGGCTGTCGGCCACGATGACCTTGGCCACGCCCGCGATCTGGGCGGCGGCCTTGCCGGCTTCGGCGGCATTGGCACCGGCGACGAGCACGTGCACGTCGCCGCCGCAGGCGAGGGCTGCGGTCACGGTGTTGAGGGTCGCGGGCTTGACGGTCGCGTGGTCGTGTTCGGCAATAACAAGTGCGGTCATTTTTTGTTCCTCCTCAGATCACTTTGGCTTCGTTCTTGAGCTTGTCCACCAGCGTGGCGACGTCGGGCACCTTGATGCCGGCGCCGCGCTTGGGCGGCTCGCTGACCTTGAGGGTCTTCAGGCGCGGCTTGACGTCGACGCCCAGGTCTTCGGGCTTGAAGGTGTCGAGTTGCTTCTTCTTGGCCTTCATGATGTTGGGCAGCGTGACGTAGCGCGGCTCGTTCAGGCGCAGGTCGGTGGTGATGACCGCCGGCAGGCTGAGCTGGATGGTTTCCAGGCCGCCGTCGACCTCGCGCGTCACGGTGGCCTTGCCGTCGGCCACTTCGACCTTCGAGGCGAAGGTGGCTTGCGGCAGGTCGGCGAGTGCGGCGAGCATCTGGCCGGTCTGGTTGGCGTCGTCGTCGATGGCCTGCTTGCCGAGGATGACGAGCTGCGGCTGTTCCTTGTCGATCAGCGCCTTGAGCAGCTTGGCCACGGCCAGCGGCTGGAGTTCTTCGGAGGTCTCGACCAGGATGCCGCGGTCGGCGCCGATGGCCATCGCGGTGCGCAGCGTTTCCTGGCATTTGGCATCGCCGCAGGAGACGGCGATCACTTCGGTGACCACGCCCTTCTCCTTGAGCCGCACGGCCTCTTCGACCGCGATCTCGTCGAAGGGGTTCATGCTCATCTTGACATTGGCAATATCGACACCGGTGCCGTCGCTCTTCACGCGCACCTTGACGTTGTAATCGACGACCCGTTTGACAGGCACTAGAACCTTCATTGACTTGACTCCATTGGGATTGCAAAAAGGGGGCTGCGAGAGCAACCGGTCATTCTAGAGTCCGGCCCCGGCCGGCTCCGCATTCGTCGCGATCAGTACTGCACTGCAGCAAAAAAGAACGGTCGTGCTTTTCGGTGATTATACGGCAGGGTCGGCGGGTGCCGAAAGGCCCGCCGGCATCGATTCCACGCGCAGCACGCGCTGCGGGTACGGAATGTCGATGCCCGCGGCACGCAGCCCTTCGAGGATCGCGATGTTGATCTCCGAGCGCACGTTGTCCTTGCCCTTGTCGGGGTCGGTGACCCAGAAGTTCAGCACGAACTCGAGCCCGTCGGGCGCGAAGCTGACCAGGTAGCTGACCGGCTCGGGATCGGTCATGACGCGCGGCTGGGCCCTGGCCGCGCCGGTCAAGATCGATTGCACCTGCGCCACGTCGCTCTCGTAGCCCACCACGATGCGCGTGGTGATGTTGAACTTGAGGTCGGCCATCGAGAGGTTCTCGACCCGGCTCGTGATGAGCGATTCGTTCGGCACGATGGCTTCGCGGCCGTTGCCCGCCCGGATCAGCGTGTAGCGCGTCTTGATGTCGGTGATGCGGCCCTCGAAGGTGTCGACCTTGACGTTATCGCCGATGCGGATCGAACGCTCGAGCAGGATCACGAAGCCGCTCACGTAGTTGGCCGCGAGCTTCTGCAGGCCGAAGCCCAGGCCCACGCCGAATGCGCCGCCGAGCACCGACAGCGCCGTGAGGTCGACACCCACCGCCGATAGCGCGAACAGCAGGCCCACCAGCAGCAGGAAGGCGCGCACCGCGTTCGAAGCCACCTTGCGCATCGACAGGTCGGTCACGGCCTCGCGCAGGATGCGCTTCTCGATGGTGGCGGCGATCCAGAGCGCGATCACCATCACCAACCCCGCCGAGAGCACGCCCTGCACGATGGTCTGCAGGCTCACGCGCGTCTTGCCGAAGGCCAGCGTGATCTCGTCGAGTTCGGCCAGAAGCGGCGGCAGCAGCCCGACGATCCAGAGGATCGCGGCGATCCAGGCCAGCCACGAGATCGTGCGCTCGACGAGCCGCACCAGGTGCGAGGTGGGAAACACCGCCCGCATCACGCGCGCGCACAGGCGGATCACCGCGAGCGACAGGAACACCGACACGCCAATGCGCAGCATCAGGACCGTCTGGTACTCGGCCACGGTGCGCCGAGCGAGCTCGGCGAACACCAGCGCGAGCAGCGGGAACAGCACGCCGTCGAAGATGCGCTCGCCGAACCAGATCGAGTCCTTGGGCTGGTCGCGGCCGAACCAGCGGCTCACCAGCCAGGCGAGCGCCACGCAGGCCACGAGCGCCGCGAGTTCGATGCCGATGCCGCGCGCGTCGACCAGGTTCAGCCGTTGTGTGAAGTCGTGGAAGTTCATGGACCGAGGCAAAAGGGCTTCGCGCCCACGCCGTGCGGGCGCTCAGAGACCCGCAAGCACTCGGATGTGGGCTTCGACGCTGCGCGCCAGCGCATCGAGGTTGTAGCCACCTTCGAGCATCGAGACGACGCGGCCCTGCGCATGGCGCCGGGCCACGTCCTGGATGCGCCTCGTGATCCAGCTGAAGTCGCTCTCGGTGAGCCCGAGCTGGCCCAGGTCGTCCTCGCGGTGGGCGTCGAAGCCCGCGCTCACGAACACCATCTGCGGCGCGAACTCCTCGAGCCGCGGCATCCAGAGCGCCTCGATCAGCTCGCGCACGTCCATGCCCTTGGTGTAGGCCGGAACCGGCAGGTTCAGCATGTTCGCGGCCGGTTGATTGGTGCCGCTGTAGGGGTAGAACGGATGCTGGAAGAAGCCCACCATCAGCACGCGCTCATCGTCCGAAAGGATGTTCTCGGTGCCGTTGCCGTGGTGCACGTCGAAGTCGACGATCGCCACGCGCTCGAGCCCGTGCACCTCGAGCGCATGCCGCGCCGCGATGGCCACGTTGTTCAGGAAGCAGAAGCCCATCGCCTGCTCGCGGCAGGCGTGGTGGCCCGGCGGGCGCACCGAGCAGAAGGCGTTCTCGATCTCGCCCGCGATCACCGCGTCGGTGGCGGCAATGGCAGCGCCCGCAGCGCGGCGCGCAGCCAGCAGCGTGTAGCGGTTCAGGATGGTGTCGGGGTCGAGCTGTGCGTGGCTGGGTCCGCCGGCTGGCTCGTCGGCCACGAGACGCTGGTGCAGCGACTCAAGGTATTCGAGGTGCGCTTCGCTGTGCGCCCGCGTGATCTGCGACAGCGTGGCGAGCGGCACCTCGCGGCGCTCGAGGGCATCGCCCACGCCGGTAGCGAGCAGCCGGTCCTCGATGGCATCGAGACGCTCGGGACATTCGGGATGGCCCCGGCCCATGTCGTGCTTCCAGCAATCGCGATGTGTGAAGTAGCCGGTCGTGCCCATGTGACTCTTTTGTTGCTGGACTTGTCTAGACCTCACACGGCATGGGGCCGCGCGGTCTTCGGGTATCGTTTGCATATGGATACAAATATGGACGTTGCCGCCAAACTTTCCACTTTGCTAAATCAGCTTAACACGGTGATTGTCGGCAAGGAGACCCAGGTGCGCGACTGCGTGGCGTGCCTGCTGGCGGGCGGCCACCTGCTGATCGAGGACGTGCCCGGGGTCGGAAAGACCACCCTCGCCCATGCGCTGTCGCACACCTTCGGGCTGCAGTTCTCGCGCGTGCAGTTCACCGCCGACCTGATGCCGGGCGACCTGTCGGGCGTCGCGATCTACGACCGCGGCCAGCAATCGTTCGTGTTCCATCCGGGCCCGATCTTCGCGCAGGTGCTGCTGGCCGACGAGATCAACCGCGCCAGTCCCAAGACCCAGAGCGCGCTGCTCGAGGCCATGGAAGAGAAGCAGGTCACGATCGAGGGCGAGACCCGACCGCTGCCCACGCCGTTCTTCGTGATCGCCACGCAGAACCCGCAGGACCAGCTCGGCACCTTTGCCCTGCCCGAATCGCAGCTCGACCGCTTCCTGATGCGCATCTCGCTCGGCTATCCCGACCGCGCCGCGGAGCGCGAACTGCTCGCGGGCGCCGACCGTCGCGAGATGCTCGCCACGCTGCCGGCGCTGCTCACGGCCGGCGAACTCACGGCCCTGCAGCAGCGCGTGCAGCAGGTGCATGCGGCCGAGCCGCTGCTGAACTACGTGCAGGACCTGATCGCCGCCACGCGGTCGGGCCGCTGGTTCCTGCAGGGCCTGTCGCCGCGCGCCGGCATCGCGGTGCTGCGCGCCGCCAAGGCGCAGGCGCTTCTGGCCAACCGCGACTACGTGGCGCCCGACGATGTGCAGTCGGTGCTGCCGCAGACCATTGCGCACCGCCTCACGCCCGTCGGCGACGCGGGCCGCGGCGCGGTCGAGCAGGTGCGCGCGATGATCGCCGACGTGCCGCTGCCCTAGGCTGGCGCCCTCATGATCGCGTCGCTCCGTTCGCGCATCGACGGCTGGTTCCTGTCGCGCCGGCCGCCCTCGGACACGCTCGAACTCACACAGCGCAACGTCTACATCGTGCCCACGCGCGCCGGCTGGACGCTGGCCGCCACGCTGCTGGTGCTGCTCGTGGCCTCGATCAACTACCAGCTCAACCTCGGCTACCTGCTGACCTTCCTGCTTGCGGGCAGCGTGGCCGTGGGCATGCATGTCTGCCACGCCACGCTGCGCGGGCTGGCGCTGCACCTGGCGCCGCCGGAGCCGCACTATGCGGGCGCGGCCGCCGTCTTCCGCGTGGTGCTGCACAACACGCGGCGCAGCGTGCGCTACGGCATCGGCATGGCGGTGCGCGGCAGCGGCCACTGGGCCTGGACCGACGTGCCGGCCGAAGGCAGCGCCACGGTCGAGATCGCGTTCCTGCCCGAGCGGCGCGGCCTGCATCCGGTGCCGCCGCTCACGGCCGAAACGCGCTTTCCGCTCGGCACCTTCCGCGTCTGGACGGTGTGGCGGCCGGCGGCGCAGATGCTGGTCTATCCGGCGCCCGAGGCGCATCCGCCGCCGCTGCCGCCCGCCGAGCCGCTCACCGGCGCGGCCGCGGTGTCGTCGGCGCTGCGCGCGCAGGCAGCCGGCGAGTACGACGGCCTGCGGGCCTACCAGCGCGGCGATCCGCTCAAGCTGGTGGTCTGGAAAAGGGCTGCCCGCGCACAGGCCACCGGCTCCGAAGAGCTCGTGAGCCGCGACCTGCAGCAGACGCAACGCGAAGAACTGTGGCTCGACGCGCAGGCTGCTGGTCTGGCCGACACCGAGGCCCGACTCTCGCGGCTGTGCGCCTGGGTGCTGATGGCCGAGCGGCTGGGCGTGGACTATGGCGTGCGCGTGGCGGGCCGCGTGGTGCAGCCCTCGCAGGGCGAAGCCCACCGCCGTGCCTGCCTGGAGGCACTGGCGCTATGTTGAAGAAACTCGCACGCGAACTGGCAGCCCTGCCGCGGGATGCCCGCGACACGCTGTTCCTGCTTGCGGTGATCGCGCTGATCGTCCTGCCGCAGGCCTCCAATCTGCCGTGGTGGTGCAGCGCCATCACCGCGATGGTGCTGGTGTGGCGCGGCATGCTCGCGGTCGAGGCCAAGCCGTTGCCCGGCAGATGGTGGCGCGTGGGCCTGCTGGTGCTCACGCTCGCGGCCACCTTCGCGACCCACCGCACGCTGCTCGGGCGCGATGCCGGCGTCACGCTGGTCGTGGTGCTGCTCGCGCTCAAGACGCTGGAGCTGCGCGCGCGCCGCGACGCCTTCGTGCTGTTCTTCCTGGGCTTCTTCGCGATGCTCACGAACTTCTTCTATTCGCAGTCGCTCGTGACCGCGTTCCTGATGCTGCTCGCGCTGCTCGGCCTGCTGACGGCGCTGGTCAACGCGCACATGCCCGTGGGTCGTCCGCCGTTGATGCAGGCGGCGCGCACCGCGGGCTGGATGGCGCTGGCCGGCGCGCCGATCATGCTCGCGCTGTTCATGCTGTTCCCGCGCTTCGCGCCGCTCTGGGGCACGCCGGGCGATGCCATGGTCGGCCGCACCGGCCTGTCGAACACCATGCGTGTGGGCACCATCGCGCAGCTCGCGCTCGACGACGGCATCGCGGCGCGCATTCGCTTCGACGATGGCCGCATCCCGCCGCAGAGCCAGCTCTATTTCCGCGGCCCGGTGCTGGCGCGCTTCGACGGCCGCGAATGGACCTCGCTGCCGGCCTGGCTGCGCGGCGCGCCGTCGCCTTCGAACCTGCGCACCCGCGGAGCGCCGGTGCGCTACGAAGTCACGCTCGAGCCCAACCACCGGCCGTGGCTGCTCACGCTGGATGCGGCAGCCACCGCGCCGGAACTGCCCGGCTTCGGCGTGACCGGCACGAGCGACCTGCAATGGCTCGCGAATCGCCCGGTTTCCGACCTGGTGCGCTACCGCGCCGAAAGCCACACTCAGTTCGAAAGCGGCCCGACGCGGCAAAGCGGCCTGCTGCAGGCCTATCTGGCGCTGCCGCCCGGAACCAATCCGCGCACCGCCGAACTGGCCGCCCAGATGCGCGCCGACCCGGCCCTGGCCGCCGCCGACACGCCGGCATTCGTGCGCGCCGCGCTGCAGCGGCTGCGCACGGGCGGCTACACCTACACCCTGGAGCCCGGCGTCTACGGCAGCGAGACGGCCGACGAGTTCTGGTTCGACCGCAAGCAGGGCTTCTGCGAGCACATCGCCTCGGCATTCGTGGTGCTGATGCGCGGCCTCGGCATTCCCGCACGCATCGTGACCGGCTACCAGGGCGGCGACTTCAACCGCATCGACGGCTACTGGATGGTGCGCCAGAGCGATGCGCATGCCTGGGCCGAGGTCTGGCAGGAAGGCACGGGCTGGGTGCGCGTCGACCCCACGGCGTCGGTGGCGCCGGGCCGGGTCGGACAGCTGCAGCGGCTGGTGCCGCAGCCAGGGCTGTTCGAGGGCGCGATCGGCGCCATGAGCCCGACGCTCGCCCAGACCGTGCGCGCCGCCTGGGAGGCGGTCAACAACGGCTGGAACCAGTGGGTACTCAACTACAGCCAGAGCCGGCAGCTCAATCTGCTGAAGAACCTCGGTTTCGACGCGCCGAGCCTCGCGGACCTGGCCTACGTGCTGCTCTGCCTGCTGGTGGGCGCGAGCCTGGCCGGCGCGGCATGGACGCTGTGGGAGCGCAGCCGGCACGACCCGTGGCTGCGGCTTCTCGGGCAGGCGCGCGCGCGGCTCGCCAAGGCGGGCCTGAAGGTGCTCGAGACCGCACCGCCCCGGCAGATCGCTCAGCAGGCGGAGGCGCGCTTCGGCCCGGCCGCAACAGCCGTGCGCGACTGGCTGCTGAAGCTCGAGGCGCAGCGCTATGCCAAGGCATCGGCCACGTCGGCTGCCTCGCTCGCGGCGCTGCGCGCCGAGTTCCGCCGCCTCGACTGGCCGTCAGCCCAGAACCGCCGCTGAAGCGCCCGCGGCAGCCGCGCCCGCGCGGACGGCACAATCGCTTCCATGCGATCTGTTCTTTCTGCGCCGTCGCGCGCCGCCACCCTCGCCCTGTTTGCCGCCTGCTGCGTCTGGCCCCTGGGCGCAGCGGCCCAGAAGGCCTCGTCCCAACGTGCGGTCAAGACCGTGACCGGCAGCACGCCCTATGCCACGCGCGACGACGCGATGCAGTTCGCCGACCAGGTGGCCGAGCGCCGCGGCCTCGACCGCGACTGGGTGCGCGCCACCATCGGCAGCGCGCGCTTCTTGCCGAACGTGCCGCGTCTGATGCTGCCGGGCCCGCCGGGCACGGTGAAGAACTGGCAGGCCTATCGCAGCCGCTTCATCGATGCCACCCGTATTGCCGCGGGCGTGCGCTTCTGGCAGGCCAATGCCGAGACGCTCGCGCGGGCCGAGGCGATGTACGGCGTGCCGCCCGAGATCATCGTGGGCATCGTCGGCGTCGAGACGATCTACGGCCGCAACATGGGTAACTTCCGCGTGATCGATGCGCTCGCGACGCTGTCCTTCGATTTTCCGCAGGGCCATCCGCGCGCGGCCGAGCGCGAGGCCTTCTTCCGCGGCGAGCTCGAGGCCTTTCTCGGCGACAACGGCCGCACCTCGCGCAATCCGCTGCTGCCCGTCGGCAGCTACGCGGGCGCCATGGGCATGCCGCAGTTCATGCCGAGCAGCATCGCGAAGTACGCGGTCGACTTCGACGCCGACGGCCGCATCGACCTGGTCGACAACCCGGTCGACGTGATCGGCTCGGTGGCCAACTACTTCAAGGCCTTCGGCTGGACACCCGGCATGCCGTCGACCTATGCGGTGCGCTTCGATGAAGCGCGCCTCAAGAAGGCGCTGCTGCTGGCGCCCGACATCAAGCCGACCTTCAGCGCCGACAGCTTCGTGGCTGCCGGCGCCGTGCCCGAGAGCGAGGGCCTCCGGCACCAGGGGCTGCTCGCGCTGATCGAACTGCAGAACGGCGCCAATGCCGAACCGACCTACGTGGCCGGCACGCAGAACTTCTACGTGATCACGCGCTACAACTGGAGCAGCTACTACGCGATGTCGGTGCTCGATCTCGGCCAGGAGATCAAGGCCGCGATGGCGCAATAGAACCATGTCGACGGCGACGCCGCTCGGGCCCGATGCGCTCTGCGACAACTGGCGCGCAGCGTGGCACGACGTGGGTGCGGCCGCCACCGACGACGCGCTGTGCCTTGCACTGCAGCGCTGCTACGCCGAGCCACAGCGCCACTACCACACCCTGCAGCACTTGGGCGAATGCCTGGCCTGGTTCGACCGCGAGAAGCAGCTGGCCGAACATCCGGGCGAAGTCGCGCTGGCGCTCTGGTTCCACGACGCAGTCTACGACGTGCATGCGCACGACAACGAAGCCCGGAGCGCCGACTGGGCACGCCGTGCGATGCGGGACGCCGGCGTTCCGGCGCCGGCCGCCGAGCGTGTGCACGCGCTCGTCATGGCCACCTGCCACGACGCGGTGCCCGAGGGCCGCGACGCTGAATTGCTGATCGACATCGACCTGTCGATCCTCGGTGCCGATCCGGTGCGCTTCGCCGAGTACGAGCGCCAGGTACACGCCGAATACGCGTTCGTGCCCGACGCGACGCGGCTGCCGCGGCGCCGCGCGATCCTGCAGCGCTTCCTCGACCGCGAAGCGATCTACGCCACGCCCCGCATGCACGCGCTGCTCGAGGCGCAGGCGCGTGCCAACCTGACGCGCTCGATCGCCGCGCTCAGCTGATCGGCACCAGCCGCCACCATTCGGAGCGTGCGGCCTCGCCGTTGCGCCCCTCCTCCACCACGCCGACGAGCAAGCCGGCGCTTCCCGCGCCGCACTGCGCAAGCTGCAGCGCGCGCTGCGGATCGCGGCACAGCGCAAAGCTCGCATCGCCCTGCCAGCCGAGGCAACGCCCGACCTCCGCGAGCATCAGCGCCGGCTGCCCCTGCATGAAGGTGAAAGGCATCAGCATGCCGGCATCGTGCTGCGCCAGCCCCGCATGCGTGGCGCTCCAGGCACCGCGCAGGCTGGCCACGCGCAGGCGTGTGCCGGCCGGCAGCACGGCCTCGCCGGCTTCATCGAGGCAGCGGCGCGCACCGTACATCGCCAGCTCGGTCCAGAGGCCGACGCGCCGCGGCCGGTAACCGAGCCGCTCGGCGAGCCGGTCGCGCCAGTCCTCGGGGGGCGCATCGGCACCCACGTGCGCGACGGTGCGCCAGGCCGGCTTCATGCGGCAGCGTCCGACAGCACCAGCGCGGCATGCCCGCCACCGAAGCCGACCACGTTGAGCAGCATGTGGCGCAGCCGCGCTGGTGCCTGCCCGGCCAGCGCGACACCGAGCCGATCGTCGATCGCGTGGGCCGCCGCGGGCCAGCAGCCGGCTTCGATGCAGGCCGCCAGCAGCGCCAGTTCGGCCGCGCCCGAGGCGCCGAGCGTGTGGCCGATCCACGCCTTGAGCGACACCAGCGGCGGCAGCGGCGCCGCGCCGAACACCTGCTTCAGCGCCTCGGCCTCGATGGCGTCGTTGACGGGGCTGCCCGCGGCCTGCACCTTGACCAGGTCGATGTCCGCTGGCCGAAGCCCGGCCTGCGCCAGCGCGCCCTCGCACATGGCGAGCACCGCGCCCGCTTCGGTGCCCGAGGGATTGCGCCCGTCCACCACGTTGGCGCCGCCGGCGATGCGCCAACGGCCCGCGCGCGACGCCGTGAGGCGCAGCGCGGCCACCGCCTCGCCAAGCACCAGCCCGTTGCGCCCGGCGCCGAAAGGCCGCGCCGCACCGTCGGGCGACAGCAGCTGCATCGCGCCAAAGCCCGCCAGCGTGAAGCGGTTGCCGAGCTCGGCGCCGACGACGAGCGCCTCGTGCGCCTCGCCGCTGCGGACCAGGTCGCATGCCGCGAGCACGGCATTGAAGGACGAGGTGCAGGCGGTGGACACGGTGAAGACCGGCCCCTGCCAATCGAGCGCGCCGGCGACGATGCCCGCGAAGTCCTGCAGGTCGCCGCCCAGGCGCAGGTCCTGCGGCGCCTGCTCCATCGCGCCGATGTCGAGCGACGACGAGGCGACGAAGAGCGGACCGCCGCGCGCGGCACCCAGGCCCGCTTCGGCCGCCACGCTGCGCACCGTGTGCACCAGACGCTGCTGCCAGTCGCCCTCGCCGCGCGGCAGGCGGTAGACCGGCCATTGCACGCCCGGTGACACCGCGACCGGTTCGGGCGCCATGGCGGCACCGCGTCCGATCGCTGCGACAGCCGACCGCAAGTCGGGCCCGAGCGCGCATGCGAGCCCCGTGCCCGCGAGGTACACGCCTGCGCCCGCACCGACGCTCATGCCTTGCCGGCCCGCACGAGGTGGTCGGCAAGGTGCGCGATCGACGCCAGCGCGCGGCGCGTTTCCTTGCTGTCGGGCATGCGCAGGCCAAAGCGCTGCTGCACCGTCATCGAGACCTGCAGCGCGTCGAGCGAGTCGAGGTCGAGGCGCGCGTCGGGGCCGAACAGCGGTTCGTCGTTGCCGAGCCCGCCCGGCGGCGCTTCCTTCTCGACGGCCTCGAGCACCATGGCCTTGAGGGTTGCGATGAATTCGGGGGAGATGGTGTCGGTCACGTTGCGGGTCTGCGAAAGAGGAAGACGGCGAGCACGAACATGGCGGCCGCGAAAAGCACCAGCCGGCCGACCTGCGGCAGCGTGTCGACCACGCCGCCGCCGCGCAGCAGCACGGTGAGCAGCGCCTCGAGGCCCCAGTTCATCGGCGACACCTCGACCAGCCGCTGCATGAAGCCGGGCATCACGAACTTCGGCACCATGATGCCGCCCGCGGCCGCCATCAGCACATTGACCATCGGCCCGACGGTCGCGGCCTGCGCATGGCTGCGCACCGCGCAGGCGATCGCGAGCGACAGGCTGACCGCGGCCAGGCTCACCGCCGCGAGCGCCACCGCCAGCGCGCCCCAGTGGATGCCCGCGAGCGACAGCGCATCGCCGCCGATCAGCGGCATCAGCCAGATGCCGGCTGCGAGCATCAAGAGCGCCTGCAGCGCATTCACGCCGAGGTAGGGCAGAGCCTTCGACGCCAGCAGCATGGCGCGCGAAACCCCGAGGCTGCGCAGCCGCCCGAGCGCGCCGGAACTGCGCTCCTGCACGAACAGGCTCGAGAGCGAGGCCACCACGAAGAACATGCCGAACACCAGCCAGGCCGGCACGTTCTGCTGCACCGACGTGGGCCGCGGCCCGCTGGTGGCATGGCGCTCGGCATGCACCAGCGCCTGGATCGATGCGCCGGCCGGCGGGCTGGCGGTGCCGGGCACCGCGAGCGCGAGCCGCGCCTTGAGCTCGCCCGAGGCGCCCACGAGTTCGGCACGCAGCGCATTGAACAGGTTGGCGTCGATGCCCGGCTCCGCGAGCAGGCGGATGTGCGCGCGGCGCGGCAGCGCGGCCGATTCGAGCTCGTCCGAGAGGCCAGGCTCCAGCACGATCACGTACTTGAGCGCGCCGCTCTTGAGCTGCGCCTGCCAGTCGGCGTCGAGCGCACGCGGTTCGCCGTGGCTGCGGGCCCAGATCTGCCGCAGCCACTGCGCGGGCGTGCCGCTGTCGCGCAGGTCGACCGCGTAGCTCAGCTCGGCCAGCGGCGCGCGGTAGATGTCTTTGAGCGTGAGCGACATCAGCACGATGAACACCATCGGAAGCAGGAACAGCGCCGCCAGCCCGTGCACGTCGCGCACGAGTGCGAGCAGTTCCTTTTTGATGAGTGCGATCAGCATCGAATCCTTCAATCGCGCAACGAGCGATGCGTGAGCGCCATGAAGAGCTGTTCGAGGTCGTGGCGGCCGAACTCGGCATGGCGCACCGCGATGCCTTCAGCCTCGAGCGCCGCGAGCACCGGGGCCGGGCCGACACCTTCGTTCAGGTGCACGCGCCAGTGCACGCCGCCCTCTTCCACCGTGCCGAAGCGCGAGAGCATCGCGGCATCGAGCCCGTCGGCGGCGAGCGTGAGCAGCATCGCGCTTTTGGAAAGCAGTGCGTCGAGCGAACCTTCGCGCAGCACGCGGCCGTGGTCGAGGATCGCGACGCGGTCGGCGATGGCCTCGATCTCTTCCATGTAGTGCGAGGCGTAGATCACGGCCGCGCCCTGCTGCGCCAGGCTCTTGATGGCATCGAGAATGAAGGCGCGCGACTGCGGATCGACGCCCACGGTGGGCTCGTCGAACAGCATCAGCTCGGGCTCGGGCAAGAGCGCGATCGCGAGATTGAGCCGGCGCTTGAGCCCGCCCGACAGGCGCTCGGCGCGCACGCCGGCAAACTGTTCGAGCTGCGCAAAGCCGATGCACTCGCCAATGCGCGTCTTGCGCCGGCCGCCCGACAGCCCGCCGGCCGCGGCAAAACAGGCCAGGTTCTCGGCCACAGTGAGCATCGGATAGAAGGCATGCTCCTGCGGCGCTACCGCGATGCGCGTGGGCGCGTTCGCACGAACCTGTGCCAGCGGCTGGCCATCGATGTGGATCTCGCCGGTCTGCACCTCGAGCGCGCCCGAGAGGTGGGAGATCAGCGTGGTCTTGCCGGCGCCGTTGGGGCCGAGCAGGCCCATGACCGAGCCCCGCGGCACCGTGAGCGAGACGTCCGCCAGCGCCGCCGCATCGCTGTGCGGATAGCGGTGGCCGAGGTGCTTCAGTTCGAGCATGTCGGGGGTCGTTTTTGACGCTGTTGTTCGGGGGGCGATCCCGCCGACGGTGGGCTCCCCTCCGCGAATGTCCCCCGGCCTGCGGCCTCCTCCTCTATTTCGCTGCGCAAGGCACCCCATCGACGTGATCGCTGCGCAGAGCGGTCGTTGATCGGCGATGCACAGCGAGCGTGTCCCGGTGCCCTGGGCACGCGCCCTGGACGGCAGCGCCCAAGACAAGGCCCGCGTCGAAAGGAAGGAAGAAACCCCATCTCAGGCCACCGCCGCCTTGAGGTCGCGAAAGAACGCTTCTTCCTCCTGCGACAGCGCACGCAACATCGAAGCGAGCCGCCCCGGATCGACCGCCTCGCGCCCCTTCACCATGCGCGCCGCCTTGAGCGCAAACGCGCGCCAGTTGTCGCCGATGGCGATCAGCCGCTCCGACATCTGCGTGAGCTGCGGCTTGCCGAGCAGTTCGGCAGCCTCCTGCAAAAAGGCCGCGTAGATGAACCGGAAGCCCGCACCGCCCGTGCCGATCTCTTCCTGCATGCGCACCACGTGGCCGATGAAGTCGACGCTGCGCGGATCGGTCGCGGCGAGCTTCTGCAGGCGTGCGGCCAGCATGCGCATGCCGCGCACGCCCACGATCGGAATCGGTGCGAGCATGGTGCGCACCGTCTTTCGGATCGCCTTCGTCACCGAGGCCGCATCGGGCGCCTTGCGCTCGATCGCCTGCGGGTAGTACATGAGCCCCTTGGGCGCGAGCACGCCCTTGGCGAAGCGGGCACGCGCAAGGTCGGCGCTGGCGCAGCGCACGGGTTCTTCGAACACCGGGTCGCTGATGAGGTAGTCGTCGCCGTCCTTGCCGTAGACCAGCAGGTTGTGCGCATTGAAGTGGAAGCGCATGTTGGGCGGAAAGTACGGCAGCCAGTAGACCGAGGTCTGCAGGCCCACCAGCTGGCCCCCGGCCAGCAGCGCGTCGAGCCGCTGCTCGCCGGCCTCGGCGCTGCGGAAGGTCTCGAAGCGAAAGCGTGCGGCCATCGGCGCCAGCAGGCCCTTGATGATGGCCTTGGGCGGCATGCGGTACGAGATCAGCGGCAGGCCCGACAGCTTGATGAACGGCAGGTATGCGAACGACAGCGCCGACGAGAGGCCGAACGCCATCGCCTCGGTCATCGGCGCGCCGTGGTGGCGCATCAGGCTCGAGATGACGCCGCTTTCGCAGTGCGCCGCTTGCTGGTGCGCGAAGTTCGTCGTCGTCATGGCAGGCTCCGCAAGGTGGCGATGGAAAGTCCCAGCGCCTCGGCGTAGCGCGCCAGCTGCCGCCCGGAAAGCGCCGCGAAGTGCCGCGGCTGCAGGTGGCGGCGCACGCGCCACTGCCAGAAGCCGCTGGTCTGCGAGAGCAGCGCCACGTCCATGCGGCGCGCGTACATCCAATATTCGAGCGGCGACGCGACCCCGGCCGCTACGCGCACCCTGGCGGCCTCGGCCTGCTCCACCAGCACGTCGACCGCATGGCTCGTGACGATCTCCTCCGCCTCCCACCCGCGTGAGCGCGTGGTGACCACGCGGCCCTGCGCATCACGCGCGTACATGAGCTTGGAATGCCCGTCGAGCGTGGCATTGCCCTCTTGCGGAACAGCGTCGAGGTCCATGGCGATTCCGGTCAGACGGCGGTCAGGTGGATGAAGCCGCTCGAGAAGCGGCCGCTCTCGGGCACGAACATCAGGAGCTTCTGCCCCGGCCGGATGCGGCCCGATCGGAACAGCTCGTCGAGCATGATGTATGGCGATGCCGATCCGGTGTTGCCCTTGGTCGCCAGGTTGGTGAACCAGCGCTCGCGCGGGATCGCGAAACCCAGGTTATCGAGGCACTGCGCCACCGGCTCGAAGAAGTAGCTCGACGAGAGATGCGGCAGGAACCAGTCGATCTCGCCCGCCTTCAGGCTGCGCTTGTCGATGAGGCCCGCGAGCGGCTCGCCGAGCGTGGCGCGCACGATGTTCTCGTTGAGCAGGCGCACGTCCTGCTTCACCGCGAAGGTGGATGCGTGCGCCCAGTCGCCCGGCGCGGTGTGCGCCCAGCCGTCGAGCCCGCCGCCGGCGTTCTTCTCGGCGCCCGCGTACATGCAGACCGGCAGTTCGTGCGCGGCCGAAGAGAGCTCGATCCAGTCCACGCGCAGCGACAGCGGCCCGCGCGGCTCGCGTTCGAGCAGCACCGCGCCCGCGCCGTCGGACAGCATCCAGCGCAGGAAGTCTTTCTCGAACGCGATCTCGGGCCGCTCCTCGAGCGCCGCGAGCTTGTGCGCGAGCTCGGCCTCGAAGCGGTCGCCGCGCATCACGGCAGAGGCCAGCTCCGAACCGGTGGCCACGGCACGCCGCGCATCGCCCGCGCGCACCGAGAGCCAGGCATGCTTGAACGCCGCGGCACCCGCCAGGCAGATGCCCGCGCAGGCCACCACCTCGAGCCGCGGCCAGCCGAGCTCGCCGTGCACCATCACCGCATGGTTGGGCATCAGCTGGTCGGGCAGCGAGGTGCCGGTGGCAAGGCAGTCCACGGGACCGATGTCGTCGCCGAGCGCCCGGATCGCGGCCGCCGTGAGCTGCGCATTGCTCATGGCGAGCCGGCCGGTGGCGCGGTCGATCGCGTAGTGGCGCGACTGGATGCCGTTGCTGCGAAGAATGAGCCGCCGTGCGCGCGATGCCTTGCCGCCGATGCGGCCGAGGACCTCTTCGATGTCTTCGTTGCCGACCGCGGAAAAAGGCAGGAAGGCGGCGGTGCGGGTCAGGAAGACTTCAATCGTCATAAAGCGGAACACGGTCCATGCCCGAGCCCGAGGGGTGTTCGAAATGGGCCGTCATTTTAGTGAGCCAGCGCCCGAACAGCGGCCGCAACAGGGCCTGGAGCGCCAGGCTCACCGGCACCACCGTGACGATCAGCGCCAGCAAGAAGAGCACATAGAGCAGCAGCAGCGGCTTGCGCTGCCAGGCGCCCGGCCGGCCCGCTGCCATGATCAGCCGCCCCCAGAGAAAGAAGCTGCGCGTGCCGGCCTTCTCGCTCGCGAGCAGCCGGGCATCGGCCTTGACAGCGCCCAGGCCCGCGAGCAGCGGCTCGGCCCCGCGCTCGAGGTCATGCAGGAGCGCATCACGCAGCGCACGGCCGAAACGGGCCGCGCCACGGACCTGCGCATCGCAGAGGCCGGCGTCGGGCATGCCCCAGAAGCCGCGCTTGCGGCCCCAGATCAGCCAGGCCGGCGTGGTGAAGAAGGTGGCGAGCGTCGGGCCGGGGTCGGTGAGAACCACGTTGTCGATCAGCCGCGCGCCGACGGCGCCGAGCAGGCCCTTGAGCTTTTCGTGCGCCATGAGCCACATGTTGCGGCAAGCGATCACCGTGACCACCGGCTTGCCGCTCAGCAGCCGGGCCGCGACCGGATGCTGGAGAAAGGCGACGACGGGCTGCGACGGCGCCAGGAACCACACCTGGTACGGCAGGATGACGAGGTCGAAATCTTCCTCGCCCGTGAGCGACAGCGGCGCCAGCGGCTGCGGCTTCAGGTGGGCCGATTCGGGAAAGGCATCGAAGAAGCGCAGGAACGGCCAAGGGAACGGAAATTCCGCCACGGGCCGCAGCACTTCGACATGCACCGAGATCCCGGGATCGGCCACGAGCGGCGCCACGATCTGCCCGGCAACGGCCGCGAGTTGACCCGTCTGCGAATACTGGACGACCAGGACGCGCTTCGGGCGCGCGGCGGGGATGGGGAGGCTTGAAGTCACTTGCTGGGCGAAACGAGGGCCGTCGAATGTAAGCGAAAGAGTGCAGTCGACGCATCTGCCAATGGTCATGGCGTCGCGTATGCCCCACGCGATAGGCTACGCCAAGCAAAAAAAAGGCCGCGCCCTTCGGCGCGGCCCGACGCGAAGCACCCGTGGAACCGGCTTCGCCGGGCCACCGGGTGCGCCCCCCCAGTGGGGGGAGGCGCCGCAGGCGCTTCGGGGGGCGTCCTGTTTCTAGCGGGCCTTGCCTTCCTTCCAGGCGGTCAGCAGCTTGCTGTATTCGATCGTTTCGCCCTTGGGCTTCTCGTTGGCCAGCTTCTTCCAGGGCGCATTCTTGTCGCTGAGCCACTTGTTCGGATCGCCCTTGGCGTTGAGCTTGGGTGCGCAATGCGCCATGCCGGCACGCTGCAGACGGGCCATTACGTTGTCCATCTCGTCGGCCAGGTTGTCCATCGCCTTCTGCGGGGTCTTCTCGCCCGTGACGGCCTCGGCCACGTTCTTCCACCAGAGCTGCGCCAGCTTCGGATAGTCGGGCACGTTGGTGCCGGTGGGCGTCCAGGCCACGCGCGCCGGGCTGCGGTAGAACTCGACCAGGCCGCCAAGCTTGGGCGCCATGTCGGTCATGGCCTTCGACTGGATGTCCGATTCGCGGATCGGGGTCAGGCCCACGATGGTCTTCTTGAGCGAGACGCTCTTGGACGTGACGAACTGCGCATAGAGCCAGGCCGCGGCGGTCTTGTTGGCGTCATGGCCGTTGAAGAACGACCACGAACCCACGTCCTGGTAGCCGTTCTGCATGCCCTGCTTCCAGTACGGGCCGTTCGGGCCGGGCGCCATGCGCCACTTGGGCGTGCCGTCCTCGTTGACCACGGGCAGGCCCTTCTTGGTCATGTCGGCGGTGAAGGCCGTGTACCAGAAGATCTGCTGCGCGATCTGGCCCTGCGCCGGCACCGGGCCCGACTCGCCGAAGGTCATGCCCATGGCTTCCTTGGGCGCGTACTTCTTCATCCAGTCGATGTACTTGGTGAGCGCGTACACGGCGGCCGGCGAATTGGTGGCGCCGCCGCGCGACACGGCCGCACCCACCGGCGTGCACTTGTCGTCGGCCACGCGGATGCCCCACTCGTCGATCGGCATGCCGTTGGGGTTGCCGACGTCGGCGGTGCCGGCCATCGAGAGCCAGGCGTCGGTGAAGCGCCAGCCGAGCGACGGGTCCTTCTTGCCGTAGTCCATGTGGCCGTAGATCGGCTTGCCGTCGATGGTCTTCACGTCGACGCTGAAGAACTCGGCGATGTCCTCGTAGGCGCTCCAGTTGAGCGGCACGCCCAGGTCGTAGCCATACTTGGCCTTGAACTTGGTCTTAAGGTCCTTGCGGTCGAACAGGTCGGCGCGGAACCAGTAGAGGTTGGCGAACTGCTGGTCGGGCAGCTGGTAGAGCTTGCCGTCGGGCGCGGTGGTGAACTTGGTGCCGATGAAGTCCTTGATGTCCAGGCCCGGATTGGTGAACTCCTTGCCCGCGCCGGCCATGTAGTCGGTCAGGTTCATCATCTTGCCGTAGCGGTAGTGCGTGCCGATCAGGTCGGAGTCGGAGATCCAGCCGTCGTAGATCGACCTGCCAGACTGCATCGAGGTCTGCAGCTTCTCGACCACGTCGCCTTCCTGGATCAAGTCGTGCTTCACCTTGATGCCAGTGATCTCCTCGAAGGCCTTGGCGAGCGTCTTCGATTCGTATTCGTGCGTGGTGATGGTCTCCGACACGACCGAGATCTCCTTCACGCCCTTCGCCTGCAGCTTCTTGGCCGCATCGATGAACCACTTCATCTCGGCGGTCTGCTGCTCCTTGCTGAGCGTGGAAGGCTGGAACTCGCTGTCGATCCACTTCTTCGCCTCGGGCTCTGCGGCCCCTGCACCGTGCGCGGCGCATAGCGCCGCTGCCATTGCCAATGCCGTATAGCGCATCTTCATGAATGTGTCTCCTCGGTTGAAGGCTTCCCCGGGTGTTTCGATCGCGGCTCCGGGGAGGCGGAGAGCCGGTCGCGTCTTTCCTTGAAGAAACTAGCCCTTGCGCATCACCAGCGCGAGGAGAAACATCGACAGCACGAAGCTGATCCAGATCGACGGCTCGGCCTCGAGGCTCAGCCATTCCTGGAACTTGCCCGCGAGGCCGATGAAGATCAGGTTGAGGTAGGCGGCCGAAAGCAGGCCGATGAAGAAGCGGTCGCCGCGCGTGGTGGCAATCGGCAGCCAGCCACGGCGCATGGTGGTGGGCGACTTGAGCTCCCACACGGTCATGCCGATCAGCATCAGCACGATGCAGGTGAAGAAAACGGCCACCGGGGTGGTCCAGACCATCCAGTCAAACATGTTGCCGCCCTCCTCTCAGACCCTGCCCATCGCAAAGCCTTTTGCGATGTAGTGGCGCACGAACCAGATCACGATGGCGCCCGGCACGATCGTCAGAACGCCAGCCGCCGCCAGCGTGGCCCAGTCCATGCCCGAGGCGCTCACCGTGCGCGTCATCGTCGCGACGATCGGCTTGGCATCCACGCTCGTGAGCGTGCGCGCGAGCAGCAGCTCGACCCAGCTGAACATGAAGCAGAAGAACGCCGCCACGCCGACGCCGGCCTTGATGAGCGGCAAGAAGATCTTGATGAAGAAGCGCGGGAACGAGTAGCCGTCGATGTAGGCGGTCTCGTCGATTTCGCGCGGAATGCCGCTCATGAAGCCTTCGAGGATCCACACGGCGAGCGGCACGTTGAACAGCAGGTGCGCGAGCGCCACGCCGAGGTGCGTGTCCATGAGGCCGACGGTGCTATAGAGCTGGAAGAACGGCAGCAGGAACACCGCGGGCGGCGTCATGCGGTTGGTCAGCAGCCAGAAGAAAACGTGCTTGTCGCCGAGGAACGAATAGCGCGAGAACGCATAGGCCGCGGGCAGCGCCACCGTGAGCGAGATGACGGTGTTGATCGCGACGTAGATCAGGCTGTTGATGTAGCCCGAGTACCACGACTCGTCGGTGAAGATGCGCGCGTAGTTGGCCCAGGTGAGCTCCTGCGGAAAGAACGAGAAGCTCGAGACGATCTCCTCGTTCGTCTTGAAGCTCATGTTGACCATCCAGTAGATGGGCAGCAGCGCGAACAGGATGTACAGCACCAGGAAGATGCTGCGCTTGCGGAACCGACGCTCGTTCATTTCTCCACCTCCACCGTCTGCGTACCCACGCGCTGCATCCAGTTGTAGAGCACGAAGCAGAACAGCAGGATGATCAGAAAGTAGATCAGCGAGAACGCCGCCGCCGGCCCGAGGTCGAACTGCCCCACCGCCTTCTGCGTGAGGTACTGGCTCAGGAAGGTCGTCGCATTGCCCGGTCCGCCGCCCGTCAGCACGAAGGGCTCCGTGTAGATCATGAAGCTGTCCATGAAGCGAAGCAGCACCGCGATCATCAGCACCCCGCGCATCTTCGGCAGCTGGATGTAGCGGAACACCGCGAACTTGCTCGCGCCGTCGATGCGCGCCGCCTGGTAGTAGGCATCGGGGATCGAGCGCAGGCCCGCAAAGCACAGCAGCGCCACCAGCGGCGTCCAGTGCCACACGTCCATCACCAGCACCGTGAGCCAGGCGTCGGTCGCACTGCCGGTGTAGTTGTAGTCCACGCCCAGCTTCTGCAACGCGTGGCCCAGCAGGCCGATGTCGGCGCGGCCGTAGATCTGCCAGATCGTGCCGACCACGTTCCAAGGGATCAATAGCGACAGCGCCACCACCACCAGCACCGCCGACGACTTCCAGCCCTTGGCCGGCATCGACAGCGCCAGGCAGATGCCCAGCGGAATCTCGACCAGCAGCACCGACAGCGAGAAGCCCAGCTGGCGCCAGAGCGCCTGGTGCAGCTCGTCGTCGCGCATCACCGAGGCGAACCACTCGGTGCCGACGAACACGCGCCGGTCGGGCGAGATGATGTCCTGCACCGAGTAGTTGACCACCGTCATCAGCGGCACGATGGCGGAGAAGGCCACGCACAGCAGCACCGGGAGCACGAGCCACCAGGCCTTCTGGTTCACGGGCTTGTTGGTGGCGTTCATGCCGTGCCCCCTGCGCCGGCCACCACCAGCTCCTCGTCCTTGTAGAAACAGGTGTGCGCATCGAGCACCCGCAGCCACACTGTCTCGCCGACCGCGGGCGGCACCTCGTCGGCATGCAGCCGCACCCTGACCAGGCTGCCGTCGACCTCCGCGCTCAGCATGGTGTGCGTGCCGACGTCCTGCGCCTGCGTCACCACCGCCGGCACCGCACCCGGCGCGCCCGCACTCGCGAGGCGAAGGTATTCGGGCCGGATGCCGATCTTGAGCATGCCCTGCGGCAGCGCGCGCGCCGGCGTAAGCCGGGTGCGGCCCACTTCGAGCGTGCCGTCCTCGCAGCGCGCCGCCAGGAAGTTCATGCCCGGCGATCCGATGAAGTGGCCCACGAAGGTGTGCGCCGGCCGTTCGAACAGTGCCTCGGCGCTGCCCACCTGCACGGCCTTGCCGCGCGTCATGACCACCACCTCCTCGGCGAAGGTGAGCGCCTCGACCTGGTCGTGCGTCACGTAGATCAGCGTGAGCTTGAGCTCGCGATGGATCTGCTTGAGCTTGCGCCGCAGCTGCCACTTGAGGTGCGGGTCGATCACCGTGAGCGGCTCGTCGAACAGCACCGCCGATACGTCGCTGCGCACCAGGCCGCGCCCGAGCGAGATCTTCTGCTTGGCATCGGCCGCGAGACCCGCCGCGCGCTGGTTGAGCTGGCCGCTCATGTCGAGCATCTCGGCGATCTCGCCGACGCGCTTCCGGATCTGGTCTTCGGGCACCTTGCGGTTGCGCAGCGGAAACGCCAGGTTCTCGGCCACGGTCATCGTGTCGTAGATCACCGGGAACTGGAACACCTGCGCGATGTTGCGCTCCTGCGGCGTGGCACGGGTCATGTCGCGCCCGTCGAACTGCACCGTGCCCTGCGACGGCGCCAGCAGGCCCGAGATGATGTTGAGCATGGTGGTCTTGCCGCAACCCGAGGGGCCGAGCAAGGCGTAGGCGCCGCCGTCGCGAAAGCTCATCTTGAGCGGCAGCAGCGCATAGTCGCTGTCCTGCGTGGGGCTCGGACGGTAGGCGTGCGCCAGGTCGAGGTCGATGCGTGCCATGACTAGTTTCCCCTGCGCCAGGCCGGCGCCAGCGCCAGCATCTCGCTGGCATCGAACACATAGGCTTGCGATGCGCTGAAGTACAGCGTGATCGACGTGCCGAGCTCGAAGCGGTGCACGCCCGTGAGCTGCGCCACCAGTTCGCCCACAGGCGTCTCGACGTGCACGAAGGTGTCCGAGCCCGAGATCTCGGCCAGTTCCACCTTGCCGGGCAAGGCGATGTCGCCCTCCCCCGCATCGACGTTCAGCGCGCTCGCACGCAGGCCCACCGTGACCGCGCCACCCGTGTCACCGGGCAGCGCCAGCGCGAGCGCCGGTCCGCCTTCGAGCTGCACCCGCCCGGCTGATGCCGTGGCGCGCAGCAGGTTCATCGGCGGATCGCTGAAGGCCCGCGCCACGCGCAGCGACTGCGGCGCATGGAATACCTCGGCCGTGGGGCCGTACTGCAGCAGCTCGCCGGCATCCATCACCGCGGTGTAGCCGCCCAGCAGCAGTGCCTCGCCGGGCTCGGTGGTGGCGTAGACCACCGTCGAATCACCGCTCGCAAAGAGCTGCGTGAGCTCTTCGCGCAGGCCTTCGCGCAGCTTGTAGTCGAGGTTCACCAGCGGCTCGTCGAGCAGCATCAGCGGCGCGTTCTTGGCCAGCGCGCGCGCCAGCGCCACGCGCTGCTGTTGCCCGCCCGAGAGCTCGGACGGATAGCGGTCGAGGAACATGCCGATCGACAGCCTGTCGGCCAGCGCCTTCACGCGCGCATCGATGTCCGGCTCGCCGCGCAGCTTCAGCGGCGAAGCGATGTTGTCGGCGACCGTGAGCGAGGGATAGTTGATGAACTGCTGGTAGACCATGGCCACGTTGCGCTCGCGCACCGGCATGCCGGTCACGTCCTTGCCGTCCACCAGCACCCGGCCGGTGCTCGGCGCATCGAGCCCGGCCATCAGCCGCATCAGGCTGGTCTTGCCGGCTTGCGTCGCGCCCAGCAGCACGGTGACCGCGCCGCTCTTCGGCGCGATGCTCTGCTCGTAGAGCCAGGTCTGCGCGCCGACCTTCTGGGTGACGCGCTCCAGAGTCAATTGCATCAGCGCTCCTGGTTGATGATGTTGTCGCTGGGGTGGGCGGCGTGCGCCTGCATCCACGCGGCCACTTGCGCGCGCTCGGCGGCGGTGTAGCGCAAGCCGAGCTTGGAGCGGCGCCAGAGCACGTCGTCCGCGCTGGTGGCCCACTCGTTCTGCTGAAGAAAATGCAGTTCGCGCGCATGGAGCCCCGGGGCCACGGCCTCGCCCATGTCGGCCATCGACTGCGCATCGCCCAGCAGGTCGGCCACGCGCGCGCCGTAGGCACGCGCCAGGCGCCGCGCGAGCGCTTTGTCGAGCCAGGCATGGCGGGCCTGCACCGCGGCCACGAAGCGCTCGAAGTCGTCGTCGGGCCGGGTCGCGGCGCCGATCCATGCCGAGAGGTCGCCGCCGGCGAGGAAAGCGCCTTCGGTCCAGGCCGCGCGCTTCGGGCCCGGCTCGCCGAGCATCCGGCCGACCTCGTCGGCCGCGTCCTCGGCCAGCTTGCGGAAGGTGGTGATCTTGCCGCCCCACACAGATAGCAGCGGCGCCGCGGCGGTGTTCGATTCGAGCATGTAGTCGCGCGTGACGGCCGACGGGTCGCCCGAGGCATCGTCGAGCAGCGGCCGCACGCCCGAATAGGTCCAGACCACGTCGGCCGGCACCACCGGCCGCTCGAAATACCGGCTCGCCTGCGTGCAGAGGTAGTCGATCTCGTCCTGCGAGATGCGCGCCGCGCCGGGATCGTCGGCGTTCAGCTCGATGTCGGTGGTGCCGATCAGCGTGAAGTCGTCCTGGTAGGGGATCGCGAAGATGATCCGCTTGTCGGGGTTCTGGAAGATGTAGGCATGGTCGTGCGCGAACAGGCGCTTCACCACGATGTGGCTGCCCTTGACGAGCCGCAGGTGGCGCGTGGCCAGGGCCTCGCCCTTGGCCGACTGCGCCACGCCGCGCAGGAACGATTCGGCCCACGGCCCCGCCGCGTTGACCACGGCGCGCGCGCGGACCACGCGGGTGGCGCCGCCCGCCACCTCAAGCGTCGCGGTCCAGCCTTCGGCGTCGCGCTGCGCGTGCGTGCAGCGCGTGCGCGTGAGCACCTCGGCGCCGTGCGCCCGCGCGTCCACCGCATTGAGCACCACCAGCCGCGCGTCGTCGACCCAGCCGTCCGAGTAGACGTAGCCGCGCTCGAACTGCCGCTTGAGCGGCTCGCCCGCCACGTGGCGGCGCAGGTCGATGCCGCGCGAGGCCGGCAGCACCTCGCGCTTGGCGAGGTGGTCGTACATGAACAGGCCGATGCGGATCATCCAGCCGGGCCGCATCGAGGGATCGTGCGGCATCACGAAGCGCAGCGGCCACATGATGTGAGGCGCGCTCTTGAGCAGCACCTCGCGCTCCTGCAGCGCCTTGCGCACCAGCGAGAACTCGTAGTACTCGAGGTAGCGCAGGCCGCCGTGGATCAGCTTGGTCGACGAGGACGAGGTGTGCGCCGCGAGATCGTCCTTCTCGCACAGCACCACGCGCCAGCCGCGGCCCGCGAGGTCGCGCGCGATGCCGCAGCCGTTGATGCCACCGCCGACGATCAGCACGTCGCATTCGGTGGTGGCCGGCGCCTTCGGGTCGGAGGACAAATCGCTCACTGAAAATGGCCCGTTCGAATCGTGACTTTGTTCACGGAAGGGCGCCATTGTATTTTCGCATCTTTTCATTTGGATTCCTTTCGACGCGATTTTCCTCCGAGTTTTCCCTTACAGGTATTCGTTTTCTTTCGTTTTAAAGTAGCCCGCCTGTACCCTCGGCGGCAGTCTCACTGCTTTCCGCGACCGTTCCGTGAATTCCAACCCACGCCAGATCAACCTCCTCGACACCGTGCGCACGCGCGGGTCCGTCACCGTCGAGCAGCTCGCCGACATGCTCGGCGTCACGTTGCAGACGGTGCGCCGCGACGTGCAGCGCCTCGCCGACCAGGGGCTGCTCACACGCTTTCACGGCGGCGTTCGGGTGCCGAGCTCCACCACCGAGAACATCGGCTACCAGCAGCGCGAAACGCTGAATGCCGAAGGCAAGGCGCGCATCGCGCGCCGCGTGGCCGAGCTGGTGCCCAATGACTGCTCGCTGATCCTCAACATCGGCACCACCACCGAGGCCATTGCCAAGGCGCTGCTGCGCCACACGGGGCTGCGCGTGATCACCAACAACCTCAACGTCGCGACGATCCTGAGCGGCAATGCGTCGTGCGAGGTGATCGTGGCAGGCGGCTCGGTGCGCCCGCGCGACCGCGCGGTCGTGGGCGAGGCCACCATCGATTTCATCCGCCAGTTCAAGGTCGACATCGCGCTGATCGGCGTGTCGAGCATCGAGTCGGACGGTTCGCTGCGCGACTTCGACCTGCGCGAGGTGAAGGTGGCGCAGACCATCATCGCGCAGGCGCGCGAGGTCTGGCTCGCGGCCGACGCGAGCAAGTTCAACCGGCCCGCAATGATCCAGCTCGGCACCCTGTCGCAGATCGACCGCCTGATCACCGACGCCGAGCCGCCGCCGCCCTTCGCCGACCTGCTGCAGGCCGCGCAGGTGCGCCTGGAGATCGCAAAATCATGAGGCCTCCCCGTCTGCCTCCCTCCCCTTTCGGGGGAGGGCCGGGGTGGGGGCACGACAGCACCCGGACAAGCGCGGCGCCCGAACGAACGCCGGCCCCCATCCCAACCTTCCCCCGGGAGGGGAAGGAGCAAGACAGAGGAAGATGAATCCATGACCACCTACCTGCTCGCCCTCGACCAGGGCACCTCCAGCTCCCGCAGCATCGTGTTCGACCGCGAAGGCCGCATCGTCGCGATCGCGCAGAAGGAGCTCACGCAGATCTATCCGCAGCCGGGCTGGGTCGAGCACGATCCCATGGAGATCTGGCGCAGCCAGCTCGCCACCGCGCGCGAGGTGCTCGCCAAGGCGAAGCTGCAGCCCGCCGACATCCATGCGATAGGCATCACCAACCAGCGCGAGACCACCCTGCTGTGGAACCGCAAGACCGGCCAGCCGGTGCACCATGCGATCGTCTGGCAGGACCGCCGCGCCGAGCCGCTGTGCGCGCAGCTGCGCGACGAAGGCATGGCCGACACCATCCAGCAGAAGACTGGCCTCGTGATCGACGCCTACTTCTCGGGCACCAAGCTGCGCTGGCTGCTCGACAACGTGCCCGGCGCGCGCGCGCAGGCCGAGCGCGGCGAGCTCGCCTTCGGCACCGTCGACAGCTGGCTCATCTGGCAGCTCACCGGCGGCAAGGTGCACGTGACCGACGTGACCAACGCCTCGCGCACCATGCTGTTCGACGTGCATCGCAACGAATGGGACGCGGAGCTGCTCGATGCGCTGCGCATCCCGGCCGCGCTGATGCCCGCGGTGCAGCCCTCGAGCTCGCACTTCGCCGACACCGATGCCGCGCTGCTCGGCCGCGCGCTGCCGATCGGCGGCGTTGCGGGCGACCAGCAGAGCGCCCTCTTCGGCCAGGCCTGCTTCGGGCCCGGCATGGCCAAGAACACCTACGGCACCGGCTGCTTCCTGCTGATGCACACGGGCGGCGAATTCCAGCCCTCGCACAACGGCCTGCTCGTGACCAGCGCCGCGCAAACAAATGCCATGCCCCAATACGCCATGGAAGGCAGCGTCTTTGTCGGCGGCGCCGTGGTGCAGTGGCTGCGCGACGGGCTGAAGGCCATCAAGGGCAGCGCCGAGGTGCAGTCGCTCGCGGAGAGCGTGCCCGATGCGGGCGGCGTGATGATGGTGCCGGCCTTCACCGGGCTCGGCGCGCCCTACTGGAATGCCGAGGCGCGCGGCACCATCACCGGCCTCACGCGCGGCACCACCGTGGCGCACATCGCACGCGCCGCGCTCGAGAGCATCGCCTACCAGAGCGCCGCACTGTTGCAGGCCATGAGCCGCGATGCGGTGGCAGCCGGCGGCACGCCGGTGGCCGAACTGCGCGTCGACGGCGGCGCCAGCGTGAACGACCTGCTGATGCAGTTCCAGGCCGACCTGCTGGGCATTCCGGTGGTGCGGCCCGAAGTGATCGAAACCACCGCGCTCGGCGCGGCGTACCTGGCCGGCCTGTCGACCGGCTTCTACAGCGACGTGCGCGCGCTGTCGAAGCTCTGGAAGATCGAACGGCGCTTCATGCCGACCATGGGCCGTGCCCAGGCCGAGGAGTCGATGGCGCGCTGGGAGCGCGCCGTACGGCAGGCCACGCAGGCGTAGCCGCTGCGCGTCGCGGCGCGGCGGCTACCAGCCCCAGAGCAGCTTGCGCGAGATCCACCCGGTGGCGCCGCTTTCGTGCTTCACCTTGATCCAGTTGCCGCGCCGCGCCAGCGTGCGCAGCACGTCGCCGTAGGCGGCCTTCATCTTGATCGCGCTCGTGGTGCTGGGCGAGCGGCGCAGGTTCGCGATCGCGACCTTAACCACGTGGTGCGGCGTCTTGTTGGTCATCGAGCGGAATACCCAGGCTTTGTCGCCCTCGAAGTCGCGCACATGGAGCCACGACCCCTTCCTGCCGATCACCCGGAACGGATAGCCTTTGCCGACGGTCCAGTGGGCCTCGTGGCGCTGGCCGGGGCCGGTGCGCATGTTCAGCGTCTTGACCGCGACGCTGACCATCTGCGGGGCGGCGAACGCGGCCGGCAGCAACATGCACGACAGTGCGAAGGCCAGCAGCAAGGCGGGAAGTCGGGTGAATCTCATGGAGAACGGGTTCCTTTTCTATGGGGTTGAAATGTCCGGCGGATGCCGGGCGAGCCCGTCTGGGCGCGCCAAGCCGAATAAGTTCCGCGGGGATATCCCTGAGTGGCCACGCCGCCGGACTTCATCAGGGACGCGCGGGGTGCCGCTATCATGGCGCGGCCTTCGGCAGCTACCCCGCATTCGACGATTGTCTCGCCCATGAACCGCATCCGCACGCCATCGCTGCCGGCCGCCTCCGCGCTGGTGCTGGCCGTGGCCTTCGCGGCCGGCTGCAGTCGTTATCCGAACCAGGACGCGCCCAGCGTGCGCCAGATGACAATGGCCGAGCACCTGAACGTGCTCAACGGCTATCTCGCACACGGCGGCAGGCCACGCCGGCTCGCGAGCCGCGACGAATGCCACCTCGTACTCAAGAAGACGCTCGACAGCGCCGCGGCAATGCAGCGCATCGTCATCCCGCTGCTCGAGACCAGCGTCGAGCTCGCCACCCGCCCGAGCGGCCAGGGGCTGCGCGTCAAGCTCACGCAGCAGGCCGAAGGCCAGCGCCAGGTGTGGTTGCGGCTGGACCTGGAGCACTGGGTCGATGCAGTCGCTTGGCGTTCGCATTTCCAGCAGTTGCAGTTGCATTGCCGGGACGTGCTGGGGAATGCGGAGTCCCACTGACATCGGCCGCCGCGCCGCATCGGACCGCGGACCTCAAGCGATCGCCAGCAGGTTCGCCAACGCCGGATTCCGGTTGCCCGCCATCCACGCCAGCCCGTGCTGCAAGGCACGCACCTTCGGCCGCAGCGGCCTGAGCACCACGCCGCCGAACTCCTCCAGCGCTTCCAGTTCGCGCGGAAGCACCGACACGCCCGCGCCCGCCGCGATCAGGCACAGCAGTACCTGCGACGCCTCGGATTCGCGCACCACGCGCGGCGTGAAGCCGGCACGCAGGCATTCCGCGTCCATGGCTTCGCGCAGGTGGAAGCCGCGGTTGGCCGGATAGCCCACGAAGGGCTCGCCGGCCAATGCCGCGAGCGAGACACTGCGGCGCCCGGCCAGCGGATGCGCTGCGGGCAGGAACAGGGCGAGTTCGCTGCGCGCGAAGGCGCGCGTCGCGATCCCGTCGCCGCCGAGCGGCAGAAAGCACAGCGCCGCATCCAGTGATCCGTTCAGCAGCGCCGCCTTGAGTGGGCCGGTGGCGAGCGGGCCCTCGATATCCAGCGCCACGCCGGGATGGCGTGCATGGAAGGCCTGCACCAGCCGGGGCAGCAGATGGTGGCTGGCGCGGCCGGTGAAGCCCAGGCGCAGGCGCCCGGTTTCGCCGCGGTGCGCCCGGCGGCTGGCCTCGGCGGCCTGCTCGAGCTGCGCGAACACGGGCTCGATGCCCTCGAGGAATGCGCGGCCGGCGGCGCTCAGCGACACCTGCCGCGTGTGGCGGTCGAACAGCCGCACGCCCAGTTCGCGCTCGAGTTCGAGGATGCGCTGGCTCAGTGGCGGCTGCGCCATGTGCAGTCGCTCGGCCGCGCGCGTGAAGCTCTGTTCCTGTGCCACGGCCATGAAGCCGCGCAGATGCCGAAGTTCCATCGAGAAGCCCTTCTCCGTATTCAGACTGACACGATATCAATAGCCGGTGTATTCGGTATTGGACATCTGAATGGCGAATTCCTAGCATGAAAGTACTACAGACGAGCAAAAGGATCAGCACGTGGAACTCGAACAACGCACCGCACTGGTGACCGGCGGCAACAGCGGCATCGGCCTCGGCATCGCACGGCGCCTGGCGCGCGGCGGTGCGCACCTGGTCGTGAACGGCATCGCGCCCGAGGCCGAAGGGCAGGACATCTGCAAGGCACTCGCGGCGGAATTCGGCGTGCGCGCCGACTACCTGCATGCCGACCTGCGCGACGCGGCGCAGATCGAACGGCTGATGGCGGCCGCCAGCGAACTCGGCGGCGGCGCGATCGACATCCTGGTCAACAACGCCGGCATGCAGCATGTGTCGCCGATCGAGCAGTTTCCGGTCTCGGCCTGGAACGACATGCTGGCCATCAACCTGTCGGCCAGTTTCCACACCATCCGACTGGCGCTGCCCGGCATGCGCGAGCGCGGCTGGGGCCGCATCGTGAACATCGCGTCGATCAGCGGTCTGCGCGGCCGGGCCGGCAAGTCGGCCTACAACGCCACCAAGCACGGCCTCATCGGGCTGAGCAAGGCAGTGGCATTGGAGGCCGCCGACACGCCGATCACCTGCAACGCGATCTGCCCGGGCTGGGCGCTCACCGCGCTGGTGCAGCGCCAGGTCGATGCACTGGCCGAGCGCGAGCACCTCGACGACGAGACCGCCGCACGCAAGCTGCTCGGGCTGCGCCAGCCCTCGGGTCGTTTCGTGACCATCGACCAGATCGCCTCGCTCGCCGCCTACTTGTGCTCGGACGATGCACAGGAAGTGCGCGGCGCAGCCTGGACCATCGACGGCGGCACCACGGCAGCCTGAACCGAAAAACAAGGGACACAACCATGACGACCATCGCGACACGCATTTCAACGCTCATCGCCGCCTGTGCGGCAGCCTTCACCCTCACGGCCCATGCGCAGGCCGACTATCCGAAGCAGCCGGTGAAGCTCATCGTGCCCTACTCGGCCGGCGGCGTGACCGACCAGATGGGCCGCGCGCTGGCCGAGCTCGCGGGCCCGCGGCTCGGCCAGCCGATGGTGATCGAGAACCGCCCGGGCGCCAACGGCACGCTGGGCGCGGTGCAGATGCTCTCCACCGATCCCGCGGGCTACACGCTCACGGCGGTGCCCGTGGGCGTGTTCCGGATGCCGCACATCACCGGTGCGCCCTACGACCCGCTCAAGGACCTGACCTACCTCGCGGTGCTCGGCGGGTTCAACTACTACATCGCGGTCGCGGCCGACTCGCCGTGGAAGTCGGTGGCCGACATGGTGGCGCAGGCCAAGCGGCCCGATTCCAAGGTTTCCTATGGTTCGCCGGGCAACTACAGCAGCCAGCACATCGGCATGGCGCAGCTCGGCGACAAGAGCGGCGCACGCTGGGTGCACGTGCCGTACAAGGGCGACGCGGGCACCATCTCGGCGCTCTTGGGCGGCCATGTGCAGGTCATCGTGAGCTCGAGCACGCTGCTGCCCTACGTGCAGTCCGGGCGCATCCGCGTGCTGGCCACGCTCGGCGAAACGCGCTCCAAGGACCTGCCCGACGCACCCACGCTGAAGGAGCTGGGCTACCCCATCGTGCATGCCTCGCCCGTGGGCATCGCCGGCCCCAAGGGCATGGACCCGGCAGTGGTGGCCAAGCTCGACGCGGTCTTCAAGGCCGTCTACGACGACCCTTCATTCCAGGCTACGCTCGCGCGCCTCGGCATGTCGCCGATCTACATGGACCACAAGGCCTACACGCGCTATGCGCGCGAAACCTTCGTGGGCGACAAGGACGCGCTGAAGGCGATGGTGACGAAGGTCAAGTAACCCGCCCGCCGCGGCCCGCGCAGCTGCGCGCGGCCACTACAGCTTCGACGGCAGCCAGGTCGCGAGCGCCGGCCACATGTAGATCACCCAGGCCAGCACGAGGATCATCACCCAGTAGGGCGCGACGCCCATGAATATCTCGCGCACCGTGACCTCCTTGTCGGGCACCGCGGCCTTCACCACGAACACACTCATGCCGAACGGCGGGGTCAGCACGCCGGCCTCGATCACGAGGATGCCGATCAGCGCGAACACGATCGGATCGAAGCCCAGTGCCATGCCGATCGGCCAGAAGATCGGTACCGTCAGCAGCATGATCGAGATGCTGTCGATGAAGCTGCCGAGGATGAACCACACGGCCACGATGAAGAGCATCGTGCCGACCGGCCCGAGGCCCCACGACTGCAGCAACGCCTCGACCTCCTGCGGCAGGCCGTTGAGCGCCACCAGCTTGCTGAACATCATGGCGGTGAGCAGCAGCAGCATGATCGGCGTCACCGTGCGGCCCGCCTCCATGAACGCATCGCGTATGCCCTGCCAACGCATGCCCTTGGCCCAGGCCACGACGAGCGCGCCGACCATGCCGACGGCGCTGCCCTCGGTGGGCGTGAAGAAACCGAACCAGATGCCGCCCAGCGTCAGCAGGATCAGCAGGCCGACGTAGAGCGCGCCGAGCGATTCGCTGCGCAGCGGCGCCTCGGCGGCGCCCTCGGCTTCGGGCGCCGACGCAGGCCTGAGCCATGCGAACACGGCGCAGTACAGCGCGTACATGCTTGCGAGCACCAGCCCCGGCAGCACGCCCGCGGCGAACAGCTTGCCGACCGACTGCTCGGTCAGGATGGCCCAGACGATCATGAACACCGACGGCGGAATCAGCAGGCCCAGCACCGAGCTGCCCGCGATACAGCCGGTAGCGAAGCTGCGGCTGTAGCGGTTGGCGCGCATGACCGGATAGGCCACGTGGCTGAACGCCGCAGCGGCAGCCACGCCCACGCCGGTGACCGCCGCGAACACCGCGTTGCCGCCGACCGTGGCCACGGCCAGCCGGCCGGGCACGCCACGAAGGCGCCGGTTGACCACGTTGAACAGGTCGTGCGCCGCGCCCGAATGCGCGATCAGCATGCCCATCACGGTGAAGCAGGGAATGACCACGAAGTTGTAGTCCTTGATGCCGCCGATGGCGGTCTGTCCGACCAGGTCCATGGCGGGCCACAGGCCGCCCAGCGCAATGCACAGGCCGAAGAGCGCGCTGCCCGCGAAGGCGAACACCACCGGCACGCCGGCCAGCACGAGCACGGCGAGCACCAGCACGGCCGCCCAGGTTTCGAGAAACATGTGGAGATTCCTAGTGGTTGGAGGCGCTCGGGCGGTCATCGCGTCCACGCAATGCCTCCACCACGAACCCGATGCACACGGCGGCGCCGACGATCCACAGCACCAGCGTGGCAAAGCGAAGCGGCGATGCCGGCAGGCGGAATGCGTCGTTGCCATAGAACTCGGCGCTGTGCCAACCCTCGACCGCAGGCTCCCAGCCCGCCAGCACGAACACCGCGAACACCGCGGCGCCCACGGCCCAGGCCAGCGCCGACATCGCGCTGCGCACGGCCGTCGGCACCCGGTCCAGGAAGAAGGTCACGCGCAGCAGCTTGCCTTCGCGCATGGCGTGCGGCGCCTGCAGGAAGGTCAGCAACACCAACCCCGCGCCGGTGAGTTCGGCGGTGCCGGCAAAGGGCCGGTTGAACAGCAAGCGCCCGAGCACGTCGTAGCAGATGACCGCGACCATGGCCACGAGCAGCGCCGCGCCCAGGGCGTGAAAGCCGAGCAGGGCCCGGTCGAACCAAGTCTTCATGTGTGATCCTTTTCGGAGGGAAGGAGAAACCAGGCCGCGCATCCTGCCGCCACCAGCACCGCGGCCATGAGCACCACCGAGGGGTGCGCCGACAGCGGCAGCGCGCCGGCGATCCATGCGCTGAGGGCACCGGTGCACATGTGCACCGTGCCGATCCCCGCCGTGGCGAGCCCTGCCTGTTGCGGCATCTTCTGCAGCACCAGTGCGAAGGCCGCGGGAAACACCACGCCATGGCCGATGGCGCACAGCGTGAGCGCCGCGGCCCAGAGCCACAGCGCCGGCCACCACAGCGTGGCAACCAGCAGCGCGATGCCCGCGGCCACGATGCCGAGCCCGTGCGCCATGTGCACGTCGCCCGGCACCGCAGCGCGGCGGCGCACCCACTGGTTGCCGAGCGCGAAGCCGAGGTAGGTTCCGCCCAGCACGACCGCGATCAGCCCCGGCCCGGCACCGGTTGCGGCGTGCAGCGCCGCCGGGCCCGCGGCCGCGACGATGAAGAACGGCGCCGCGGCACCGGCCAGCGCAAGGCTGGTGCGCCGCACGATGGGCTGCCGCACAAGCCCACTCCAGGCCGCGAAGTCGGGCGCGCCCGTGATGGCGGGCCGCGTCTCCCGGTGCAGCCGCCAGGCCACAGCCAGCGCGCACAGCACCAGCAGCGCCAGCAGCACCATCGGGGCGCGCCACGACCAGGCATCGGCCAGCAGCCAGGCCAGCGGCGGCGTCACGGCGGGCGCCATGGCGAACACCATTGCCAGCACCGCCATGCTGCGCTGCAGTTCGGCGCCCTGGTACAGGTCGCGCAGGCAGGTGCGCGGCACCACGAGGCAGGCGGCGAGCCCCAGCCCCGTGATGAAACGGCCCACCAGCAGCATGCCGCCATCGCCCGCCGCCGCAGCCAGAAGCGCCCCGGCGCCGGCCAGCGCGAGGCCGGCCAGCATGGCGGCACGGCGGCCCCAGCGATCCGCGGCATAGCCCGCCGCTGGCTGCCCGAGGCCCAGCCCCAGCGTATAGAGCGCCACGACCGCCGCCCGGCCGCCGTCGTCCATCGGCCCCGCGGACGCGAAAGCCGGCTGTAGCCCCACCGCGACGTTGAGCCCGAAAGGCGACAGGCTCGCGATACCCACCAGGTAGGCGAGCGCTGGCGGCACCGGGAGTGCGCGGTCAGCGGCAAGACGGGCCGGGGTGGTCATGCGAAGGGCAACGGCGCGCGTGGGTTCGAGGTGTCGAAGCGTCAGAGCGGATACGCGAACGGCAGCGTGTAGCCGGCCTCACCGAGGAAGCGCACGTAGGTCTTCATCACCTCGGTGGCGGGCTGCCCCTTGGCGTCGAGTTCCTTCGCGGCGCTGGCGGGCATGTCCTTCACGAGCTGGGCCCAGCGCGCGCGCTCCGCCACGCTGAGCGTGTTGACCTTCACGCCCTCCTTCACGATGCGTGCCTCCGTGTCGAGGTCGCGCTGCTTGCTCTGCTCGGCAACGCGCACCGTCGCTTCGTCCGCCACCTGGTCGATGATCGCCACGACCTCCTTCGGCAGCTTGGTCCGCGTGTCCAGGTTCATGAACGCGGCGAGCGTGCTGTACGAGCCGAAGCCGGTCTTGGTCCAGACCTTGGCCACCTCGCGCAGCTTGAACGCCTCCATGCCCGAGATCCAGAAAAGGCTGCCCTCGGCCAGGCCGTTCTGGATCGCCTGGTAGTGGTCGCCGATGCCCAGCGTCACCGGCACCGCGCCGGTCGGAATGAACAGCGGCGCATTGGTTCCCGACATCGCGATGCGCTTGCCGCGCAGGTCTTCGTGGCGCTGGACCTCGAAGGTGGTGGCGACGCTGTAGGCCTCAGTCACCATCTGCGCGAGGATGTGCGCGTTGTAGGGCTTCATGCTGGCCTGCAGCGCGGGCACTTCCTTCAGCATGCGGCTCGCGACCTTCTGCTGCAGCACCGGATCGTCGGAGGTGAACGGCATGTAGGCGCTGTAGTTCATGAGGCCCGCGCGCGACTGCTCGAAGCCGATCGGCGACAGCGCAATGTCGAGCGAGCCCTTCTGCACCGCCTCGATGCCGCCGTCGACCTTGGCGACGCTGCCGCCCCAGGCCTTGATGAAGCGGATGCGGTGGCCGGTCTTCTCCTTCACGCGCTTGGCGACCTCATCGGCGAAGAAGGTGTCGAACACCTTGACGTAGGTGGTGCCGGTGGTGTGGCCGCCGCCCATGCGCAGCGTGTAGTTGTCGGCGCTGGCCGTGCCGGCGATGGCTGCGAAAGCCGCAGCGGCAAGAAGTGATGTCGTCATTTTCATTTGTCGTCTCCTGTATTTTTGCTGGGATCGTCCGCGCGCCCGCTCATTCGAACGCCAGGTCGAGCAGCAGGCTCTCGTAGCGTTCGGGGTTCAGCACGTGGGGATAGTGGCCGCCGGTGGGAAGGCGCACATGGTGGGCCTTCGGGTAGCGCGCGCGCAGCCGGTCGCGCGCAGCGGCCGGGATCAGCGGGTCGTCCTCGCAGTCGAGGATCGTCACCTCCGACTCGGCCAACGGCAGCGGCGGGCAGGCGCGTGCCTGCGTCACGCCGAGAAAGCGCGCATGCAGGTTCTCCGGCGACTGGCGCTCGGTCAGCATCTGCAGCTGCAACTGCTGCAGCGGCGACACCGGCATGGCACGCACGCGCTCCACCCAGGTGGCATGCAGGTCCTGCGGCGCGACGTCGCGCACCCAGGCGGGCGCGAACATCGGGTTGGCCGCCAGGTCGCTCGAATCGGTGAAGCCGTTGCCGATAACGAGCTTGCGCACCTGCTCGGGATGGCGCAGCGCAAAGTACTGCGCCCACCAGGCGGCGAACGAGGAACCCACCACCACCGCCGGCGGCAGGCCCAGGTGTTCGCAGACGGCCTTGAGCCCGTCGCTGAGCTCCTCGGCGCTCGCTACCGCCGGGTAGGTCACGGCGAGCAGCCGCAGCCGCTCGCCGAGCGACAGCAGGGTGCGCACGAACATCGCGGCGTCGCCGACCGAGCCCGGCAGCAAGACGACGGCCGGGCCGTGCCCCGCCGTGTCGAGCCAGCGCCAGGTGTGGCCGTTGGCGTCCGCCAGCGACGACCAGGCGTAGCGGCTCTCTAGCCTGTGGATCAGCTCGCGCATCGCTCAGTACTTTCCGTCGGGCGTCATGAAGCCCTCGGCGATCAGCTGCGCATGCGCCTCGGGAGAGAACTCGGCCTCGGGCGTGTTGCCGCCGATCACGAACAGCAGCCAGTGCGTCTTGTCGGGCTCGTCGAAGGTGATGTTCTCGAAGCGGCGCTGTACGCCCGCGGGGAACGCGATCACGTCGAAGGGCTCGAGGTCGAAGGCCTCGACCTTGCCGTCGACCTCCCACGAGCAGCGCCACTTGCCGGTCATCGGCATGAAGGTCTCGTTGGTGTCGTGGTTGTGCATCATCGGCCCCTTGCCCGGCGTCGTTTCGCAGAAGCCGAGGTTGAAGCCTTCGCTGATCTTGATGTGGGCGTGCTCTGCCGCATCGTCGCCCACGGGCGAGACGATCGGCGCGGCGCCGCCATCGGCGCGCGCCGGCGGCTGGAAGCCGATGATGTTGTAGAGCTTGCGCTGCGCGCTCGGGTGACGGCTGTCGGGCAGTCCGCCGTCGAAGCCCTTGACTTCCTTGAACAGGGCCACGCGCTTGCGCATCTCCTCACGGGTGACGCGGATGGTGGGGATCTTCGGTTGCATGGTTGTTTCTCCTTCGATGGATTGCGTGCTGAAGTGCTTGCGTGATGCGAGGCCCGGCGCGCACGGGCGTGCCGGTTCCGCCACGGCAAGGCCGTGGAAGCGGTGCTAGAAAAGGTGGTGCCGCCCGGACGGGGCAGCCGCTCAAGCGCGGCGCAGGCGGCGGCGGTGAGCAGGCAGGGGGTCGTGGGTCATGGTTTGTCTCGCGTATTTTTTTGAGTGCATCCATTACATTCACAACGCCGTGCGCACGCAATTCGCTGCGCCGATGTCCGCTATCTAAATTTCACGTCACGTGCGTCTTCGCGATCTCGACCTCAACCTGCTCGTAGCCCTGGATGCCCTGCTCCGGGAAGCCCATGTCTCGCGCGCGGCCGCCCGGCTCGAGATGAGCCAGTCGTCGATGAGCCTCGCGCTCTCGAAGCTGCGCACGCTGTTCAACGACCCGCTGCTCGTGAAGGGCGGCGGCGGGCTGGTGCTGACCGCGAAGGCCGTCGACCTCGCGCCGCGCGTCAGCGACGCGCTCCATCACATCGAGGGACTGCTGCACGTGCAGCAGGGCTTCGATCCCGCGCAGGCGCGCGACACCATCACGCTGATCGTCACCGACTACATCGACTTCCTGCTGGTGCCCGCGATCGTCAAGGCGATGGCGCGCCGCGCGCCCGGCGTGATGCTGCGCGTGGTTGGCCCCAACCCCGAGCGGCTCGGCGAGATTTTCAGCAGCGGCGAGGTCGATGTGTCGGTGTCGTACTTTCCCAATCCGCCGGCAAGCCTGCGCGTGCGCCCGCTCTTCACCGACCGGCTCGTGGGCATCGCGCGCCGCGGCCATCCGTTCTTGCAGGACACGGGCAACCTCGACGCCTACTGCAGCCACGGGCACGTCACCGTCGAGCCCGGCACGGCCACCTGGTACAACACCCAGGTCGACCAGCAGCTCACGCTGCACGGGCGCCAGCGCCATGCGCAGCTGACCAAGCCCACCTTCCTCGGCGTGCCCTTCATCGTCGAGGATTCAGACCTGCTGGCCACCTTGCCCGAGCGCGTGGCGCGCGGCTTCGCCAGGTTCACCGACGTCGTGATGTTCGACCCGCCGCTCGCGCTCGAGCCGTTCAACGTCGTGCTGCTGTGGCACGACCGAACGCACACGAATCCGTTGCACCGCTGGTTTCGCGAACTCGTGATCGAGCTGTGTTCGGGCGACGAGGTGCCGGCGCCGCCCGCGGCCCCCTGAAGGCCGCTGCGTGCGTCAGTGCGCCGGAACCAGGAAGTCCTGGCTGATGCGCATGCCGAGCTCGTTCACCCGGTCGAGAAACTGCGTGAGGTAGGCATGCAGCCCGGTCGCCAGGATCTCGTCGACGCGACCGTACTGCAGGTCGGCCAGCAGCTTGCCGGCGCGGCGCTGGGTTTCGGCGCTCTGGTCGTTCTGCACCTTCGCGAGATTGGAAACCACCTCGGCAAGGCTCGCGTGCAGCGAGCGCGGCATGTCGGCGCGCAGGATCAGCAGTTCGGCCACGCGCTCGGGCTTGATCACGTCGCGGTACACCTTGCGGTACACCTCGAAGGCCGACACGCTGCGCAGGATCGCACTCCAGTGATAGAAGTCGTATTCCTGGTCTTCCTCGGTGGCGGTGCCGAAGAACTCGCTGTTGAGCGCATGAAATTTGACGTCGACCAGCCGCGCCGTGTTGTCGGCGCGTTCGAGGAAGGTGCCCAGGCGCGAGAAATAGAAGGCCTCGTCCTGCAGCATGGTGCCGAGCGTGACGCCGCGCGACAGGTGCGAGCGGAACTTGACCCACTCGAAGAATTGCGCCGGATCGCGCTCGAAGCCGCCGGCGCGCAGCATGCGGTTGACTTCGAGCCAGGTGGTGTTCTGGGTCTCCCAGGCCTCGGTGGTGAGCGCGCCCCGCACCGCGCGGGCGTTCTCGCGCGCGGCCTTGAGGCACGAGACGATCGACGACGGATTGCTCTCGTCCTTGACCATGAACTCCATCACCTCGTTGGGCGCGATCTGCTCGTACTTGTCGTTGTACGATGGCAGCAGCTCGCTGATCGAGAGCACGCCCTGCCAACCGTACTTGGCCACTTCGGCCGACTGGGGCAGCAGCGAGGTCTGGTAGTTGACGTCGAGCATGCGCGCGGTGTTCTCGGCGCGCTCGGTGTAGCGCGACATCCAGTAGAGGTGGTCGGCGGTGCGTGACAGCATCGGTTGTTTCTCCTAATTTTTGCTTGCCTGCACTCAGGCCGACGACGACTGGCTCTGCGACTGCGACCCGGGCTTGACGCGGGGCGCGCGCTCGGCTTCGAGCACCCAGGTGTCCTTGGTGCCGCCGCCCTGCGACGAGTTGACGACCAGCGAGCCTTCCTTGAGCGCCACGCGCGTGAGCCCGCCGGGCACCATCTGCACTTCGCTGCCCGACAGCACGAAGGGCCGCAGGTCGATGTGGCGCGGCGCGATACCGGCATCGACGAAGGTCGGCGAGGTCGACAGGCTCAGCGTCGGCTGCGCGATGTAGCCGTCGGGCTTGGCGATCACGGCGCGCTTGAAGTCCTCGATCTCGGCCTGCGTCGAGGCCGGGCCGATCAGCATGCCGTAGCCCCCCGCGCCGTGCACTTCCTTGACCACGAGATCCTTCATGTTGTCGAGCGTGTACTGCAGTTCGTCCTTGTTGCGGCACATGTAGGTCGGCACGTTCTTCAGGATCGGCTGCTCGCCAAGGTAGAACTCGATCATCTTCGGCACATAGGGGTAGATCGACTTGTCGTCGGCCACGCCGGTGCCCACGGCATTGCAGATAACGACGTTGCCCGCGCGGTAGGCGCGCATCAGGCCCGCGCATCCGAGCGTGGAGTCGGGGCGGAACACCTCGGGATCGAGGAAGTCGTCGTCCACGCGGCGGTAGATGACGTCGACGCGCTTCGGCCCGCGCGTGGTGCGCTTGTAGACGAAGTCGTCCTTGACGAAGAGATCCTGCCCCTCGACGAGGTCGATGCCCATCTGCTGCGCGAGGAAGGCATGCTCGAAGTAGGCGCTGTTGTACATGCCGGGCGTGAGCACCACCACGGAAGGATCGGCCGTGGCGGGCGGCGCGCTGGCGCGCAGCGTCTCGAGCAGCAGGTCGGGGTAGTGCGCCACGGGCGCGATGCGGTTCTGATTGAACAGGTCGGGGAAGAGCCGCATCATCATCTTGCGGTTCTCGAGCATGTAGCTCACGCCGCTCGGCACGCGCAGGTTGTCCTCGAGCACGTAGTACTCGCCGTTGCCGTCGACATCGGCCGCTCGCACGATGTCGACGCCCGAGATGTTGGAGTACACCTCGTGCGGCACCGTGACGCCCATCATCTCGGGGCGGAACTGCGCGTTGTGGAGGATCTGCTCGGCCGGGATGATGCCGGCCTTGATGATCTCCTGGTCGTGGTAGACGTCATGCAGGAAGCGGTTGAGCGCCGTCACGCGCTGCACCAGGCCCTTCTCCATATGCTCCCACTCATGGGTCGGGATGATGCGCGGCAGCAGATCGAACGGAATGAGCCGCTCGGTGCCCGAGCCGTCCTCGTCCTTCGCGCCATACACCGCAAAGGTGATGCCGACCCGGCGGAAGATCATCTCCGCCTCTTCGCGCCGCGACAGCATCACCTCGGGAGGTTGCTTGGCGAGCCATTGGTCGTACCGCTTGTAGTGCTGCCGGATCGCAGCGCCCGCATAGGGCAGCTGCTCGTACATTTCGTCGAATTTTTTCATTGAACGACCAATCTCCTTGCGCCATAGCTTAGCAAGTTCGAGGCCAGTAGAACCCCTTATCTGCCAGCCGGAGACGGGCCGTTCGGCGATTTACAGATCACATCGCAGTCACCCGGCGGCGCGCTCGACCAGCGCATCGACCACCATCGCGCCCTCGCCCACAGCGCCGACCATGACGGGATTCACGTCGATCGAGGCAATACGCCCCGGTGCGGAGACGATCAGCCGTCCGACCGTCACAGCCACCGCGCAGAGCGCCGCCACGTCGAGCGGCGGCTCGCCGCGCACGCCGCCCAGCAGCGGCGCGATGCGCAGGCCCTTCAAGGCCACCTGCACGGCGGCCGCGTCAAACGGGGGAATCAGCACCGCCACGTCCTGCAGCGCCTCGACGTACTTGCCGCCGTCGCCCACCACCACGACCGGCCCGAAGACCGGGTCGTGCCGCGCGCCCACCATGAATTCGTGCCGTGCCTTGTGCATCGCCGCGACGAGCACGCCCTCCTGCGCCGCGCCCAGCGCCGCGAGCTTCGCCCACTGGGCATCGAACAGCGCCTCGGCCTGCGCGGCACTGTCGACGTGCAGCGCGACCAGCCCGTGCTCGGACTTGTGCGGCAGGTCGGCCGAACAAGCCTTGACCACCGCCGAGCCACCCACGGCGCCCCAGGCGTCGCGCGCCTCGGCGGCGCTGCGGCAGAGCCGATGTGCCACCACCGGAACGCCATGCGCCGCCAGCAAGGCCAGGCTCTGCGCCTCGTTGAGGAAGCGGCCCGTGCCCTCGGGCAGCGAGGGCGGCGGCGCCGGGGGCCACGGCGCATGCGTCTCGCGCATCAGGGCTGTATGCGACGCCAGCTGCGCGAGCACGCCGAGCGCCTCGGTTTCGTTGGCATAGGTCGGAATGCCGCGGGCCTGGAACGGGGCGGCCACCGAAGCCTGCCAGGCCGCGACCACCACCGGCTTGCCGGTCGCGGCCTCGAACTTCGCGGTGTCGGCGGCGAAGGCCTCGACGTCGTAGCCCGCGCCCGCCACCGGGATGTTGATGAAGAAGAGATCGGCGGCCGGGTCCTGGGCCACCGCGGGCAGCACATCGCCGAAGAGGCCGCTGTTCGACAGCAGCGCCGCCGTGATGTCGATCGGGTTCGTCGCGGTAGCGAAACCTGGCAGCCGCGCGGCCACGTCCTTTCGCGTGCCTTCCGACAGCGCGGCCAGCGGCAGGCCGAATTCTTCGGACGCATCGGCGCCCATCACGCAGCTCGCCCCCGAGTTGCTGATGACCACCAGCCGCCGCCCCTCGGGCCGCCAGCCCTTCAGGTAAGCCTCGGCCGCCAGTGCCTGCGCATGCGGATCGCGCACCCGCCAGATGCCGTGGTGGCGAAAGAAGGCATCGACCGCGCGGTCTTCGTTGGCCAGCGAACCCGTGTGCGATGACGCGGCCTTCTGCCCGCTCTCGGAACGCCCCGCCTTCACCGCGATGATCGGCAGGTCGCGCGCGCGTGCGTAGGCGGCCGTGCGCGCCAGCATCTCGGGGTTCGCGATGTTCTCGAGGTACAGCAGCAGCAGCTTCACCTCGGGATCGTGCGCCACGGCCCAGGCCAGGTCGGACACCGTCACGTCGGCCTCGTTGCCCGTGGCATGCACATGGCGCACGCCCAGGCCGCGCCCGCGCAGCAGGCCGTAGGCCATGGCGCTCATGCCGCCGCTCTGGCTCACCACGCCGATGGGCCCGTCGGCCGGCGGCACCTCGATGAACATGGTCGAGAACCCCGCGATGGCGCCGTTGCCGAAGTTCGCCAGGCCTTGCGTGTTGGGCCCGTAGAGCCGCATGCCGGCGGCGCGCGCGCGGTCGGCCATGGCCTTCTGCACCGCGCGGCCCTCCTCGCCCGCTTCGCCGAACCCCGATGCGATGACCACCGCCGACTTCACCCCGCGCGCGGCGCATTCGTCCACCGCGGCCACGGCCTTCTCGCCGCCCACGATCACGAGCGCGAGCTCGGGCGCCTCGGGCAGCGCGGCGAGCGAGGCGTAGCTCTTGAGCCCCTGCACCTCGTCACGCGCCGGATTGATCGGGTAGATCGTGCCGGCGAAGCCGTGCTTCTGCATGTAGTAGATCGGCCGCCCGCCGATCTTGTGGATGTTTTCCGAGGCGCCGATGACGGTGACGGACTTCGGGGCCAGTGCGGATTCGAGCAGGTCGGACATGGACGCTTTCATTCAGGTTTTGGAGGGCCGGCGGGCCGACAGGAAGGCTTCGATGGCGCTGCCGGCCTCGTCGCCATAGAGGTTGTCGACGAAGGCATCGCGCTCGGCGTCGAGTTGTTCGCGCCGGGTGCGCCCGCGTGCGGCATGCACCAGCTGCTTGATGCGCGCCTGCGCATCGAAGGGCCCGTCGGACAGCCGCCCGGCCCAATCGAGCGCCGTCGCCAAGGCTTCGCCCTGCGGCACCACGCGGTTCACCACGCCCCAGGCATGCAGGCGCTGGGCGCTGCAGACGCCGCCGTCGAGCAGCAGCTCGAGTGCGGCCTGCGCCGGCAACGCGCGTGCCAGCGAATCGGAGCCACCGCCGTCGGGCGAGAGCGCCAGCTTCACATAGGACATCACGAACTTCGCGTCCTCGGCCGCCACGATGAGGTCGCAGCCCAGGCACAACGAGAAGCCGCCGCCGGCCGCCGCGCCCTCCACCGCGGCGATCACCGGCTGCGGCGCGTCGTGCATGGCCATCACCCAGTCGTGCAGCGCATCGAGGTGGCCAAGCTGTTCTTCGCGCGGGCGATGGCGCTGCGCGGCCAGCCGCTTGACGTCGCCTCCGCCGCAGAAGTGCCCGCCCTCGCCCGTCAGCACGATGGCGCGCACCGTGCGGTCGGTGGCCGTCTCGCGCAGCAGCGCGGTGGCGGTGCGGTAGAGCGACGGATGCATCGCGTTGCGCGCAGCGGGATGGCTCAGGGTCAGCACCAGCACCGGCCCCTCGCGGTGCGACAGCAGGCGTGCGCCCAGGGATGTTTCGATGCCCATGCTCAATCCACCTGGATGTTGGCGGTGCGCACCACCTGCGTCCACTTCACGATCTCAGTGCGCAGCGTCTTCGCGAAGGCCTCGGGTGTGCTCGGCGCGGCCTCGGCACCGGCCTCGTGCAGCCGCCGGTTGACGACTGGATCGTTCAGCGCACGGGCGATGTCGGCGGCCAGGCGCTGCGCGATGTCTTTCGGCGTGCCCGCGGGTGCCATGAAGGCGGCCCACGAATAGGCCTCGTAGCCCGGCAGGCCCGACTCGGCCACCGTCGGCACATCGGGCAGCAGCGCCGAGCGGCGCGCGCTCGCCACTGCGATGGCGCGCACCTTGCCGCCCCTGACCTGCGGCAGCGCAGTGGGCGCGTCGGCGAACATCAGCTGCACCTGCCCGCCCAGCAAGTCGGCCATGGCGGGCGCGCTGCCCTTGTACGGCACATGCAGCAGCTTCGTGCCGGCCTGGATGTTGAACAGCTCGCCCGCGAGGTGCGTGCCGCCGCCGTTGCCGGCCGAGCCGAAGCTCAGCTTGCCGGGCGACTTGCGGTCGAGCGCGATGAGTTCCGCCACGGTGCGCGCCGGCACCGACGGATGCGCCACCAACACCACCGGAAAGGTCGCGCCGAAGCTCAGCGGCACGAAGTCGCGTTCGATGTCGTACGGCAGTTTGGGCTTCAGGCTCGGCAGCACCGCATGGTGGATGCTGCACACGAAAAGGTTGTAGCCATCGGCGAGCGACTTGGACGCGATGTCCGCGCCCACGATGCCGCCCGCGCCCGCACGGTTGTCGATGATGGCCTGCTGGCCCCAGAGCTCGGAGAGTTTCTGCGCCACAGCGCGCGCCGTGGTGTCGACCGGACCGCCCGCGGGAAACGGCACGATGAAGCGCACCGGCCGGCCTGGGTACGGCTGCTGCGCGAGCGCAGGAAAGGCCAGCGCGGCCGCCGCGACAGCGCCGCCGGTGATGCATGCGCGGCGCGTGACCCGCCGCAGTTCGGACACTTGCTTGGTCATGGATGCCTCCGGTTGGATTCGGTCTTCAGTCGCTGATGCGCGCATGCCCGTGGTCGAGCACGGTGCGGTCGCGCGCGGGCACGCGGGCCCGGAAGTACAGGTCCGCGCCCTCGCGGTACGTCTCGATGCGCAGCGTGTCGCCCGGGACCACCGGTGCCGAGAAGCGCGCGAACAGGCTCTGCAGCCGCGCCGGCGCATTGCCGCAGGCATGCGCGAGCACCGCCTGGCCCGCGATGCCCCAGGTGCACAGCCCGTGCAGGATCGGCCGGTCGAAGCCCGCGGCCCGCGCGGCATCCGGATCGGAATGCAGCGGGTTGCGGTCGGCGCAGAGGCGGTAGAGCAGCGCCTGCTGCGGCAGCGTCGGAATGTCGACCACGGCGTCGGGTATGCGCTGCGGCACGGGCGCGGGCACTTCGGGCGCGGCATCGCCGGGCTGCGCCGCGGTCGCGAAGCCGCCGTTGCCGCGCGCGAAGGTCGTGTGCGTGACGGTGGCGAGCAGGTCGCCGCTCGCGGCATCGGACAGCGTCTTGTCGTAGGTGACCAAGGCGCCGCGCCCCGGCCCCTTGTCGACGACGCGCGTCACGCGGTGGCGCGCCACCACGGTGCCGGCCGCCGGCAGCGGCCGGTGCCACACCACGCGTTCTTCGCCGTGCACGATCTGCGCGAAGTCGATGCCGGTGGCCGGGTCCTGCATCCACGAGCCCGGAAAGCCGAGCACCACCGCCATCGTCGGCAGCGCGAGCGGCATGCCGGGCGCCGTGTCGTTGACGAACTGCAGCTGCGCTGCATCCATCGGGTCGCGGCCCAGGCCCAGTGCGAGCGCGTAGCGCATCGTGTCGTCCGCCGTGTAGCGGTGGACGATGTCGTCGAAGCGCCAGGCCTTCAGTCGAACGGGATCGATCATGACCTCAATCGAGCGTGGCGCCCGAGACCTTCACCACCTGCGCCCACTTGCCGACCTCGGCGTTCATGAAGACGCCGAAGTCCTCGGGCGTGTTCCATGTCGCGGCAAAGCCCTGGGCCTCGAACCTGTCTTTCACGTCGGGCTGCGACAGCGCTTTCTTCAACTCGGCGTTGAGTCGCGCGATCACCTCGCCCGGCGTTCCCGCGGGGGCGAGCAGGCCATTCCATGCGATCGCCTCGTAGCCCGGCAGGCCCGACTCGGCCACCGTCGGCAGCTCGGGCGCCGCGGGCGAACGCTTTGCGCTCGTCACGGCCAGCGCCTTGAGCTTGCCGCCCTTCACCTGCGGCATGGCCGAGAGCATGGTGTCGAACATCAGCTGCGCCTGGTTGCCCATCACGTCGGTGAGCGCCGGCGCACTGCCCTTGTACGGTACGTGCGTCATCTTCACGCCGGCCGTCGCGGCGAACAGCTCGGCCGCGAGGTGCGTCGATTGCCCGTTGCCCGACGACGCGAAGTTGAGCCCGCCGGGCCGGGCCTTGGCGAGCGCGATGAGCTCCGCCACGTTCTTCGCGGGCAGCTCGGGGTTGGCCACGATCACGAGCGGACCGCTGGTGAGCTGCGACACCGGCATCAGATCCTTCGTGAGCTTGTAGCCGAGGTTCTTGAAGAGCGAGGGGTTGATCGCATGCGCGGTGGTGGCCACCACCAGCGTGTAGCCATCGGGTGTGCTGCGCGCCACCAGCTCGGCGCCGGTGTTGCCGCCCGCGCCGGGGCGGTTGTCGATGATGAATTGCTGGCCGGTCTGCTCCGAGAGCTTTTGCGCGACCACGCGCGCCACGATGTCGGTCGGCCCGCCCGGCGGGTACGGCACGACCAGCTTGACCGGTTTGCTCGGATAGCCCTGCGCCTGGGCGGCCAGCGGCATCGCCGCGACGCAGGCGCTGGCTGCCAGCGCACCCGCCAGCCATTGGCGGCGGGCGAAGGATCGGATCGAATGCATGCGGTTGTCTCCTGCTTGTGGTTGTTGGGACGACGGGTGCGCGCTGCGGCTCAGTCGGGCGCGGGCGCGAAGCGCACGAGCACCTGGCCCGCGTGCGTGAAGAAGCCGGCCCGCACCGCGTCGCCGATGCGCACGCCGGGCGCGGCATGCGCCATGAGGCGCGGCCCCTCGTCGAGCGTGGCGAGCACCAGCGTGTAGGGCGCCAGCGCGCGGAAGGCGTCGGAGGGCGCGCGCGAGACGACGGTGACGGCATGCACGGTCGCGCGGCCGCTCGCAGTCCTCCATTCGAGCTGCGTGCCGCCGCAGGCCGCGCAGGCGTAGCGCGCCAACGTCTGCGCGTGGCCGCAGGCGGCGCACGACTGGTAGCGCAGTTGGTGCCGCGCGAGGCCTTCGGTGAAAGGAGCGGCAAGACTGCTCATGACCCACCCCCACGAGAAAGCACCAGGCTCACATGCGACGACATCACGCCGCCGTCCGCATGCACGAACGCGTGGCGGGGGCGCCGCAATTGCCGCTCGCCGGCTTGCCCCGTCATCTGACGGAACACTTCAACGGTGTGGGCCATGCCGCCCGCGACCCCACAGTGGCCGAACGACAGCAGGCCGCCGTGGGTATTGAGCGGCAGCGGTCCGCTGGCGCGGAAATCGCCGTTGCGCACGCGCTCGGCCGCACCGCCGCGCGGCGCGAACCCGATCTCCTCGAGCAGCATCGCCAGCGTGATGGTGAAGGAGTCGTAGATGCCGAGGCAGTCGATGTCGTCCACGCCCAGGCCCGCTTCGCCGAACGCGCGCCCGGCCGCTTCGGCCGCGCCGCACTGCATGACGTCGGCCATCGCGCTCAGGTGCTGGTGCCGGTGCGCCTGGCCCGCGCCCGCAATCGCCACGCCCTCGTCGCCGCGCGCGGCCGACGACACCACCAGCGCCATCGCGCCATCCGAAATGGGGCAGCAGTCCATCAGCTTGAGCGGCGCGGCGATGGGCTTCGATGCCAGCACGTCGGGCACCGACATGGGCGAGCGCAGGTGCGCGCCGGGGTGACCCATGGCGTGCGTGCGCATGAGCACCGCGAGTTCGGCCAGATCGGCTTCGCGCGTGCCGGTCTCGTGCATGTAGCGCGATGCGAGCAGGCCGTAGTAGGCCGGCACCGAGGCGCCGTTGGGCACTTCGAAATCGGCATCGCCCACCTGCGCTAGGGTCTGGATGGCGCTGTCGCGCGACTGGCCGCTGAGCCGGTTCTCGCCGCCCACCACCAGCACGTTGCGGCAGCGGCCGGCGCGCACCAGCTCGCGCGCCAGCATCAGCATCGCCGAGCCACTGGCGCCGCCAAGCTGCAGGCTGTGCGCATAGGCGGGCCGCAGTGCGAAGCGCTCGCAAAAGAGCGTCGACATCATCAGGTGCGGGAGCGTGGTCGCGTAGCCGCAGAGCACGCCGTCGATGTCGGCGCGCCGCAGCCCGGCCGCGTCGAGCGCCTGCTGCGCGGCCTGGGCCATGAGGTCGATGGCGCCCTGGCCTTCGTGGCGGCCGAAGGCGGTGCCGCCGGCACCGACGAGAAAAGCGTTGGGAGAAGTCATGTCGTTCAATGCACCCGCACCCGATGCCCGACGCTGCGCGTGGCGAGCGCGCTCTGCTGCGCTGCGCCGCTCCACAACACTTCGCAGGTGGCGCATTCGCGCTTGAGCGCCTTGGCCAGTTCAGCCTCGCGCGAGGTGATGCGGTCGTTCAGCGCCGCGATGCTGATGGCCGCGACGGGCCGGCCATCGGCCCCGAGGATCGGCGCGGCGATGCCGCCCATGCGCTCGACCACCACGTCGAGCAGCACCGCATGGCCGCGCTCGCGCGCTTCGAGGGCGCGGGCTTCGAGCAGCTTGGGCGTGATGCGCGGATAGCGCTTGAGCTGCGGCGCGATCACCGCGAGCGCGGCCTTTCGCTCGGCCTCGGGCATCCATGCCAGCAGCGCGAGGCTGCCGGCGCCCACGCCGAGCGGCCGGCGGCTGCCCACCGAAAGGTAGTTGGCGCGGATCGGGAAGCGCCCTTCTTCCACGTCGACGCACAGCGACTCGATGCCGCTCGGGATGGACAGGATCACGCTGTCCTCGAAGGTGCCGGTGAGGCGCAGCAGGCTCGGGCGCACCAGCGGGCGCGGGTCGAAGCGCGCGAGGGCCGCGGCGCCGAGCACCAGCAGTTCGGCGCCCAGGCTGTAGCGCTTGGTCTTCGCATCGCGCACCACGAAGCCGTCGCGCATCAGCACCTCGACGAGGCGCAGCACGGTGGTCTTGTCGAGGCCGGTGGCCAGGGCAATGTCGGTCAGGCGTGTGACGCCGGGGTCGGAGAGCGCCCGCAGGATGCGGCAGGCCCGCTCGACCGACGAGGTCGGTTCGGTGGCGCTGTTGGCCAGCACGGATGCAACGGAACGGGGTCGGACGGCCATCGGCTTTTCTCTTTGTTTCGCTTAGCGGAACCGCGATTGCAGCGCCATTGGAGGTCCCGTGCGGGCGCCGGTCAATAAAACCCGAAATAGTTGCTGCCAGCGAAACTTATCAAGGGAAAACCCGCGTGCCCACGAGATGCACGCGCACGCGGAACGCGTCAGGGCACGCGGTGGTGCCAGTAGCGCGCGTGGCGCTCGCGTTCGCAGTCCACCTGGGCGGGCGCCGTGCTGCGCCACAGCGCCGCGCCGCAGCGCGCGCTCTCGAAGAGCGGCACACCCGCGCCGGTATAGCGCGCGACCACCTCGGCGGCGGGGTGCCCGAAGCGGTTGCGGTAGCCCGCCTGCACCAGCGCGATGCGCGGGCGAACGGCCTCGAGCAGTGCTGCGCTCGACGAAGTCTTGCTGCCGTGGTGGGGCACCAGCAGCACGTCGGCGCGCAGTTGCTGCGGCGTGCGTGCCACCAGCGCCGCTTCCTGCAGGCGTTCGATGTCGCCCGCCAGCAGCGCCGCCGCCCGCGCGTTGGTGAGGTGCAGCACGCACGACACCGCATTCGGCTTGGTGGACGAGAGGTAGTCGGCCGGCACCGGATGCAGCACCTCGAAATCCACACCGTCCCAGGTCCAGCGCTGGCCCGCCTCGCAGCGCCGCACCGGCCGCAGCGACTGCAGCGGGTGCCCGGCCTCGATCGAACTCAGCAGCGCGGCCTGGGGCTGCATCGCGAGCACCGCGGCGGCGCCCCCGGTGTGGTCGCTGTCGCGGTGGCTCAACACCAGCATGTCGAGCCGCTCGTCGAAGGCGCGCAGCAGCGGCACCAGCACGCGCTGCCCCGCGTCGCTCCCCAGGCCGTAGCGCGGCCCCGCGTCGAACAGCAGGCTGTGCGTGGCGGTGCGCACCAACACGGCATTGCCCTGGCCGATGTCCGCCGCGAGCAACTCGAACTCGCCTTGCGCCGGTCGCGGCGCCTGCCAGAGCAGCACCGGCAGCAGCAGCGGCACGCCGGCTACGCGCAGCGCCCAGGGAAGCCGCATCGCAAGCAGCACCCCGCCCGCCACGCCGCCGGCGGCCATCCAGGCCGGCGCCGCGGCCACCGAGAACGTGGCCCACGGCAAGCCGGCCAGCCAGGCGAGCAGCGCGCCGAGCACCTGCACCGCCGCGGCGGCAACGCTCCACAGCGGCGGCACCACCGTGCCGAGCATCGCGAGCGGCGTGACCACGAGCGTGACCCACGGGATCGCCACCGCATTCGCGACCAGGCCGACCAACGAGACCTGCTGGAAGAACAGCAGGCCGAGCGGCGCCAGCGCGAGCGTGACCACGCATTGCTCGCGAAGAAAGCCCGCGAGCCGCGCCGCCGGGCCGATCGCTTCGCCGGCCGGCTGCATGAAGCCGGTCGTGAAGAGAATGCCGACCGCCGCGAAGCTGAGCCAGAAGCCGGCCTGCATCAGCGCCCACGGGTCGAGCAGCACCACCACCGCGGCGATCAGCAGCCAGACATGGGGCCACGGCCAGCGCCGCCCCGACAGGCGCAGCAGCGCCGCGGCCGCCAGCATCCAGACCGTGCGCTGCGAGGGCACGCCCCAGCCGCTGAAGAGTGCATAGAGCCCGGCCAGCAGCACGCCGCCGACCAGCGCAGCCTGCGGCGCCGGATGGCGCAGCATCAGCCGCAGGCTGCGGCGCCACAGCGCACCGACCGCGTGCGCGGCGAGCCAGGCGAACATGGTGATGTGCAGCCCCGAGATCGACATCAGGTGCGCCACGCCGGTGGCGCGAAAGATGTCCCAGTCGGCACGATCGATGGCCGCCTGGTCGCCCGTCACGAGCGCCGCGATGACGCCGGCCGGCCGCGCATCGGCCACGCGTTCGAAGACCGCGTCGCGCACCGCCTCGCGGGCCCGCTCGATGGGGTGGCGCCAGGTGGACGCCAGCCGTTGCGGCGCGGTGTCGCGCCCGCCCGTGCGCACGTAGCCGGTGGCCTGGACGCCCTGCTCCCAGAGCCTCAGCTCATGATCGAAGCCATGTGGGTTGAGATGGCCGTGCGGTGCCTTCAGCCGCACCGTGAAGCGCCAACGCTCGCCCGCATGCAGCGCCACCGCGTGGCCCCCGGCGTCGCCGTCGCGGTCGCGGTACCAGCCCAGCGCAATGCGCGCCGGTACGCGCGGCGGCGCCTGCAGGCGCGTGGCGTCCGCATCGCGCCACTGCGCCGATTCCACATCGAGCCGAAACCGCGTGCCCCCCTCGTCGCGGCGCGGCATCTGCGCGACGACGCCGACCACCTCCAGGTCGCGCCCTTCGAGTGCAGGTTCCAGCGCGCCGGCCAGGAAAGCGCAGGCGCGCACGCCCGCGAGCCCCGCGCCGCAGCAGGCGCCCGCGAGCAGCGCTGCCGCGAGCATCGCAGGGCGCCTGGCGCGGAGGGTGCGCGCGGTCAGGGCAGCAACAACCGCGCCCCCCGCGATGCAAAGTGCCAAGTACGCCGGCCAAGGCCAGAGCGCAGCCTGCTGCAACTGCAGCGCACTGCCCAGCACCACTCCGCCCATTGCCGCGAAGGGCCATGCCGCGCGCGCGGCCTGCGTGTGTGCCATGCCTCCCTGCCTTCCCTTGCAGCGCCTCGAGCGGGCGCATTGCGTTGTCTTGTTGCTGTCGTTCTGCGCGGGAGTATGCGCGAACGCGGTGCTACTTCGGCCGCCTGCGCCCCGGCTCGACGAGCCCGAGATTGCCGCCGATCATCTCGAACACGCGCCGCGTCACCGGGCTCACGGCGTTCTTGCGCATGTACAGGAAATAGGGCACGTCGGGCAGCGGCGGCAGCCCCTCGCGCGCACCGAGCACGCGGGTGTACGAATCCACGAACTCGATGCCGCGCGCCGCCACGCCGAGGCCGGCGCGCAGCGCGGCCTTCACGCCCAGCACGTTCGAGGTGGTGTAGCTCGCGGTCCAGGTCAGGCCCACGCCCTGCAGCGCTTCTGCCGCCATGCGATGGAACAGGCTGGGCCCGTCGATCACGATCAGCGGCACCGGCTTGGAGGCATCGTGCTTGTAGCCCGCGGCGCAAAGCCACACGGTCGGATGCATCCGCAGCAGCACCCCTTCGGCCTCGGGCTCGGCCCGGTTGGCAATGATGATGTCGAGCCGCCCCTGCGCCAGAGACTCCATCAGGTACGGACTGCGGGAGATCTCGATATCGATCTGCATGCGCGGCATGGTCTGCGCGATCTGCGCCAGCACGCGCGGCAGCAGCAGGTCGGCCATGTCGTGCGGCGCGCCGATGCGCACGCGCCCCTGCTCGCCCGAATCCGCGAGCCCGCGCAGCGCCTCGTCGTGCACCGCGAGCAATTGCCGCGCATACACCAGGAGCCGCAGCGCATGGCTGCTCATGCGCTTGTTGCGGCCCGCCTTCTCGAACAGCGGAAAGCCGATGCGCAGCTCCAGCCGCTGCATCTGCTGCGTCACCGCCGACTGGGTGAGGTCGAGCCTCGCCGCAGCCGCTGCGAAGGAGCCGCATTCCTCGATGGCCACGAGGGTCCTCAACTGATCCAGGTCCAAAGCTCTCATAGTTCACGGATTCTAATGATTCTTGCACCTCGACTCGATTGATTCTTTCGACCTACACCGGGCAATATCGCCATTGCTGGCAGGGCAAGGATGGCAGACGACCGCGAACGTCGCCGCCTCCACTTGCCAGCAACACATCAGCTTTGCTGACAATTGAAAAGGATTGGCGATGAGCATTTACGACCACACTTCCCGCGCGGTGGCGCACACCCTGGCCAAGGTTCAGGGCCGCCTGGAACTCGGGCTCACGCGTGACGCGCAGGAGCGGGTCAAGCAGGACCTGATGGCGCTGGCCGCGCAGGTTTCGCTGTGGTCGGCCGAGCGTTTCCCGGCGCCTGCCGACGGCGAGCTGCAGGCGCGCTACCTGGTGGGCGAGGACAAGACGCTGGGCCATTCGCTCTACCTGAACGTCATGCGCCCGGGCAAGCGCATCCTGCCGCACAACCACACCACCTGGGCCTGCATCGCCGCGGTCGAGGGCTCGGAGGTCAACCGCCTCTACGAGCGCACCGACGGCGGCCGCGAGGCCGGCCCGGCGACGCTGCGCCCGGCGGGCGAAGTCATCGTCGCGCCAGGCAACGGCATCGCACTGATGCCCGACGACATCCATTCGGTCGAGATCCCGCCCGGCCAGGAAATCCGCCACCTGCACATGTACGGGCGCCCGCTCGAATCGCTGTCCGAACGGCTGGCCTACGACATGGAGCGCGGCACCTGCGCGCGCATGACGATGGGCGTGAAGACCACGGTGAACGCATGACCGCAGCCGTGCTCCAGAAGACGCCGCCACCGTCGATCGGCGCGCAGACCCTCAAGCGCTGGCTGCACGACGGCCAGGAACTGGCGCTGTTCGACGTGCGCGAGCGCGGCCCCTTCGCCGAATCGCATCCGCTGTTCGCAATACCGCTGCCCTACAGCCGCCTCGAACTCGATGCGCCGCGCCTCGCGCCGCGGCGCGCGGTCCGCACGGTCGTCTGCGACGCGGACGGCAAGGGCGCCGCGGTGCATGCGGCGCGCCGCCTCGAGGCGCTCGGCTACCGCGACGTCTACCTGCTCGAAGGCGGCACCGCGGCATGGGCCGCGGCGGGCTACGGCCTGTTCGCCGGCGTGAACGTGCCCTCCAAGACATTCGGAGAGCTCGCGGAGCTGGCCTACGGCACGCCGCACATCAGCGCCACCGAGCTGGCGCGCCGCGTCGCTGCGGGCGAGCCGCTGACGATCCTCGACGGCCGCCCGATGACCGAGTTCCGCAAGATGAGCATCCCGGGAGGAACCTGCTGCCCGAACGGCGAACTGCCCTACCGCGTGACCAGCCTGGTGCCCAATCCGCGCACCACGGTGGTCATCAACTGCGCCGGGCGCACGCGCAGCATCATCGGCGCGCAGACGCTGATCAACCTCGGCCTGCCGAACCCCGTGCTGGCGCTCGAGAACGGCACCCAGGGCTGGGCGCTGAACGACCTCGCGCTCGACCACGGGCGCGACAACGGCTATCCGCCCGGCTCGGGCAGCACCGCGCTGCGCGAGGCCGCGGCGCAACTGGCCGCGGCGCATGGCGCGCGGGCGGTGACGACGGCCACGGTGCTCGAATGGGCCCGCGACGGGGCGCGCACGCTCTACCTGTGCGACGTGCGTTCGCCCGAGGAATTCGCGGCCGGCAGCCTGCCGGGGGCGCAGCACACGCCCGGCGGGCAGCTGATCCAGTCGACCGACGAGTACATCGGCGTGCGCAATGCGCGGCTGGTGCTGTTCGACGACGACGGCGTGCGCGCACCCACCGTCGCGAGCTGGCTGCGCCAGCTGGGCCACGATGCGCATGTGCTCGACGGCGGGCTGCGCAGCGGACTGGCGCTCGAGACCGCGCGGGCGGCTGTCCTGCCGCCCGCGCCGCCCGAGGTCGAACCATCGGAAGTGGCCGAGGCACTGCGCAACGGCACCGTGCGCGTGGTCGACCTGCGTTCCAGCGCACTCTTTCGCCAGTCGCGCATCCCCGGTGCCGCCTGGTCGATACGGCCGCGCATGCGGGCACTCGCAGACGCATCCGACGACCGCCCGATCGTGCTCGTGGCCGAGCATCCGTCGATCGCCGCGCTCGCCGCCTCCGAACTCGAGCCCACCGCCCAGCGCGTTTCGCTGCTGCGCGGCGGCTTCGAAGCCTGGGCCGCGGCGGGCCTGCCCGTCGACACCACGCCGATCGCGGCCTCGCAGGACGAGCACATCGACTTCGTGTTCTTCGTGCATGACCGCCACGACGGCAACAAGGAAGCCGCGCGCCGCTACCTGGCCTGGGAAATCGGGCTGGTCGCGCAGCTCGACGACGAGGAACGTGCCATGTTCCGCCTGCCTGGCGACGGCGGCCATCTCGCCTCATGACCCTCGATACGACCCATGATCCCGACGCGACGTCGTGGATCGGATCGGCCAATGCGCCGCGTTGCGACTTCCCCATTCAGAACCTGCCGTTCGCCTGCTTCGCGCCCGATGCCGGCGCCCCCGCGCGCGGCGGCATCGCGGTCGGCGACCAGATCGTCGACCTGGTGGCGCTGCATGCGAGCGGCCTGCTCGAAGGCGGTGCGCAGGACGCGGCCGCGGCCTGCTGCGCCCCGGTGCTGAACGACTTCATGGCGCTCGGCGCGCCCGCATGGCGTGCGCTGCGCCGCGCGGTGTTCGCGCTGCTCTCGACCGACGCCAGCGAAACCGAACGCATCGGGGTCAGCGCCTGCCTGCTGCCGCAGGCGCAGGCCTACTACCGCCTGCCGGCGCGCATCGGCGACTACACCGACTTCTACACCTCGGTGCACCACGCCTACAACGCGGGCCTGCTGGTGCGCCCGAACGATCCGCTCGCGCCGAACTTCCGCTGGCTGCCGGTGGCCTATCACGGCCGCGCCTCGAGCGTGTGCGTCGGCGTGCTCGGCGAAGGCGTGCGCCGGCCGCATGGGCAGCGCATGGCGCCCGGTGCCACGGCGCCCGAATTCGGGCCGAGCACGCGCCTCGACTACGAACTTGAGCTCGGCGCCTACATCGGCCCGGGCAACGCGCTCGGCGAACCCATCGCCGTGGGCGACGCGGAGGAGCAACTCTTCGGGCTGTGCCTGCTTAACGACTGGTCTGCGCGGGACATCCAGTTCTGGGAAATGGCACCGCTCGGTCCCTTTCTCGGCAAGAACTTCTGCACCACGGTGTCACCGTGGATCGTGACGATGGAGGCGCTGCGGCCGTTTCGCCGGCCCTGGCAGCGCGCAGCGGACGAACCGCAGCCGCTGCCGCACCTCGCGCATCCGCGCGTGGCCGCGGCCGGTGCGCTCGACATCCAGCTCAGCGTGGGCATCGAGACCGAGGCGCATCGCCGCGTCGGCGCACGCGCGGTGCAGGTATCGCGCACCAGTTTCGTCCACCAGTACTGGACGCTGGCCCAGATGGTGGCGCACCACACGAGCGGCGGCTGCAACCTCGCACCGGGCGACCTGATCGGCACCGGCACCATCTCCGGCCCCACGCCCGAAGAGGCCGGCTGCCTGCTCGAAATGACGCGCAGCGGGCGCGAGCCGCTGCTTCTGCCGGTGGCGGGCGAAGCGCCCCAGGAGCGCGCCTTTCTGGCCGACGGCGACGCGGTCGAACTGCACGGCTGGTGCGAGCAGCCCGGCGCGCGGCGCATCGGCTTTGGCTGCAACCGGGCCGTCGTGCGGCCGGCGAGGACCGCATGAAGAACACATCCCCTTCCGCGCCGGGCGCCACCCGGCTGGTGCATGGCGGCAAGCATCCGCACTTCGAGGGTGGCCAGCCGGTCAACCCGCCGGTGGTGCGCGCGAGCACCGTGCTGTTCGACAGCACCGCCCAGCAGCTCGACCTGCGCGCGCGGCGCGACCACGAGCGCAATTTCATCTACGGCGCGCGCGGCAATCCCACCAACTTCGCACTCGAGGACCTGGTCACCGAACTCGAGGGCGGCCATCGCACGCGCCTGCTCCCCACCGGCCTCGCCGCGATCGGCATGGTGCTGCTCGCCTACCTGAAGCCGGGCGATCACCTGCTGATGAGCGAGGGCGTCTACGAGCCCGCGCAACACCTGGTGCGCAGCCACCTCATGCCGCACGGCATCGCCTGCGACTTCTTTCCGGCCGACGGCCGCGACCTCGCGGAGCGCCTGCGGCCCAACACGCGCATGGTCTACGCCGAATGCCCCGGTTCACTGCTCTACGAGATGTGCGACCTGCCCGCGATGGCCGCGCTGGCGCACGAAGCCGGCGCGCTGCTGGTGGCCGACAACACCTGGGGCTCGGGCATGCAGTACCGCCCGCTGGCACTGGGCGCCGACGTTTCGGTGATGGCCGCGACCAAGTACCTGGGCGGCCATTCCGACGTGGTGATGGGCACCGCCTGCGCCACCGAGGCGGCCTGGGCGCCGCTGAACGCCACCTGCGACACCTTCGGCATGACGGTGAGCCCCGACGACGCCTACCTCGTGCTGCGCGGCGTGCGCACGATGGGCGTGCGGCTCGCCCGCCACGAGCGCCAGGCCTTCGAGGTCGCGCGCTGGCTGCAGCGCCGCCGCGAAGTGGTGCGCGTGTTCCATCCCGCCCTGCCCGAGGACCCTGGCCATGCGCTGTGGCAGCGCGACTGCCGCGGCAGCAACGGGCTGCTGTCGTTCGAGCTCGACCCCGCCTGGGACGCCGCCACCGCGCGGCGCTGGGTGGATGCACTGGCGCTGTTCGGCATCGGCGCCTCGTGGGGCGGCTACGAAAGCATGGTGGGCCTGTACGACATGGCCCGCACGCGCGGCGAATCGAACTGGGCCGGCTGCGGCCTCGTGATTCGCCTGCACATCGGGCTCGAAGACGTGCAAGACCTGCTGGCCGACCTGGCCAACGCGTTCGAGCTCGTCCAACGCACCAACAACTAACCAACTACCAAGGAGGCAAACCATGAACCCATTTCCACTCAACCGCCGCAACCTGCTGCTGTCCGCTGCCGCACTGGGTCTGCACCCGCTCGCCGGCGCCGCGGGCGACGAATATCCGTCGCGCAAGCCCGTGCGGCTGATCGTGCCGTTCTCCGCGGGGGGCAGCTCCGACGTCGTCGGCCGCACCATCGGCGACTGGATGGCGAAGGATCTCGACCAGACCGTGCTGATCGAGAACAAGACGGGCGCGGCCGGCGCCATCGGCAGCCATTACGTCGCCAAGGCCGAACCCGACGGCTACACGCTGCTGCTCGTGGACGCGCTTCACACCGTGAACCCGGTGTTCACGCGCAACATCCCGTTCGACCCCACGAAGGATTTCACCGCCATCGGCGGCATCGCCAAAACGCCGCTGTTCCTGGTGTGCCGGCCCGACTTTCCCGCCAAATCGGTGGCCGAGATGGTTGCCTACGCGCACAAGCACCCCGGCAAGCTGAACATCGGCATCCCCGGCAACGGCAGCATCGTGTTCGAGATGATCCGCCACCTGAGCAAGGCCAGGGTGACCGTGGTGCCGTACAAGGGCACCGCGCCTGCCATGATCGACCTCGTGGCCGGCCAGATCGATTTGATGGTGATCTCCATCGCCTCGGGCGCGAGCTTCGTGAAGAACGGCCAGGTGCGCATGCTCGCGACCACCGCCCCCGAGCGCCACCCCGACTATCCCGACGTGCCGACCTTCGCTGAAGGCGGCCTGCCGGGCGTGGTGTACGAGCAGTGGTTCGGCCTGATGGGCCCGGCCGGACTGCCCGCGCCGGTGTCCGAGCGCATCAGCCGCTCGATCAGCTTCGCGCTGGCCCAGCCGGCGATGAAGGAGCGCCTCAAGGCGCTGACGCTGGACCCCTTCGAGGCCGATGCGAAGACCTTCGGCGACCGCGTCGAAGGCGATGCCCGCAAGTGGCGGCAGCTCGCCAAGGACGCGAAGATCAAGCCGGTCGGCTGACCGGGACGCGGCTGGCGCATTCCTTGCGTCCGCCAGGGCGAAGGCCTGTCCGCAGGCCCTATCATGCGTCGAAGCCCGGCAGCAGCTGTCGGCGCGCAATATCGTCCTGACGGGAGAAACATGTCCATCCACGCCGCGCTCCACCACGTCACGCACTACAAGTACGACCGGCCGGTGCAACTGGGACCACAGGTGGTGCGCCTGCGCCCGGCGCCGCATTGCCGCAGCACCGTGGTCTCGTATTCGCTGCGCGTCGAGCCCGCGGACCATTTCGTCAACTGGATGCAGGACCCGTTCGCCAACTACCAGGCGCGGCTCGTGTTTCCCGAGAAGACGCGCGAGTTCAAGGTCACGGTCGACCTGGTGGTCGAGATGGCGGTCTACAACCCCTTCGACTTCTTCCTCGAGCCGCAAGCCGAGAATTTCCCGTTCAAGTACACGCCGTCGCAGGCCGAGGAGCTCGCGCCCTACCTCGTCACCGAAACCCCCACGCCGCTGCTGGCGGCCTACCTCGACAAGGTCGACCGCAAGGTGCAGCGCACCATCGACTTCCTGGTCGGCATCAACCAGCAGGTCCAGCAGGACGTCAACTACCTGATCCGCATGGAGCCGGGCGTGCAGACGCCCGAAGAGACGCTCGCCAGCGGCAGCGGCTCGTGCCGCGACTCGGGCTGGCTGCTGGTTCAGCTGCTGCGCCACTGCGGCCTCGCGGCGCGCTTCGTTTCGGGCTACCTGATCCAACTCACGCCCGACGTGAAGGCGCTCGACGGCCCGAGCGGCACCACCGTCGACTTCACCGACCTGCATGCCTGGTGCGAGGTATTCCTGCCCGGCGCAGGGTGGATCGGCCTGGACGCCACCTCCGGCCTCCTGGCCGGTGAAGGCCACATTCCGCTCGCCTGCACGCCCACGCCGTCGAGCGCCGCGCCGATCGAGGGCGGCGTGGATGAATCCGAGGTCGAGTTCGGCCACGAGATGAAGGTCACGCGCATCTACGAATCGCCGCGCGTCACCAAGCCCTACAGCGACGACCAGTGGAGCGAGGTGCTCGCGCTCGGCGAGGCGGTCGACGCGCAACTGCAGGCCGGCGACGTGCGCCTCACGATGGGCGGCGAGCCGACCTATGTGGCCACGAGCGACCGCGATGCGCCTGAGTGGAACACCGATGCGCTCGGCCCCACCAAGCGCGGCTACGCCACCGAGCTCGTGCACCGGCTGCGGGCCGAATACGGGCACGGCGGCTTCCTGCATTTCGGCCAGGGCAAGTGGTACCCCGGCGAGCAGCTGCCACGCTGGGCGCTGTCGATTTTCTGGCGTGGCGACGGCCAGACGCTCTGGCACGATCCCGCGCTCTTTGCCGACGAGCGCGTGCCCACGCACTACACGAGCGACGATGCGCAGCGCTTCACCACGCTGCTCGCACGCAAGCTCGGCATCACCGAGCGCTACGTCCTGCCGGGTTACGAGGACGTCTACTACTACCTCTGGCGCGAGCGCCGCCTGCCCGTCAACGTCGATCCCTTCGACTCGAAGCTCGAGGACGAACTCGAACGCGTGCGCCTGCGCCGCGTGTTCACGCAGAAGCTCGATGCGGCCATCGGCTACATGCTGCCGCTCGCGCCCGCCAATGCCGACCGCGATGCGCCCGCGCTCGAAGGCCCGGGCTGGCAGACCGGCCCGTGGTTCCTGCGCGACGACCGGCTCTACCTGATTCCTGGCGATTCGCCGATGGGCTACCGCCTGCCGCTCGATTCGCAGCCCTGGGCCAGCAAGGGCGACTACCCTTACCTGGTCGAGCGCGATCCGACGGCACCGCGCGCTGCGCTGCCGAGCGCCACCGACTACCGTGCGCGCTATGACGTCGTTGACGGCGCCGGCGCCGGCGCCGATCGCGATGCGGTGCCGTACGCCTTCGGCGCGCCGCCCGCGGTGCCCGCCGCGCTGCGCATGCAGTCGCCCGGCGATCCGGCCGCCGCCGGCGACGCGGCCAGCCACTTCGCGCGGCAGCAGACCACCCGCCAGCCGCGCCGCGGCGAGTCGGCGCACTGGGTCACGCGCACGGCGCTGTGCGTCGAGGTGCGCGATCCGCGGCGTGCCAACGGCCCCGCCGCCGAGAAGCAGGGCAGCGCCTCTGGCGTGCTGTACGTCTTCATGCCGCCGCTCGCGCGGCTCGAGGACTACCTCGACCTCGTCGCGGCAGTGGAAGCCACCGCGCGCGAACTCGGCGTGCGCATCGTGATGGAAGGCTATCCGCCGCCGCGCGATCCGCGCCTGAAGATGCTGCAGGTCACGCCCGACCCTGGCGTGATCGAGGTCAACATCCATCCCGCGCACAACTGGAAGGAACTGGTCGCGCACACCGAGTTTCTGTACGACGCGGCCTTCGAAACGCGCCTGTCGGCCGAGAAGTTCATGACCGACGGTCGCCACACCGGCACCGGCGGCGGCAACCATTTCGTGCTGGGCGGGGCCACGCCCGCCGACAGCCCCTTCCTGCGCCGGCCCGAGCTGCTCGCAAGCCTGTTGCTCTACTGGCACAACCATCCCTCGCTGAGCTATCTTTTCTCGGGCATGTTCATCGGCCCGACCAGCCAGGCGCCGCGCGTGGACGAGGCCCGCAACGACCAGGTCTACGAACTCGAGATCGCGCTCGCGCAGATCGCCAGGAGCCGCGAGCTGCATGGCGAGGGCATGCCGGCATGGCTGGTCGACCGCACGCTGCGCAACATCCTGATCGACGTCAGCGGCAACACGCACCGCAGCGAGTTCTGCATCGACAAGCTCTACTCGCCGGATTCGAGCACCGGCCGGCTCGGGCTGCTCGAGCTGCGCGCCTTCGAGATGCCGCCGCATGCGCGCATGAGCATCGTGCAGCAGCTGCTGATCCGCGCGCTGGTCGCGCGCTTCTGGAACGCGCCATATCGGGCGCCGGTCACGCGCTGGGGCACCGAGCTGCACGACCGCTTCCTGCTGCCGACATTCGTGAAGATGGACTTCGACGACGTGATCGCCGAGATGCGGCAGGCCGGCTTCGCCTTCGAGGCCGAATGGTTCGCGCCGCACTTCGAGTTCCGCTTTCCGCTGGTGGGCCAGGTGCAGGCGATGGGCGTTGAGCTGTCGCTGCGCAACGCGCTCGAACCCTGGCATGTGATGGGCGAGGAAGGCGCGCCCGGCGGCACGGTGCGGTATGTCGATTCGTCGCTCGAGCGCATCGAGGTGCGCGTCACCGGGCTCAACGAAAGCCGCCACACGGTCACCGTCAACGGCCAGGTGCTGCCGCTGCAGCCCACCGGCACGGCCGGCGAGTTCGTTGCGGGCGTGCGCTACAAGGCCTGGAACCCGCCCTCGGCGCTGCATCCGACCATCGGCGCCCATGCGCCGCTGACCTTCGACATCGTCGACACCTGGATGAAGCGCTCGCTCGGCGGCTGCCAGTATTTCGTCGCCCATCCGGGCGGGCGCAACTACGAGACCTTCCCGGTCAACGCCTACGAGGCCGAAAGCCGCCGCCTGTCGCGCTTCACGCGCACGGGCCACACGCCGGGGCCACTGCAGACGCCGCCGGCCACGATCGAGATCGCGGGGAGCCGGGAGTTTCCTTTCACGCTGGATCTGCGGCGTTGAAGAAGGCGGGGTCGCAAGGCCCTGATGACGACGGTGTGACAATCCACGCACTGTGGAACCCCTGAACGAATCCCTGTTCGACGCCGCCGCGCTGGACCATCCAGCTGCGCTGGCGTCGGCGCTCGCGCCCGCGGCCCTGCCCGGCCACTTCGACGAGCTGCGCGGCCGGGCCGCCGGCGCGGGCGACAAGCCACCGCTCACGACCGGCTGGAGCGCCTTCTTCGAGCAGCTCGGCCCGGGCGGCTTCGCCGACCTGCCGCGGCGCGCGGTGAGCCTGGCGCGGCAGATCCGGGACAACGGCGTCACCTACAACGTCTATGCCGACGCCGACGGACCGCAGCGGCCCTGGTCGCTCGACCTGTTCCCGCTGATCGTCTCGCCCGAGAGCTGGCGCCAGATCGAGGCCGGCGTGCTGCAGCGCATGCGCGTGCTCGACCGCGTGATGGCCGACGTCTACGGCCCGCAGCAGCTGCTGGCCGAGGGCCTGCTGCCCGATGCGCTGGTGCGCGGCCATCCGGGCTACCTGCGCGCGATGCACGGCGTGAAGCCGCCGGGCGACACCTGGCTGCACATCGCGGCCTTCGATCTCGCGCGCGGGCCCGACGGCAACTGGTGGGTGGTGTCGCAGCGCACGCAGGCGCCGTCGGGGCTGGGCTACCTGCTCGAGAACCGGCTCGCGATCACGCGACAGTTTCCGCAGGCCTTCGAGGCCCTGCACGTGCAGCGCCTAGCCGCCACCTACAGCGCGATGATGGACGGCCTGCAGCGCATGTGCCCGGCCGGCGCGCCGCCGCATATCGCGCTGCTGACGCCCGGCCCCTACAACGAGACCTACTTCGAGCACGCCTACCTGGCGCGCTACCTGGGCCTGACGCTGGTCGAGGGCAACGACCTCACGGTGCGCGACCAGCGGCTCTACCTCAAGACGCTGCAGGGTCTGCGGCCGGTGCACGGCCTCATCAAGCGGCTCGACGACCAGTTCCTCGATCCGCTCGAGCTGCGCCCCGACTCCACGCTGGGCGTGCCGGGCCTGTTGCAGGCGATCCGCGCCGGCAACGTGCTGGTGGCCAACATGCCGGGCTCGGCATTCCTCGAATCGCCGGCGCTGCTGGGCTTTCTGCCCGGGCTTGCGCGGCGCCTGATCGGCGAAAAACTCAGCCTGCCCGCGCTGCCGACCTGGTGGTGCGGCGAGCGTGCCGCGCTCGACGCGGTGCTGCCGCAGCTCGGCGCCTCTGCCATCAAGCCGACCTATCCCGGCATCGACGGGCAGACCAGCTTCGATGCGGTGCTCGGCAGCCAGCTCCGGCGGCGCCAGCTCGACGAATGGGCCGGGCGCATCCTGCGCGACGGCGACGCCCACACGGTGCAGAGCTACATGCCGCTGTCGCAGATGCCCACCTGGGCAGGCGACATGGGGCCGGGCCACATCGCGCCGCGCGCGGTGCTGCTGCGCGTGTTCGCGGTCAGCGACGGCGCACAGTCGTGGCGCGTGCTGCCCGGCGGGCTCGCGCGACTCGCGGGACGCGACGCGCAGATCGCCTCGATGCAGCGCGGCGGCAGCAGTGCCGACGTGTGGGTCCAGACCCATGACGAGGTCGACCGCACCACGCTGCTGCAGCCGCATGCCACCACCGCCTCGCTCGCGCGGCACCGCGCACCCGTCACCAGCCGCGCGGCCGAGAACATGTTCTGGCTCGGCCGCTACACCGAGCGCGCCGAGAACGCGGTACGGCTCGCGCGGCTCGTGCTCGACCTGCTGGGCGGCGAGGACCAGTCGTCGCGCCCGCTGCTCGAATGGCTGCATCGCATGGCGCTGCGCAATTCGCTGGTGCCGGCGGGCGTGCCGAGCGCGCCGCAGTCGCGCCGCGTGTTCGAGCGCGCGCTGGTGGCCGAACTCGGCGACGTGGCGCGCGGCGGCAGCGTGGGGTACAGCCTGCGCTGCATCCGCCAGTCGGCGGCGGCCGTGCGCGAACGGCTCTCGCAGGACAACTGGAACCAGATCGTGCGCACCGAGGCCGAGTTCCTGCGCCGCGCGGCCGAGCAGGCTGGCGAAGGTAGCTTCGCGACCCCCGTCGCACTGCGCACGCTTGAATCGGCCAGCACCGCGCTGGCCGCGATGACGGGTGCGCAGACCGACCGCATGACGCGCGACGACGCCTGGCGGCTCTTGTCCATCGGCCGCCACATCGAGCGCCTGGGCTTTCTCTCGAGCGCGCTCGCAGCCGGCTTCGAGGGCGGCGCGGTGCACGAGGCGAGTGGCTTCGAGGCGATGGTGGCGCTGTTCGACAGCACCATCACCTTTCATGCGCGCTACCAGCAGCGGCGCGACGTCGCCACGTTGGTCGACCTGCTCGTGCTCGATACCGAGAACCCGCGCTCGCTCGCCTGGGTGACGCAGACGCTGCGCGGGCGCATCGCGCGGCTCGCGGGCAGCGCGCCAGGCAAGCTCACCGCGCTGTCGCACGAGCTGCCCGACCCCGCTACGTGGTCGCTCGAGGCGCTGTGCGCCCCCGGCGCCGACGCGAGCCATGCTGCGCTGATGGAGCTGCTCGCCGGCTGCGAGAGCGCGGCCTATCATGTGTCCGACGCGATCGGCATCCGCTATTTCACGCTCACCTCGGAGTCGCTGCGCTCGGTGGGCGCCTGACGTCGAGGCCGCGACACCCATGCTTCTCCACGTCACGCACGAAACCCGCTACGCCTATTCGCCCCCGGTCGAAACCGCGCAGCACCTGGCCCACCTGAAGCCGCTCGACACCGCGTCGCAGCGCCTCGTGAGCCACCGGCTCACGATCGACCCGGCACCCGCGCACCGCAACGAGGTGCCCGACGTCTACGGCAACACGCGCGCCTTCTTCGCGCTCGATGCCACGCACGAGAGCCTCGTGGTCACGGCCGAGAGCGTGGTCGAGACCTCGGTGCCGCAACTCGCGCCCGGCGTGGCGCGCGCGCTGCCCTGGGAGGCCGTGCGCGAGCGCTTCCGCTACCGCAAGGGCGCGGTGTTCGATGCGGCCTCGGAGTTCGTCTTTCCCTCGCCCTACGTGCCGCGCCACGACGATTTCGCGGCCTATGCGCGCGCCAGCTTCACGCCCGAGCGCCCCGCCTTCGAGGCCGCGATGGACCTGACCGAGCGCATGTACCGCGACTTCGAGTACGACGCCGACAGCACCGAGATCAACACGCCCGCGGTCGAGGCGCTCGCGCAGCGCAGGGGCGTGTGCCAGGATTTCGCCCACATCATGATCGCGTGCCTGCGCGCATTGGGGCTGCCCGCGCGCTACGTGAGCGGCTACCTGCTGACCCAGCCGCCGCCCGGCCAGCCGCGGCTCGTGGGCGCCGATGCGTCGCACGCGTGGGTCGCGCTCTACCTGCCGGGCGGCAGCAGGGGCGACGGCAACAGCGAAGACGCCGGCGGCTGGGCCGAATTCGATCCCACCAACGGCCGCCAGCCCGGCGAGGACTACGTGGCACTCGCCATCGGCCGCGACTATGCCGACGTGTCGCCGATGCGCGGCGTGCTGCACGGCGGCGCGCGCCACACGCTCGACGTGGGCGTGACGGTGCGCCCGCTCGACGAACTGCAGGGCGACGCGGCCGCGCAGGCAGCGCCGTCACAATCACAGACTCAGTTTTCGCAACCCCAGGACAAGGACCCATCATGAGCGTTTACGACAAGCTTTCCAGCCTCGGCATCACCCTGCCCCCGGTGGCCACGCCCGCCGCGGCCTACGTGCCTTTCGTGCGCACCGGCAACCTCGTGTTTCTCTCGGGCCACATCGCACGCAAGGACGGCAAGCCCTGGGTTGGCCAGCTCGGCGCCGATGTCAACACCGACGAAGGCAGGAAGGCCGCGCGTGCCATTGCCATCGACCTGCTCGGCACGCTGCATGCGGCCGTCGGCGACCTGAACAAGGTCAAGCGCATCGTCAAGCTGATGAGCCTCGTCAACTCGGTCGGCACCTTCACCGAGCAGCACCTCGTGACCAACGGCGCGAGCGAATTCTTCGCTGAGGTCTTCGGTCCCGAGAAGGGCGCGCATGCGCGCAGCGCGTTCGGCGTGGCGCAGGTGCCGATGGGCGCCTGCGTCGAGATCGAGCTGATCGCCGAAGTGGAATAAACAACCCCGGCCAAGGCCGCACCGCTCGCTCAGAAGCGGTCGGCCATGCCCATCGCCGGATCGCTCACTGCATGGCGGCCGGTCTCGATCCGGCCCGCAAGGCGGCGGTAGAACGCCTGGTCGGCATCGCAGCGCACGGCCAGGTCGTACCACTGGCCCGATGCCTCGAGGCTCCAGCTCAGCAGGGTCTCGCCGCCACCTTCCACACGCACCGTCCAGTCGTCGTCCGGCCGACCGCCACCATGGCCATGCCCGTGGCCGTGGCCCTTGCCCGGCCCGCCGTCACGGTCGCGGTCGCCGTGCACCCAGCGTCCGCCGCCGAGCACCCGTGGCCGCGCATAGGCCTTGTTCGACTGCACGGTGAAGACGCAGTCGCGGCGCCCGTCGTTGCGCAGCTGCAGGTACAGGTCGCCGCGGCGTGCGTCGTAGCCCACGCGGATCTCGGGCGATGCCGCGCCGCCCGCGCGCAGTGCGTTGAGGTCGCCCTTGAACTGCCGGTGGTAGCCGTTCGGGCCCAGCACCCAAAGGTCGTAGCGCCCGGCGTTGTCGGTCATCGCGTTCCAATGGCCGTCGAGCCGCTTGCCGGGCTCCACCATGTAGCGGCGCGGCAGCTGGTCGGCGAGGTGCAGCTTGTCATAGACATGGAACACCGCCGCGGCGCGCCCGCTGTTGGCGAAGAGCAGCTGGATGCGGCCGTTGGTCGCGTCGCTGCGCGCGCTGGTGTGCAGTTCGTACGGCAGGGCGCGCGAGGGCCGCACGCCGGTGGCCTGCTGCGGAAGCGCGGCATCCAGGGGCGGTTCGATCTTCGGCATGGCCTGCTGCGCGGCGGTGCGCGCATCGACCTCGGCCTTGGTGCTGCGCCCGGACAGGGTCGGCAGCGGCTCGTCGTTGGGACGGTCGAAGTTGAACGCGCTCGTGAGGTCGCCGCAGACCGCGCGGCGGAACGGGCTGATCTGCGGCTCGGCCACGCCCGTGACCTTCTCGAGGAACATCAGCGTGGAGGTGTGGTCGCAGACCTGCGAGTTGACCCAGCCGCCGCGGCTCCACGGCGACACCACCCACAGCGGCACGCGCGGACCGGGGCCGTAGGGGCGGCCGTCCTGCGCGGGCTGCTTGGGCGTTGCCGGCGTCCAGTCGTGGTACTCCACCGCCACGTCGTCGGCCGCCATGGTGGTGCCGCCGGCCAGCGTCCCGTCGGGGTTGCGCGAGGGTGCCGACGGCGTGGGCACATGGTCGAAGAAACCGTCGTTCTCGTCGTAGTTCACGAGCAGCACCGTCTTGCTCCAGACCTCGGGGTTGGCGGTCAGCGCGTCCAGCACTTCTTGCACATACCAGCCGCCCTTGGCCGGGCTCGACGGGCCGGGATGCTCGCTGTAGACCGAGGGCGCGATGATCCACGACACCGCGGGCAGCCGGCCGTTCTGGATGTCCTCGCGGAAGGTCTCTAGGAAGCCGTGCGGCATGGTGTTGTGGAAACCCTTGGCGAGCGGGCTCAGGGTGTCGTCGACCACGGGGTCGTAGAACGGGCCGGCCGCGGTCACCGGCTGCGTGATGTCGGTTGCGGGCACGTACACCGGCCGGCGCGCGGGCGGCATCTGCTCGATGGCCGCGCGCCAGTGGCGAAAACCCATCATCTCGTTGCAGCCGAAGTTGTCGACCAGGCTCTGGTAGACCTTCCACTTCACGCCGGCCTGCTCGAGGCGGTCGGCGTAGGTGGTCCAGGTCCAGCCTTCGGTCGAGGCACCGATGTCGTTGCCGCCGTTGAACTGGTTGTTCAGCGCTGCGATGCGGACCTTGCCGCCGTCGACCGGGCTGATGCCGTTCGGGCCGTTGGTGCCGCTCCAGTAGAACAGGCGGTTGGCGATGGTGCCGGTGTGCATGCCGCAGTGGTAGTGGTCGCAGAGCGTGAAGGCATCGGCGAGCGAGCGCTGGAATGCGACCTCGGCCGCTTCGTAGTAGCCCATCGACAGCGGGTTCTTCGCATCGGGCCACTTGTACATGCGGCCGTGGTCCCACGCAGCCTGCGAGTCGGCCCAGCTGTGCGGCGTGCTGCCGGCGCGCTGCGCGTTGCCCTTGCTTTCGTCGAGGTGGTAGGGCACGTAGGTGGTGGGCGGCGAGGTCTTGGTATAGGTCTGGTGGAAGACGTTCTTGCCGTTCGGCGTGGGCACGGCAAAGCGGTCGCCGAAACCGCGCACGCCCTTGAAGGTGCCGAAGTAGCTGTCGAACGAACGGTTCTCCTGCATCAGCAGCACGACGTGCTTGACGTCCTTGATGGTGCCGGTCTCGCGGTGTGCGGGAATCGCGAGCGCGCGGCGGATGCTCGGCGGAAAAGTGGCCAGCGTGGCGGCGGCAATGCCGGTTCCCGCGGCGCTCTGAAGGAAATTGCGGCGTGAGGTCATGGGGTGTTGTGCTTGTCGTTTGATGGGGCTCAGGGCGCGAAGCTGACGTTGGGCTGCGCCTGTTCCTGCTGGGCTTGCGCATCGGCCACGGCCGGGGCCTCGGTCTTGCTCGACAGGGGGGCGGCGAAGCCCGCCGCGCCGCCGCCACCATCGCCACCGCCACAGGCGCCAAGGCTGGCGATGAACGAAAGCGCGATGCACGCGCGCCAGGAAGTGAACTTGCTCATGGATGACGACTCCGTTGTCCGAACCGAAGAAATCCCTGCCGCCTCGGCAAGGCAGCCGCAAGACTAGGATTTCGAGGTGACAGGTCAACGAACGCGCAGCAGTTCGTGCGCGGTTGATGCGTGCAGCACACGAAGCGTTGCGAGTTGCAACGCGGCGTGCGAACTTAGGAATTCAAGGCTGCGCGAGCACGAGGTCGGCGCCCTTCTCGCCGATCACGATCGCTGCCGCGTTGGTGTTGGCCGAGGTCATCGTCGGCATCACCGAGGCATCGATCACGCGCAGGCGCTCGATGCCGCGCACGCGCAGTTGCGCATCGACCACCGAGCGTGCGTCGCCGCCCATGCGGCAGGTGCCGACGGGATGGAACACCGTGCCTCCCTTCTCGCGCGCGAAGCGCGCCAGCTGCGCATCGTCCTGCACGCCGTTGCCGGGCAGGTATTCCTCGCCGGTCACGAGATCGCGGAACGCGGGCTGCGCATAAATGTCGCGCAGCATCTTCAGGCCCTCGACGAGCACCTTCACGTCGTGCGGCTCGACCAGGTAGTTGGTCGTGATGCGCGGCGGCGCGAGTGGATCGGCGCTCTGCAGCGCGACGCGGCCGCGCGACTCGGGCCGGCACTGCGCGGCCGAAGCCGAGAAGCCCGAGAAGCCGTGCAGCGGATCGCCGGGCTTGTCGACCGACAGCGGCATCACGTTGAACAGCACGTCGGCGCGCGCGTCCTTGGCGACCGGCGTGCGCACCATGCCGCCCACCTGCCCCGCGCCCACGGTCAGCGGGCCGCTCTGCGAGAACAGCCACTGCGCGCCCATCTTTGCCAGGCCGAAGGGGCTTCGCACCTGGTCGTTGAGTGACATGCGCTCGCGCAGCTTGACGATGACGCGCGCCTGGTAGTGGTCTTGCAGGTTGGCGCCGACCTCGGGCGCATCGGCCTCGACCGCGATACCGTGGGCGCGCAGCGCATCGGCCGGGCCGATGCCCGAGAGCTGCAGCAGCTGCGGCGTCTGCAGCGCACCGGCCGCAAGGATCACCTCGGCGTCGGCGCGCGCACTCTGCAATTGGCCGTGCGCGTCGAGCCACTCCACGCCGACGGCGCGGCCCTGCTCGACGAGCAGGCGCGTCACGCGCACGCCGCTGCGCAGCTGCAGGTTGGGCCGCTGCCGCACCGGCGCGAGAAAGGCCGTGGCCGCATCGCAGCGCCAGCGCCCGCCGAGAGTGAGCTGGTAGGTGCCCAGGCCCTCGTCGCGTTCGCCGTTGAAGTCGTCGCTCTGTGCAAAGCCGGCCTGCGCGCCAGCCGCAAGCCAAGCGGCGCAGTAGGGATGGTCGTTGCGCAGGTTCGACACGCGCAGCTCGCCCGCGCCGCCGTGGTACGTCGTCTCGCCGCCGTCGTAGCGCTCGGATTTCTTGAAGAACGGCAGCAGCTCGCGGTAGCTCCAGCCGGTGGCTCCGGCCGCGGCCCAGTCATCGAAGTCGGCGCGCTGGCCGCGGATGTAGATCAGCCCGTTGATTGCGCTCGATCCACCCACCACCTTGCCGCGCGGCCAGACGATGCGGCGGTTGCCGGTCTCGTGCTGCGGCTCGGTCTCGAACTGCCACGAGAAGCGCGTGTCGTAGATCGAGCGGAAGTAGCCCACCGGCAACCTCAGCCAGAAGTGCCGGCTGTCGGTGCCCGCCTCGAGCAGCAGCACGCGCCGGCGCGCATCGGCGCTGAGCCGGTTGGCAAGCACGCAGCCGGCGGAACCGGCACCCACGACGATGTGGTCGAAGCCCTGGGTCGATCCGCTCATCCGCGCCGCGCCCTCACGCCTTGACCAGCGCGGCGAACAGCGCCGGATCGAAGTACTGCTTTGCGCTCAGCGCATTCTGGATGTTGGCGTTCGAGACGAAGAAATCCGTCACCTGCTGCAGCCAGTTGGCGACCGTGCCGTCGGCGTACTTGGCGCGCCACTCGGCCGACGAGTAGTATTTGCTGGCCTTGAACTGCTCCTTGAACTGCGCGAGCGGCACTTCCTTGTACTGCGACTTCTGCAGCGCGGCGGCCGCGCCGTCGGGGTCGTTGACCATGCGCTCGTTGGCGGGCAGCCAGCCGGCGATGAGCTTCTGCAGCACCGGCTTGTTCTTCTCGTAGTAGTCGTTGCGCGCGGCCCAGCCGCCGACGATGGCCGCCTGCGGGAAGAAGGCCGAGGCATCGATCAGCTTCTTTGCGCCGGGCGCCTTCTCGCGCACCGTGGTGTCGAACGGCGACCACAGCGCCACCGCCGGCACCGCACCCGAGATGAACGAGGTCACGGCCTCGGACATGCGCTGGTTGACGATGCGCACGTCCTTGGCCGGGTCGAGCTGCGCCGAGCGCAGCGCGCGGTCGAGGAACACGTGCGCGGTGGTGCCGGTGGTGGTGGAGATCTGCTTTCCCTTCAGGTCGGCCAGCGTCTTCACGCCCGCGTCCTCGCGCACCCAGAGCTGCGCAGTCGCGTACTCGATGTTGTTGATCAGGAACACCTTGCCCTGGCCGCGGGCGGGAAAGTTCGACAGCACCGCGCCGGTGGCCAGCACGTCGAGGCTGCCGCCCACCATCGCCTGGAAGATCTCCAGGCCGGTGGTGAACTGGCGCAGCTGCAGGTCGAGCCCCTGCTTGGCGAACGTGCCCATCTCCTGGCCGAGCCAGATCTGGCCGTCGACGGCGGGCGTGTGCAGGTAGCCCACGTTGACCTTGATGCGCGATTGCGCCCAGGCCGGCAGCGCGAGGCTGGAGGCCGCGACGGCGGCGCCGCCTGCGAGGATTGTTCTGCGTTGGAGGGACATGTCGTTCTTCCTTTCAAGCTCTACCAAAATGAAAATCAATCGGCCAGGCGGACCTGCTGCTTCGATTGGGCCGCGTACTCCTGCATCACCAGTTCGCGGATCTGCGCGCGCAGTTGCGCGAAGCGCGGGTCCTCGTGCACCGCCTCGCCGCGCGGATAGCCGAAGGGCACGTCGATCACGGTGCGGATGCGCGCCGGCCGCGCGGTCACCACGACGATGCGCGACGAGAGATAGATTGCCTCGTCCACCGAGTGCGTGATCAGCATCACGGTCTTGCCCTCGGCCTGCAGCACCTCGAGCAGCAGGTCCTGCATGGCACTGCGGGTCTGCGCGTCGAGCGCGCCGAAGGGCTCGTCCATGAGCAGGAACTCGGGCTTTACCGCATAGGCGCGCGCCAGGGCCAGGCGCTGGCGCATGCCACCGGACAGGTGCTTGGGATGGTGGTTGGCAAAGTCGCCCAGCCCCATGAGCTGCATGTAGCGCTCGACGATGCCGGCATGCTCCGACCTGGGCACGCGGTTGGACCTCAGGCCGAGGCCGAACGCGATGTTCTGCCGCACCGTGAGCCACGGAAAGACGCCGTACTCCTGGAAGATCACGCCGCGGTCGGGCCCCGGCGCCGTCACCGGCTCGCCGTCGAGCAGCACGCGGCCCTCGGTGGGCTGCACGAAGCCCGCGAGCATGTTCATCAGCGTCGTCTTGCCGCAGCCCGAGGGCCCGATGATCGAGACGAACTCGCCCTGGTGGATGTCGAGGCTCACGCCGTCGAGCACCCGCATAGGGCCTTGCGCGGTGGGAAATTCGACCGCCACGTTGTCGAAGCGGATGCGCGGGGTGCCGTTCGCGAGCGTGTTCATGCCAGTCTGTCCTGCCAGGCCACCAGGCGCCGTGTGGCGGCGCGCAGCAGCAGATCCATCGCGAGCGCGATGAAACCGATGGAGATGATGCCGACGTAGATGATGTCGAGCTGGAAGAAGGACGATGCGTTCTGGATCAGCGCACCGAGCCCCTGCTGCGCCGCGATCAGTTCCGAGGCCACGAGCGTGGCCCACGCCACGCCGAGCGATACGCGCACCGCCGTCAGGATGTGCGGCACCGTGAGCGGCACGATCACGCGGCCGAAGATCTCGAAGTCGTTCGCGCCCAGCGTGCGCGCCACGCGCACGTAGATCGGGCTGATCTGCGCGATGCCTTCGTACATCACGATCACGCCCGCGAAGAACGAGGCATAGAACAGGATCACGGTCTTCGCGACCTCGCCGATGCCGAAGTAGACGATGACGAGCGGGATCAGCGCAATCGGCGGCAGCGCACGAAAGAAGTTGATCACCGGGTCGATGAAGCTGCGCACGCCGCGATACCACCCGAGGCAGAAGCCCACCGGAACCGCCGCTGCTGTGCCCAGCGTCACGCCGATGAACACGCGCTGCGTCGACATGAAGATGTCCATGGGCAGCCGGTCGCCCATCAGCGAGACGAAGCGCTCGGCCACCTCGTGCGGCGCCGGCACCAGCGCCGGATTGACGAGGCCGCTGTAGCGCAGGCCATACCAGATGGCCAGCAGCAGCAGCCACGGGACGAGGATCAATGCAGTTCGGCGCGCGGCCGTTCCTTGTCGCATGGGCTTGTTGTCTCCTGCCATCGGCTCAGCATGAAAGAAGTGGCCGCTGGCCCTTCGCTCTGCTATATTGGTTTAAAGGTTCTATAGACCATACCTTTAGAACACTCTCGATGGCAAGTGCGGATTTACCCCTCTTCGGCGACAGCCCCATTCCCCGCTACCTGCAGCTGGCCGACCTGATGCGCCAGCGCATTTCGCGCGGCCTCTGGCCGCAGGGCCACCGCTTGCCGTCGCTCGACGAACTCGGCCAGGAGTTCGGCGTGGCGCGGGTCACCGTGCGCCAGGCGGTCGAGCTGCTCGCGCGGGACGGCCTGCTGTCGCCGCAGCAGGGCCGCGGCACCTTCGTCACTGGCCAGGCCAGCGAGCGCTGGCTCAGCGTCGAGACCTCGCTCGAGGCGCTCGCACGCATGTACCGCGACACCGTGCCGCAGCTCGTCAACATCGACGAATCGACCGTCGCGCCCGCGCTGCGCCCCGGCGAAGGCCGGCCGGCCGATCGCTACGTGTTCATGCGCCGCGTGCACTCGCGCGAGGGCGCACCGTACTGCGTCATCAACATCCACCTGGCGGAGCCCGTGTTCCGCCGCACGCCGAAGCGCTTTCGCGACGAACCCGTGATCCCGATCCTCGTGGGCCTGAAGAGCCTGCGCATCGCCAAGGCGCACCAGGTGCTGACCATCGGCGCCGCCGACATGGAGGTCGCGCGCCTGCTCGGCGTGCCGGTCAATTCGCCGGTGGCCGAGGTACGTCGCGTGTTCCGCGACGCGGACGACTGCGTGGTCTACCTCGGCGAAGTCACCTACCGCGGCGACGCCATCCACCTCGAAATGAACCTGTTGCCATGAACCAAGACAACGCATCCATTCCCACGCCCGCCCTGCCCGTTTCGCCGCTCGCCATTGCCCGCGTGCGCGCGCATGTGTTCCGCTATCCAGTGCAGGTGCCGGTGCGCACCTCCTTCGGCACCATGACCGACCGCCCCGCCGTCTTCGTCGAGGTGACCGACGAGGACGGCGCGAGCGGCTGGGGCGAGGTGTGGTGCAACTTTCCGGGCTGCGGCGCCGAGCACCGCGCGCGCCTGGTGCACTCCGTGATGGCACCGCTGCTAGAAGGCCAAAGCTTCGACGAAGGCCCGCAGCAGGCATGGGAAGCGCTCACGCGCCAGACCGCGGTGCTCGCGATCCAGTCGGGCGAGCCCGGCCCGATGGCGCAGGCCATCGCGGGCATCGACCTCGCGCTCTGGGACCTGGCGGCGCGCCGCGCCGCCCAGCCGCTCTGGCGCTATCTCGGCGGCCAGCCGCGCATTCCCGTCTATGCGAGCGGCATCAACCCCGAGGGCGCGCTCGAGACCGCCGAGCGCATGCGCGCCGCGGGCCACAACGCCTTCAAGCTCAAGGTCGGCTTCGGCGCCGAGCGCGACGTGGGCAACCTCGAGGCCCTGCGCCAGACGCTCGGCGATGCGGCATCGATGATGGTCGATGCCAACCAGGCCTGGTCGCTCGACGAGGCGCTGGCCATGGCGCCGCGCCTCGCACCCTTTCGCCTCGACTGGCTCGAGGAACCGCTGCGCGCCGACCGCCCCTGGCCCGAGTGGCAGCAGCTGAAGGCGGGCTCGCCGGTGCCCCTGGCCGGCGGCGAGAATGTCGCCGGCCTGGATGGATTCGACAGCGCCATCGCCGCGCAGGTGTTCTCGGTGCTGCAGCCCGATGCGGCCAAATGGGGCGGCATCTCTGGCTGCTGGCCAGTGATCGCCAAAGCGCGTGCCGCCGGGCTGCGCTACTGCCCGCACTACCTCGGCGGCGGACTCGGCCTGCTGGCCTCGGCGCACCTGCTCGCCGCGGCGGGCGGCGACGGCCTGCTCGAGATCGATTCGAACGACAACCCGCTGCGCAGCGCGCTGAGTCCACGGCTCTCGCGGATCGACGACGGCTGGGTCACGCTCGACGAGACGTCGGGCATTGGCATGCCCGACGATGTGCTGCAGCAGGCGGCGGCCGTGGCACGGCCCGTGTCGGTCGACTGAACGACGCCGAGACACCGGGCGGCATCGCGCTCACGAAACCGGCGGCGTCTCCGGCTGCCCGGGTCCACCAGCGCCGTTCTTCTTCATGAGGCGGCCGATGTGCTGCCGCTTGCGAGTGCCCTCGATGTTCTTGAAGGCCTGGATCGCCAGCGCCTCGGGGTTCAGCCGCTCCCGCACGGCCGCGAGGATCTTCTCGCCGTGCAGCACGCCGTCGTCGGAGATGGCGCGCTCCAGCTTCTGCGCATCGCGCAGGCGCAGCGCGTCCATGATGTCTTCATGCTTGTGGCGGCCTTCCACGGGCGCGGGCTGCTCGCCTTCGTACAGGTACCGGATGCTCGGCCCCGTGATGGCCCAGAGCTGGCGCAGCAATGAACTGAGGTAGGGCATGTCGGCCGGCGCGTAGAGCGCGAAGTGGAACTCGACGTTGCTGCGCAGGATGTCGTCGGTGTTGCGCGCCTTCTTGGCCGCCATCACCCGTTCGTGGATCTGCGCAAGGCGCGCGAGGCCCTCGTCGTCCCACCGCCCGAGGCCCGCCGTGGCGGCCATGACCTCGAGGCGGATGCGGATCGCGCGCACCTCGGCCAGCCCCTGCACCGTCGGGCTCGGCACGCGGATAGAAAACCCGCGCTGGCCCACCAGGATGTCCTTCGCCACCAGCTGGAGCAGCGCTTCGCGGATCGGCGTCTGGCTGATGCCCGCGAAGTCGCCCGTTTCGGTCATTTCCCGCAGCTTGAAGGCGTGTCCCGGCCGGTACTCGGCGTGGATGAGCTGGTTGACGATCTTCTCTCTGACCACTTCGGTCAGGTTCTTGGCACTCATGAGGACTCGATCCAAGGGTTAACCCCCGTTTGCGACGGGCGTTCGAACGCGTTTTAATGCCAGGAATCTGCAGTATTTTATAAAACACTGCATCCTCCTGACCGACTTTTGATCGCAGCATGTCCAAACCTCTCCAGAACCCCGGCCTGAACAGGCGCGACACCGTGGGCCACATTGTGGCCAGAACACTCAAGAAGCACGGCATCGATCGCTTCTTCGGCCAGAGCCTGCCCAGCATGTTCGTGCTCGCGGCCGAGGAGGTCGGCCTCACGCAGGTGGCCTACCGCACCGAGAACGCCGGCGGCTACATGGCCGACGCGCATGCGCGCATGAGCCACCGGCCCGCGGTGATCACGGCCCAGAACGGCCCGGCCGCGGCGCTGCTCGTCGCGCCGCTCGCCGAGGCGCTGAAGGTGTCGATCCCGGTGATCGCGCTGGTGCAGGACATCGCGCGCGACCAGGCCGACAAGAACGCCTTCCAGGACCTGGACCACATCGGCCTGTTCAAGCCCGTGACCAAGTGGGTGCGCCGCGTGGACGTGGCCTCGCGCGTGGAGGACTACGTCGAGCAGGCCATCATCGCCGCCTGCAGCGGCCGCCCGGGCCCGGTCGTGCTGCTGTTGCCGGCCGACCTGCTGAACGAACCCGGCGTGCGCTCGAGCGTGGCGCGCCCGGCGTCGCTGGGCCGCTTTCCGCTCGACCGCAGCACGCCCGACGCGGCGGCGCTGCGCGAAGCCGTGGCGGCGCTGGCCGGTGCCCGGGCGCCGGTCGTCGTGGCGGGCGGCGGGGTCCATGTCTCGGATGCCTGCGAGGCGCTGAGCGCCTTCGCCGAAGCGCTCGCGCTGCCCGTCGCCACCACCAACATGGGCAAGGGCGCGGTGGCGGAGACGGCCGAGCTGTCGCTGGGCGTCATGGCCAACTGCCTGGGCCCCAACGGGTCGGGGCGCCACCTGAAGGACTTCATCGCCAAGGCCGACGTGGTGTTCCTGGTCGGCAGCCGCACCAACCAGAACGGCACCGACAGCTGGACGCTGTATCCGCCCGGCGCGCGGCTCATCCACCTGGACATCGACGGCCAGGAGATCGGCCGCAACTACGATGCGCTGCGCCTCGTCGGCGACGCCCGGCTCGGGCTCGAGGCGATGCTCGGCATCGCGCGCACGATGGACCTGTCGGCCCGCACGGGCCAACGCGCGGCGCTCGCGGCGCGCATCGCCGAGGGCCGGCAGAAGCACCAGCAGGAATCCGCCGCCGTGCGGCTCGGCAACGACACCCCGATCCGGCCCGAGCGGATCATGCAGGAGCTCGATGCGCTGCTCGGCCCCGACGACACGGTGGTGGCCGACGCGAGCTACTCGACGCTGTGGGTCACCAACTACCTGACGGCGCGCCGCGCGGGGCAGCGATTCATCACCCCGCGCGGCCTGGCCGGGCTCGGCTGGGGCATGCCGATGGCCATGGGCGCGCGGCTGGCGCAACAGGGCTGCCATGTGTTCTGCCTGGTCGGCGACGGTGGCTTTGGCCACGTCTGGTCCGAGATGGAAACCTGCAAGCGCATGGGCATCAAGATCATCACGATCCTCATCAACAACGGCATCCTCGGCTACCAGAAGCATGCCGAGAACCTGAAGTTCGGCGACCACACCTCGGCCGTCGACTTCTCGCCCGTGGACCACGCCGCCATCGCCCGCGCCTGCGGCATCCGCGGCGTGCGCGTGACCGATCCTGCGGACATCGGCGCTGCGCTCCAGGCTGCGAAAGAGGCCGAGGAGGCCACGCTGATCGAGGTGATGTGCGCCGAGAACGCCTATCCGCCGATCACCTTCTACACGCCGGAGAGCGAGGCATGAGCGCGGGCTCGAACAATCCTGCGCGCGTGGCGCTGGTCACCGGCGCGGCCCAGGGCATCGGCCTGGCCAGCGCGGTGGAACTGCTGCAGGACGGACGCACGGTGGTGCTCGCCGACCTGCACCTGCCCGCGCTCGACGCCATTCCGGCGGCGCTGCGCGGGCGCGCATCGGCCGTGCGGCTCGACGTGTCGGACGAGGCGGGCCGCAGGCAGGTGGTCGAAGACATCGTGCGCACGCACGGCGGCATCGACATCCTCGTCAACAACGCCGGCATCAGCCTGAAGAACGCCGAAGGCCGCTCCAACGGCATCCTCGAGGTCGACATGGCGGAGGTGCAGAAGACGCTGGACGTCAACGTGCTGTCGATCGTCCGGCTCTGCCAGCTCGTGCTGCCGGGCATGAAGGCGCGGCGCTGGGGGCGCATCGTCAACGTCTCGTCGCTCGCGGGCCGCGGCAAGTCGATCGTCGCCGGGCCGGCCTACATGCTGACCAAGTCGGCTGTGCTCGGGCTCAGCCGCGCGATCGCCTCGGAAATGGGGCAGTACGGCATCACCACCAACTGCGTGGCGCCGGGCCGCATCCTGACCCAGATGGCCCTGCAGGCCGGCGAGGAAGTCAACCGCCGCTATGCGCAGCAGATCCCGGTCCAGCGCATCGGCGAACCGGCCGAAGTGGGTGCGGCGATCCGCTACCTCTGCAGCGAGGCGGCGGGCTTCACCAACGGCGCGGTGATCGACGTCAACGGCGGCTTCTTCATGAGCTGAGCGCCATCCAGCGGCCCCGCGGGGCCACTTCGACACTTCGGAAAAAACCCAGGGAACCCACATGCAACACCACACTGTCCATCTCGGCAAACGCTCTTTCCTCTCGCGCTGCGCCGCCGCGCTCCTCGTGGCGGGCGCGCCCTGCGCCGCCGTCGCACAGGGTGCGGAAGCCTTCCCCGCGCAAGACCTCGCGCTGATCGTCAACTACGGCGCGGGCGGCAACACCGACGTGGCGGCCCGCGCACTGGGCAACACGATGGAGCTCATCCTCAAGAAGACCGTCGTCATCCACAACCGGGCCGGCGCGCAGGGCACGCTCGGGGTCTCGAACCTCGCGCGGCAGAAGCCCGACGGCTACACGCTCGGGGTGGTGACCTTCTCGACGATCGCGATCACGCCGCACCTGCTGAAGGTCGACTACACGGTGGACGATTTCGACTTCATCGCGGGTGTCGCGCGCTATCGCTACGGCGTGGCGGTGCGCGCCGATTCGCCCTACCAGACCATGGCCGACCTCGTGGCCGCCGCCAGGCAGGGCAAGGGCATCTTCTTCGGTGCGCCGTCCGCGCCCAACAACGTCGCCATGCACGAACTCGGCCGCAAGACCGGCGGAAAGTTCGAGGAGGTGAACTACAAGTCCGGCACGGAGACCGTCGCCGCGCTGCTCGGCGGCCAGGTCGACGTGATTGTGCAGAACCCGTCGGACATCCTTCCGCATGTGAAGGCCGGCAAGATGCGCTTCCTCGCGAGCGCCAGCCCGATGCGCTGGAAGGAGCTGCCCGAAGTGCCCACGCTCAAGGAACAAGGCTACGACGTCGAGATCGACTCCTGGATCGGCCTGGCGTACCCCAAGGGCACGCCCAAGGCCATCCGCAGCAAGATGGAAGCCGTGGCGATGACGGCCACGTCGAGCGCCCAGGTCGTGCGCACATTCGAGAGCGCCGGCGTGGACCCGGTGGCGCTCTCGGGTGCCGACTACCGCAAGAAGCTGGTGGAAGGCCGCGAGGTCATGGGCGCGGCGCTCAAGGCGGCCAAGCTGCCCCGCACGAACTAGCTTTGCTGCGCGAGCAGCGCCACCAGCTCGGGCACGTAGCGCTGTGCCCCGCCCTGCTCCACCGCGCCCGCATAGGTGCCGAGCACCGCATCGGCAATGGCGCGCGCCGCGTTGGCGCCGCCCGCCATCTCGGTGTAGTAGCCCAGGTCCTTCTGCGCATTGCTCATCGCGAACTTGAGCCCGCTCGGGTCGCCGGCCGTGATGAAGCCCCTGAGCCGCTCGAGCGCCACGCCGCCGCCGCCGCCCTTGGCGAGCACGTCGACGAACACGCCCGGGTCCACACCCGCACGCTGGGCGCAGGCCGCGGCTTCGGCGATCAGCGCCACGGCGCCGAGCGACACGTAGTTGTGCAGCAGCTTCATGCCGTGGCCGGTGCCGACGGCGCCGGTGTGCACGATGTTCTCGGCAAAGCACGAGAGGATCGGACGACATTCGTCGAGCAGCGCGGCGTCGCCACCGACGAGCAGGTTCAGCCGGCCCTCGGCAGCCTCCTTGGGGGTGCGCGTCATCGGCGCATCGAGAAAGCGCCCGCCCGCGCGCTGCACCGCCTCGGCCACGCGCTCGGTCGAACCCGGGATGGCGGTGGAGCAGTCGATCACGATGGTGCCGGGCTTCAGGCCCTGCAGCAGGCCGCCGTCGCCGAGCACCACGGCCTCGACCTGCGGGGAACCGGTGACGCAGACGATCAGCACCTCGGCGCCGCGTGCCAGTTCGGCGCCGCTCGCGGCGCTCTTCGCGCCCGCGGCCTGGAGTGCGTCGAGCGGCTGGTTGCCCGGATGCTCGAGCACGGTGAGCGGATGGCCGTGCTTCACGAGGTTGCTGGCGATGCCGTGGCCCATGAGGCCGATGCCGACCATGCCGATGGCGGCTTTCTTCTTCATGTCATTCATTGCTGAGGATTCCTGATGTGCTGCAGCCGCCGATTGTCATTCAGCCAGGCCCGGCCGACGAGCCGCGCACGACCAGTTGCCCCGGCAGCAGCATCTGCCGCGCCGGGCCTTCGAAGCCGCGCAGTCGCTCGATCAGGCAGGTGGCCGCCGCGCGGCCGATGGCATCGGTCGGCTGGGCCACGGTAGAAAGCCCCGGCCCGATCAACGGCGCCCATTCGGTGTCGTCGAAGCCGACGAAGCCGAGCTCTTCGCCGAACTGCCAGCCCAGGCGCGCCATGGCTTGCGCCACGCGCAGCGTGACCACCGCGTTGCCCGCGACCACCGCCGCACGGCGCCCGCGCTTCGCACGCCGGTGCAGCGCACGCAGCGCCTCGTCGAGCCCTTCGTTGTCGCCCTCGACGCTCTCGAACACCTCGCCGGCCACACGCGGCTCGTGCGCCGCCACGCAAGCGCCGAAGGCCGCGGTGCGCTCGCGCCGCGAACTCACGCCCTGCTGCGGCTCGGTCACGTAGAGCAGCTCGCGGTAGCCACCCTCGACGAGATGGCCGCAGGTGTTCTTCATCGCGTCGGCGTTGTCGAGCGAGACGAAGTCGGTGTGCATGCCGGCATGGCGCCGGTCGACCAGCACCGCGGGCTTGCCGTGCAACGTGACCGCGTCGACCACGTTGCTGCCGCGGCCCAGCGTGTTGAGGATGTAGCCGTCGACCTGGTAGCCCGACAGCGCATGGATGGCCTCGCGCTCGCGTTCGCTCTCGTTGCCGAGGTTGAACAGCATCACGAGGTAGCCCGCGTCCTGGCAGGCCTTCTCGGCGCCGCGCAGCACCGCCACCGAGTAGGGGTTGGTGATGTCGGCCACGATCAGGCCGATGAGGCGCGAGCGCCCGTGGCTCAGCGCCTGCGCCATCGGGCTCGGCGTGTACGCCAGCTCGGCGATCGCCGCTTCCACGCGCGCGGCGATGTCGCGGCTCAGCAGGCGGTCGCGGTGGTTGAGAAAGCGCGAGACGGTGGCCTTGGAGACGCCCGCCGCGGCGGCGACATCGGCGATGGTGGCGCGGCCGCTGGCTTTCATGGTCTTGCTCCTGCGCCGCTGGCCCCCACCCCTGCCCTCCCCCAGAGGGGGAGGGAGAAAGACGAGGTCGCGCTCATGCGGCGGCCGTGTCGAAGCGCGCCGTCGGCTTCTCGCCGGCCAGCACCTGCAGCAGGTTGGTCGTTGCCAGTTCGGCCATCGCATGCCGCGTCTCGTGCGTGGCCGAGCCGATGTGCGGCAGCGGCGTCACGCGCGGGTGCGTGCGCAGCGGCGAATCGGCCGGCAGTGGCTCCTTCGCGAACACGTCGAGGCCGGCGGCGCGCAGCGTGCCGTGGTCGAGCGCGTGCAGCAGCGCTGCCTCGTCGACCGTGGCGCCCCGCCCGCCGTTGATGAAGGCCGCCTGCGGCTTCATGCGCGCGAAGAACGCCGCATCGATCATGCCGCGCGTGGCCTCGGTCAGCGGCAGCATCGCGAGCACGATGTCCGAGCGCGCGAGCAGGTCGTCGAGCGGCGTGTGGGTGGCGCGGCCCTGCAGTTCGGGCGCCTGCGCGGCCAGGTCCACCGGACGGCGCGAGTGGTAGAGCACCGGCATGCCGAAGCCCAGCGCAGCGCGGCGCGCCACCGCCTGGCCGATGCGGCCGAAGCCGAGGATGCCGAGCGTCTTGCCATGCACGTCGGTGCCGAACAGGTCTTCGCCGATGTTCTTCGTCCAGCGGCCTTCGCGCACGAGGTTCGAGAGCTCGACCACGCGGCGCTGCGTCGCCATCAGGATCGCGAAGACGGTGTCGGCCACCGTCTCGGTCAGCACGTCGGGCGTGTGGCACAGCACGATGCCGCGGCGGTGCAGCTCGGCGAGCGGATAGTTGTCGACGCCGACCGACACGCTCGAGATCACCTGCAGCTGTGGTGCCGCATCGAGCAGCGCCGCATCGACCGGATGGCTCGACCCGATGAGCCCGTGCGCGCTGCCGAGCGCAGCCGCGAAAGCCTCGGGTTCCTTGCGCGGATCGGCCACGGTCACGTGGTGCGCGGCCGAAAGGCGCGCAAGCTGGTCGCCAGGGAGTGCCCGGAAGACCAGCACGTTCCTCTTGTTGCTGTTGTCGGTGGTTTTCATCATGTTCTTCAAAGCCCTGCCCGATCGAGTTCGGCCCGCGTCGGCAGGCCCTCGGTGTCGCCCAGCACCTGCACCGCGCGCGCGCCGATCCAGGCGCCGCGGCGCACCGCCTCGGGCAGGCTGCGGCCTTCGAGCAGCGCGCTCACCACGCCGACCGCAAAGCCATCGCCCGCACCCACGGTGTCGACCACTTCGTCGACCGGAAAGCCCTCGACGCGGCCTGTGCCGGCCAAGTCGCTGTCGTAGTAGGCGCCGTCGGCACCGAGCTTCACCACCACGAGCTTCGCACCGCGTTCGCGGTAGAACCGTGCCACCGCCTCGGGTTCGCTGTGGCCCGTGAGCAGCAGCCCTTCCTCGATGCCGGGCAGCACCCAGTCGGCGCGCGCGGCGAGTTCGTTGATCCAGTGGCGCATGGTCTCGGTGGACGACCAGAGCGTGGGGCGCAGGTTGGTGTCGAACGAGATCGTGCGGCCGGCTGCGCGCATCACGTCCATCGACTTGAGCGCGGCCTGCAGGCTGGTCTCGGAGATCGCGGCGAACACGCCGGTCGCGTGCAGGTGCCGCGCCGAACGCAACCAGTCCTCGTCGACATCCTGCGGGCCCATGTGGCTCGCGGCGGAGCCCTTGCGGTGGTATTCGACCGGCGGATCGCTGCCGTCGGTGACGCGGCCCTTGAACTGGAAGCCGGTGCGCTGCGCCGGATCGCAGGTCACGTGCGAGCAGTCGATGCCCTCGGCCTGCATGGTCGCGAGCAGTGCGCGGCCCATCGAATCGGTGCCGAGCCGGCTGGCCCAGCCCACCTTGAGCCCGAGCCGCGAGAGGCCGATGGCCACGTTGGTCTCGGCACCCGCGGTGCGCTTGTGGAAAGACTGCGCGTTCTCGATCGGGCCGGGCCGGTCAGCTACGAGCAGCAGCATGGCTTCGCCGAACAGCGCGACATCGAAGGCGGTGGGTGGTGTCATGGATGCTCCAGGGCCCGTGCAGCACGGATGAAGGCGATCTGGGCGCGCGTGACGGCCTTGAGATCGTCGCCGACGAGCGGGTATTCGATGGCATGCGGCACGTCGGACGGCAATGCGCGCAGCACCGCGCGCCAGGGCGCGGCAGAGTCATCGAGCGGCACCGCGACCCACTTGTGGGCAAGGCGTTGCGCCCCCTTGCAATGCACGTAGCGCACGCGGTGGCCGAGCGCCTTCGCAGCCTGCAGCGGGCATTCGCCGAGCCAATGCCAATTGCCCATGTCGAAGGTCATGCCGAGCGAAAGGCCGGCGCGGTCGGCCGCATCGAAGAAGGCCTGCAGCGCGGCCAGCGTGCCGGCACGCGGCGTCTGGTCGTTCTCGATCAGCAGTTCGATGCCCGTGTCGGCGAGCAGCGTCTCGACTTCGCGCAGTGAGCCCTGCGACGACGACGCACGGAAACCGCCGATCGCCATCTTGAGCCGCTTCGCACCCAGCCGCGTGGCCGATGCAATGCCGCGCAGCAGCGCGTCGGCGTCGAGCCCACCGCTCTCGGCCCAAAGGCCCTCGGGGCTCGAGAACACCGAGGCAAGTCCGTGTAGCGCGGGCAGTTCGGCTTCGGCGTCGCGCAGCATCTCGCCGCGCACCTCGACCGAATCCGCGCCCGCCGCGCGCGCCAGTTGCGAACACCAGAGCTGGCCGTGCCGGCCCACCTCGGCCGCCCCGAAGGACGAGAGGGAAATCAGGACCTCGAACGACATTCAGCTCTGTGCCTGGTGCGAACTGAGGATCTGGCCGAGGAACTGGCGCGTCTTCTCGTGCTGCGGGTTGCCGAAGAACTGCTCGGGCGGCGCCTGCTCGACGATCTTGCCGTCGGCCATGAAGATCACGCGGTCGGCCACGCTGCGGGCGAAGCCCATCTCGTGGGTCACGCACAGCATGGTCATGCCGTCTTCGGCCAGGCCGATCATGGTGTCGAGCACCTCCTTGACCATCTCGGGATCGAGCGCCGAGGTGGGCTCGTCGAACAGCATGATCTTGGGCGTCATGCACAGCGCGCGCGCAATCGCCACGCGCTGCTGCTGGCCGCCCGACAGCTGGCTGGGGTACTTGCTTGCCTGCTCGGGGATTCGCACGCGCGTGAGGTACTTCATGGCAACCTCCTCGGCTTCGGCCTTGGACATGCCGCGCGAGCGCATCGGCGCGAGCGTGCAGTTCTCGAGGATCGTGAGGTGCGGGAACAGGTTGAACTGCTGGAACACCATGCCCACTTCGGCACGCACCGCGTCGACGTTCTTGCCGCCCGCGGTCAGCTCGATGCCGTCGACCACGATGCGGCCCTTCTGCACTGTCTCGAGGCGGTTGATGCAGCGGATCAGCGTCGACTTGCCCGAACCCGAAGGCCCGCAGATCACGATGCGCTCGCCCTGGCGCACGTCGAGGTCGATGCCGGTCAGCACCTGGAAGTCGCCGTACCACTTGTTGACGGCTTCCATGCGGATGATGGGTTCGGTCATGGACTTTTCACTCCGTTTGTCGTGTCCGCTCCGGCGTTTACTGCATCTTCGGCAGGTCGGCCTGCAGCCACTTCTGGTAGAGCTTGTTGAGCTCGCCGTTGGCGGTGTTCTTCTGCACGAATTCGTTGACCGCCTTGGTCAGCTCTTCCTGGCCCGGACGCATCGCGATGGCCATCGCCTGCTGCACCAGCGTGAACTTGTTCTCGTAGGTGCCGGCGGGCACGCGCTTGGCGATCTGGGCGGCCACGGTCACCGAGCAGCCGATGGCATCGACCTGGCCGGAGATCAGCGCCTGCATGGCCGAGGCGTCGTCGTCGAAGCGACGGATCTCGGTGCCTTCGGGCGCGGCCTTCGTGACGGCCACGTCCTGCGTGGACGCGCGGGCCACGCCCACGCGCAGGCCCTTCAGGTCGGCGGCGGACTTGATGGCCTTCTTGCTCTCGCCATACAGCACGATCGTCGCGGCCGCATAGGGCTGCGAGAACTGCACCTGCTTGGCGCGCTCGGGCGTGACGGCGAGCGAGGCCACCAGCAGGTCGACCTTGTTGGTCAACAGGAACGGAATGCGGTTCGGGCCGGTCACCGGCACGATGTTGGCCTTCACGCCCCAGTCCTTGGCGAGCAGCTTCGCCACGTCGGCGTCGTAGCCGTCGGGCTGGTTCTGCAGGTTGGTGGTGCCGTAGGGCGGAAAGTCGACCAGCATGCCGATGGTGATCTCGCCCTTTTTCTTGATGTCGGCCACGGTCTGTGCCGAGGCGAAGGGAGCGAACACGGTGAGCGCGGCGCCGAGGCCGAGGGCTGCGAGCGCGATGCGGCGCGTGGGGGTACGGGTCATGGAATGTGTCTCCTGAAAAAAGTAGGAATGCAACGAGAAACTCAGCTTGATTGACGATTTATTCGTGGAACACCGCGGAACCGGCTTCGCCGGGCCGCTGGTGTTGCCCCCGGCGAGGGGGTTGGCGAAGCGACACGAAGTGCGCGAAGACTGGGGGAGTACTCATCTCGCCAGCGCACGCGCGCGCTTGCGCTCCATGCGTCCCGCCAGCAGCGACAGCGGCCAGCAGATCGCGAAGTAGATGCAGGCCACCACCGAGAACACGATCAGCGGCTGGAAGGTCGCGTTGTTGACGATCTGCCCGGCCCGCGTGACCTCGACGAAACCGATGATGGCCGCGAGCGAGGTGCCCTTGATGATCTGCACCAGGTAGCCCACCGTGGGCGCGAGCGCGATCTTGAAGGCCTGCGGCAGCACCACGTCGCGCATGCGGTCGCGGTACCGGAGGCTCAGCGCCTCGGCTGCCTCCCACTGGCCGCGCGGAACGGCTTCGATGCAGCCGCGCCAGATCTCGCCGAGGAATGCCGCGCTGTTGAGGATGAGCGCCAGCCCGGCGGCGACCCAGGGGTTGATGTCCAGGCCGAGCACCGGCGCGCCGAAGAACACCAGGAACAGCTGCAGCAGCAGCGGCGTGCCCTGGAAGATCTGGATGAAGGTGGTCGAGATGCCACGCGCCCAGCGCGAGCCGGAGGTGCGCGCCAGCGCGATCGCCAGCCCCAGGATCGCGCCGCCCACGAACGCGATGGCCGAGAGCGCCAGCGTCCACTTGGCCGCTTCGAGGATGAACAGAAATTCGGGAAAGCCGAAGGTACGCATGTTGACTTCTTCCTGTCGTGCTATCTATCGGCGGTCGGGATAGTTGAGCGTGCGCTTGTAGATCAGCTTGAAAAGCGCGGAGAACGCCATTGCCAGCGCGAGGTAGATGCCCGCCACCACGATGTAGATCTCGAAGCTGCGGAAGGTCTGCGACTGCAGGTTGGCGGCCACCGAGGTCAGGTCGTCGGCCGAGATCACCGACACCACGGCCGAACTCAGCATCAGCAGGATGAACTGGCTCGTCAGCGCCGGATAGATCGCCTTCAGCGCGGGCTTGATGATCACGAAGCGGAAGATCTCCCACGGCTTGAGGTTCAGCGCCCTGCCGGCCTCGATCTGCCCCTTGGGGATCGACTCGATGCCCGCGCGGATGATCTCGGTCGCATAGGCGCCGAGGTTCACCACCATCGCAACCAGCGCGGCCGTCTGCGGCGACCAGCGCAGGCCGATGGCAGGCAGCGCAAAGAAGAAGAAGAACAGCTGCACGAGGAACGGCGTGTTGCGGATCACCTCGATGTAGGCATTGATGATGAAGCGCAGCCAGCCCGGCCCCGAGGTCTTGCCCCAGGCGCAAAAGATGGCGACCACCAAGCCCAGCAGCGTGGCCGAGAGCGAGAGCTGGACCGTGATCCAGGTGCCCTTGAGCAACAACGGCCAGGCGGCGAAGACGGCGTCGAATTGGAACTGGTAATTCATGTCGGCGGCGGTGCACGGGGGACCGTGCGGGGCCTCGAAAGCAATGCTTGCAGCTTATATGAAACCGGTTTCAGTTCACGTTAGGGATTTCCCGTACATCACGTTCGGTGCGCAGTCCCCGTGGGCTTTCATCAGGTCGCGCCCCGCAGCCGCGCGGCTGTCGTATGCTCTGCTCCGGCGATTGCACACAGTTTGTAGACAAAACATATGAAATCCACGGTCGCAACCAAGTCCACGGCAAAAGCGACGGCGAAGAAGCCCGGCGCACCCAAGAAGATGGTGTTGCGTGGACGTGCTGCCGCACCGCGCCCCGCGCCGACCGATGAAGCAGCCCACCTCGGGGCGGACACGAATTCTCCCAAGAACCTCACCGACCGCGCCTATGAAGTGGTTCGCCGCCTGATTCTGCAGCGCGAACTCACGGGCGGGGAAGTGCTGGTCGAAGGCCGGCTGGCGGAGCGCCTGCGGATGTCGCGCACGCCGTTGCGCGAAGCGCTGCTGCGGCTCGAGGGCGAGGGCCTGCTGGTGCGCGCCAACGCACGTTCGTATGCGGTGCGCCGCATCACCGCGTCGCACTACTTCCAGTGCCTGCAGGTGCGCGAGCGCCTCGAGTCGCAGGCCGTGTCGCTGGCCCTGGGCCGCGTGCCGGTGAAGGACATCGAGGCACTGCGTGCGGCGATCGTGTCGCTCGAGCCGGGCCACCAGGGCTCCGGCCACTGGCAGGCCGACGACCAGATCCACGGGCTCTTCGCGCGGGCATCGGGCAACGAGATGCTCGCGGAGACCATTGCCCACCTGCGCGTGCTGTGCCGCCTGTTCGAGGTCGTCGACCCGTTCAACCGCATCGAGGAAGACCGCGTGGAGCATCTCGCGATCCTCGACGCCTACGTGGCGGGCGACGCGCGCGCCGCCGAAGATGCGGTGGTGGCGCACCTGCGCAACCTCGCGCGCTACACGCTGTCGCGGCTCAGCAATGGGCTCGTGATCTGAGAAAGCCCTGAGCGAAGCGGCCGCGCAGCCGCTTCGCCCCGCAACTCAGTGCCGCAGGATCTTCCCCACGAACTCGCGCGTGCGCGCCTCGCGCGGGTCGTCGAAGATCTGCTGCGGCGTTCCGGCCTCGACAACGCGGCCGCCGTCCATGAACACCACCTTGCTCGACACCTCGCGCACAAAGCCCATCTCGTGCGAGACGATGAACATGGTCATGCCTTCGGCCGCGAGCATGCGCACCGTGTCGAGCACCTCGTTGACCAGCTCGGGGTCGAGCGCGGCGGTCACCTCGTCGAGCAACACGATGTCGGGCTGCAGCGCGAGCGCGCGTGCGATTGCCACGCGCTGCTGCTGGCCGCCCGAGAGCTGGTCGGGGTACGACTTGAGCTTCTCGCCGAGGCCGACCTTCTCGAGCAGGCCGATGGCGTAGTCCTCGACCTGCTTGCGCGGCCGGCCCTTCACCTTCACCGGGGCCACGGTCACGTTGTCGAGCACGGTCATGTTCTGGAACAGGTTGTACTGCTGGAACACGATGGCCATGCGCGAGCGGATGCGCTTGAGCTGGGCCCGGTCGCGATGGTCGAGCACCTCGCCGTCGATGCGCACCCTGCCGCCGATCGGCGGCAGCAGGCCCACCAGCACCCGCAGCAAGGTGCTCTTGCCCGACCCCGAGGGGCCGATGAGGCTGACGATCTCGCCTTTCTCGACACTGAGGTTCACGCTTTCGAGCACCGTGTGGGCGCCGTAGTTGGCCTTCAGGTCAACGATTTCGAGCAGGGGCAAGTTTTCTCTCCAAATAGAGGCCGAACCGCGAGAGCGGATAGGACAGCATGAAATAAAGGACGAGGACCGTGCCGTAGACGAGCGCGGCCGAGAAGCCCTTGTTGTTCATCGTCTTGCCGGCAAAGGCCAGCTCCACCACGCCGATCTGCGATGCGAGCGCGGTGTCCTTGATGAACAGCACGAAGAAGCCGAACACCGGCGGCAGGATGATCTTCCAGGCCTGCGGCACGATCACCAGGCGCAGCGTCTGCAGGTAGCCGAAATTCATCGTGACGGCCGCATCCCACTGGTTCTGGTGCACCGACTCGAGGCCGCTGCGCACGATCTCCGCGATGTAGGCGGTGGCGATCAGGCACACGCTGATGAGCGCCACCGAGAACATCGACAGGTCGGCGTTCAGCGCCTGGAAGATGAAGAACACCAGCATCAGCGTGACCAGGAACGGGATGCGCCGGAACAGCTCGATGAAGAGCTGCGCCGCGAGCCGCAGCGGCCAGAGCGCGCGCAGCGTGCTCAACCGCACCGCCGCGAGGCCGAAGCCCAGCGTGAAGCCGGCCACGCAGCCGATGGCCGAGAGCGCGAAGGTCGCGCCCAGCGCCTTCGCGAAGAACAGCAGGTTGTAGTAGCTGAAGAAGCGCGGCAGCTCCTCGACGATCTGGCCCCACATCAGAACCACCTCATCTTGGCGCGGAACACGCGGCGTCCGACGAAGGCGAGCGACAGCGTGGCGATCAGCGTGATCACGATGTAGAGGCCCGCGGCCACGGTGAACACCTCGATCGAGCGGAAGGTCTCGGCGTTGATGTTGTAGGCGCGCCCGGTGAGCTCCTCGACACCGAAGACCGCGGCCATCGAGGTGCCGAGCGTCATCAGGATGTACTGGTTCGACAGCGGCGGAAAAAGCACGCGCACGATGTGCGGCAGGATCACGTAGCGAATGGTCTGCATGCGCGAGAAGCCCAGCGTTTCGGCGGCCTCGAGTTCGGGCAGGCGCACCGATTCGAAGCCCGCACGCTGTATTTCGGTGAGGTATGCACCCGCATTGAGCGTCATGCCGATCAGCACCGCCTGGTACGGCGACAGCAGGATGCCCGCATCGGGCAGCGCAAAGAAGATGAAGAAGATCTGGATCAGCTGCGGCGTGTTGGTGAAGAACACCACGTAGGCGCCGACGATGCGCCGGGCCCAGCCGGGGCCGTAGGCGCGCACCGATGCGCCGCCCAGGCCGATCAGCATGCCGAACGCAAACGCGAGAAACGCGATCTGCAGGCTCAGCCAGGCGCCGCCCGCCAGATAGGGCAGGCGCTCCAGGATCGGCGTGAAGTCGAACTGCATGCCTTACTTGTAGGTCGGCGCGGTGCGCGGGTCGTGCAGCATCGGGCCGCCGAACCACTTCTTCCAGCGCTCGTCCACGTAGCCGTTGCGGTGCAGCTCCTTGATGGCCCCGTTGAGCTTCTCGCGCAGTGCGTCGTTGCCCTTGCGAACGCCGATGGCGCAGAAGTAGACCTCGATCGGCGCGTCCACGATGCGCCAGTCGATCTTGTGCCGGGACGTGTGCTCGGTCATGAAGTCCATCACGTCGATCATCGCGTCGGCGCGCCCCTGCGCAATGGCGCGCACCGCGTCGGGGTAGTTGTCGAGCAGCAGCAGTTGCGCCTTGGGCAGCTTCTCCTGCACCAGCTTCACCGGCGTGGCGCCGCGCACCTCGACCAGCTTGACCGAGGGATCGTTGAGCTCCATCCAGTCCTTGTAGGGCTTGGACTTGGTCGTCAGAACGCCCAGCACCTCGGTGTGCAGCGGCACGGTGAAGTCGATCACCTTCTGGCGCTCCGCGGTGATGGTCATCGCGCCGAGCACGGCGTCGATCTTGCCGCTGCTCACGAAGGGAATGCGGTCGGGCGAGCCGACCTGGACGATCTCGGTCTTCACGCCGAGCAGTTCGCCGAGCTTGCGCGCCACGTCCACGTCGAAGCCGTCGATCTCGTTCTTGTCGTTGAAGATGCCCAGCGGCGGCAGCGTCGGGTTGACGCCGATGACGAGCTTCTTGCTTGCCAGGATCTCGTCGAGCGTGCGCGCGGCGGCGGACGCCGAAAGGCCCAGCAGCGTCGAGCCGAGGGCGAGCGAGCCGGCCATGAGAAGGCCGCGGCGCACGGCGTTCGTTGTTTGCTTCATCAAAAAAACTCCTGAAGGTTGCATGGAACCCGGTCGCGGATGCGGGCCGGGCACGAGGAAAGCGAACGCAAGACCGATGCCAGAACGCAGAATGTCTTCAAACTATATGACAACAATATATGCAATGTATACAATAAAAACCCTGAGGTCCAGCACGCACGCGGGCACCAGGCGCCGCAGTCCGGCAGATCAGCGTTTTTTTCTTCCCGATCCTTTACTTCCATGAGCGATCCTTCTGTTTCTTCGAAAGCAAAGCCGCTGCGCAGCGACCGCGCGGTGCGGCGCGGGCGCGCGGTGCGCTTTTCAGCCGACGGCGGAACGATCGAGGCCTTCGAGGGCGAGAGCGTGGCCGCGGCGCTGTTCGCGGCCGGCTGCCGCGAACTCCGGCGCAGCCCGCGTGCGGGCGCGCCGCGTGGCATGTTTTGCCTCATGGGCTCGTGCCAGGAATGCCTGGTCTGGGTCGGGGCGCGCAAGCTGCCGTCCTGCCAGGTGCCGGTGGCCGAGGGCCTGGTGGTGGAATCGCTCGCGTTCCGGGAGCGTGGCCTTGGTGAATGACAACGCCCCGTCGACAGTGGACCTGCTGATCCTCGGCGCCGGCCCGGCCGGCGCGCGGGCGGCGCTGCGCGCCCAGGCCTGCGGCCTTCGCGTGCTGCTGGTCGACGAGAACCCCGATGCCGGCGGCCAGGTCTGGCGGCCGCTGCCCGCCGGGTTCTCGCGCATGCCGAACGCCGCGCCCACGCCCGAAGCCCGCGACGGCGACGCGCTGCGCGCAGAACTGCGCCGCGCGAATGTGCCGTGCCTGTTCGGCCACAAGGCTTGGAACATCGGCACCAACCTTCGCACCGACCTGGTCGGCCCCGTGGGCGTGCAGAGCATCCAGCCGCGCGCGCTGCTCGTGGCCACCGGCACCACCGAGCGCGTGGTGCCTTTCCCCGGCTGGACGCTGCCCGGCGTGATCGGCCTGGCCGCGGCCACGATCCTCTTGAAGTCGCAGAACATGCTGCCCGGCCGGCGCACGCTGGTGGCCGGCAGCGGCCCGCTGCTGCTCGCGGTGGCCGCGGGCATCCTCAAGGCGGGCGGCGAAGTGGCCGCGGTGGTCGACCTTGCGGGGCGCGGCGAATGGCTGCGCACCCTGCCCTCGCTGCGCGGCCGGCCCGACCTGCTCTGGCAAGGCATGAAATGGCAGCTGCAGCTGCGCGCCGCGGGCGTGCCCCTGCTCTACCGCCACGGCATCGAAGCCGTCGAGGTCGCCGACGCGGCGCAAGGCACGTTCACGGTGCGCACCACCGCCGTCGACGCCAGCGGGCGCCGCGCCGCGGATGCCGCAGCCGGGCCCGTCTTCGAGGCCGACGCGGTGGCCGTCGGCCACGGCCTCGTGCCCGGCACCGACATCACTCGGCTGCTGCGTGCGCGCCACCGCCATGTGGCGGAGCGCGGCGGCTGGATCGCCGAGACCGATGCGGCCGGCCGCACCTCGGTGCCGGGCCTGTACGTGGCCGGCGACGGCGCGGGCATCTCGGGCGCTGCGGCCGCGGGCTTCCACGGCGAGCTCGCCGCTCTGGCCTGTGCGCAGGACCTCGGCCTGATCGACGCGCAAGCCTGCGCGGCGGCCAGCGGCACCTTGCAGGCGCAATGGCGCGGACCCGCGCGCTTCGGCCAGGCGATGGCAAGGCTGATGGCGCTGCGCGAGGGCGCGGTCGCCGACATCGCGCCGGACACCGTGGTCTGCCGCTGCGAAGACGTGACGCGCGCCGAGATCGATGCCGCGGCGCGCGACGGCGCACGCGACATGAACCAGCTCAAGGCCTGGACCCGCTGTGGCATGGGCCCATGCCAGGGCCGCACCTGCGGCGACGTGGCGGGCCAGCTGCTGTCGGCCCACGTCGGCAGCCGCGAGGCCGCAGGCTGCTTCACCGCGCGCGCGCCGCTGCGGCCGGTGTCGCTGGCCGAGGTGGCGGGCGACTACAGCTACGCCGACATCCCGATACCGAAGGCGGCACCACTATGACCCCGGCCGGCTCCAACCTGCGCTACGACGCCGTGGTGATCGGCGGCGGCGTCATGGGCTGCGCCACCGCGCTGCACCTCGCCGCGGGCGGCATGCGCTGCGCCATCGTCGACCGCGGCCCTTTGTGCCGCGAAGCCTCCGGCGTGAATGCCGGCACGCTCACGCTGCACATGACGCGGGCCGCGCTGGTCCCCTATGCCATGCGCGCCTGGCAGATGTGGATGGACGCCGAACGATGGCTCGGCATGGGCGTGCTCGCCACCGCGGTGCCAGGCCTCACGCTGGCCTTCACCGAGGCCGAATGCGAACTCGTCGAGCTGCGCGCCCGGGCGCGCCGCGAATACGGCGCGCCGATCGAGGTCATCGGGCCCGAGCGCGCGCGCCAGATCGAGCCGGGCCTGCACCCGGGCCTGCTGAAAGCGGGCTACTGCGAGATCGACGGCTTCGCGAGCGCCTATCTCACCGGCCGCGCCTTTCGCCATGCGCTGCTGAAGGCCGGCGTGGACGTGATCGAGAACGCTGCGGTCGACGGCATCGACTCGGGCGATGGCGGCCACGCGGTGCACTTCGCCGATGGCGGCCGCGCCCCGTTGCATGCCCGCCGCGTGGTGCTTGCCGGCGGCGTCTGGATCGAGCAGATGCTCGGCTGGCTCGGCGTGCAGATTCCCATCAAGGTGCTGGTCAACCAGCTCATCGTCACCGAGCGCGTCCGGCCGGTGATGGGCACCGTGCTCAGCGTGGCCAACGGCCTGCTCTCGCTCAAGCAGTTCGCCAACGGCACGGTGCTGATCGGTGGCGGCTGGCAGGGCGTCGGCGACCGCGAGCGCGGCGGCGTCGAGGCCCGGCCCGAGAACCTCGTGGGCAACATGCGGCTGGCCGCCTATGCCGTGCCCGCACTGGCCGAGGCCCGCATCGCGCGCATCTGGCTCGGCCTGGAAGCCGAGACGGCCGACGCGATGCCCATCATCGGCGAGGTGCCGGGCGTGCCCGAGGCCTACGTGGTGGGCAGCGCCCACTCGGGCTACACCAGCGGCCCGTTCATGGGCCGGATCCTTGCGCAGCACATGCTCGGGCAGCAGCCCGAGCTTCCGCTTTTCGATCCCGCGCGCCTGCTGGGCATGCCCATGCCAGGCGCCTGAACTCCTTTTCCACTTCCATTTCGATGATTACCCAACAACCCGACGCCTTCCACGGCATCTACGCCGCCACCGTGTGCCCCCTGCTCGACGATGGCCGCATCGACGAGCCCACGCTCGCGCGCCACCTGGAGGCGAACGCCACCGTCGCCGGCATGAAGGGCCTGCTCATCAACGGGCACGCCGGCGAGAACTTCATGCTGTCGCGCGAAGAGAAGCGGCGCGTCACCGAGATCGCCTTCGAGGTCTGCGGCCGGAAGTCGGTGCTGGTCTGCGGCATCAACGCCGAAGACAGCCTGGAGGCCCAACGCCACGTCGACGACGCGAAGGCGGCGGGCGCCGACGCGGTGCTCGTCTTTCCGCCGTTCTCGTGGGCGCTCTCGCAAGACGCCGACATGGCGCTCGCGCACCACACGATCGCCAATGCCCGGGCGCAGATGCCGCTCATGCTCTACCAGGCCGGGGTCAATGCGGGCACCATGGCCTACACGCCCGAGGTGCTGGCCGGGCTTGCGCAGTTGCCGCACGTGGTCGGCGTCAAGGAAGGCAGCTGGGAAGCCGCCGCCTACGAAGGCAACCGTCGCCTCGTGCGGCGCCTGGCCCCCCACGTGGCGATGATGGCCTCGGGCGACGAGCACCTGCTGACCTGCTTTGCCGTCGGCTCCGAAGGCAGCCTCGTGAGCCTGGCCGCCGTGGTGCCCGAGCTCGTGATCGCGCTCGACGCCGCCGTGCGCGCGGGCGACCTGGCCAAGGCGCGCGAACTGAACGAGCGCGTCTATCCGCTCGCCAAGGCCATCTACGGCACAGCCCCCGGCGGCCATGCGAACGCACGGCTCAAGACCTGCCTGAAGCTGCTCGGCCGCATTCCGCGCGACACGATGCGCCCCCCGATCGGGCCGCTCGCCGCCAGCGAGGTCGCCATGCTCGAACGCGCGCTCGCCGAAGCCGGCGTGAGCGCCTGAAGCCGCCACCCCATTCCAGCGCAACAAGGAAGCAACCGCCATGAACCGAACGCTCATCCGCAACGGCCGCATCGTCACGGCCGTGGACGACTACACCGCCGACCTGCTGGTGGCCGATGGCCGCATCGCCGCCATCGGCCTGGCACTCGACGTCGGCCCCGACGTGGAAGTCATCGACGCCACCGGCCTGCTCGTGCTGCCGGGCGGCGTCGACTGCCACACCCACATGGACAACACCTTCGGCGACTCGACCACCTGCGACAGCTTCGAATCGGGCACGCGCTCGGCGGCCTTCGGCGGCACGACCACGATCGTCGACTTCGCGTTCCAGCGCCAGGGCGTGGGCGTGCTGGAGGCGATCGAACGCGCGCGCGCCAAGGGCGAGGCCGGCGCCTGCATCGACTACGGCTTCCACGTGATCGTGACCGGCGTGGACGACCAGGCGCTGGCCGACATGCAGCAGGCCATCCGCCACGAAGGCGTGTCGAGCTTCAAGATGTTCATGGCCTATCCGGGCTCGGTCATGGTGGACGACGCGGCCATCTTCCGGGCCATGCGCATGGTCGGCCAGCACGGCGGCATGATCGCGCTGCACGCCGAGAACGGCACCATCATCGAACTGCTGATCCAGGAAGCGCTGGCCCAGGGCCACACCGCCCCCAAGTACCACGCTCTCACGCGCCCGGCCATCATGGAGGGCGAAGCCACGCACCGCGGCATCAAGCTGGCGGAACTGGCGGACGCGCCGGTGTACTTCGTGCACCTGTCGGCCAAGGAGGCGCTCAAGCACGTGATCGAGGCGCGCGACATGGGGGTGCCGGTGTTCGCCGAGACGTGCCCGCACTACCTGTTCTTCGACGACAGCGCCTACGACAGCGAGGACTTCGACCTCGCGCGCTACGTGATGAGCCCGCCGCTGCGCTCGAAGGAATCGCAGAACGCACTGTGGACGGCGCTGCGCACCGACGACCTGCAGCTGGTGTCGACCGACCATTGCCCGTTCTGCATGAAGGAAGGCCACCTGGGCCGGGTCAACCAGAAGCCCTATGGCCGCAATGACTTCTCGAAGATCCCCAACGGCGTGCCGGGCGTGGAGACGCGCATGGCAACGCTGTACGACGGCGGTGTGCGGGCCGGCCGCATCTCGCTCAACCGCTTCGTCGAGCTGACCTCGACGGCGCCTTCCAAGCTGTTCGGCCTGTTTCCGCGCAAAGGCACGATCGCGGTCGGCAGCGACGCCGACCTGGTGCTGTTCGACCCTGACGGCAGCCACGTGATCTCGGCCGAGACGCAGCACGGCAACTGCGACTTCACGCTGTTCGAGGGCCGCAAGGTGGCCGGCAAGGTGCAGAAGGTGCTGCTGCGCGGCGAGCTCATCGTCGACGGCGACCGGTGGCTGGGCCGCGCTGGCCGCGGCGCCTACGTGCCGCGCGGCGAGTCGGGCGGCTGGTAGCGGCAAGCAGCCCGTGCCGATCTACGACTATCGCTGCGAAGGCTGCGGCGGCTTCACGGCGCGGCAGCCGCTCGCGCTGTTCGACCGGCCGGTGCCCTGCCCCACCTGCGGTGCGCCGTCGGCGCGGGCGCTCAGCGTCCCCGCGGCATGGGCGATGCCACGCCGAGGCAACGCGAGCGCGGCGGCATCGCCCGGCACGCAGGAGGCCGAGGGCTATCGGCGGCTGCGGCATGGCGGCGGATGCGCCTGCTGTCCTCCCTGAGGACCGGTCGAGGCGGCCGAGGCGCGCTCAGAACCCGATGTCTGCGCTGTCCACCGCGCGAATCGGCACCCCGAAGCTTTGGATGTCCGACAAGGTGGCATTGTGGTGCGCACGGATGAAGGCGCCCGTGGCATGCGCCTTGTCGTGCGCGGTGTGCGCATCGGCCGCAAGCACCACTTCGTAGCCCAGCGCAGCGGCGCGCCGCGTGGTGGTGTCGACACAGAACTCCGACGAATAGCCGCAGATCGCGAGGCGGCGCACGCCCTGCTCCATGAGCCACGCTTCGAGCGGTGTGCGCAGGAACGCGTCGGGCGTGGTCTTGCGGATCTTCGTGTCGGCGGCGTCCACTTCGAGCCCGCCCGCGAGCTGCCAACGCTCGGAATCGAATTCAAGGTCAACCGCGTTCTCGTGCTGCACGAAAGCCACCGGCACACGCGCGGCACGCGCGCGTGCGGTGAGCGCATTGATGCGTTCGACCACGGCTTCGGCCTCGTGGGGGCGAGGCGGATCGTCGCAAAGGCCACGCTGCATGTCGATGACGAGAACGGCAGTTTTCATGGTTCGATGGGGGTGGTTGGTGGTGGTGAATCGAAGAGGAAGTCGCGCCGGTGCAAGCAAGTATGGCGCGCATCTGCAGCGCCGGCGCGGGCCTCCGCCCGTCCGAAATCCCCTCGCGCCTCGAATGTTTCTGCGCCTGAAACCATCGGCGCGCCACAAGCCGTTAGCCTCGCGCCCCAGCACTGATACACAGACACGAGGTTTTTCGATGCCCGACCATCCCGATCCGCAACCAGACTCCTACCTGCCACGCCTGCCACGCCTGCTGCGCCGCGGCAGCGCGTTCGCGGCCGCGGGCTGCTGCGCCCTGCTCGCGGGTTGCAGCGCCGCAGGCGGTGGCGAGACCCGCTACGACAGCTCGCCGCAGTTCAAGGACGGCGTGTTCCGCAACATGGAGAACCCCGAGACGCTGCCCTCAGCGAGCGCATGGCGCATCTGGTCGCGCTTCATCGTTGCCAAGAAGGTCGACACCGTGCCGGTCGACCCGATCCCCGTGCAGCCGCTGGCCCGCGCCGACCTGGAGGCGCTCGACGCCAACACCAGCCATGTGGTGCGGCTCGGCCACTCATCGCACCTGCTCAAGCTGCAGGGCAAATACTGGCTGATCGACCCGATGTTCGGCGAGCGCGCATCGCCGTTCACCTGGGCCGGCCCGCGGCGCTTCCACAAACCGCCGATCACGCTCGAGGAGCTGCCGCCGATCGAGGCCGTGATCCTCTCGCACGACCACTACGACCATCTCGACGTGCCGACGATCGAATACCTCGCGGCCCGCGTGCAGCGCTACTTCGTGCCGCTGGGCGTGCGTGCGCGGCTCGTCGCCATGGGCGTTCCCGCCGAGCGCGTGACGGAACTCGACTGGTGGGAGGGCACCGAACATGCGGGCGTGAAGCTCACGGCCACGCCCGCGCAGCATTTCTCGGGCCGCACGCTGGCCGACCGCGACCGCACGCTGTGGGCCTCGTGGGTGCTGCAAAGCGGCGCCGAGCGCATCTTCTACAGCGGCGACTCGGGCTACTTCCAGGGCTTTCGGCAGATCGGCGAACGCTTCGGCGGCTTCGACCTGGCGCTGATGGAGAACGGCGCCTACGACAGCTACTGGCCCGGCGTGCACATGACGCCCGAGCAGAGCATCAAGGCCTTCGAAGACCTGCGCGGCAAGGTGCTCTATTCGGTGCACAACAGCACCTTCGACCTGGCGTTCCACGGATGGCGCGACCCGCTCGAGCGCATCGCCAATCTCGCGGCAGAAAAGAAGATCGAGCTCGCGACGCCGGTGATCGGCGAAGTGCTCACCGTCGGCAAGGCGCGCACCAACACGCGGTGGTGGACGAGGCTGCGCTAGCTGGTTAGCGCCGTTTTGAGGCACGGGCATGACAGCCCTCGCCCACACCCGGACAACTTTGGTTCGCAACCTGACTGTCTTGTTGGCGACCCACACTCCATGACTGTCTCGGGGCGATGAAAAGCCCGAGGCACCCGATGCCCGCTTCGTCGTTGATCGACCGAGCGGCGATTCCCCATCATGGAGTGATACGAATGAAGAAATCCCTGGTCGTCCTGGCCGCGCTCGCCGCGTGCGGCGCAGCGTCGGCGCAGTCCACCGTGACGCTGTTCGGCGTCGTCGATGCCGCCGTGCGCAATGTCTCGAACAAGAGCGAGTCCGCCACCGTCTTCGGCCCGTCCTTCTCGGCCAAGGCCAGCCGCACCGAACTGGCCAACTCGGGCCTCAGCTCCAGCCGCCTCGGCTTCCGCGGCGTCGAAGACCTCGGCGGCGGCCTCGCAGCCGGCTTCTGGCTCGAGGCACCGATCACCAACGACGACGGCGCCACAGGCGTCTCGTCGTTCACGCGCCGCTCCACCGTGAGCCTGTCGGGCGCCTTCGGCGAATTCCGCATCGGCCGCGACAAGACCGCCACGGTGTACACCGAAGAGCAGTACGACCCGTTCGGCGACACCGGCATCGGCGGCTCGCTGATCATCGACGCCAACGAGACCGGCGTGAGCGGCACGGGCTTCGGCTCCAACAGCAGCTACAAGCGCAGCGGCAACATGGTGCAGTACTTCCTGCCCCCGAAGCTCGGCGGCGTCTACGGCAGCTTCGAGTACGCGCTGCACGAACGCACGCGCACCTCGCCCGACACCTTCCCCGGCGCCGACCGCTCGAACGCCGGACGCCACGTTGCCGGCCGCATCGGCTATGCCAACGGTCCGTTCGACATCTCGGCCAGCTACGCGCAGAACGACACCACGTTCACCACGGGCAGCGGCGCTGCCGCCGTGGCGCGGCCAGGCAAGATCAAGACCTTCAACATCGGCTCGACCTACGACTTCGGCGTTGCGAAGGTGTTCGGCATCGTCTCGCGCTCGACCGACGAACGCGATCCGCTCAACATCTTCACGCAGACGCCCGACCTCGACCTGACGGGCTACCTGCTCGGCGTGTCCGTGCCGGTGGGCGCAGGCGTGATCCGCGCGTCGTACTCGCGCGTCAAGTACGACTTCAACCGCCAGGACCTGTTCGGCCTGACGACGGCCGATCCGAAGGCCGACAAGCTGGCGCTCGGCTACGTGCACAACCTGTCGAAGCGCACTGCGCTCTACGGAACGATCGCCCGCGTCTCGAACAAGAACGGCGCGAACCTCACGATCGGTGCCGGTCCGTCGTACCTGACCAGCGCCAATGCCGTGGCGCTGCGTCCCAAGACCTCGACCGGCTACGAGTTCGGCATTCGCCACACGTTCTGATCCTCGACCGACAACGCTTTCTCCGAGGGTCTTCCAACCGATCCTTTTCAGGCCCGCCTCGTGCGGGCCTTTTTTTGTTTGCGCCAGCGCCTCAGCGCTCGGGCTGGCGGAAATGCCGCTCGATGGCCTCGACGGTCTCGCACAGCTTGGGGCGAACGTCCTGCATGAAGAAGTCGGGTGCCATCGATCGCGGGCCCGCCGCGCTCAGCACCATGAGCGGCATGCCCTTGCCGACGCGCAGCGGGGACGCGATGGCGTTGACCTCGCCACGCCAGTCGCCGAAGGAGCTGCAGCAGCCATGGCGCTCGATGTCCTCGACCGACTGCCGGATGCCGCGTTCGATGCGTGGCCAGTTCTCCGCATCGAGCGTGCGGATGCGTTCCTCGAGCCCGCGGCGCGCGGCCGGCTTGGCGCCCGCGAGGTAGGCGCGCCCCATCGCGGTGGTGGCGAGCGGAATGCGCGAGCCGATGTTCAGGCGGATGGTGACGATCGAATCGCTGCGGCAGGTCTCCACGTAGAGCATCGACATGCCGTCGCGCATGCCGAGCGACACCAGGCAGCCGGTCTCGTTGGCGAGTTGCTGCATCAGCGGCCGGCTCACTTCCTTGGCGTCGAGCCGCGACAGCGTGGTGCCGCCGAGCCGCAGCGTCGCCATGCCGAGCCGGTAGCGGCCCGCTTCGGGCACATGGTGCAGGAAGCCGAGCTTGGTCAAGGTGTAGGTCAGGCGCGTGACCGTGGACTTCGGCAGCGCGCAGCGCTCGGACAACTCCTGGTTGCCCAGCCGCTCCTCGCCCGACGAGAAGCACTGCAGCACCTGCAGTCCGCGCGCGAGCGCCGTCACGAAGTGCCGGTCCTCCTTGGCATGCGGCTTGTGCTCGACGTCCTGGTATTCGCCGAGCGCCCGCTTCGAATGGACTTCTGCGCGCTTCACGCTGCTCTCTGCGCGGCTGCTCAGAGCAGCCGCGCGAGGCGCTGGGAGACGATGTCCTCGGCCTCGCGCATGATGCGCGACACCAGCTCGCCGACCGTCGGCACGTCGTGGATCAGGCCCGCGACCATGCCGCAGCTCCACGCGCCGGCTTCCATGTCGCCGTCCACCATCACCTTGGGGTAGACGCCGCCGACGAATTCGCGGATGTCGTCGATCGTGGTCTGGGCGCCCTTCTCCTTCTCGATGGCCAGCAGCGCCTCGACGCCCGCGTTCTTTAGCACGCGCTCGGTGTTGCGCAGCGGCCGCATCACGAGCCGCGTATCGAGCTCCGAGGCCGCGACGATCGCCGCCTTCACGTTGTCGTGCACCGGCGCCTCGCGCGTGGCGATGAAGCGCGTGCCCATGTTGATGCCCTCGGCGCCGAGCGCCAGCGCGGCCACCAGGCTGCGGCCGTCGGCCATGCCGCCCGATGCGACGAACGGAATGTCGAGCGCCTCGGCCGCGCGCGGCAGCAGGATGAAGTTGGGCACGTCGTCCTCGCCCGGATGGCCGCCGCACTCGAAGCCGTCGACGCTCACCGCATCGCAGCCGATGGCCTGCGCCTTCAGCGAATGTCGTACCGACGTGCACTTGTGGATCACCTTGACGCCGGCCTGCTTGAGCTGCGGCATGTACTGCTCGGGGCTGCGGCCGGCGGTCTCGACGATGCGCACGCCGCCTTCGATGAGGGCCTGGATGTACTCCGGGTACGGCGGCGCGGCGAAGGTCGGCAGGAAGGTGAGGTTCACGCCGAAGGGCTTGTCGGTCATCTCCCTGCAGCGCGCGATCTCGCGCGCGAGCAGCTCGGGCGTCTTCTGCGTGAGGCCGGTGATGATGCCGAGCCCGCCCGCGTTCGAGACCGCCGAGGCCAGTTCGGCCAGGCCGACGAAATGCATGCCGCCCTGGATGATGGGGTGCTCGATGCCGAAGAGTTGGGTGATTCTGGTCTTCATGATGAGGGGGTGGATTCCTGGGATGTTGTCGATGCAAGGACGATCGCTTCCTCGACCTCGCGCAGCCGGTCCTTGCCGAAGAATATCTGGTCGTCGACGAAGAAGGTCGGCGAGCCGAACGCGCCGCGCTCGAAGGACCGCTGCGTGTTCGCGAGCAGCGCCTGCTTCACTTCGGCGGCCTGCGTGGCGGCCAGCAGCTCCGCCGCGGGCAGGCCGGCTTCGGCCAGCGCAGCGGCCACCACCTGCGGGTCGGCCATGTCGAGGCTGCGCTCCCACATGCAGGCGAACACCGTGTCGAGGTAGCGCTCGAAGCAGCCGAGCCGCTGCGCCGCCACGGCGCCGCGCATGATGGTGAGCGTGTTCACGGGAAAGAAGGCGTTGCGGCGGTAGGCCGTGATGCCGTGCTTCGCGATGAAGCGCTGGACCTCGAGCGCGTCATAGGCGCGCTTGTTCGGAATGTCGGCAAAGGCTTCGGCTGGCGATCGGTTGTTGGTGAGCTTGAACAGCCCGCCCAGCAGGATCGGCTCGTAAGCCACCGCCACGCCGGTGCGCGCCGCCATCGCGGGCAGCACCTTGTGGCACAGGTAGGCATTGGGGCTGCCGAAATCGAACAGGAACTCGACCTTCGCCGGGCGCATGCTCACCATGCCTCCATCCAGGGGCGCAACTCCGTCTCATGCGTCCAGGCGTTGCGCGGCTGCTGGTGGATCTGCCAGTAGGCCTCGCCGATGCTCTCGGGCGAGACGATGCCGCCTTGCTCGAGCAGCGCATAGCGCTCGGGAAAATTGGTGCGGATGAACTCGGTGTCGATGGCGCCGTCGATCACCGGATGCGCCACGTGGATGCCCTTGGGCCACAGCTCGCGCGCCATGCTCTGGGCCAGCGCGCGCAGCGCATGCTTGGCGCCCGCGAAGGCGGCAAAGCCCTCGCGCCCGCGCAGGCTCGCGGTCGCGCCGGTGAAGATGATGGTGCCGCGCTCGCGTTCGAGCATGCGCTTGGCCACCTCGCGGCCCATGAGGAAGCCGCCGAAGCAGGCCATCTCCCAGACCTTGAAGTACACGCGCGCCGTGGTCTCGGTGATGCCGAAGCGCACGTTGGCGCCGATGTTGAACACGGCCACCTCGATCGGTGCGATGTTGGTCTCGATGTTTTCCACGAGCGCCGCCATCTCCTCTTCCTTGCGCGCGTCGCTGCCGAAGCCATGGGCCTCGCCGCCCGCGGCGCGGATCTCGTCGACCAGCGGCTGCAGCTTGTCGGCGCTGCGCCGGGTCACGCAGGCGATGTAGCCCTCGCGGGCGAATCTGCGGGCGATCGCGCCGCCGGTGGCGTCCCCGGCACCGATCACGAGGATGGCTTTCTTGTCGGTCATGCGGTTCTTTCGTCGGTCAAGTGCGCGCCGGATTCGGTGCGCGGCCTGCCATTCTGGGATGCAGTCTGGCGCCGCGGTGTCATCGAGGCGATAGACAAAACTGCACTGCAGAATTTGCGTCTCACATGCGAGTGGCGCTGGACCCTGCTTCTCACCTGAGGAGTGCGCCCTCCTTTGCGAAGAATGCCTGCCTTGGTGTTCCGCAATGCAGTCTTGAGGATCTGCCGCCTTGGCGTCCTGTTGCCTAGACTCGCCCCCGACAACGCACAGGAGACCGACTGAACGATGACTGCCGAGACCTACCCGCCGCCGCAACGGGTCCACGAGCTGCCCGCGCGCTGGATCGCGCAGCGTCCCGAGGCCCTGGCGCTGCGCGATGCCTTTGTGGCGCTGAGCTATGGTGCACTCGGCCGAGAGACCGAATCGATGGCCGCCCAGCTCGCCGCCGCCGGCGTGCGCGTAGGCGACCGCGTGCTGATCGTGGGCGAGAACAGCGCCGCGCTGTGCGTCGCGTTCCTCGCGCTCAGCCAGCTCGACGCCTGGGCCGTCGTGGTGAATGCGCGGCTGTCGCCGCGCGAGATCGATGCGTTCATCGACCATTCGGGCGCGCGCCGCGTGCTCTACCTGTGCCATGTCTCGCCCGAGGCGGGCGCGCATGCACGGCGGCACGGCGCCGAGCCTTTTGCCAGCGAACTCGCCAGCGCGCTCGGCGGCGAACTCGCGATCGGGCCACTGGCCGAGGGCGCCGTGCCCGAACCGGGCGAAGCCGATCCGCGCCGGCAGGTCGCCGCCATGGTCTATACCTCGGGCACCACGGGCGCGCCCAAGGCCGTGATGCTGACGCATGCCAACCTGATCTTCGTCGCCACCGCCGCACGCGAGCTGCGCGCCATGGGCCCGGGCGACGTGGTCTACGGCGTGCTGCCGATGGCGCATGTGGTGGGGCTGTCGACCCAGTTCCTCGGCGCGATGAGCGCCGGCGCCACGCTGGTGCTCGAGCCGCGCTTCTCGGCCGAGGGCACGGCCCGCGCGCTGCGCGAGGACGGCATCACGATCTTCACCGGCGTACCGGCCCTCTTCGCACGGCTGCTCGAATGGTCGCGCCAGGCTGGCACGGCACTGTCGGCCCCGCGGCTGCGGCTCATCAGCGTGGCCGGCTCGCCGCTCACACCGAGCCTCAAGGCCGAGGTGGAGCGCACCTTCGGCCAGCCGCTGCACAACGGCTACGGACTGACCGAGACCGGCCCGACGGTCGCGCAAACGCGGCTCGCATCGCCACGCGGCGACTGCGCGGTCGGGCCGCCGATCCCGCAGGTCGAGGTGCGCATCCGCGCGGCCGACGGCCGCGACGTGCTTCCCGGCGAGGCAGGCGCGCTCTGGGTGCGCGGCCCCGGCGTGATGAAGGGCTACTACCGCAGCCCCGAGCTCACGGCGGCGGCCATCGACGGCGCCGGCTGGTTCGACACCGGCGACCTCGCGCGCCAGGAGGCCGATGGCGCGCTGGTCATCTGTGGGCGCACCAAGGAGCTCATCATCCGCTCGGGCTTCAACGTCTATCCGCTCGAGGTCGAACAGGTGCTCAACACCTACCCCGGCGTCGTGCAGTCGGCCGTCGTCGGGCGCGAGGCCGGCGACAACGAGGAGATCGTGGCCTTTCTCGAAACCGGCGAAGGCGTGGCGATCGACCTCGACCGCCTGCGCGCGTACTTGCGCGAGCACCTGTCGCCCTACAAGCAGCCCAGCGAGATCCGCACGATGGCCACGCTGCCGTCGGCGCCGAACGGCAAGGTGCAGAAGGGCGTGCTGAGGGCGCTCGCGCAAGTTCCAAACGACGTCGGCACGTAGCCGGCGCGGTATCCCGATTTTTTCCACCAACGACAGGGCATTTCATGCCCCAAGGAGACACCATGTCCGCTCGAAACCTCGGCCGCCTGGCCACCGCGCTACTTGCCGCCGCAATGCTTGCTGCCGCAGCGCCGGCCCATGCGCAGGAGAAGCCCGACGCCTATCCTTCCCGCCCGATCAAGATCATGATCGGCTTCGCGCCCGGCGGCTCGACCGACGCGCCGATGCGCGTGCTTGCGGAAAAGGCGGGCGCCATCCTCAAGCAGCCCATCGTCATCGAGAACAAGCCCGGCGTCGGCGGCACGATCCCGGTGCAGAGCCTGCAGTCGGCCGCGCCCGACGGCTACACGCTCGCGATCGCGCCGGCCGGCGTGTATCGCCTGCCCTACACCAACGACATCAAGTGGGATCCCGCCAAGGACCTGAGCTACATCATTGGCCTGACCGGCTACGCCTTCGGCATCGTCGTGCCCGCGAGCTCGCCCATCGGGACGCTGAAGGACTACGTCGCACAGGCGCGCGCCAAGCCCGGCACGCTGACCTACAGCACGCCCGGCGTCGCCACCACCAACCACCTGACGATGGAGCAGGTCTCGCGGCAGTTCGGCATCCAGCTCAACCACATTCCGTACAAGGGCAGCGCCGAATCGCTGCAGGCGATCGTGAGCGGTCAGGTCGATTCGGCGGCGGAGACTTCGGCATTCGTTCCCTACGTGGACGCCGGGAAACTGCGCCTGATCGCAGTCTGGGGCGACAAGCGCATGGCGCGCTACCCCGACGTGCCCACGCTCAAGGAAAGCGGCGTCGACATCGTGCAGACCTCGCCCTGGGGGCTGGTGGGCCCGCGCGGGCTGGACCCGGCCATCGCCGTCCGCCTGCACGACGCGTTCAAAGAGGCGATGCAGACGAAGGCGTTCAAGGACGTGCTCGCGCGCTACGAGATGGAGCCGGACTACAAGAGCCCGAAGGACTACCGCGCATTCGCCCTCGACGCGATGAAGCGCGAGAAGGAGATCCTGGGCGTGCTCGGGCTGGCGCGCTAGCTAGCCCCGCTCGCGCCGCTCGCGCGCCCGGCGCTGCTGGCGGGTCTCGCTGGCCTGGGCCGCGATGCGGTCCTTGGCCCGCTTCTTCGCCACGTGCTTCGTGCGCAGGTAGCGGCCGACCGCGAAGCTGCCGATGCCGGTCACCACCGCAAGCAACAGGCCGATGGTGCTGAAGTCGAGGCCGCCCATCACAGCACGCGCACGATGGTTGCCGGCTTGAAGCCCAGGTCGGCCGCCTTGCCCTTGCGCGCGCGGGTGCCGCGCGCGTTGTTGAGCGTGCGGATCTCGAGCGTCTCGTCGCGTTCCTTGCCGCCACGGCCGATGCCCTCGATGCGCACGCTGCGCGTGTAGGCCGCGGCGCCCGCGAGCGTGTCCTTGGCCTCCAGGTCGATCAGCGTGAGGCCGCGGCCGCCCTTCGGCAGGCTCTTGAGCTCGGCGATCTCGAACGTCAGGATGCGTCCGCCGGTCGAAGCGCAGGCCACGTGCGTGGCGGCCGGCATCGGCTCGGCGCCGCTGGCGCCGCCGACGAGCGACGGACGGCACAGCGCCTCGCCTTCGCCCACGTCGATGAAAGCCTTGCCGCCGCGCTGGCGCGACATCATGTTCTCGACCGTGGCGATGAAGCCGTAGCCGCCGGTGTTGGCCAGCAGCAGGCTGGCGCCCACCGGCCCCGCGAAGAAGTGCGTGACGTGCGTGCCGGCCTCGAGCTCGATGAGCGTGGTGACCGGCTGGCCGTCGCCGCGGGCGCCGGGCAGCGAGGCCACGGGCACGGTGTAGACGCGCACGGTCTTGTCCTTGGCCGAGCCGAACACCAGCAGCGTGTCGACGGTGCGGCATTCGAAGGCGCCGTAGAGCGCATCGCCCGACTTGAAGCTGTACTCGGGCGCTGCCTTCTCGCCATTGGCGCCAGCCGCCGCGGGCCAGCCCTTCTGCGCGCGCACCCAGCCCTTCTGCGAGACGATCACCGTGACCGGCTCGTCGACCACCTTGACCTCGGCCACGGCGCGCTTCTCGGCCTGGATCAGCGTGCGGCGGGGGTCTTCGAAGGTCTTGGCATCGGCCTCGATCTCCTTCACCAGCAGGCGGCGCAGCGCGGCCGGGCTGGCGAGGATGTCCTCGAGCTTCTTCTGCTCGTCGCGCAGGCCCTTGAGCTCCTGCTCGATCTTGATGGCTTCCAGCCGCGCGAGTTGGCGCAGGCGGATTTCAAGAATGTCCTCGGCCTGCCGTTCGCTGAGGTTGAAGCGCGCGATCAGCGCGGCCTTCGGCTCGTCGGCCGCGCGGATGATCGCGATCACTTCGTCGATGTTCAGCAGCACCAGCTGCCGGCCCTCGAGGATGTGGATGCGGTCCTGCACCTTGCCCAGGCGGTGGCGCGAGCGCTTCTCGACGGTGATCTCGCGGAATGCGATCCACTCGTTGAGCATCTGGCGCAGCGACTTCTGCGTGGGCTTGCCGTCGATGCCGACCATCGTGAGATTGATCGGCGACGAGGTCTCGAGCGAGGTCTGCGCGAGCAGCGTGGTGATGAAGTCTTCCTGGCTGATGCGCGAGGTCTTGGGCTCGAACACCAGGCGCACGGCAGCATCCTTGCTCGACTCGTCGCGCACGACGTCGAGCACCGAAAGCATCGCGGCCTTGAGCTGGGTCTGATCGGCGGTCAGCGCCTTCTTGCCGGCCTTGACCTTCGGGTTGGTGATTTCCTCGATCTCCTCGAGCACCCGCTGCGTGCTGACGCCCGGCGGCAGCTCATTGACTACGAGCTGCCACTGGCCGCGGGCGAGGTCCTCGATCTTCCAGCGCGCGCGCACCTTGAGCGAGCCGCGGCCGGTGCGGTAGGCGTCGGCGATGTCGCTCGCGCCGCTGATGATCTGCGCGCCGCCCGGATAGTCGGGGCCGGGCACGATGGCGACGAGTTCTTCCTCGCTGAGCTTGCCGTTCGACTTGATCAGCGCGACGCAGGCGTCGGCGATCTCGCGCAGGTTGTGGCTCGGGATCTCGGTCGCCAGGCCCACTGCGATGCCGCTCGCGCCGTTGAGCAGCGTGAACGGCAGCCGCGCGGGCAAAAGGCGCGGCTCCTCGGTGCTGCCGTCGTAGTTGGGAATGAAGTCGACCGTGCCTTCGTCGATCTCGTCGAGCAGCAGGCTGGTGATGCGCGCGAGCCGCGCCTCGGTGTAGCGCATGGCCGCGGCGCCGTCGCCGTCGCGGCTGCCGAAGTTGCCCTGGCCGTCGACCAGCGGATAGCGCTGCGAAAAGTCTTGCGCCATGCGCACCAGCGCGTCGTAGGCGGCCTGGTCGCTGTGCGGATGGAAGCGGCCGAGCACGTCGCCGACCACGCGCGCGCTCTTGACCGGCTTGGCGCCCACGTTGCCATTGGTGCCGCCGAAGCCCAGGCCCATGCGCGACATCGAGTACAGGATGCGCCGCTGCACCGGCTTCTGGCCGTCGCACACATCGGGCAGCGCACGGCCCTTGACCACGCTCAGCGCGTACTCGAGGTAGGCGGTCTGGGCGTAGTCGGCCAGCGTGAGGGTGGTGTCGCCGTCGGTAGGACCGATGAGATCAAGCGGGGGTTGGGAGTCGTCCATGGAGAAGAAAGAAGAGAAACCGTCGTTGTTCGTTGATGTGGGTTGTCGTTGTCCGCCGTGGGCCCGGCGCGCCGCGCGCGTGCCCCGTCAGGACGCGGGCGCATCGGCGCCGGCGGCAGGTACGGCCGGCGACTCGGGCGCCTCCGACACCTCGGGCAGGGCCGGCAGGGCCGCGGGCGATTTGGACGGCATGTTGCCACGCCCGAAGGCGCCGCCCTTCACAGTGAGCTCCATGCGGACACGCCCCGGCGCCTTGCCGCCGCGCACACCACCACCGCCGAGCCCCGCCGAAGGCTTGAGGTAGGCATACAGCTGCAGCACGGTGCGCACGTAGTTCTGCGTTTCCTTGTAGTTCGGGATCTTGTTGCCCGCGCGCTGCACCGCGCCCTCGCCCGCGTTGTAGGCCGCCAGCGCCAGTTCGAGCTGGCCCGGGAACATCGCGATCAGGTCGCGCAGGTAGCGCGAGCCGGCCGCGATGTTGACGCGCGGGTCGGCCAGCTTTTTCTCGATGCTGCCGCGCTTGTCGGCCGCCACGCCATAGCGCTGCGCGGTGGCGGGCATCAGCTGCATGAGGCCACGCGCGCCCTTGGGCGACACGGCCTCGGCATCGAAGCCCGATTCGGTGGCGATCAGCGCCTGCAGCAGCTCGTAGTCGATCGAATGCTTGCTCGACGCATCGCGCAGCGCCGCCTTGGCGGCCTTGTGGCTCGGCGACGACTCGAACAGCGCCAGCAGCGTCTGGGCCGCGGGCGAGACCTTGCCGTCGCCGCCGCGTTTGCCGCGCGTGCCGGCGGACGGGAGGCCCTTCGCGGTGTCGAAGCTCTGGCCGCGGCGAAAGAAGATCTGGTAGCGCTCGTCGAGCTTTTCGGCGGCGAAGTGCGCCACGCCCTTGCTGTCGATGTAGCCGTAGACGTCAGCCGCGCGCGCAAGCCCCTGCTGTGCGAGCAGCACGAGAGCGAGGAGCAGCGAACGCTTGAAGGCAGACATGCGGGATGGGCAGAGTGGGCAGAGGGGGGTCAAACATCGATGTCGACATCGTCGGCGCGCAGCTCCATCAGCTCGCGCCGCGCCGCCGCTTCGCCCTTGCCCATGAGCTTGGTGATCTCGCCCTGGGTGGCGGTGAAGTCGAACCTGCCCAATTGGACCTTCATCAGGCGCCGGGTGTCCGGATTGAGCGTGGTTTCCCACAATTGTTCCGCGCTCATTTCGCCCAAGCCCTTGAAGCGGCTGATGTTCCAGGCGCCCTCGCGGACCCCGTCCTTGCGCAGCTTGTCGAGCGTGGCCGTCAGCTCGCCCTCGTCGAGCGCATAGACCTTGGAGGCCGGCTTCTTGCCGCGCGCCGGTGCATCGACCCGGAACAGTGGCGGCTTTGCCACATAGACGTGACCGGTTTCAATGAGCTTCGGGAAATGGCGGAAAAACAGCGTGAGCAGCAGCACCTGGATGTGCGAGCCGTCGACGTCGGCGTCCGACAGGATGCAGATCTTGCCGTAGCGCAGGCCGCTCAGGTCGGGCGTGTCGTTCGGCCCGTGCGGATCGACGCCCACGGCCACCGAGATGTCGTGGATCTCGGTGTTGGCGAACAGGCGGTCGCGCTCCACTTCCCAGGTGTTGAGCACCTTGCCGCGCAGCGGCAGGATGGCCTGGCTTTCCTTGTCGCGGCCCATCTTGGCGCTGCCGCCGGCGGAATCGCCCTCGACCAGGAAGACCTCGTTGTGGCTGATGTCCTTGCTTTCGCAATCGGTCAGCTTGCCGGGCAGCACGGCCACGCCCGAGCCCTTGCGCTTCTCGACCTTCTGGCCGGCGCGCTGGCGCGTCTGCGCCGCCTTGATGGCGAGTTCGGCGAGCTTCTTGCCGTAGTCGACGTGCTGGTTGAGCCAGAGTTCGAGCGCGGGGCGCACGAAGCTCGACACCAGGCGCACCGCGTCGCGCGAGTTCAGGCGCTCCTTGATCTGGCCTTGGAACTGCGGGTCGAGCACCTTGGCGCTGAGCACGTACGAGGCGCGTGCGAACACGTCCTCGGGCAGCAGCTTCACGCCCTTGGGCAACAGCGAATGCAGCTCGATGAAGCCCTTCACGGCCGTGAAGAGGCCGTCGCGCAGGCCGCTTTCGTGCGTGCCGCCGGCGCTGGTGGGAATCAGGTTGACGTAACTCTCGCGCACCGGCTGGCCGTCTTCGGTGAAAGCCACGCACCACTCGGCGCCCTCGCCTTCGGCGAAGTTGTCGGCATTGCGGTCGGCATGGCCGGCGCCCTCGAACAGCGGGATCACGGGATCGCCGTTGAGCGTCTGCATCAGGTAGTCGCTGAGGCCGCCCTTGTAGAGCCACTGCTGCGTTTCCTTGGTCTTCTCGTTCGCGAGCGTGACGCTCACGCCGGGCATCAGCACCGCCTTGCTGCGCAGCAGGTGGGTGAGTTCGGCCATGGGCAGCACGGCGCTCTCGAAATACTTCGCGTCGGGCCAGGCGCGCACCGTGGTGCCCTGCTTGCGCTCGCCGGCCTCGAGCTTGCGTACCTCGAGCGCCTCGATCACGTCGCCGCCGCCGAAGGCCAGCTTCGCCACCGAGCCCTCGCGGTGCGAGCTGACCTCGAGCCGCTTCGACAGCGCATTCGTCACCGACACGCCCACGCCATGCAGGCCGCCCGAGAAGCTGTAGGCGCCGCCCGAGCCCTTGTCGAACTTGCCGCCCGCGTGCAGCCGGGTGTAGACCAGCTCGATCACGGGGGCGTTCTCCTCGGGATGCAGACCGAAAGGGATGCCGCGGCCGTCGTCCTCGACGCTGACCGAGCCGTCGGCATGCAGCGTGACCTTGATCTTCTTGCCGTGCCCCGCGAGCGCCTCGTCGGCGGCGTTGTCGAGCACCTCCTGGATGATGTGCAGGGGGTTGTCGGTGCGGGTGTACATGCCCGGGCGCTGCTTCACGGGCTCGAGGCCCTTGAGCACGCGGATGGAACCTTCCGAATAGCCGGAGGCAGCGGACGCTGAAGCGGGAGAAGTCTTGGGGGGAGTCGCCATGGGGGCGGATTGTAGTCAGTCGCCACCAAACAACTGGATGCCCGTACAGCCGCCCTGCCGCCGGCGCCGTTGATGCGTCCGGCGCATTGCATTGCCGCGGATAAATCATCAATCGCGAAGGCCCGCACGCCGGCGCGGGGACGGGCAAATCGCTACATTCGACGCCATGTCAACGTCCGCGCCCGCCCTCTCGGTCAAGCAAGTCCTGTTCTGCGGGGCCATGATCGTCACGCTGTCGATGGGCATCCGGCACGGCTTCGGTCTGTGGCTGCAGCCGATCACCCAGGCGCAGGACTGGAGCCGGCAGACCTTTTCGTTCGCCCTGGCCATCCAGAACCTCTCTTGGGGCATCTTCGGCGTGTTCGCGGGCATGCTGGCCGACCGCTTCGGCGCCTTCCGCGTGCTGATCGGCGGTGCCGTGTTCTACGCGCTGGGCCTCTTCGGCATGGCGCATTCGCCAACGCCGCTGCTCTTCACGCTGAGCGCGGGCATCTTGATCGGCGCGGCCCAGGCGGGCACCACCTATGCGGTGATCTACGGCGTGATCGGGCGGCAGATCCCGGCCGATCGGCGTTCGTGGGCCATGGGCGTGGCGGCCGCGGCGGGCTCGTTCGGGCAGTTCCTCATGGCGCCGATCGAGGGCCGGCTGATCGGCAGCCTGGGCTGGCAGACCGCGCTCGCGGTGGTCGCGGTGCTGGTGCTGGTGATCATTCCGCTGGCCTTCGGGCTGCGCGAGCCGAAGACCGCGGCGCTCTCGGGGCACCGCAATCAGTCGGTGCTGCAGGCGGTGGGCGAGGCCTTCCGCTACCCGAGCTTCGGGCTGCTGATGGCCGGCTACTTCGTCTGCGGCTTCCAGCTGGCGTTCATCGGCATCCACATGCCCACCTACCTGCGCGACCGCAGCCTGCCGCCCGAGGTGGCAGGCTATGCACTGGCGCTGATCGGGCTTTTCAACGTGTTCGGCACCTACACCGTGGGGCTGCTGGGCCAGACGCTCGCCAAGCGCAAGATCCTCGCGGCAATCTACTTCGCGCGGGCGATCGCAATCGCGCTGTTCCTGGTGGCGCCGCTCTCGCCCGCGAGCGTCTACCTGTTCTCGGCCGCCATGGGCTTCCTGTGGCTCTCGACCGTGCCCGCGACGAACGCGATCGTCGCCGGCATCTTCGGCGTGGCCCACCTGTCGATGCTCAGCGGCTTCGTGTTCCTGAGCCACCAGGTCGGGTCGTTCCTCGGCGTCTGGCTCGGCGGCTATCTCTACGACACCACGGGCAGCTACGACGTCGTCTGGTACCTCGCGATCGCCCTCGGCGTGTTCGCTGCGCTGATCAACCTGCCGGTCAAGGAAGGCGCGATCACGCGTGCCGCCCGGCCTGCCGGGGTGCCGGGCTGAGAGCGAAAATAGGCCCATGACGCCGCAAACGCACCGCCAACTCGTCCACGCCGGCTGGCTCGCCGCCGCGCTGGCCGTGCTCGGCGGCGTGTTCGCGCTCTACGTCGAACCGAGCTTCCTGGTCACGCTGGTGGACCAGGTCTGGTCCTGTTTCTGAACCTTTCGCCCCATCGCCCAGAATGAAAGACGCAGTGCCTCCGCACGCCGGCACCGAGCCGTCGGAATGGATCGTTCGGTGGTCGCACCTGCTCGCACCGGGCGCCACGGTGCTCGACGTGGCCTGCGGCCGCGGACGGCACATGCGCTGGTTCGCCGAACGCGGGCATGCGGCGACGGGCGTGGACCGCGACGCCGAAGCCGTCGCGGCCGCGGGGGCCTTCGGCAAGGTGCTGGCCGCCGACATCGAGGCCGGTCCGTGGCCCTTCGCCGGCCAGGCGTTCGGCGCGGTGGTCGTCACCCACTATCTCTGGCGTCCGCGCATGGACGACATCTTGGCCGCCGTCGCACCGGGCGGCGTGCTGCTCTACGAAACCTTCGCGGCCGGCAACGAAACCGTCGGCAAGCCCTCGCGCCCCGACTTCCTGCTGCAGCCCGGCGAACTGCTTGCCGCCTGCCAGGGTTTGCGCGTGGTGGCGTATGAAGACGGCTTTCTGGCCGCGCCCGACCGCTTCGTGCAGCGCATTGCGGCCGTCCGGGAGGACCTGCCCGTTCCGGGAGCGCCGGTGCGCCATCCGCTGCGGGCCGGCTGAGCCCGCCGGGCCCGGGATTTCCAGGCCCCCCGGAGTCAGTAGAATCGACACTTTCGTCCACCGACAGAGAGATTCCCCTTGGAGCAACTGACAGGCAGCATCGTCGCTCTCGTCACGCCAATGCACGACGACGGCAGTGTCGACTATCCCGCCCTGCGCCGGCTGATCGACTGGCACATCGACGAAGGCACGGATTGCCTCGGCATCGTCGGCACCACGGGCGAATCGCCCACGGTCGACGTGGAAGAGCATTGCGAAATCATCCGCGTGTCGGTCGAGCAGGCCAAGGGCCGCGTGCCCATCATGGCCGGCTGCGGCGCCAACTCCACCAAGGAAGCGATCGAACTCGCCCGCTTCGCCAAGGGCGTGGGCGCCGACTCGCAGCTGCAGGTCGTGCCCTACTACAACAAGCCGACGCAGGAAGGCCAGTACCAGCACTTCAAGGCCATTGCCGAGGCCGTGGGCGACCTGCCCACCGTGCTCTACAACGTGCCGGGCCGCACCGTGGCCGATATGGCGCACGAGACCGTGCTGCGGCTCGCGCAGGTGCCGGGCATCATCGGCATCAAGGAAGCCACCGGCAACATCGAGCGCGCGCAATGGCTGATCCGCGACCTCCCCGCACATTTCGCCGTGTACTCGGGCGACGACCCCAGCGCAGTGGCACTGATGCTGTGCGGCGGCAAGGGCAACATCAGCGTCACGGCCAACATCGCGCCGCGCAAGATGCACGAACTGTGCGTGGCGGCCCTGGCGGGCGACGTGCGCCGCGCGATGCAGATCCAGTTCGAGCTGATGCCACTGCACCGCCACCTGTTCGTCGAACCCAACCCCATCCCGCTGAAGTGGGCCATGGCCCGACTCGGGCTCTGCGGCGGTACGCTGCGGCTGCCGCTCACCGAGCTTTCGGAAGCACACCATCCGGTGGTCGAGGCCGCACTGCGCGCCACCGGCCTCCTCAAGGGCTGAGCGGCTCTCCCGCTGCCATCATTTCCTCTCCGCCGCACAGAGGTGACGCAACCTTTTGCCTGAACCGCGCTCTGAGAGTGCGGGCATCGCGGCCCACCACAGACTGACCGAACCCATTCCAACAAGGAAGACGACGTTGAAGAACATTGCGCACATCCCGCGAGCTGCACTGCTGGCCACCCTCGTTGTCAGCCTCGCCGCCTGCTCCGTCCTCGAGGGCGACAAGATCGACTACAAGAGCGCCGGCAAGGCCCCCACGCTCGAAGTCCCGCCCGACCTGTCGCAACTGTCGCGCGAAAACCGCTATGCGGTGCCGGGCGGCCCGGTCACGGCCAATGCCTACCAGGCCGGCGCGGCGAATGCGCCGGGCATCCCCACGGCGGTCGCCAACATCGGCGACGTCCGCATGGAACGCGCGGGCACGCAGCGCTGGATCGTCATCAACCGCTCGCCCGACCAGCTCTGGGATCCCGTCAAGGACTTCTGGCAGGAAAGCGGCTTCCTGCTGACCACCGAGCAGCGCAACCTCGGCATCATGGAAACCGACTGGGCCGAGAACCGCGCCAAGCTGCCGCAGGACATCATCCGAGGCACACTCGGCAAGCTGGTCGACTCGGTCTACTCGACCGGTGAACTCGACCGCTTCCGCACCCGCATGGAGCGCACGCCCAACGGCACCGAGATCTTCATCAGCCACCGCGGCATGCAAGAGATCTACACCAACAGCCGCCAGGACCAGACCGTCTGGCAGCCGCGCCCGAGCGACCCCGAACTCGAGACCGAGTTCCTGCGCCGCCTGATGGTCAAGCTCGGCGTCTCGCAGGAGCAGTCGAAGATCCTCGCCGCCACCACCGCGCCGACCAAGACCGCCACCATCGCCAACGTCGGCGGACAGCCGGTCGTCCAGATCAGCGAAGGCTTCGACCGCGCCTGGCGCCGCGTCGGCCTCGCGCTCGACCGCACCGGCTTCACCGTCGAAGACCGCGACCGCAGCGCCGGCATCTACTACGTTCGCTACGTGACCCCGAACGCCGACAAGAAGGAATCGGGCTTCTTCGGCAAGCTGTTCAGCGGCTCGAAGAAGGACGAGGCACCCGTCAAGTTCCGCATCGTGGTCAAGGGCCAGGGCGAGATGACGACCGTCGCCGTGCAGAACGAAGCCGGCGCGCCGGAGGCCTCGGCCAATGCAGAACGCATCGTCAAGGTCATTGCCGACGACCTGAAGTAAGCCGCATGCTCCGCTTCCGAAGCCTCGGCAGCGGCAGCACGGGCAATGCCGCGCTGGTCGAGGCGACCAGCGGCGGCCGCACTTCGCGGCTCCTGATCGACTGCGGCTTCGGCATTCGCCAGCTCGACCTGCGGCTCGCGAAGGCGGGCCTCGCAGCGGCCGACATCGACGCGATCTTCATCACGCACGAGCACGGCGACCACATCGGCTGCGCCCATGCACTCTCGCGCCGCGAGCGCATTCCGGTCTGGATGAGCGAAGGCACTTGGCTCGCTACGGGCGGGCGCGATTTCGAGGGCCGGCTCCATCTGGCGCGCGACGATGCGGCCTTCGAGGTCGGCGACCTGTCGGTACAGCCCTTCACCGTGCCGCACGATGCGCGCGAGCCGCTGCAGCTTCGCTGCTCCGACGGCGCGCGCACGCTCGGTGTGCTCACCGACCTGGGTCATGCCACGAGCCATGTGCTGTCGAGGCTCAGCGGCGTGCATGCGCTGCTGCTGGAGTTCAACCACGACAGCGACCTGCTGGCGAATTCCTCGTACCCGCCGTTTTTGAAGCTGCGTGTGGGCGGCCGGCACGGCCATCTGTCGAACGCGGCCGCCGCGGAGATCGCGCGCGCAGTGCATCACGACGGCCTGCGCCACGTGGTTGCAGCGCACCTGAGCGAGCAGAACAACCGTCCCGAGATCGTGCGCCGGCTCATGGCCGAGGCCCTGGGCGGACACGAGGCCGAAATGCTTACAGCGAACGCGCTCGACGGCTCGCCGTGGCTCGAGGTCTGAACAGGCCGGCGGGCTTCGACGAGCCCACGCAAAAAAGCCGCCCGATGATGAGGGCGGCTTTTTTTGCGGTCGTGCCAGGCGCAGGACGCGCCGGCAGTAGGCTCCGGATTACTGCTTGGGCGCTTCTTCCTTCTTGGCAGCGTCGGTCGCGGCATTGGCCGCGTCGAGTGCGGACGATGCGCCCGTAGACGGCGTGGCGGCCGCCGGATCGCTCATGGTCGACGGGCTCGATGCGGGCGGCATGGCCGGGGCGGGTTCGGTCACCGGTGCGGGCGGCGGCGTCACGACCGCCGGCGCGGCGTCCTCTTTCTTTCCGCAGGCCGTGAGGGCGGCAACGGCGATCAGCGAGGCGAGCAAGACGGAAGACGACTTCTTCATAGAGAAACTCCTTTGTATTGGGATGTCTGGACGAAAAAATTCTAGACCCCCATCGTCATCCCTTTGTGTCTTGCGGTCGCATTCGCGGCATTGGCTTACAAGCCCAATGTCGTTGCCGGAAATGCCGGTCGCCCGGCCCGCCACGATTCATCGAATGTTTCGCGCAGCGCGCGCCGGGCGCGCGGATCGAAGCCGCAGACGCCGCGGCTGCGCTCGGGGTCGATGCGGTGCATGAACCATGCGGGCGTCCAGATGGCGCTCGGCACCATTTGCACGCCGGCTGCGCCGCGCAAGCTGCGGCATTCGACGATGTGATCCCACATGCGGCGCCACGGCAAGAAGCGCGCATGCACGCGCTCGATCACGTCGAAACGCTCAGCGAGCAGCACGAAGCGCCGGCCCGGAGCCGACCAGGCCGTGAGCGCTTCGACGGAGGCACGCTCGCCGAGCGGCCAGTCGGCAAAATCCGGGTCGCTGAAGACCAGTTCGTTCCAGCCCTCGCGGGCCGCGTTCGCGAGCGCAGCACGCACGATGCCGTCGAAGGCTTCGCGGCCGTCGAAGCGGCCTTCGGGCAGATTCGGAGGCAAAGCCACGGCCTGCGCTTCTTCAGCCGGCATGGACCCACCCCGCCTCGCACCATTCGGACAACAGCGCCAGTGCGCCTTCGCTCGCCCGCGCCAGTTCGCGCGGACCGAGTGCGCGCCGATCGGCCAGCCGGCGCATCAGCGTGGCGTCGGCGCCGCCCGCGCGGAAGCTCTCGCCGTTGATGTAGAGGTGCCGCGCGTCGTAGAGCATGCGGGTGCGGCGGTCGAGCGCCACATGCCGCAGCACGTCGGGCACCTCGCCGCCGTCGTCGAACCAGACATTGGCCTTGGGCTCGGTGAGCGACTCGCCGAGCGCGCGGTCGATGGCATCGGGATCGCGCAGCGCCGCGTCGATGGCCTTGCGCGCGAAGGCCTGCATTGCCGCCGGCATCGCGGCAGGTGCATCGACCGCGGGCTGTGAGGGATCGCGGTAGCGCGCCAGTTCGGCCGGGCCCGCATCCTCCAGCGCTTCCGAATAAGCCTGCGCCATTCGGGCCAGCAGGTCGGCACCGAACTCGCCGGCCGCCGGCGAGCGCAAGCCGATCGAGCAGGTCATGCAGTCGTCGCCCAGGGCCACGCCGTCGTGCGCATAGCGCGGCGGCAGGTAGAGCATGTCGCCCGGCTCGAGCACGAAGCTCTCTTCGGGTTCGAAATGCTCGAGGATCTTGAGCGGCACGCCGGGCTGCAGGCGCAGGTCGTCCTGCCTGCCGATCGACCAGCGGCGCCGGCCCTGCGCCTGGAGCAGGAACACGTCATAGCTGTCGAAATGCGGGCCGACCCCACCCTGGTCGCTCGCATAGCTGATCATCAGGTCGTCGAGCCGCGCATCGGGCAAAAAGCGGAACTGCTGAAGCAGTGCATGCACCCCGTCATCGTGCAGGTCGACGCCCTGCACCAGCAGCGACCATGCGGGCTGCGAAAGCGGCGGCAGGGCGCGGCGCCCGAAGGGGCCGTGCCGCAGGGTCCAGCCGGCCCTGCCATGGCGGATGAGCCGGGACTCCACCTCCTCGCGCCCGGCAAGGGCAAAGAGCGCACTGCGCGCTATCGGTGGCACCATGGCGGGCACGGCCTGGCGCACCAGCAGCGGCTTTTTCTGCCAATGTCGCCGCATGAACTGCGCGGCGCTCAGGCCGCCGAGCAGCGGCAGCGGTTGTGTGATCTCCATGGGAGAATTCTGCAATGGAAATCTCTGAACAATGCGTGGTCGGCCTGACCTGGACCATGAAAGACACCCTCGGCGAGGTGCTCGACGTGCTTGACGAGCCGGTGGAGTTCCTCGTCGGCGGCGACGACCTCTTCGATGTGATCGAAGCGGCGCTGCAGGGCCACGAGCCCGGCGCACGCGTGCAATTGCAGCTCGAGCCCGAGCAGGGCTTCGGCGACTTCAACGACCAGTTGCTCTTCCTGGAGCCGCGCGCGCTGTTCCCCGAGGGGACTGAAGAAGGCATGACCTTCGACGGCGCCGCGCTGCCCAAGGGCGTGAGCGAGGCGATGCCCAAGGACGTGATCTACACCGTGGCCGAGATCTACCCCGAACACCTCGTGCTCGACGGCAACCATCCGCTCGCCGGCATCGCGGTGCGGCTCGACATCACGGTGCGCTCGGTGCGCGAAGCGACCGAGGAAGAGATCGGCAGCGGCACTGCGGGCACCGCCTTCTTCAAGGTGCCGCCGACGGCGCCCGGCAACGACCTGCTGCACTGACGGGCCTCGTCCGTCGAAGGCACACAAGCGAAAGCCGGGCAGCGCCCGGCTTTTCTGCTGGCGGACGGATGCGCCTACATGCGCGAGATGTGCCCGTTGTCGATGCGCACGCGGTCGCCGACGCGCAGGTCGCCCGGGTGCGGCACGTCGAAGGCACGATACCCACCGCGGTCGGTCTGCACCGAGATGCGGTAGCTCTCGTAGGCGCGCGGGCCGTTGTTCTGGGACTCGATGGTGTTGCCCAGCAGCGCGCCACCCACGATGCCGAGCGCCGTGGCGGCCGCACGGCCGCTGCCGTGGCCGAACTGGTTGCCCACGACGCCGCCCAGCACGCCACCCGCGACGGCGCCGCCGCCCGTGGGGCCGGTGCCCCCGGTTTCGCTGCGCAGCACCTCGATGTTGGCCACGTGGCCGTAGTCGACGTAGGCCGCTTCCTGGTAGGGCACCGCCTGCGGCGGCGCCTGGTAGGGATAGCGCGTGGTGTGATAGACCGGCGCCGGCGCGACGCAGGCGGTGAGCGTGGCCAGGGCCACCACCGAGGCGGCAATGGAAACGAAGCGCGTTGAGATTTTCATGGGAGGCTCCTCGAAATGGTGGGTGCATCCGTTGCACCAAGCCTGTGTCTAACGTTCTGGCCGCCAGCGAGATGACGCCCGACACACAGCACGATGTAGGAGCATGCCGCGCGCTTCGGGTTCCGGTCTTTACGGCTACGACATGAAGCCGCCGCCATGCGTTCGTCAGTGCTTGCCGGTCGACCCGTAGCCGCCTTCGCCGCGTTGCGAAGCTGAAAATTCGGTGACGACCTGAAACTGCGCCTGCACCACCGGCACGATCACGAGCTGCGCAAGCCGCTCCATCGGCTCGAGCACGAAGGGCGTGCTGCTGCGGTTCCATGCGCTGACCTTGAGCTCGCCCTGGTAGTCGCTGTCGATCAGGCCGACGAGGTTGCCGAGCACGATGCCGTGCTTGTGGCCGAGGCCCGAGCGCGGAAGGATCATTGCCGCAAAACCCGGGTCGGCCAGGTGGATCGCGATGCCGGTGCCCACCAGCTGCCAGGCATTGGGCGCCAGCGTGAGCGGTGCATCGAGGCAGGCCCGCAGGTCGAGCCCCGCGCTGCCGGGCGTGGCGTAGGTGGGCAATTGATCCACCATGCGGGGATCGAGGATGCGGACGTCGACTTTCACTTCGTTGCTGCCTTACTTGGTTGGCTGTTCTCTTTGATTGCGGTTGGCTTCTTCGAGCACCTGCTGCCACTTGGCGACACCGGGCGAGGCCAGGCCCTTGACGAGGCCCCTGCCGAGCCAGAACACGACGGCCAGCGCAACAGCCAGCGCACCGAAAGGCACGCCGGCCGCCCAGAGCACCAGGAAGACGACCGCGCCGATGCCCGCGAGCATCTTGAAACCCGTGGACCCGAGGGCGGTCTTCGCGGCTGCGGCGCCGTTCCCGGCCGGTGTGCGCCGACGCTGCTGCTGCTGCGCGGGCGTGAGCACCGCGCCCGGACTCGCTGCCGTCATGCCGGCGTCCATCTCGGGGTTGCCCTGCGCCACCACGCGGCGCGCGGCCTGGGCCGACAGCTGCTCCACGTAGCGTGCGAAGTCGCCGTTGGGCGGCGTGTTCCAGTCGGTGTTGTTCGTGGTGTTCATCAGGCTCTCCATTCAGGAAGTCGTGCGGCAATTTCGACCATCAGCTCGCGCGCGAGCCTGAGCTTGGGTGCGCGTGGCAGCTCGCGCACGCCGTTGGCATCCACCAGCAGCAGCGCATTGTCGTCCTGGCCGAAAGTCAGCGGGCCGATGTTGCCGACCAGGAGCGGAATGCCCTTGCGTGCGCGCTTGGCCTTGGCATGTTCGACGAGGTTCTCGCTCTCGGCCGCGAAGCCGACGCAGAACAGCTGCCGGCTCTTTGCGCGTTCGCTGCTCGCCACGGTGAGCAGGATGTCGGCGTTCTCGACGAAGTTCAGCACCGGCGTGTTGCCGCTGCCGTCCTTCTTGATCTTCTGCTCGCTGTGGGTGGCCGGGCGCCAGTCGGCGACCGCCGCCGTTGCTACGAAAATGCTAGCAGCCTGGGCCGCCGCCATTGTCGCTTCGAGCATCTGCTGGGCCGAGAGCACGTCGATGCGGCTCACGCCGCGCGGCGTCGGCAGGTGGACCGGGCCGGCCACCAGCGTGACCTCCGCGCCGGCCTCGCGCGCCGCGCGCGCAATCGCGAAGCCCATCTTGCCCGACGAATGGTTGGTGATGCCGCGGATCGGGTCGAGCGCCTCGAAGGTCGGCCCCGCGGTCACGAGCAGCTTCTGCCCGGCCAGCACCTTGGGCTGGAAGAAGGCGGTGACGTCCTCGAGCAGCTGCGCCGCTTCGAGCATGCGGCCGTCGCCGGTCTCGCCGCAGGCCTGCCAGCCGCTGCCGACGCCGAGCACCGTGGCACCGTCGGCGGCCACCTGCATCAGGTTGCGCTGGGTCGCGGGATGAGCCCACATCTCGCGGTTCATGGCCGGCGCGATCAAGAGCGGCACGCGGTCGGCCGGACGCGCGAGGCACATCAGGCTCAGCAGGTCGTCGGCCCTGCCCTGCACCAGCCGCGCGATGAAATCGGCGCTGCAGGGCGCCAGCACGATCGCATCGGCCTCGCGGCTCAGGTTGATGTGGGGCATGTTGTTGGGCTCGCGCGCGTCCCACTGCGAGGTGTAGACGCTGCGCCCCGAGAGCGCCTGCATCGTGACCGGCGTGATGAACTGTTCCGCCGCTTCGGTCATCACGACCTGCACGGTCGCACCCGCCTTGACGAACAGCCGGCACAGCTCGGCCGACTTGTAGCAGGCGATGCCGCCCGTGAGACCGAGAACGATGTGCTTGCCGGCGAGATCTTGCATAGCGCTGGAGTGTAATGACCCGGCCCGCCGCGAAGGAGATGCCGCTTGCGGTTCGCGGCAGCACGGGGCCGGCATATACAATCGCAATTTCCCACTGCCCGGATTTACAGCGTCCGGAACTGGCATGACCAAATTTGTCTTCGTCACCGGTGGTGTCGTATCTTCCCTTGGCAAGGGAATCGCATCCGCCTCCCTCGCCGCGATCCTTGAATCGCGCGGCCTCAAGGTCACCCTCATCAAGCTCGATCCGTACATCAATGTCGACCCCGGCACGATGTCGCCGTTCCAGCATGGCGAGGTGTTCGTCACCGACGACGGCGCCGAAACCGACCTCGACCTCGGCCACTACGAGCGCTTCATCACCACGAGGATGCGCAAGGCCAACAACTTCACCACCGGCCAGATCTACAAGACCGTGCTCGAGAAGGAACGCCGCGGCGACTACCTCGGCAAGACGGTGCAGGTGATCCCGCACATCACCAACGAGATCCAGGAGTACGTCAAGCGCGGCGCCGGCCTCGGCACCGCGCACGAGGTCGACGTGGCCATCGTCGAGATCGGCGGCACCGTGGGCGACATCGAGTCGCTTCCCTTCCTCGAGGCCGTGCGCCAGATGAGCCTGCGCATGGGCCCGAACAACTCGGCCTTCGTGCACCTGAGCTATGTGCCCTGGATCGCCGCTGCCGGCGAGCTCAAGACCAAGCCCACGCAGCACACCGCCAAGGAGCTGCGCGCCATCGGCATCCAGGCCGATGCGCTGCTGTGTCGCGCCGACCGCCCGATCCCCGACGACGAGCGCGCCAAGATCTCGCTGTTCTCGAACGTGCCCGAATGGGGCGTGATCTCGATGTGGGACGTCGACACCATCTACAAGGTGCCGCGCATGCTGCACGAGCAGGGCCTCGACGGCCTGATCTGCGACAAGCTGCGCATCAACACCCCGCCGGCCAAGCTGCAGCGCTGGGACGACCTGGTCTACGAGGTCGAGCATCCGCAGCAGGAAGTGACCATCGCCATGGTCGGCAAGTACGTCGACCTGTCCGACAGCTACAAGTCCCTCAACGAGGCGCTGCGCCATGCCGGCATGAAGAACCATGCCCGCGTGAAGATCGACTACATCGATTCCGAGACCATCTCGGCGCAAGACGTCTCGCGCCTCGCCAAGTACGACGCGATCCTCGTGCCGGGCGGCTTCGGCCAGCGCGGCGTCGAAGGCAAGATCGCCGCCGCCCGCTTCGCGCGCGAAAGCAAGGTGCCCTACCTCGGCATCTGCCTGGGCATGCAGGTGGCCACGATCGAATACGCGCGCCACGTGGCGGGCCTCAAGAACGCCAACAGCACCGAGTTCGACCCCGAGACGCCCTGCCCCGTGATCGCGCTGATCACCGAGTGGAAGGACGCCGACGGCACGGTGAAGACGCGCGACGAGAAGTCCGACCTCGGCGGCACGATGCGCCTGGGCGCGCAGAGCTCCGACGTCACGGCCGGCACGCTCGCGCACAGCATCTACGGCGACGTGGTGACCGAGCGCCACCGCCACCGCTACGAAGCCAACGTCAACTACCTCGACCAGCTGCGCGCCGCGGGCCTGGTGATCTCCGCGCTCACGCAGCGCGAGCACCTGACCGAGATCGTCGAGCTGCCGCAGGACGTGCACCCCTGGTACATGGGCGTGCAGTTCCACCCCGAGTTCAAGTCCACGCCGTGGAGCGGCCATCCGCTCTTCAACGCCTTCATCAAGGCAGCGCTCGAGCACAAGGCGCAGAGCGCGGGCGGCGCAACGAACCTGAAGGTCGTCGCATGAAACTTTGCGGATTCGACATCGGGCTCGACCAGCCCTTCTTCCTGATCGCGGGACCCTGCGTGGTCGAATCCGAGCAGCTGCAGATGGACACCGCCGGCACGCTGAAGGAGATCACCGCCTCGCTCGGCATTCCGTTCATCTTCAAGAGCAGCTTCGACAAGGCCAACCGTTCCTCGGGCACGAGCTTTCGCGGCCCGGGCCGCGACAAGGGCCTGGAGATCCTCGCCAAGGTCAAGCGCGAGCTCGGCCTGCCGGTGCTGACCGACGTGCACACCGAAGACGACATCACCGAGGCCGCCAAGGTGGTCGACGTGCTGCAGACGCCCGCCTTCCTGTGCCGCCAGACCGACTTCATCCGCGCGGTGGCGCAGTCGGGCAAGCCCGTGAACATCAAGAAGGGCCAGTTCCTCGCGCCGCACGACATGAAGAACGTGATCGACAAGGCGCGCGCGGCAGCCAAGGAAGCCGGCCTCGACGAAGACAGCTTCATGGCTTGCGAACGCGGTGCGAGCTTCGGCTACAACAACCTCGTCTCCGACATGCGCTCGCTCGCGATCATGCGCGAGACCGGCGCGCCCGTGGTGTTCGATGCGACCCACTCGGTGCAGTTGCCGGGCGGCCAGGGCACGACCTCGGGCGGCCAACGCGAGATGGTGCCCGTGCTGTCGCGTGCGGCCGTGGCCGTGGGCGTGGCCGGGCTCTTCATGGAGACGCACCCCGATCCCGCCAAGGCACTGAGCGACGGCCCCAACGCGGTGCCGCTCAAGCACATGAAGGCCCTGCTCGAAACGCTGCTGGCGCTCGACCAGGTCACGAAGAAGAACGCTTTTCTAGAGGACACCTTTCAATCATGAGCAGTGGTTACGTCATCGCCCACGTCGAGGTCACGAACCCGACGCAGTACGAGGAATACAAGAAATGGTCGGGCGCCGCGATGCAGGCGCACGGCGCCGAAGTGTGCGTGCGCGGCGGCCAGGTCGAGGTGCTCGAGGGCGACTGGACGCCCTCGCGCATCGTGATCCTGAAATTCCCGAGCTTCGAGAAGGCCAAGGCCTTTTATGAAACGCCCGAGTACCTCAAGGCGCGCGAGGCGCGTGCCGGCGCGGCCGTGATGCGCATGGTCGCCGTCGAAGGCTTGTGAGCTATACCTGAAGAATTCGAGACTCCAAGGAAAGAGAAAAACGCATGAGTGCAATCGTTGACATCGTCGGCCGAGAAATCCTCGACAGCCGCGGCAATCCCACCGTTGAATGCGACGTGCTGCTCGAATCGGGCACCATGGGCCGCGCGGCCGTGCCCTCGGGCGCATCGACCGGTTCGCGCGAAGCCATCGAGCTGCGCGACGGCGACAAGAACCGCTATCTCGGCAAGGGCGTGCTCAAGGCCGTGGAGAACATCAACACCGAGATCTCGGAATCCGTGCTCGGCCTCGATGCCAGCGAGCAGGCCTTCCTCGACCGCACGATGATCGACCTCGACGGCACCGACAACAAGGCCCGCCTGGGCGCCAATGCCACCCTCGCGGTGTCGATGGCCGTGGCACGTGCCGCGGCCGAAGAGTCGGGCCTGCCGCTGTACCGCTATTTCGGCGGCATGGGCGGCATGCAGCTGCCGGTGCCGATGATGAACGTCATCAACGGCGGCGCGCATGCCAACAACAGCCTCGACCTGCAGGAGTTCATGATCATCCCCGTGGGCGCGCCGAGCTTCCGCGAGGCCGTGCGCTACGGCGCCGAGGTGTTCCATGCGCTCAAGAAGATCCTGGGCGACCGCGGCATCAGCACGGCCGTCGGCGACGAAGGCGGTTTCGCCCCCAGCGTCGAGAGCCATGAAGCGGCGATCCAGCTGATCCTCGAGGCCATCGACAAGGCCGGGTTCGTGGCGGGCGAGCAGATCGCGCTCGGACTCGACTGCGCCGCCAGCGAGTTCTACAAGGACGGCAACTACGTGCTGTCGGGCGAGAACCTCACGCTGTCGGCCGGCAACTGGGCCGACATGCTCGCGACCTGGGTCGACAAGTACCCGATCATCAGCATCGAGGACGGCATGCATGAAGGCGACTGGGACGGCTGGAAGCTGCTGACCGATCGCCTCGGCAAGCGCGTGCAGCTGGTGGGCGACGACCTGTTCGTCACCAACACCAAGATCCTGCAGGAAGGCATCGAGAAGGGCATCGCCAACTCGATCCTGATCAAGATCAACCAGATCGGCACGCTGACCGAGACCTTCGCCGCCATCGAGATGGCCAAGCGCGCCGGCTACACGGCCGTGATCTCGCACCGCTCGGGCGAAACCGAGGACAGCACCATCGCCGACATCGCCGTGGGCACCAACGCGGGCCAGATCAAGACCGGTTCGCTCTCGCGCTCGGACCGCATTGCCAAGTACAACCAGCTGCTGCGCATCGAAGAAGACCTCGGCGACATCGCAAGCTACCCGGGCCGCGGCGCCTTCTACAACCTCAAGTAGCGCCCGTAGCCGGCGGCAATGCGCTCGCGACTCGCTCCACCCATCGTGCTGCTGCTGCTGCTGGTCATCCTGCAGTGGCAGCTGTGGAGCGGGCGCGGAAGCGTTCCCGAGGTCACGCAGCTGCAAGACAAGCTGACGGCGCAAAAGGATGCGAACGCCAAGGCCGCCGTGACCAACGAGCGGCTCGCCTCCGAGGTCAACGACCTCAAGGTCGGCCTCGAGATGGTCGAGGAGCGCGCGCGGCAGGAGCTCGGCATGGTGAAGCCGAACGAAGTGTTCGTTCAGGTGACCAGGTAACGCGCGGCCGCTGCCGATGCCGGAGTTCTTCTCGGCCCCCGCCTTCGCGATCTGGGGCGCCCCGGTCAGCTGGCTCGAACTCGTGGCCACCGTGCTCGCGCTCGCGATGGTCGGCTGCAACATGCGCGAGATCCACTGGGGCTGGCCGCTCGCGATCGTCAGCTCGCTGCTCTATGTGGCGGTGTTCGCCGAGGCACGCATCTACGGCGACGCCTCGCTCCAGGTGTTCTTCGCGGTCGTCGCGTTCTGGGGCTGGTTCCAGTGGCTGCGCGGCCACCGCGCCGACGGCAGCACGCTGCGCGTGAGCCGGCTTTCGCCGCGCGGCATCGCGCTGGCACTCGCCGCCTGCGCCATTGCATGGCCCGCGGTGGCACTGTTCCTGCGCCGCTTCACCGATTCCGACGTGCCCTGGTGGGACGGCTTCGCGACCGGGCTCAGCCTCGTGGGCCAGTTCCTGCTCGGGCGCAAGTTCATTGAAAACTGGCTGGTCTGGCTCGCGGTCAATGTGGTGAGCGTGGGCCTCTTCATCCACAAGGGCCTGTGGCTCACGGTCGGGCTCTACGCCGTGTTCGCGGTGCTCAGCGTGGCCGGCTTCCTGGCCTGGCGGATGCGCTTGCACGGCGGGGCCGCACGCGCATGACGCCCGTGCTGCCCGTCGGCTGCGTGATTGCGCTCGTGGGCGCCGAAAGCACCGGCAAGACCGAACTCGCACAAGCGCTCGCCGAGCGGCTGCAGGCCCGCGGCACGGCCGCCACCTTCGTGGGCGAATACCTGCGCGAGTGGTGCGAGCGCGAAGGCCGCACGCCGCGCCCCGACGAGCAACGGGCCATCGCCGACGAGCAGACCCGCCGCATCGAGGCCGCGGCAGCGTCTGGCGTCGTGGTGGCGGACACGACGGCGCTCATGACCGCCGTCTACAGCGAACAGCTGTTCGGCGACACCTCGCTCTACCCGGACGCCCTCGCCGCCCAGCGCCGCTGCGCGATCACGCTGCTCACCGCGCTCGACATTCCCTGGGTGGCCGACGCGCTGCGCGACGGCGACCATGCGCGCGAGCCGACCGACCGGCTGCTGCGCGCCGCGTTGTCGGGCGCCGGGCTGTCGTTCGCGGTGGTCCACGGCAGCGGAGGCGAAAGGCTCGCCAGTGCCTGGAATGCCATCCTTGCCAGCGCCGGGCACGAAGCGCCCGCCGGCCTGCGCGGCCAGGCCGAACCGACACCCGCCCGCTGGTCGTGGGCCTGCGACAAATGCTCGGACCCGGCGTGCGAGCACCGCCTCTTCAGCGAACTGCTCGAACGCCGCGGCGACCCGCCATCCACCACCCCCCACAGTCCGGAGATCTGATGTCCCCCCACGTTTCTCGCGTCCTGCTGCTTGCCGCATGGCTGGCCACGAGTGCCGCAACGGCCGCCCCCGTGGCAGCCACCGTGGAAAACGGTACCACCCCCACCGCCTGCGCGGAAGAGGACAACGTCTCGCTGGTGCTGCGCGGCGAAGGCATCCGCCGGCTGCGCATCGAGGCGCTGCAGCCGGCCTATCTCGACAGCATCCGCACCGACACGACCGCGCCCGACTTCTCGAACTGCAATTTCGATGGTGGCGCCCATCCCACCGATCCCGCGCACAAGTTCGAGCCCCGCACCGTGGTGCTGCACGAGGACGCACAGTGGCGCATCGTCGGCATGACGCTCGCTAGCTTCTGGCGGCCGCAACAGGTGCCGGTGCGCGTGGGTGCGCGCAAGGACCGCGGCTTTCACCTGCTGCAGGTGTTTCGCAAGGAAGACGGCAAGGCGCTCGAGGCGATGGTGCTCTACCCGGCCGACGGCTACTGGCGCATCAAGCCACTGCCCGAGGCCCGCTTCGGCGACGGCGTGTACGGCTCTTCGTTCCTGCTGGGCCCAGTCGAGCAGGCCGGCCGGCCGGTGGTGGACATCGCCTCGATCCGCATCGTCGCGCAGCCGCTGTCGATCCACCTGCGCTTCACGCGCGGCGGCAGCGCCGTGGTCAAGGCCACCGAGATCAGCCGCACGCGCACCGCGCTCGACGTGCGGCTTTCGTCGCCGACCGCGAAGGGGCGCCCGTTCGCGGTGCTGCGCTCGATGTACGTCGCGCCCGACAACGCCGACATGAGCGAAGTGCGCTGGCAGGCATCGCCCGAAGCCGCCGAGCAGGCGCTGCCGCTGCCCGACGTGAAGACGCTGGACGCCACGCAGTTCCGCTTCGGACGCAGCCTGCCCTCGAAGCACAACACGAGCGCGCCCGACATCCTGTTCGGCGGCTTCGACGACGCCGCCGCGCGCTGAGCGCCGGCGCGCGGCCTTTAGCTAGCGCGCGCGCCGCACCTCGCCCGGCGTGGCGCCGAGCACGCGGCGCATGCAGCGCGCCATGTGGCTCTGGTGCGAGAAGCCGCTCTCCAGCGCGACGAGGCTCACGGGCAGTTCGCTCGTCAGCAGCAGGCTGCGCGCGCGATCGACGCGGCGATGCACCACGTATTCGTGCACCGGCAGCCCGGTGGAGCGCTTGAACTGCGTCTTCAGGTGCGAGGCGCTCAGGCCCGCCACCCCGGCCAGCGCAGCCAGTGACAGGTCGCCGTCGAGGTGGTCCTCGATGTAGGCCGTCACGCGCTGCAGCTGCAGCCGGGTCAGGCCCTGCGCGGCCGACTTTGCGGAGCGCACCGGACCGGTCGCGACCAGTTGCACCGCCAGCGCGGTGCCGAGACTGTCGGTGTAGAGCCGGCCGTTCGGAAATCCCGCGCGGCGCTCGGCGTCGAGCGCCCAGGCGATGTGCTCGATCTGCGGGTCGCGGAACTGGTGGCGCTCGCCGAGCCGTGCACGTTCGGCCGGCAGCCCCATTTCTTCGGCCGTGCGCTCGAGCAGCGCCGGCGCCATGCGCACCACGACCGAGGTGCTCGGCGATGCCTCGTGCCAGATGTCGCTGGTGCCGGCCGGCACGATGTCGAGGTCGCCGCGCGTGTAGACGAAGCGGTGGTACTGGCAGGCGCCCGCGACCGGCGCACCCGCATGCAACTTGATGCGATGGTCGGGCAGCGCCTCGTACGCGACCTCGCCGCCGGGCGTCTGCCGCAGGTCCACGCGCAGCCCGCCCGAGGGCGGCGGCGCGGCGAAGCCGTCGTCCGGCAGCACCACGTCGGACCCCAGGCCCGCGCCGCGGAAGTCGGTTTCCAGGTCGGTATCGCGCATCGAAACATTATCGGCCGCGGCCACCCCGCATGTCATCGGCCGTTTGTGCTCGCGCACGGCTGATCGTGCGCGACGGCCGGCGGCGCGATGCCGATCATCGCAGCCATGAACTCCACGAACCATTCCTCCTCCCTCGCGCCTTACGCCGGCAAGAAGGCGCTCATCACCGGCGGCACCATCGGCATGGGCCTTGCCACCGCGCAGGCGCTGCTCGACGGCGGGGCCGACGTGCTCGTCACCGGCCGCAATCCGCACAACCTCGAGGCCGCGCGGCGCACCCTCGGCCCGCGCGCCCACGTGGTGGCATCGGATGCAGCCTCGCTGGCCGACATCGACGCCCTCGCGGCGCTGGCACGCGAAAAGCTCGGCCGCATCGACCTGCTGCACATCAACGCGGGCATCTCGGCGTTGGAGCCCTTCGAGCAGGTGAGCGAAGCCGCCTACGACACGGCTTTCGCGGTCAACACCAAGGGGCCGTTCTTCACGGTGCAGCGCCTGGCGCCGCTGATGCCCGCGGGCAGCGCGATCGTCTTCACCTCGTCGATCGCCGACGAAGGCGGCATGCACGGCCTGAGCGTCTACAGCGCCACCAAGGCCGCGCTGCGTTCGCTCGCCTCCGGCTTCGCGGCCGAGCTCGTGACGCGGGGCATCCGCGTGAACGTGGTGAGCCCCGGCTTCATCGACACGCCGACCCTCGGCGTGACCGACGCCACCGCCGCGGAGCGGGCGGAATTCATGAACCTGGGCGACCAGATCACGCCGATGCGTCGGCACGGCAGCGCCAAGGAGGTGGCGCGTGCCGTGCTGTTCCTCGCCTTCGAGGCCACCTTCACCACGGGCGCGCGGCTCACCGTCGACGGCGGGCTCGGCCAGAACCTCACGCTCGCCGCCGGTTGAGCCCGTCCACGCGCAGAAAGAAGATGCACATGACAGACGTTTCCCTCATCGGCCTCGGCCCCATGGGCGTGGCGCTCGCGCGCGCGCTGCAATCGAAGTTCACCCTCACGCTGTGGAACCGCACCGCGGCACGCGCGCAGCCGCTCTTGAACCAGGGCACGCAGCTCGCGCCCGATGCGCGCGCGGCGGTCGAGGCAAGCCCGGTGGTGCTGGTCTGCGTGGCCGACTACGCCGCCAGCCGCGCGATCCTCGCCGCGCCCGGCATGGCCGAGGCGCTGCGCGGCAAACTGCTGGTGCAATTGAGCACCGGCACGCCGCAGGACGCGCGCGATGCCTGGGCCGCGGCCGACGGCTGCGCCTACCTCGACGGCGCCCTGCTCGCCACGCCGAGCCAGATCGGCCGGGCCGACACGCCGCTGTTCGTCTCGGGCGAAGCCCGCGCGCTCGAGGCGGCGCGGCCGGTGCTCGAAACCATCGCCGGCAACATCCTCTACATGGGCGAGCCCATCGGCAATGCGGCCGCGTGGGACCTGGCGACGCTCTCGTGCATGTTCGGCGCCATGAGCGGGTTCTTCCATGGTGCGCGCATCTGCGAATCAGAGGGCCTGCGCGTGGACGAGTTCGCGCGCATGATCGGCGCCATTTCGCCGGTGCTCGGCGAGATGATCCGCTCCGAGGGCGAGGACATCCACGCCAACCGCTACGGCGAGCCCGAAAGTTCGATGGCCACCTGCGCCGGCTCGGGCCGCCTGTTCGTGAAGCAGGCGCGCGAAGCGAAGCTCGACACGAGCTTTCCCGACTTCCTGATGCGGCTGTTCGAACGTGCGCTCGACGCGGGCTTCGCCAACGAGCGGCTCGCCGCGATGGTGAAGGTTCTGCGCCAGCCCGCGTGAGAAAGAAAGGCGCTACTGAACCACCGAGCTGCCCGGGATCTGGTCGCCGGGCGGCTTGAAGAGCTGCGCGGCATCGACCGCATCGAAGCGGTACTGCTTGCCGCAGAAATCGCAGCCCACCTCGATGTCGCCGCGCTCGGCGAGGATTTCCTCGGCTTCCTTGGCGCCGAGCCCGCGGATCATCTGGGCCACGCGCTCGCGCCCGCAGGTGCAGGCGAAGTGCGGGCCCGCCGGGCCGGCCTGCGGCTCGAAGCGCAGCAGCTTCTCTTCCCAGAACAGGCGCCGCAGGATGGTCTCGATATCGAGCGTGAGCAGCTCGTCGCGCGTGAGGCTCGAAGCGAGGATCGCGATGCGGTTGTAGTCCTCGTTGCGGCCGATCTGGTCTTCGTTGGCCTGGTCGTGGTCGCGGCCCGAGGTGCCTTCGAGGTTGGACCCGCCCTTCACCGGCAGGCGCTGGATCAGCAGGCCCGCGGCCACCTTGTCGTCGGCCGCGAGCACCAGCGTGGTGTCGAGCTGCTCGCTTTGCAGCATGTAGTGCTGCAGCACGTCGCTGAGCCTGCCGAGCTTCTCGCCCTCGTCGTCGAACAGCGGCACCACGCCTTGGTACGGGGTGGTGCCGGGCAGCTTGTCCTTGGGGTCGAGCGTGATCGCGCAGCGGCCCTTGTTTCCCACGTTGACCATCTCGGGCAGGCGTGCATCGGCCGGCAGGTCGCCGATCACCTTGGCGGTGGCGCGCAGGCTCAGGTCGGGCATCGCCTCGGCGACCGCGACCTTGACCGGGCCATCGCCGAAGATCTGCAGGATCAGCGCGCCGTTGAACTTGATGTTGGCCTGCATCAACGTGGCCGCGGCCGTCATTTCGCCGAGCAGCTCGGCCACGGGCGGCGGGTAGGCGCCGGTGGCGGTGTTGGAGGCGCGCCGCGCCAGGATCTCCTGCCACGCATCCGTCAGGCGCACGATCATGCCGCGCACCGGCAGGCCATCGAACAGGAATTTGTGCAGCTCGCTCAAAACGGATTCTTTCTGTGGGGCCTGCGCAGGTCAGGCGATTTTCTTGAGGCCCTTCGCATAGCGAACGGCGTTCTGTACGTAATGGTCGGCGCCATGGCGCAGGCGGGCAGCGTCCTCGTCGCTGATCGTGCGCATCACTTTCGCGGGCGAACCGAAGATCAGGGAATTGTCGGGAAACTCCTTGCCCTCGGTCACGACGCTGCCGGCACCGACGATCGAGTTGCGGCCGATCTTCGCGTTATTCAAGACCACCGCCTGGATGCCGATCAGCGAGTTGTCGCCGATGGTGCAGCCGTGCAGCATGACCTGGTGGCCAATGGTGACGTTCTCGCCGATGGTGAGCGGCGAGCCCGGGTCCGAATGCAGCATCGACATGTCCTGCACGTTGCTGTTGCGCCCGATGGTCATGGTTTCGTTGTCGCCGCGCAGCACCGCGCCGAACCAGATGCTCGCGTTCTCGCCCAGCTGCACGTTGCCGATCACCTCGGCACTGTCGGCGACCCATGCGCCGCTGCCGAGCTTGGGTGCAATGCCGTCGAGTTCATAAATCGCCATCGTGGGGTCTCCGGGGCCAAAACTAGAATTGTAGGGATGCACCCCCGATTGAGCGCCCTGGCCGCGCTGCGCCTCACCGATCCCGAACAGAAGGTGGCGGCAACGCGCGCGACCGTTGCGCTCGCAGCTACCGAATCCATAGCACCGATACCCATTCGCACGGCAGGCGACGACACCGGCGTGCCGGGCCGCCCCGAGCGCCCGCTGCGCGTCAGCGCGACCGAGGTGCAGAAGCGCTCGCCCTTCACGCCCGAAGGCCGCGCCGCGCTGGTCCATTCGATCTGTCACATCGAGTTCAACGCGATCAACCTCGCGCTCGATGCGGTGTGGCGCTACGACGGCATGCCCGAGTCCTACTACCGCGACTGGCTGCGCGTGGCCGATGAGGAAGCGCAGCACTTCACGCTGCTGCATGCGCACCTGCAGGACATGGGCTGGCGCTACGGCGACTTCCCGGGCCACGACGGGCTCTGGAACATGTGCGAGAAAACGAAGGACGACGTGCTCGCGCGCATGGCGCTGGTGCCGCGCACGCTCGAGGCCCGCGGCCTCGACGCCACCCCGCTGATCCAGGCCAAGCTGCGGCGCGTGAACACGCCCGATGCGTTGCGCGCGGTCGAGATCCTCGACATCATCCTGCGCGACGAGATCGGCCATGTCGCGATCGGCAACCGCTGGTACCGCTGGCTCTGCGAGCGCGCGGGCCGCGACCCCGAAACGAGCTATCCCGAGCTCGTGGCGCACTACGATGCCCCGCGGCACAAGCCGCCGTTCAACCTCGAGGCGCGCAGCCGCGCCGGCTTCAGCGACGAGGAACTGCGCGCGCTGGCTGCGGGCACGGGCAAGGGCTGAAGCGCTACGCCGGCCGAGCGTGCACCACGAGCTTCGGCCTGAAGTCCTGCAGCACCTCGCCGTGCTGGTTGCACGTCTGGCAGTGCATCGTCACCATCGCGCGGCCGGGCTTGCTGCGCGAAGGCGCGATCTCGACCACCTCGCTCACCACATGCAGCACGTCGCCCGGTCGCGTCGGCTTCGGCCATTGAAGCTGGCCGCCTGAACCGATGATGCCGTCGGCGAGCGGAACGCCGCTTTCCACCAGCAGCTTCATCGTCAGCGCCGCGGTGTGCCATCCGCTCGCCGCAAGGCCACCGAAGAAGGTGGCCTTCGCGGCCTCTTCGTCGGTATGGAACGGCTGCGGATCGAACTGCGACGCAAAGGCCTTGATCTGCGCGGCATCCAGCGCATGCTCGCCGCTTCGGAAACGGTCGCCGACCGACAGGTCATCAAGGTAGAGCTTGCGCGCCGCGCCCGCTTCAGGAATTGCAGCCATGGGGCCTCCGTGTGGTGATGGTCGCCATTCTCGGGCGATCAGGCGCGCTCGAGAATGGTCGCGATGCCCTGCCCGCCGCCGATGCACTGCGTGGCGAGCGCATAGCGGCCGTGCTCGCGCGCAAGCAGCGAAGCCGCCTTGCCGGTGATGCGCGCGCCGGTCGCGCCGAGCGGATGGCCGATCGCGAGCCCGCCGCCATCGAGGTTGATCTTCGCGGCATCGAGGCCGAGCTCGCGAATGCAGGCCAGCGCCTGCGACGAGAACGCCTCGTTGATTTCGATCACGTCGAGGTCGGCCGCAGCAAGGCCCGCGCGCGCGAGTGCCTTGCGGGTCGCGGGAATCGGGCCGATGCCCATGACGGCCGGGTCGACGCCCACGGTCGCGAACGAACGGATGCGCGCGAGGGGCGTCAGGCCGTGCTTGGCGGCGAAGGCGTCGCTGGTCACGAGCACCGCCGCCGCGCCGTCGGTCAGCGGCGACGAGGTGCCGGCCGTCACCACGCCGTCGGGCCGGAACGCGGGCTTCAGGCTCGCGAGCGCTTCGGCCGAGGTCGTCGGGCGGATGCAGCCGTCGGCCTCGACCTGCTCGCCCGACGCCAGGCGCACCGGCACGATCTCGCCCGCGAGCCGACCCTCGGCGCGCGCGGCGGCGGCCTTGCGGTGCGATTCGACAGCGAACGCCTCCTGGTCGGCGCGGCTCACCTGCCAGCGCGCGGCGACGTTTTCGGCCGTCTCGCCCATCGAGATGTAGGCATCGGTGCCGGCTTGCAGATCGGGGTGTGGCGAGAAGTTGAAGCCGCCCTGCGGCACCATCGTCATCGACTCCACGCCCACGCAGAGAAACGCCTCGCCCATGCCGGCCTCGATCTGCGCCGCGGCGATGTGCACGGCCTGCATCGACGAACCGCAGAAGCGGTTGACCGTCATGCCGCCCACTTCATGCGGCAGCCCGGCCAGCAGGCCAACGATGCGCGCGAGGTTGTTGCCCTGCGACGCCTCGGGGTAGGCGCAGCCCAGGATCACGTCCTCGAGCAGCGCGGGGTCGAGGTCGGTGCGCTGCAGCAGGCCCCGGACCACGCCGGCGGCGAGCGTGTCGGGGCGCACTTCGGCGAGCGCCCCCTTCTTGGCGAAATGGAATGGCGAGCGGGCATAGGCAGATATCACGGCTTTCATCGGAGACTCCTTCGTTGCAACAAACCTACCATCCAATCGGTAGGCACTCTGGGCCAAAAAATGGGCGCACTGCGCCCGCTGTTCGCCCGCCTCAGGCGGACAATGAACTCCTGAGCTGGGCGATGGCCTCGTCGAAGTCCTCAGCCCGTCCCGTCATGCGCGAAGCAAGCAGCGCACCCTGGCAGACAGAGAACACATAGGCCGCCAGCGAAGCGGCCGACGGCGCGCCCGGCGTCTGCCGCTGCTGCGGCGCCAGCGCGCCGAGCACGCCTGTCAGCCACAGCACCTGCGTGTTGCGCAGGTCCTGCACGGCCTGGCGCAGCTCGGACTCGATGCAATCCCAGCCCGGCGTGAGTGCCCCCGCCGGGCACATGCCCGAACCCGCCTTGAGCGTGTTGCGGTACATGCGGAAATAGGATTCGAGCGCCTCCTTCGGCGCACGCACCCGCGCTGCGTCCCAATCCTTGAACTGCTGGGTCGCCTGGCGGATCACCGCGATGCCGAGCGCTTCCTTGGTCGGAAAGTGGTGGTACAGGCTCGCCTTGCGAATGCCGATGGTGTCGGCCACGTCCTGAAAGCTGAAGCCCAGGTACGAGCGCGTCTCGATCAGCGACCGTGCCACCGCGAGGATCTGCTCGCGGGTGCTGCCGGCGGCAAGGGCGGTAGCTCTGGTGGACATCTACCTACTATAAGGTAGGGAATGGCGAGCCTGCAAGCCGGAGGGTCAATCGGCCTTGATGTTTGCCGCCTTGACGATCCGAGCGTTGCTCTCGAACTCGATCGCGATCTCCTTCGCGAAGGCGGCCGGGGTGCCGACGGTCGGCACGTTGTCGGTGGCGGTGAGCTTGGCGCGCAGTTCGGGGCTTGCCAGCGCCTTGTTGATCTCGGCGTTGTAGCGGGCCACGAGGGCGGGCGGCATCGCACCCGGCGCGAAGACGCCGAACTGCGAGCTGATGTTGGCCGCGTTGAAGCCGAGTTCGCCGAGCGTGGGCACCTGCGGCAGGCTGTCGAGCCGCGCCGGGGCGCCGACTGCGAGCGGGCGCAGCTTGCCCGACTGGATGTGCGAGGTGAGCGTCGGGCTGGCATTGGTCGAGAGAATCTCGAACTGCCCGCCGAGTGCGTCGTTGAGCTGTTGGCCGCCGCCCTTGTACGGCACGTGCGTGATGTCCACGCCCGTCGCGGCGCGCACCTGCTCGAGCACGATGTGGCCGAGCGAGGCCGGGCCGGAGGTGGCCCAGCGCACCGCGCCGGGCTGCGCCTTGGCCTCGGCGACCAGTGCGCGGAAATCGCGCGCCTTGCTCGCGGGCGTGGCGACCAGCAGCACGGGCGAATACATCACGCTCGCGACCGGCGCCACGTCCTTCAGCGGATCGAAGGGCAGCTTGCCCAGGTGCGGGCTCAGCACCAGCGGGCTGATGGCCGAGAAGCCCAGCGTGGCGCCGTCGGGCGCGGCCTTGGCAACCGCGTCCATGCCGATCGCGCCACTCGCGCCGGCGCGGTTCTCGACCACCACGGTGACGCCCATCTGCGCCGCGAGACGGTCGCCGAGCGCACGTGCGACCACGTCGCTGACGCCGCCCGCCGGGTAGGCGACGATCAGCTTCAGCGTCTTGGGCGGTGCGGGCGCGGTTTGCGCGACCGCGGCGCCGGACAGGAGCGTGCCGGCCGCAGCCAGCAGGGCGAGCACGGCGGTGCGCCGCGCAGGGGAGGAGGAGGAAGAAGAAAGTTCTGTCATGTCGCGCGGGATTCTGCCGCATCGGCGACGCGAAGCCGGCGGGCCAGCGTCATCGCGTTGCCCACCGCTTCGCCGCCAGCGGTGTTGTCGAAGATGCACCAGCACTGCACACCCTCCTCGCGCGCACGCTGCAATCGCTCGGCGAGGCGTGCGAGCAGCGCATCGTCGTAGGCCGACCAGTAGCGGCGCGGCGAACCGTGCAGCCGCAGGTACACCAGCGCGGGCCAGCCGCCGGGCGCTGCCGCCTCGTCGAACAGCACCGGGTCGGCCAGCACACGCGCTACGCCAAAGCGCGCGAGCAGGGCGTCGACGGCCGGCGCGAACCAGCTGCGGTGGCGCGGCTCGAGTGCCACGGCGCCGGCATGCCTGCGGCGCAGCGCCGCCAGGAAACGCTGCACTGTGCGAGGCTCGAATGCCAGGCTCGGCGGCAGTTGCACGACGAGGCAGCCGAGCTTCGCACCCAGGCCTTCGACCTGCGCCAGGAAATCGTCGAAAGCCGGCATCGCGCCGGCGAGCCGGCGCTCGTGGGTGATGGCCTGCGGCAGCTTGACGGCAAAGCGAAATCCCTCGGGCGTGGCGGCGGCCCAGCGCGCGTAGGTCTCGGCGCGGTGCGGGCGGTAGAAGGAACTGTCGATCTCGACGGTGTCGAAGCGCTGGGCATAGCGCGCAAGGTGCGACCCCTCGGCAGGAAAGTGCGGCCACATCGCGCGCGGCAGGCTCCAGCCTGCGCAGCCGATGCGTGCGGGGTCGGCGGGAATGGCCTGGAGCATCCCCGCATGGTAAGCACGCGGCGTGCAGCGACGCCGACATCTTCACTTCGGCCCACGCGCCGTGCCCGGCCGAGTGGATCAGCCGCGCGGATGGTGCTGCGCATGCAGCTGCTTGAGCCGCTCGCGCGCCACGTGCGTGTAGATGGTGGTGGTCGAGATGTCGGCATGCCCGAGCAGCAGCTGCACCGCACGCAGGTCGGCGCCGTGGTTCAGCAGGTGGGTGGCGAACGCATGGCGCAGCGTGTGCGGCGACAGCGGCACATGGATGCCGGCCGCGGTGGTCTGCTTCTTCACGATCATCCAGAACATCACGCGCGTCATGCCCGCACCGCGTGCGGTCACGAACAGGTCCTGCGTCTGCTGGCCGCCGAGGATGTCGGGCCGCGATTCCTCGAGGTAGCGCTCGATCCAGCGCCGCGCCTCGCCGCCGAAGGGCACGAGCCGCTCCTTGCTGCCCTTGCCGAGCACGCGCAGCACGCCGTCGTTGAGGCTCAGGTCGGTAACCTTGAGCGAAACCAGTTCGCTCACGCGCAGCCCGCTCGCGTACATCAGCTCGAGCATCGCGCGGTCGCGCAGCCCGAGCGGCGTGTCGACGTCGGGCGCGGCGAGCAGGTCGTCGACCTGCTTCTCCGACAGCGTCTTCACCGCGCGCGGCATCTGGCGCGCCGGCGCGAGCCGCAGGCTCGGATCGGCCACGATGCGCCGCTCGCGCAGGGCCCAGCGGTAGTAGCGCTTGAACACCGTGAGCCGCCGGTTCGCGGACGTGGCCTTGCCGCGCGTGGACAGGCGCGCACCCATGTAGGCCTGCAGGTCGCTCTCCTTCGCCGCCTCGAGCGCGAGTCCCGCACGCTCCTTGTGCAGCCACTGCGCGAACAGCGCTAGGTCACGCCGGTAGGCGGCAAGCGTGTTCTTCGACAACCCGTCCTCGAGCCAGAGGGCGTCGATAAAGTCGTCGATTCCACGAGTGGGCGGGGCGGCGGCCTCGGTCATGGCGGCAAGATAGCAAAAAGAAAACGGTGAAGAACAAAAGAAAAGGGCCACCCGTGCGCGGGCGGCCCTTTTTTCAGGCGAGGCGGATCATTCGAGCTTGAGCTTCTGCTTTACGACCACCTGCTTGTACACCTCGTACTCGGCCTTGATCTGCGCGGCGAACTGCTCGGGCGTGTTGGCCACGATCAGCGAGCCGGTGTCCTCGATGCGCTTCTTCACTGCCGGATCTTCGACCGCCTTCTTCACACCGGCGTTGATCTTGTCGACCACTTCCTTCGGCACGCCCTTGGGGCCGAGGATGCCGTAGTAGGCCATGCGGTTGACGGGCTCGAGCCCGACTTCCTTGAAGGTGGGCACGTTCGGCAGCGCGGCGAGGCGCTGCGGCGCCGACACCACGATCGGCACCAGGCGGCCACTCTGGATGAAGGGCATCGCCGAGGGGATGTTGTCGAAAATGATCGGCACCTGGCCCGCCACCACGTCGTTGAGCGCAGGGCCCGCGCCGCGGTACGGGATGTGCGTGACGAAGGTGTTGGTGAGGCTCTTGTAGAGCTCCATCAGCAGGTGGCCGATGCCGCCCGTGCCCGACGACGCGTACGAATACTTGCCGGGGTTCTTCTTCAGCTCGGCCACGAACTCGGCGTAGTTCTTGGCCGGGAAGCTCGGGTTCACCGCAATGATGTTCGGCGTGGCCGCGATGTTGATGATCGGCGTGAAGTCGTTGATCGGGTCGTAGGGGACCTTCGGGTTGATGGCCGGGTTGGCCGCCGTGCTCGAGACCGTGGCCACGCCGAGCTTGTAGCCGTCAGGTGCCGCGCGCGCCGTCTCGGCCGCGCCCACGATGCCGCCGCCGCCGGCGCGGTTGATCACCACCACGGGTTGGCCGAGCACCTTGCCCAGCGGATCAGCGATCACGCGCGCCACGATGTCGGTGGTGCCGCCCGGCGCGAAGGGAACGCTCAGTTCCACCGGTTTGGTGGGATAGCCCTGGGCAAAGCTCTGGCCCGTGGCCGCGAGCAGCGCGGCAGCACCCACGATGGCGCTCCATTGACGACGTTGCATCTATAACTCCTTGATTGACTGTGGTCGAAAAAGCAAAGCCCCGGATGCTAGCCGCAGCACGCGCCGCCCTGTGCTGTGGATTACCCATGGTTTTCTACGGTTTATGCTCGAAGCGGTGAACTTTGCACAGCTGCTCTTCCCGGATTTCTCGCTCATCGCCATCGGTTGGCTACTTTGCCGCTACACCGCGCTGGACCGCCGCGTCTGGGACCAGGTCGAGAGCCTCGTGTACTACTTTCTATTTCCGGTGCTGCTGTTCCACTCGATCGTGCGCAGCCCGCTCGATTTCGGCGCCACCTCTAGCCTGCTCACGGCCGGCGTGGGTGTCGGCGTCTGCGGCATCGCGATGGCCTACGCCCTGCCCTTCGTGCCCGGCCTCGGCCGGCACATCGACCGGCGCGACCACGCGGCCAGTGCGCAGATCGGATTCCGCTTCAACTCCTTCATCTGCCTGGCGCTCGCCGAGCGGCTTGCCGGTCCGCAGGGCTTGCTGCTGATCGCGGTGCTCATCGGCGTGTGCGTGCCGATGTTCAACATCGCCGCCGTCTGGCCGATGGCGCGGCATGCCAAGGCCGGCTTCGCGCGGCAACTGGTGCGCAACCCGCTCATCGTCGCCACGCTCGCCGGGCTGCTCGCCAACGTGCTGGGGCTCACCGTACCGAACTGGGCGACGCCGACGCTCACGCGCATCGGTGCCGCGTCGCTCGCGCTCGGCCTCATGGCCGCGGGCGCGGGCATGCAGTTCGCAACGCTGGGACGCGGCAAGGCGCTCGCGGTATCGGTGCTCGCCATCCGCCACCTGTTCCTGCCGCTCGTGGCCTGGGGCCTGTCGCATGCACTGCGCCTCGACGCGACCCAGGCCGCGGTGCTGATGGCGTTCTCGGCCGTTCCGACCGCTTCGAGCGCCTATGTGCTCGCGGCGCGCATGGGCTACAACGGGCCGTACGTGGCGGGGCTGGTGACGCTGTCTACGCTGCTGGGGGTGGTGAGCCTGCCGTTCGCGCTGGCGCTGCCGCGCTAGGCAGCATCGGCCCCGGCGCCTTGCGCAAGCCCCCACGCCACATGCTCGCGCACCAGCGCGCTGGCATCGTCCGCGCGCGTGGCCAGCGCCTCGGCGGCGCCCGGTTCGCCGGCGCGCAGGGCGTTGCCGAGGGCCACGGCAATGTTGCGCAGCCAGCGCTCGTGGCCGATGCGACGGATCGGGCTGCCTTCGGTGCGGCGCAGGAACTCGTCCTCTGTCCAGGCGAAAAGCGATGCCAGCGTCTGGCCCGTGAGCCCTTCGCGCGCATCGAAGTCGGGCAGCACGCTCTTCTTCGCGAACTTGTTCCAGGGGCAAGTCAGCTGGCAGTCGTCGCAGCCGTAGATGCGGTTGGCCATGAGCGGGCGCAATTCGAGCGGGATCGCGCCGGCATGCTCGATGGTCAGGTACGAGATGCAGCGCCGCGCATCGAGCCGGTGGGGCGCGACGATGGCCTTTGTCGGGCACACGTCGATGCAAGCGCTGCAGCTGCCGCAATGCGCGCTCACCGGTTCGCTCTCCGGCAGTGCCATGTCGACGTAGATCTCGCCGAGGAAGAACATCGAGCCCGCGTCGCGATCGAGCACCAGCGTGTGCTTGCCGCGCCAGCCCTGGCCGCTGCGCGAGGCGAGCTCGGCCTCGAGCACCGGCGCCGAGTCGGTGAAGGCACGGTGCCCGAACGGCCCCACTTCCTCGGCGATGCGCTCGGCGAGCTTCGCGAGCCGCGTGCGCATCACCTTGTGATAGTCCCGGCCACGCGCATACAGCGAGACGATCGCCTCGCCGGGACGCGAGAGCCGATCGAACTCGATCGCCTGCCACTCGCCCTCGGGCGTGTCGCGCGGCAGGTAGTCCATGCGCGCCGTGATCACGCTCACGGTGCCCGGCACCAGCTCGGCCGGCCGCGCGCGGCGCGTGCCATGCGTTGCCATGTATTTCATCTCGCCATGGAACCCATGGGCCAGCCATTGCATCAGACCGGCCTCGGCGCTCGACAGATCGACGCCCGCGATCCCTATTTGGGAGAATCCGAGTTCCCGGGCCAAGGCCTGAATACGAGCAACGAGTGGATGGCTGACGATCACTTGCCGATTGTAGAAACGCAGAAGACCCCGAACGCCAGCCGCAATTTGCACTGGCAAAGCGAGGACGACACCGCCGCCTTTGCGCGCGCCCTCGCCGCCGCCCCGGCGCTGCGCGATGCCTTTGTCGCACTGCACGGCGACCTCGGCGCGGGCAAGACCACCTTCGTTCGCCACCTGCTGCGTGCGCTCGGCATCGACGGCCGCATCAAGAGCCCGACCTACGCCGTGGTCGAGCCGCACGAGGCGCCCGATGGGCTCGCCATCTTCCACTTCGACTTCTACCGGTTCAACGACCCGCGCGAATGGGAGGACGCGGGCTTCCGCGACATCTTCGCCGGACCCGGACTCAAGCTCGCCGAATGGCCCGACAACGCCGCCGGCCATATACCGGCTGCCGACCTCGCTATTAAAATAGAAGCAATGACCGACGACACCCGCCACGTGACCCTTCTTGCGAACACCCCCCGCGGCAGCGCCCTGCTGGCGCAGACCGGCGCATGAAGGCGAGCGGGCTGAAGCGGCGCGTGCTGCTGCAGGGCGGCAGCGTCGCGCTGATGCTCGGCGTGCACCAGATCGCGCGCGGCGCCACCATCCTGGCAGTGCGCGTGTGGCCCGCGGCCGACTACACGCGCGTGACCATCGAATCCGACGCGCGGCTCAAGTCGCAGCAGCTGGTGGTCGGCAGCCCGCCGCGGCTCGCGGTCGACATCGAGGGCATCGACCTCAACCCCGAGCTGCGCGAACTCGTCGGCAAGATCAAGCCCGGCGATCCCTACATCAACGGGCTGCGCGTGGGCCAGTACGCACCGAAGGTGGTGCGCATCGTGTTCGACCTGAAGCAGGCGGTGGTGCCGCAGGTCTTCTCGCTCGCGCCGATCGCCTCGTACAAGCACCGGCTCGTGCTCGACCTGTACCCCGAGCAGCCGGTCGACCCGATGGAGGCCCTGATTGCCGAACGCCTGCGCGACGCGCCGCGCGGGCGCGGCAACGGCAGCAACGATGCCGCCGTCGCAGCGGCGCCCCCGGCCGCGCCCTATGCCGGCTACACCGGCCTGGCCCCCGACGGGGGGCCACCGATCCTTGTGCGGCCGTCGCCGAACGTGCCCGCGCCGCCCCTGCCGCGCCCGCCGGTTCCGCCGCCGGTGCCGATGCCTGTGCCTGTGCCGGTCATGCCGCCGCGCCCGCCCGCCGTCGCCAATGCGCCAGCGCAGGCCGATCCGCTCGGCGAACTGATGGCGCAGCAGGCCACGCGGCCCGCGCCTCCCACACCGCCTGCGCCTTCAGCACGCCCTCCCGCGGCACCGCCGCCCGTGGCCGTGGCGCGCAGCGGCGCGACCGCGAACCGCACCGACCGCATCATCATCGTGGCGCTCGATCCCGGCCATGGCGGCGAGGACCCCGGGGCCATCGGTCCCAACGGCACGCGCGAGAAAGACATCGTGCTGCAGATCGCGCACCGGCTGCGCGACCGCATCAACGCGAGCAGCGTCAACGGCAACCCGATGCGCGCCTTTCTCACGCGCGATGCCGACTTCTTCGTGCCGCTGCGCGTGCGGGTCGACAAGGCGCGGCGCGTGCAGGCCGACCTCTTCGTGAGCATCCATGCCGACGCATTCACCACGCCCGCCGCCCGCGGTGCAAGCGTGTTCGCGCTGAGCCAGAGCGGCGCGTCGAGCAGCGCCGCGCGCTGGCTCGCGAACAAGGAGAACGATGCCGACAAGGTCGGCGGCGTGAACGTCGGCAACCACGACGTGCAGGTGCAGCGCGCATTGCTCGACATGAGCACCACGGCCCAGATCAACGACAGCCTCAAGCTCGGCGGCGCGATGCTCGGCGAGATCCGCGGCATCGGCGCGCGGCTGCACAAGCCCCGCGTCGAGCAGGCCGGCTTCGCGGTGCTCAAGGCCCCCGACATCCCGAGCGTGCTGGTCGAGACCGCGTTCATCAGCAACCCCGAGGAAGAAGCCAAGCTGCGCAGCGCGAGCTATCAGGAAGACCTTTCCGATGCGCTGATGCGCGGCATCCAGCGCTACTTCGCGCAGAATCCGCCGCTCGCGCGCAGCCGGCAGCTTTGAAGGCGCGCCCCGCCCTGCCGTCCCACGCGGCCCGGGCCGTCAGACCGCACACCTATGCGCGGCAGACTCCTACACTGGGCGAATGCGACTTTTGCGCATGATGAGTCCATCACTCTAGAAAGGTGGACATCATGATGAAGGCACGAATCTGGATCACCGCTGCAGCGGCTACCACGGTCATGGCGCTGGCGGGCTGCGCTTCCGGCCCCAACCAGAACCTGGGCACCGGCATCGGTGCACTCGGCGGCGCGGCCGTGGGGCATGCCATCGGCGGCAACACCGGCGCCACATTGGGCGGCGCGGCCATTGGCGGCGTCATCGGCAATCAGGTGGGCCGCAACGTCGACGAGCGCAACTACTACAACCAGCAGCAGCAGGCCTACCCGCCTGGAACCTACTATCCGAACAATGGCCCGCGCTACTGAGCGGGCCGGCATTGAAAGAGCGCGCCGCCGGCGCGCTTTTTTTTTGTACGCTCAGGCCTTCGTGGGAACCGCCGCGCGCGCCTTCTCGGCGCGCGACGCACGCCAGGCACCGAAGATCGCGAGCACGCCCGGCACGAAGATCAGCGCCCAGATGATCTTGTCGAGGTGCTCGCGCACGAACGGCAGGTTGCCGAAGAAGTAGCCGGCGGTGGCGATGCCGAGCACCCAGATCAGCGCGCCCACCACGTTGTACATGGTGAACTTCGCGCGGTTCATCTCGGCCACGCCAGCCACGAAGGGCGCAAAGGTGCGGATGAAGGGCATGAAGCGCGCCAGGATGATCGTGACGCCGCCGTAGCGCTCGTAGAACGCGTGGGCCTGATCGAAGGCCTTGCGATTGAAGAAGCGCGAGTTCTCCCACTTGAACACTTTCGGCCCAAAGTAGCGCCCGATGCTGTAGTTGCACTGGTCGCCGAGGATCGCCGCCGCGATGAGGATCGCGCAGGCCAGCGGATAGCTCATGAACCCCGCGCCGCACAGCGCACCCACGATGAACAGCAGCGAGTCGCCGGGCAGGAACGGCATCACCACCACGCCGGTCTCCACGAACACGATCAGGAAGAGCAGCGCGTAGACCCAGGGGCCATAAGCGATGACGAAGGCCTCGAGGTGCTTGTCGACGTGCAGGATGAAGTCGACGAGAAAGCTGATGATTTCCATGGTCGCGGATTATCCTTGCTGCACGCCGTCCGGCGTTCCATGATGAATTCGGAGATCCCACATGACAGGTCGATACATCCGCGTCGATGCCCGTGACGGCAGCGGCTCCTTCCGTGCCTACCTTGCAACGCCCGAGGCCGGCAGCGGCCCCGGCCTGGTGATCGCACAGGAAATCTTCGGCATCAACCACACGATGCGCGAGGTTGCCGACTACTACGCCGAGGAGGGCTACGTGGCACTGGTACCCGACCTGTTCTGGCGCCAGGAGCCCGAGGTGGAGCTCGGCTACAGCGAGGCCGACTGGCAGCGCGCGTTCGGTTTCTACCAGGGCTTCGACGAGGCCAAAGGCATGGAAGACATCCAGTCGACCCTCGACGCGCTGCGCGCGCTGCCCGAGGTGGACGGCGGCAAGGCCGGCGTGCTCGGCTTCTGCCTCGGCGGCAAGCTCGCCTACCTCGCGGCCTGCCGCACCGATGCGGATGTGGCGGTGGGCTACTACGGCGTGGGCATCGACGCAGCGCTCGACGAGGCCGAGCGCATCCGCCGATCGCTCATGCTGCACATCGCCGAGCTCGACAAGTTCTGTCCGCCCGAAGCCCGCGAGCGCATCGTGCAGGCGCTTGCCGGCCGCCCCGACGTGACGCTGCATGTCTATCCGGGCATGGACCATGCGTTTGCACGCGCGGGCGGCGAGCATTTCCACAAGCCTTCGGCGCTCATGGCACACGAGCGCAGCATCGCCGCGCTGAAGGCCGCGATCGGCCCGAACTACGACCTGTCGGCGCTCTGGGACAAGCACTGCGAATACGAATTCGGCACGCGCAACGTCGACGACACCATGTCGACCATGGTCGCCGAGCCCTACGTAAACCACATTCCCACCATGACCGGCGGCGTGGGCTACAAGGCGTTGCATGCCTTCTACAGCAACCATTTCGTCAACAGCAATCCGCCCGACACCACGCTGACATCGATCTCGCGTACCGTCGGCGCCACGCAGGTGGTCGACGAGCTGCTGTTCAGCTTCACCCACACCACCGAAATTCCGTGGATGCTGCCGGGCGTGGCGCCCACGGGGCGGCGCGTCGAGGTGCCGCTGCTGGCCGTCATCAAGTTCCGCGGCAACAAGCTCTATCACGAGCACATCTACTGGGACCAGGCCAGCGTGCTGGTGCAGGTCGGCCTGCTCGACCCCGCGCTGCTGCCGGTGGCCGGCGTCGAGACGGCGCGCAAGCTGCTCGACGAGACCCTGCCGTCGAACACGTTGCTGACGCGGGGCTGAAGGGCATCTGCCGGCCACAGGCGGCGCGGGTGGATGCGCTTCTAGAATGCCGCTCGTGAGTGCCCTTCCCGCTTCCATTTCCCCTGCTTCCGAACGCCGGCCGATCCGCGAGCTTCCCGACGAGCTGATCAGCCAGATCGCCGCCGGCGAGGTCGTCGAGCGCCCGGCCTCGGTGGTGCGCGAACTGCTCGACAACGCGCTCGATGCCGGCGCGCGCCAGGTCACGGTGCGGCTGGCCTCGGGCGGCGTGCGGCTGATCTCGGTCGAGGACGATGGCCAGGGCATTCCGCGCGAGGAACTCACGGTGGCGCTGCGGCGCCACGCCACCAGCAAGATCGCGAGCCTCGACGACCTCGAGACGGTCGGCACGATGGGGTTTCGCGGCGAAGCGCTGGCGGCCATCAATGCCATTGCCGATCTCAGCATCCTGTCGCGCTTTGGCGGCGCCGACAGCGCCTTCGCGCTCGACGGCCGCACCGGCGAGCTGCGCCCGGTGGCGCGCGCCGTGGGCACCACGGTCGAGGTGCGCGAACTCTTCTTCGCCACGCCCGCGCGCCGCAAGTTCCTGAAGACCGATGCCACCGAGCTGGCGCACTGCATCGATGCGGTGCGCCGCCATGCGCTGGCACGCCCCGAGGTCGGTTTCTCGGTCTGGCACGACGGCAAGCTCGTCGAGCAGTGGCGCGCGGCCGAGCGCCGCGAGCAGCGGCTCGCCGATGCGCTGAGCGATGAGTTCGTCGCGCAGAGCGTGACGGTCGAGCACCTCGGCGGCGCGGTGCGCGTGGTCGGCCGCGCGGGCATCCCCGACGCGGCACGCTCGCGCGCCGACCAGCAGTTCTTCTACGTCAACGGCCGCTTCGTGCGCGACAAGGTGCTGTCGCACGCGGTGCGCAGCGCCTACGAAGACGTGCTGCACGGCCAGCGCCAGCCGGTTTACGTGCTGTACCTCGAGATCGATCCCGCGCGCGTCGACGTGAACGTGCACCCGACCAAGATCGAGGTGCGCTTTCGCGATGGCCGCGAGGTGCACCAGGCGGTGCGCCATGCGATCGAGGACGCGCTCGCCGCGCCGCGCGCGGGCGATGCCGCCGTGGCATCGGCGAGCGCGGCCGCCACGCCCTTCTTCCTGAAGCAGCCGGTCCCCGCCAGCGGCGAGAACTGGACCCAGCCGGCCATCAATTTCAGGGCCGCCGAGCGCGGCGCCGGCGACTTCGAGGCCATGTGGCCGCGGCGCACCGGCCAGGACGAGGCGGCGCCGGGCGTGCCGTTCCGCGCCCCGACGGGGCTGTCCGCGGCGCCCGAGGCACCGGCAGCCGCCACCAGCGAGCAGGCCTGGCCGCTCGGCCGCGCGCTCGCGCAGCTGCAGGGCATCTACATCCTCGCCGAGAACAGCCAGGGGCTGGTGGTGGTCGACATGCATGCGGCGCACGAGCGGATCGTCTACGAGCGCCTCAAGTCGCAGCTCGAAGGCGCCGCCATCACGAGCCAGCCGCTGCTGATTCCGGCCACCTTCGCGGCCACGCCGCAGGAAGTGGCGACCGCCGAGGCCTGCGCCGCGGTCCTGCCCACGCTGGGCCTCGAGATCACGCCGTTCTCGCCACGCACCCTGGCGGTGCGCGCGGTGCCCGGAACGCTGGCGGACGGCGACCCGGTCGAGCTCGCGCGCAGCGTGCTGGCCGAACTGGCCCAACATGACGCCAGCACCGTGGTGCAGCGGGCGCAGAACGAACTGCTCTCGACCATGGCCTGCCACGGCGCGGTGCGGGCCAACCGAAAGCTCACGATCGACGAGATGAACGCCCTGCTGCGCCAGATGGAAGCCACCGAGCGCTCCGACCAGTGCAACCACGGCCGGCCGACCTGGCGCCAGCTGTCGGTCCGCGAACTCGACGCGCTTTTCATGCGCGGTCGCTAAGTTCGTTACAAATTGTTGAGGGTTTTTCCGGAGATTTCGCCGTCATCCGCGGTCTGGGCACGGGCGTTGCATGTGAGGACCAAAGTGTCGATGAACACTTTGGCAGGGGGAGGCCTGGAATGCAGTGTCGGCGTGTTCCAGGAAGAAAGCACATGAACTTTTCCGCCGACATCGTTGTCTGTCCCTTGCCCATGAAACGCTGGTCCCTGTTTGCCTCCGTTCTTTCGCTTTGCGCCCTCTTGGCCGCCGGCTGCGCCACGTTCGACGAACGACAACGCGAATGGATCTTCCAGCCCAGCGACCGGAGCTGGGGCAACAGCGCCAGCATGACCTCGGGCATGCAGGATGTCTGGATCGACTTCCAGTCGTCCATCACCGGCGAGCCCGCGCGGCTGCACGGTCTCTGGCTCGGCGGCGAACCCGAGACGACCGACCGCCCCGTGATGCTCTACCTGCATGGCGCGCGCTACAACGTGGCCGGTTCGGCCCCGCGCATCCAGCGCATGCACGAACTGGGCTTCTCGGTGCTCGCGATCGACTACCGCGGCTTCGGCAAGAGCACCAAGGGCCTGCCGTCGGAGGAATCCGCGCGCGAGGACGCCCGCGCAGCCTGGACCTGGCTCGCCGCGCGCCATCCGAAGCAGCACCGCTACATCTTCGGCCACTCGCTCGGCGGCGCCATCGGCATCGACCTCGCCTCGCGCGTGGGTGACGAAAGCGGCACCGTGGTCGAGAGCACCTTCACCTCGATCGCCGACGTGGTGAGCAGCTTCAAGTGGGGCTGGCTGCCGTTCGGCCCCTTCATCACGCAGCGCTTCGAGGCCATCAACAAGGTCAGGGACATCGGCGCACCGCTGCTGGTGGTGCACGGCACCGCCGACAGCCTCATCAATCCCACGCTGGGCCGCAAGCTCTACGAGGCGGCCACCGTACCAAAGCTGTTCGTGCTGGTCGAAGGCGGTTCGCACCACAACACCAACTCGATCGGCGCGGCGCAATACCGCTCGGCGCTCACGCAGTTGTTCCGCATGAACCCCGAAGCCACGTTCGCGCGTGCGCCGCGGCCGCAGCCGGTGCTGCCGCCCGCGAACCGCATCGACGCCGACGGTTCGCAGCCCGAAGTCCAGACCAGGGCACGGCAGGCGGGCGCGCAGTCGATCTGAGCCCCGGCGGCAGGCGCTGCCCTGCCGCGGCACCGCGGCTTTGGTTGTTTGCTACCCTCGGGCGCTTATGCCGCCTTCCGTCGCCGCCTCCGGCCGCCCCGAACCCCTGAAGTACATCGCGCTGGCCGGGCCCACGGCATCGGGCAAGACCGCCGCCGCGCTCGCGCTGGCGCGCCGGCTTCCGGTGGAAATCGTCAGCGTCGACTCGGCACTGGTCTACCGCGGCATGGACATCGGCACCGCGAAGCCGAGCGACGGCGAATTGCGCGCCGTGCCGCACCACCTGATCGACATCCTCGATCCAAGCGAGCGCTACAGCGCCGCGGCGTTCGTCGCCGACGCCACCCGGCTCATCGGCGAGATCCGCGCGCGCGGCGCCCTGCCGCTGCTGGTGGGCGGCACCATGCTGTATTTCAAGGCGCTGTTCGACGGCATCGACGCGATGCCCGCGGCCGACCTCGAGGTGCGTGCGCGCATCGACGCCGAGGCCGCGGCGATCGGCTGGCCCGCGATGCACGCGCGGCTCGCCGAGGTCGATCCGGCAACCGCCGCGCGGCTCGCGCCGCAGGACAGCCAGCGCATCCAGCGCGCGCTCGAAGTGTGGGAAAGCAGCGGCCAGCCGCTGTCGCGCTTTCATGCGGGCGCCCACAAGACCACGCCCGCGGCCGCAGGCGGGCGCCTGTTCTCGCTCGAACCCGCCGACCGCGGCTGGCTGCATGCCCGCATCGCCGAGCGCTTCGACGCGATGCTGGCCGCGGGCCTCCTCGACGAGGTGCGCGCGCTGCGCGCACGCGGCGATCTCTCGCCCGAGTTGCCATCGATGCGCTGCGTCGGCTATCGCCAGGCCTGGGAAATGTTTGATGAGCTCGACGCGCCCGACGCTGCCGCGATGCATGCGCTGCGCGAGCGCGGCATTGCCGCCACGCGCCAGCTCGCCAAGCGGCAGATCACCTGGCTGCGCAGCATGCCGCAGCGCACGGTGATCGTCTGTGACGCGCCCGGGGCCACCGACGCGGCCGTGCAATGCATGGCGGAGGCGATCGAGGCATGACGTTGTGCATCACCGACCTCGGCAAGCACTACGGCGACGTGCCCGTGTTCGAGCATGTGACGCTCACCATCGCGCCTGGCGAGTTCGTCGCGATCGTCGGCGAGTCGGGCGTCGGCAAGTCGACGCTGCTCAACTGCATGGCCGGCCTCGATCGCTGGGACACCGGCACGGTGCGGCATGGCGAGACCGACATCGGCGCCCTCGACGGCGAAGCCTGCGCACTGTGGCGGCGCCGGCATGTGGGCTTCGTGTTCCAGGCCTTCCATGTGCTGCCGCACCTGGACGTGGCGCAGAACGTGTCGCTGCCGCTGATGCTGCTGGGCGCTGCGCGCGACGAGGGTCGCGTCGCGCAGATGCTTGAGGCGGTCGGCCTGGGGGACATGGGCGCACGGCTGCCGCAGACGCTGTCGGGCGGCCAGTTGCAGCGCGTGGCGATCGCGCGCGCGCTGGTGCACCGCCCTGCGCTGCTGCTGGCCGACGAGCCCACGGGCAACCTCGACCCGTCGACCGCTGCCAAGGTGATGGAACTGCTCGTGCGCCAGACCCGCGAGCATGGCGCCTCGCTGGTGCTGGTGACGCACTCGGAAAGCGCCGCGGCCCGCGCCGACCGCCTGCTGCACCTCACGGCCAGCGGCATTCGTGCCTGAAGAAGCTCAACTCGCGATCAGCGACGCGAAGCGCGCCAGGTCGACATTGCCGCCGCTCACCACGATGCCCACGCGCTGCCCTGCGATGGCCTTGCCCGCGGCGATGGCGCCCGCGAAGGCCAGGCAGCCGGTCGGCTCCACCACCATCTTCATGCGCTCGGCGAAGAAGCGCATCGCCTCGACCAGCTGGTCGTCCGTCACCGTGAGGATGTCGTCCACGTCGCGGCGGATGATTGCGAAGGTGTACTCGCCCAGGTGCTGCGTCTGCGCGCCGTCGGCGATGGTCCGCGGCGTCTCGATGTGCACGATGCGGCCCGTGCGGAACGACTGCTGTCCGTCATTGCCGGCCTCGGGCTCGACGCCGTAGACCTTGCAGGCCGGCGCCAGCGCGCGCGCCGACAGTGCCGAACCCGACAGCAGCCCGCCGCCGCCGAGGCAGACAAAAAGCTGGTCGAGCGGGCCGCTCTCCTCGATCAGCTCCTTCACCGCGGTGCCCTGTCCGGCGAGCACGTCCGGATGGTCGTAGGGCGGGATCATCGTCATGCCGCGCTCCTCGGCAAGCCGCTTCGTCAGCGCCTCGCGGTCTTCGGTGAAGCGGTCGTAGGTCACCACCTCGGCACCGTAGCCGCGCGTGGCCGCGACCTTCGCGGTGGGTGCGTCCAGGGGCATCACGATCACGGCCGGCATCGACAGCAGCCGCGCCGACAGCGCGATCGCCTGCGCATGGTTGCCAGACGAGAACGCGATCACGCCGCCCTTGCGCTGGGCCGCGTCGAATTTCGACAACGCGTTGAAGGCGCCGCGGAACTTGAACGCGCCCATGCGCTGGAAGTTCTCGCACTTGAAGAAGAAGCTGGCGCCCCAGCGTTCATCGGCCGTGCGCGAACGCAGCACGGGCGTGCGATGGGCATGGCCCTCGAGCCGCGCGGCCGCGGCGGCGACGTCGTCGTAGGTGGGAAGTGACTGCATGCGCGCAGCTTAGCCGGTTGCATTTTCTTTCGGCCGGCATGGGTGAAAACCCGCTGCGCGCGGCGGCGCCAATCTCTGTACTCTGTATACAGACTTCAGGAACAGGAGCCTTCCACCACCATGCCCGCCCAGCTCGTCAGCATCGAAGCCGCTCCCGACCTCGTCGACCAGGTGTACCGCGCCCTGCTCGGCGCCATCAGCAGCGGCGAACTCGCGCCCGGCGAACGGCTCACGCAGGAAGACATCGCCCAGCGTCTCGCAGTGTCGCGCCAGCCGGTGCTGCAGGCGCTGCGCCTGCTCAAGAAGGACGGTTTCGTGCACGACGCACCGGGGCGCGGCGTGCTCGTGGCGCCACTCGATGCCGAGTGGACGAAGAAGGTCTACCAGGTGCGCGGCGCGCTCGACGTGCTGGCCGCACGGCTCGCGGCGGGGGAACGCTTCATCATCGACCCGAAGCTCATGCAGCGCGGCCGCCGCGCCGCGCGCGGGCGCAACGTCGAGGCCATGATCGACGCCGACATGGCCTTCCACCAGGCCATCTACGACGCCTCGGGCAACCCGCTGATCGGCCAGAGCGCCGGCCAGCATTGGCGCCACCTGCGCCGCGCGATGGGCGCGGTGCTGCAGGCGGAGCCGCAGCGCGACTCGCTCTGGGACGAGCATGAAGCCATTGCAGCGGCCATTGCGGCGGGCGATGCCGAGCGGGCCGCGCGCCTGAGCGAAGCGCATGTGGCCCAGGCCAGCGAGGCGCTCGGCCGGCGGCTTGCCGAACAGCTTTCGCGCGGCACGGCCGCCGCGCCCTCTTTCCCAAACCCCACCCCCCAAGGAGACACCGCATGAAGCTGACATCCGAGCAACGCGCGCAGTTCGAGCGCGAGGGCTACCTGTTCTTTCCCGGCCACTTCTCGCCGGAAGAGATCGGCGTGCTGACCGATGCCGTGCCCGCGCTCTACAGCCGGCGCGAGGCCTTCAACGTGCGCGAGAAGGGATCGGACGCGGTGCGCACCAATTTCGCGGCCCACCTGATCAGCGAACCATTCGCGAAGCTCGCGCGCCATCCGCGCATGGTCGGCCCGGTGCGCGATCTCTTCGAGGAGGAGGTCTACATGCACCAGTTCAAGATCAACGGCAAGATGGCCTTCGAGGGCGACGTGTGGCAATGGCACCAGGACTACGGCACCTGGCTCAACGACGACCTGATGCCCACCGAGCGTGCGATGAACGTTGCGATCTTTCTCGACGAGGTGACCGAGCACAACGGGCCGCTGATGTTCATTCCGGGCAGCCACAGGAAAGGCGTGGTCGATGCGAAGCACGATCTCACGACGACCAGCTATCCGCTCTGGACGGTCGACAACGACCTGATCCGTCAGCTGGTCGAGCGCGCCGGCGGCAAGCAGGGCGGCATCGTCTCGCCGAAGGGTCCGGCCGGTTCGATGATCCTGTTCCACAGCTGCCTGGTGCATGCCTCGGGCAGCAACCTGTCGCCGTTCAACCGGGTGGCGGTGTACCTGAGCCTGTGCGCGGTCAGCAACCACATCCGCCGCCACAAGCGCCCCGAATACATCGCGCACCGCGACTTCGCGCCGATCGAGATGCTGCCCGACGACTGCCTGCTGAAGCCCTACCCCGTCGATCTGCCGTGGAAGAACGGCCTGCCCGAGAGCGCGCTGGCGACCTCGCTCGAGGTGCGCGACACCGTGGAGGCCTGACCCCATGAGCCTCTACACCCGCCTGCAGCAGCGCGAAGCCGAAGGCCGCCCGATCCGCATCGGCTTGATCGGCGCCGGCAAGTTCGGCTCGATGTACCTGGCGCAGATTCCGCGCACCCCCGGCGTGCAGCTGGTGGCCATTGCCGACCTCTCGCCCGCCGCGGCGCGCGCTAATCTCGCGCGCGTCGGCTGGCAGCCCGAGCGCAGCGCCGCACGCTCGGTGGCCGAAGCGCTGGACACCGGCAGCACCTGGGTCACCGACGACTGGCAGGCGGTGACGCGCGAGCCCTCGATCGACATCGTGGTCGAATGCACCGGCCACCCGGTGGCGGCGGTCGACCACTGCCTCGACGCGTTCGCGCACGGCAAGCACGTGGTCAACGTGACGGTCGAGGCCGACGCCTTCTGCGGTCCGCTGCTCGCGCGCCGCGCACAGCAGGCCGGCGTGGTGTATTCGCTCGCCTTCGGCGACCAGCCCGCGCTGATCTGCGACCTCGTGGACTGGGCGCGCACCTGCGGCTTTCCGGTGGTGGCGGCCGGGCGCGGCCACAAGTGGCTGCCGCACTTCAGCGAATCGACGCCCGAGACGGTTTGGGGAAACTACGGCCTCACGCCCGAGCAGGCCCAGCGCGGCGGGCTCAATCCGAAGATGTTCAACAGCTTTCTCGATGGCTCCAAGCCCTCGATCGAAAGCTCGGCCGTGGCCAATGCCACCGGCCTCAGCGTGCCCTCGGACGGCCTGCTCTATCCGCCCGCGAGCGTGGAAGACATTCCCTTCGTCACGCGGCCGAAGAGCGAAGGCGGCGTGCTCGAACGCAAGGGCATGGTCGAGGTGGTTTCCTCGCTCGAGGCGGACGGCCGCCGCATTCCCTACGACATCCGCATGGGCGTGTGGGTCACAGTCGAGGCCGAGACCGACTACATCAAGAACTGCTTCGAGGAATACAACGCCCACACCGACCCGAGCGGACGCTACTTCACGCTCTACAAGCGCTGGCACCTGATCGGCCTCGAGGTCGGCATGTCGGTGGCCAGCGTGGCGCTGCGCGGCGAGGCCACGGGCGTGGCCACCTGCTGGAATGCCGACGTGGTCGCCACCGCCAAGCGCGATCTCGCACCCGGCGAGATGCTCGACGGTGAAGGCGGCTACACCGTCTGGGGCAAGCTGCTGCCGGCCGAACGGTCGATGCGCCTGGGTGGCCTGCCGCTCGGCCTCGCGCACGACGTGAAGGTGGTGCGCCCGGTGAAGAAGGGCCAGAGCCTCTGCTGGGCCGACGTGGCGATCGACACCACCACCGCCGCCTACCGGTTGCGCAGCGAGCTCGAGGCGATGTTCGCCCCGGCCGAACGGGCCCGCGCGGCCTAGGAGGCTGTCGCAAGGCCTACAGGGCAAATCGGCCTTGCGCCGCCGGCGCGGCAGTCGAAGAATGGCGCAGAGCGATCCTCCGGGTTGCTTTGGAGGAAGGGGTGCACCATGCAGTCTGATCCCGCCAGGGCCGCCCGCCAGTCCCACGGCCGGCTGCTCGCCATCCTTGCCGTGCGCACGCGCGACATCGCCGGCGCCGAGAACGCGTTGGCCGATGCCTTCGCGCGCGCGCTCGAACGCTGGCCCGCCGACGGGGTGCCCGAGCGGCCCGACGCCTGGCTGCTCGGTGTGGCGCGCAACCGCCGGCTCGACGCATGGCGCCACACGCGCTCGCAGGACGAAGCCACGCGCGCGCTGCTGCTCCTGGCTGGCGAGACCGACACGGCCGAGGCCGAGCACCGCGACCTGCCCGACGAGCGGCTGCGGCTGATGTTCGCCTGCGCACATTACGAGGTCGATGCCGGCGCACGCACGCCGCTGATGCTGCAGGCCTTGCTCGGCGTCGATACCGCGCGCATGGCCGGCGTCTTTCTCGCCGCGCCGGCCACGCTGGCCCAGCGCTTGAAACGCGCCAAGGCGCAGCTGCGCGGCATCGCCGATGCATTCGAACGCCCTGCACCACGTGAACTGCCGCAGCGGCTGCAGGATCTGCTCGACACCATCTACGCGGCCTACGGCAGCGGCTGGGACGACGTCGACGGGGCAGATGCGCGGCCCACCGGGCTCACGGCCGAAGCCATCGAACTGGGCCGCATGCTGTGCGGCCTGTTGCCCGAAGAACCCGAGCCGCTGGGCCTGCTTGCGCTGATGCTGTTCTGCGAAAGCCGCGCCGGCGCGCGTCGCAGCGACAGCGGCGCCTACGTGCCGCTCGACCAGCAGGACACCGCGCGCTGGGACCCCGGTCTGCTCGCCGAAGCCGAGCACAGCCTGGGCCGCGCGACGGCGCTGCAGCGCACGGGCGCCTACCAACTCGAGGCCGCCATCCAGTCGGCCCATTGCGAGCGCCGCGTCGGCGCGCTGGTGTCCGGCGAAGCGCTGGTGTCGCTCTACGAAAGCCTGCTTGGGCTGCGGCCCGGCATCGGCGCGCAAGTGAGCCTGGCGTGTGCGCTCGCGAAGGCCCGCGGGCCCGAGGCGGGTCTGCGTGCGCTCGACGCCCTGCCCGCCGACGAGGTGTCGAACTACCAGCCTTTCTGGGCCGCACGCGCGCACCTGCTCGCGGCTGGCGGCGCGCGCGCCGCCGCGCGGCAGGCCTTTGAACGTGCGATCGGGCTCAGCGCGGATGCGGCAGTGCGGGCCTACCTGGGCGCGTTGGCACAACGGCTGTGAAGGCCCGCCGGCCTACTCGCGCGCCGCTGCGTCATTCACGCGCCGGGCCGTGATCTCGCTGCCGCCCTGCGCCAGCGTCACACCGACGATCGCGCCGCGCTCGCGCCGAAACACGATCTGCGCGCCGATCTCGCCGACCACGAAGCGGTCACTGCCCACGGGCTTGAGCGGGTTGTAGCCGCGCCCGCTCTCGCGCACCAGCAGGCGGCCACCGCGCACGGTGAACTCGAGCGACTTGCCTTGGCTCACGCGGTATTCGCCGCGGTACTGTGCGAGCGCCGCGGCATCGACGGGCACCTCGTCGGCCGCCACCGGATAGCGGCTCTTGCCGATCGCAAGCATCACGCGCTGCAGCGGCGCGCGCGTGTTGCTCGCCAGCAGGATCATGGCCTCGCCGGTGTCGGGTGCGAGCAGCCACAGCGTGCGGTAGCCCTCGGTTACGCCCGCGTGGTAGTAGGTGCGGTGCTCGCCCTCGCGTCCGCGCACCATCACCGCGTAGCCGATCTCCGCACCCTCGTAGCGCGCCAGCGGCGTGAGCAGGCGCTCGGCGGCCGGGCCCAGCGGACCGCGCGCGCCAGCCAGGATCGCGCGGCTGAAGCGCAGCATGTCGGCCGCGGTGGAGCGCAGTGCGGCCACCGGCGCATAGGCCTTCATGTCGAGCAGCGACCGCCGCCGGTCGCCCGCGAACGCAGGCGCCATGCGCGAAGCCTTGGCGCCGAGCAGCACCACGGTGTCGTTCATGCCCAGCGGCTCGGTGATGCGCGCGCGCACCAGCTCGCCCCAGGTGGTCTGGTAGCGCTCGGCCACCAACTGGCCGACCAGCGCCATGCCGAGGTTGCTGTAGCTGCCCGCGCAGGGCGGCGCCGGACCGGTGAGCGTGATGCGGGCCAGCGACTCGTAGAGCGCCTGACGTTCGAGCGCACGCATCTGCGACGCGAGCGCCGGGCCGCGTGCCACGCCGTCGGCCATCACCGGCATGCAGCCGGTGTGCGTCACCAACTGGCGCAGCGTGATCGAAGCCACGGCCGGCGGCAGCGACGCGACCTTGTCAGCGAGCAGCCGGCCCAGGTCGTCGTCGAGCCGGAGGTCGCCGCGCTCGACGGCCTGTGCGAGCAGCAGGCCGGTGAAGACCTTGGTGACCGAGCCGATCTCGAACATCGGCTGCTCCGCGCCGTCGGCCGGCACCCGGCGCGGGCCGTCCGGTGGCGCGGGGTTGTGGGCGCCGCCGTAGTGCGCCTCCCCGCCGCGCAGCAGCCCGACCACGACCGTGCCGCGCTCGCTGCCCAGCGCGGTGCGCGCGATCAGGGCCGGGTCGCTCGCGAGCGACAGCGGCGCCGCGCCCGCATCCGCGACGGACGGCGCCAACTGCGCGGCGGCGCCGGTGGCAACCAGCCACGGCAGTGCGGCCAGCAGCGCAGCCAGCATGCGGCGGTGCGCGGAGAGAAAGCTCATCGTCGATTCCCGGACATGGACAGGTGCCGCATGGTGCCACGCGCTCGGTGCGCCGGTCGGCCCGCCACAATGGCCCCATGCGCGCCTTGCTCACCACCTTCTCATGGCAGGAACTTCGCCATCACCCCTGGCGCAATGCGGCCGCGGTGCTCGCGGTGATGCTCGGCGTGGCGCTCGCGTTCTCGGTGCAGCTCATCAATGCCTCGGCGCTCGACGAATTCTCCAGCGCGGTGCGTTCGGTCAACGGCCAGCCCGACCTCGAAGTGCGCGCGGTGCAGGGCCGGTTCGACGAGGCCGTGTTCTCCACGCTGGCGCGGCATCCGCAGGTGGTGCTCGCGAGCCCCGTGCTCGAGATCCAGGGCCTTGCGCTCGCGGGCGACGAGCGCCAGGTGCCGCTGCGCGTGATCGGCATCGACGCGCTGGCACTCCCCACCATCGCGCCGGCGCTGATGCCGCAGCCGCGCCAGAATGCGTCGCGCTTCGCGATGCTGGCGCCGGGCCATGTGTTCCTCAACGCCGCGGCGCGCGGTGCGCTGGGGCTCGCGCCCGAGGCCGCCGAGGGCGGCACCGAGACCGTGCGGCTGCGCAGCGGCGGGGGCGCCTGGCGCACGCTCGAGGTCGCAGGCCACGTCGCGGCCGGCGGCGCCGCGATCGCGGTGATGGACATCGGGGCCGCGCAAGACCTGTTCGACCGCCTCGGCCAGCTCAGCCGCATCGACCTGCGGCTCGCGCCGGGTACCGACCAGGCTTCGTTCACCGCCTCGCTCGCCCAAACGCCGAGCGGGCCAGGCTGGCCCGCGGGCCTGCAGTTCGCCGAGCCGGGCGATGCGGCCGAGCGCGTGAGCAACCTTTCGCGCGCCTACCGCGTCAACCTCACCGTGCTGGCGCTGGTGGCGCTGTTCACGGGCGCGTTCCTGGTGTTCTCGGTGCTGGCGCTCAGCGTTGCCAAGCGCGCGCAGCAGTTCGCGCTGCTCGGCGTGCTGGGCCTCACGCCGCGCGAGCGGCTGCGCCTGGTGCTGGCGGAATCGCTGGTGCTGGGTCTGGTCGGCAGCCTGGCCGGCCTCGCGCTGGGCACCGCGCTCGCGGCCTTCGCGCTGCGGGTTCTCGGCGGCGACCTCGGCGGCGGGTACTTCGAAGGCGTGGCGCCGACGCTGCATTGGAACGGCGGCGCGGCGCTGCTGTACGGCGCGCTCGGCGTGCTCGCGGCGCTGGCCGGCGGCTGGTGGCCCGCGCGCGCGGCGCAGGCGCTGCCCGAGGCGCAGACGCTCAAGGGCCTGGGCGCCGCGCCCACGCAGGGCAACAGCCACTGGCTCGCGCTCGGCCTGGTGGTTGCGGGCGCGCTGCTGGCCAACCTGCCTGCGATCGGTGGCATTCCGGTGGCGGCCTATGTGTCGGTGGGTTGCCTGCTGGTGGGCGGCATCACCGCCCTGCCCTGGTTCGTCGCGTTGCTCTATGACCGGATGGCGCCGATGTTCGCGCGCCGGTTGCTGCCGATGCTGGCCATCGAGCGTGCGCGCCGCATGCGCGGTACCGCGGCGGTGGCCGTGAGCGGCGTGGTCGCGAGCCTGAGCCTCGCGGTCGCGCTCACGGTGATGGTCGCGAGCTTCCGCGATTCGGTGACCCAATGGCTCGACGTCGTGCTGCCGGCCGACCTGTACCTGCGCGCCGCATCGGGCAGCGGCGGCGGCGACACCGCGGCCTTCTCGCCGGCCTTCGTGCAGGCGCTCGGCCAATTGCCGGGCGTGGCGCGCACCGGCACGCTGCGCACCCGAGCGCTGCAGCTCGATCCCGCGCAGCCCGCGGTCACGCTGATCTCGCGCAGCCTCGAAGGCGGCGCGGCGCAGGCGCTGCCGCTCACCGGGCCGGCACTGCCGGTACCGCCCGGGCAGATCGGCATCTACGTGAGCGAGCCGATGGTCGAGCTGCATGGCGCGAAGCCCGGCGCGCCGTACGCGCCGCTCGCTTCGGCGCTGGGCCGTGCGGGCCGAACGGCGCCGCAGCCGTTCTTCGTGGCGGGCGTGTGGCGCGACTATGCGCGCCAGTTCGGCGCGATCGCGATGGATGCGCGCGATTTTGAGCGGCTCACCGGCGAGCGAGAGGTCAGCGACGTGTCGCTGTGGCTCGTGCCGGGCGCTTCGGAGGCCGCGGTGCAGGCGGCGGTCCGCGACCTGGCTTCACGCCATGGCGCGGCGCCCGACACCGGCATCGAGATCTCGTCGGTCGGCCAGATCCGCGCCACGTCGCTGCGCATCTTCGACCGCAGCTTCGCCGTGACCTACTGGTTGCAGGCGGTGGCCATCGCGATCGGCCTGTTCGGCATCGCCGCGAGCTTCAGCGCCCAGGTGCTGGCGCGGCGCAAGGAGTTCGGCCTGCTCGCGCACCTGGGCTTCACGCGGCGGCAGGTGCTGGCCGTGGTGGCGGGCGAAGGTGCGGCCTGGACCGCGATCGGCGCGGTGGCGGGGCTGGGCCTCGGGCTCGCCGTCTCGCTGGTGCTCGTGAAGGTGGTCAATCCGCAGAGCTTCCACTGGACCATGGACCTGCTGGTCCCTTGGGGGCGCCTCGCGGCGCTGTGCGCGGCGGTGGTGGCCGCCGGCACCGTCACGGCCTGGCTCGCGGGCCGCGCCGCCGCGGGCAGCGACGCGGTGCTGGCGGTGAAGGAAGACTGGTAGGCGGCCTCTGGCGCATGGCTTGTAGACTGCCTCTTCCATGCAGCAGCCGCACACACCCTCTCCTTCTTCGTCCCTTGCTTCTTCATCGCCCCGCACCGCATGGCGCGACGCTGCGATGCGCCGCATCGAGGCCGACTACCAGCGCAGCGCCGACACGCACCTGATCCCGCTGCCCCTGCCCACGCTCGCCGCGGCCGGCATCGACCTCTACCTGAAGGACGAATCGACGCATCCGACCGGTAGCCTCAAGCACCGGCTCGCACGCTCGCTCTTCCTGTATGCGCTGTGCAACGGATGGGTGCGCGAAGGCACGACGGTGGTCGAGGCCTCGAGCGGCTCCACGGCGGTCAGCGAAGCGTACTTCGCACGGCTGCTCGGCCTGCCGTTCGTCGCGGTGATGCCGCGCAGCACCTCGCCCGAGAAGATCGCGCAGATCGCCTTCTACGGCGCGCGCTGCCACTTCGTCGACCATGCGGCCGAGGTCTACGACGAGGCCCGCGCGCTGGCCGAACAGACCGGCGGCCACTACATGGACCAGTTCACGAATGCCGAGCGCGCGACCGACTGGCGCGGCAACAACAACATCGCCGAGAGCATGTTCCGGCAGATGGCGCGCGAGCGGCATCCGGTGCCGGCCTGGATCGTGGTCGGCGCGGGCACCGGCGGCACCAGCGCCACCATCGGCCGCTACGTGCGCTACTGCTGCCACGACACGCAGCTCTGCGTGCCCGACCCCGAGGGCTCGGTCTTCTCGGCCTATCACCAGAGCGGCGACGCCGCGCTCACGGCGACGGGCTCGCGCATCGAAGGCATCGGCCGGCCCCGCGTGGAACCCAGCTTCATCCGCACGCTGGTCGACCGCATGATCGAGGTGCCGAACCTCGACTCGGTGGCCGCGATGCATGCGCTCTCGGCGCTGCTCGGGCGCAAGGTCGGGCCTTCCACCGGCACCAACTTCGCGGGCATGCTCGCGATCGCGCACGAGATGCGCGCGGCGGGCCGCCGGGGATCGATCCTCTCACTGCTGTGCGATGCGGGTGAGCGCTACCTGCCGAGCTACCACGACGCTGGCTGGGTGCGCGACGCATTCGGCGACATCGCTCCCGCGCGGCAGCGCATCGACGAACTTGTGAGAGGCTGATGCCGGCGCGGGCGCCCCTCGCACTCTCGCGGCGCAGCCTGCTGCTGGCGGCGCTGGCCGCCGCGCCCGCGGGCTGGGCCTTGCCCGCACGCACCCTGCAGTTCCCGCGCGACTTCGGCAGCCATCCCGAGTTGCGAACCGAGTGGTGGTACATCACCGGCCACGCGACGACGCCGGCCGGGCGCACCTTCGGCTTTCAAGTGACCTTCTTCCGCTCGCGCGTCGACGCCACGCAGCAGTTGCGCTCGGCCTTCGCAGCCAAGCAGCTGGTGTTCGCGCATGCCGCCATCACCGACCTCGAGGCCGGCGCGCTGCGCCACGACCAGCGCATCGCGCGTGCGGGCCAGGGTGTTGCGTCGGCCAGCGAGCACGACACCGACCTGCGCCTGCGCGACTGGTCGCTGGTGCGCGGAAGCGACGGCAGCTACGCGGCGCGCATTCCGGCCGCCGGGTTCTCGCTCGACCTGCGTTTCTCGCCGACGCAGCCGCTGCTGCTGCAAGGCAACGCCGGCCTCTCGCGCAAGGGCCCCGAGGAAGCCCAGGCGAGCTACTACTACAGCGAACCGCAGTTGCAGGCGCGCGGGCGCATCGCGCTGCAGGGGCAGGCGCCGTTCGATGTCGCGGGCAGCGCCTGGCTCGACCACGAATGGAGCGAGGCGCTGCTGCACCCCGAGGCCGTCGGCTGGGACTGGACCGGCATGAACCTCGACGACGGCAGTGCGCTCACCGCCTTTCACCTGCGCCGGCGCGACGGCAGCGCCTTGTGGGCGGGCGGATCGTTCCGCACGCGCGACGGTGCTCTGCGCATCTTCGGCCACGAGGAGGTGCGCTTCGAAGCCGGCCGTGCCTGGACCAGCCCACGCACCCAGGCCCGCTACCCGACGCAGTGGCGCGTGGGCACGCCGACGGGCGAGTTCGAGGTGCATGCGCTGCTCGACGACCAGGAGCTCGACAGCCGCGGCTCGACCGGCGGCGTGTACTGGGAAGGCCTGAGCGACCTGCGCGACGCGCAGGGCCGCCGCATTGGCCGCGGCTACCTCGAGATGACGGGCTACGCCGCGCCGCTGCGGCTCTGAAGCCCCGCCCTGAGGTCGTCATCAGGCCGTCATGCCGCGCGCTTGAACTCGAACGATGAACCTGCCTTGCCGATGAGAAGACGATGGATCGCCGTGCTCGCGGTGCTGCTGACAGCCGCTGCGGGCGCCGCATGGCTGGCCGCGCGCGTGCCGCCCGCGGCGGCCACGGGCGGTGCCGCGCTCGAGATCCGCTGGCACGGCCACGGCATCGTGCTGCAGGGCGCGGTGCGCGACGCGGCCACGCAGCAGGCGCTGGTGGAAGGTGCGACCGCGCGGCTCGGCGGCGAGTCCGGCCAGGTGGTCGACTGGCTCGACATCCGGCCCGACGCCCTGCCCGTGGCCGACGCCGCGGCGCTCGCGCAACTGATCCGCCTCGGCCAGGAAGGCTGGCACCTGCAGCGCCGTGCGGCCGAGGGATCGCTGGCCCTGCCACGTTCGGACCCTGCGCACAGCGCACCCGCGCGCGAACTGCTGCAGCGGGCTTTCGGCCCCGACCTCCCGGTGCGGCTGATCGACCTGCCCTGAGACGCCGGGGGCGCGGCAGCCGGTCACGCCGACGTCATCTGCCGCGGCCAGCATGCGACCAGTCCATTCACCGAGGAGAGGCTCGTGCACGCATCGATCAAACATCTCGCCGTGGCCGGCGCGGTCCTGGCCACGCTGGCGGCCTGCGGCGGCAGCGGCGGCGGCGGCTCGAACGCATTCATCCCGTTCTTCCCGCCACCGGCGCCTGCCCCCTCGCCGGCAACGCCCGGCAGCGTCGAGCTGAAGATCATTGCCTTCAACGACCTGCACGGCAACCTCGAGCCGCCGCGGGTTTCGATCACCGCGCCGGCCAGCGGTGGCGGCACGGTCCCGGTGCCCGCGGGTGGCGCCGCCTACCTCGCCTCGGCCATCGCGTCGCTCAAGGCCAGGAACGAGAACAACGCGGTGGTTTCGGCCGGGGACATGATCGGCGCCTCGCCGCTGGTGTCGGCGCTGTTCCTCGACGAGCCCACGATCGAGGCGGTGAACGCGATGAAGATCGACTTCAACGCGGTCGGCAACCACGAGTTCGACAAAGGCCAGAACGAACTGATGCGCATGAAGAACGGCGGCTGCGACAAGCACACGCCGCTGGAGCCCTGCCGGGTCAACAAATCCTTCCCGGGCGCGAACTTCGGCTTCCTGGCGGCCAACACCGTCAAGACCGACGGCAACACGCTGTTCCCCGCCACCGGCATGAAGACCTTCACGAAGGACGGTGCCACCGTGAAGGTGGCCTTCATCGGCATGACGCTCAAGAACACGCCGAGCATCGTGACGCCGGCCGGCGTGGCAGGCTTGAGTTTCAAGGACGAGGCGGACACCGCCAATGCGCTGATCCCGCAGCTCAAGGCCGAGGGCGCCGACGCCATCGTCGTCGTGGTGCACGAAGGCGCCACGACCACGGTCGGCTACAACGACAAGAGCTGCGCCGGCCTCAGCGGCGACATCCTGCCGATCCTCGACAAGCTCGACCCGGCGGTGGACGTGGTGATCTCGGGCCACACGCACCGCTCCTACGTCTGCGACTACGGCAAGTCGAATCCGGCCCGGCCCTTCCTGCTGACGAGCGCCGGCCAGTACGGCACGCTGCTGACCGACATCAACCTGACGATCGACACGCGCACCCGCAAGGTCTCGGCCAAATCGGCCGACAACGTGATCGTCCAGGGCGAGGCCTTCACCAGCGGCGCCACCACCATCGCGCTGACCGACCAGTACCCGGTGTTCGGCAAGAACCAGGAGGTGGCGGCGCTCGTCAGCCAGTACCTCTCGGTCGCCGCGCCGCTGGTGCAACGCGTGGTGGGCTCGCTCTCGGGGGCGGCCACGCGCACGCAGGCCCCGTCGCGCGAAAGCGTGCTCGGCAACCTGATTGCCGACGCACAGCTCGCCGCGACCCGCGCCAGCGACAAGGGCGGCGCGCAGATCGCCTTCATGAACCCGGGCGGCGTGCGGGCCGACCTCGTGCCCGACGACAAGGGCAACGTGACCTATGGCCAGATCTTCAGCGTGCAGCCCTTCGGCAACAGCCTGGTGGTGAAGACGATGACCGGCGCGCAGATCAAGGCCCTGCTCGAGCAGCAGTTCAACAGCGGCAGCAATACGGTCGCCGCCCCTCGGGTGCTGCTGCCCTCGCACAGCCTCCGCTACAGCTACAGCCTGTCGGCACCGGCCGGCTCGCGCATCTCGAACATGGCGCTCAACGGCACCGCGATGGGCGACGCCACGAGCTACCGCGTCACGATGAACAGCTTCCTGGCCACGGGCGGCGACAACTTCACGGTCTTCAACCAGGGAACCGACACGCTCGGCGGCGACCAGGACGTGGATGCGTTGGAGGCCTACATCAAGGCAAGCGGCACGCTCGTTCCGCCTGCGACGAACCGCATCACGGCGCTGCCCTGAGCATCGGGCGGAGCCCGGCCCTAAAACGAAGAAGGCGGACCGGGTCCGCCTTCTTTCGCTTCAGGTTCGCTTGCCGCGCCGCCGGTCGACGAAGGCGATGATCTCGCCCATGATGCCCTTGCGGAACGCCAGCACGCAGATCACGAAGATCAGGCCCGTGACCATGGTGACCGACTCGCCGAGGGTGTTGAACCAGTTGATGCCCGTCAGGTTCGCCATGAAGACGCCGAAGTCGCCGACCTTGTTCTCGAGCAGCACCACGACGGCCGAGCCCACCAGCGGCCCCGACAGCGTGCCGAGCCCGCCGACCAGCGTCATGAGGATCACGTGGCCCGAGGCGGTCCAATGCACGTCGCTGAGCGACGCGAAGCCGAGCACCAGCGTCTTGAGCGAACCCGCCAGCCCCGACAGCGCGGCCGAGATCACGAAGGCCAGCAGCTTGAAGCGGTTGACGTCGTAGCCGAGCGAGATGGCGCGCGGCTCGTTTTCCTTGATGCCCTTGAGCACCTGCCCGAACGGGGAGTGCACGGTGCGCGCGATCAGCAGGAAGGCCGCCACCACGATCACCAGCGCGACGTAGTACATCGTGAGGTCGTCGCGCAGGTCGATCAGGCCGAAGAGCTTGCCGCGCGGCACCGACTGCAGGCCGTCCTCGCCGCCGGTGAAGCGCGCCTGCAGCGCAACGAAGAAGATCATCTGCGCGAGCGCCAGCGTGATCATCGAGAAGTAGATGCCCTGGCGGCGAATGGCGAGCCAGCCGAACACCAGCCCCAGCAGCGCGCCGGCCGCCGTGCCCGCGAGCAGGCCCAGTTCGGGCGTGAGGTGCCAGACCTTGAGCGCATGGCCCGTGAGGTAGGCGGCCCCGCCCAGGAAGGCGGCGTGGCCGAACGACAGCATCCCGGTGTAGCCGAGCAGCAGGTTGAACGCGCAGGCAAACAGCGCGAAGCACAGCACCTTCATCACGAACACCGGATAGAAACCGATGAACGGTGCGGCGATCAGCGCCACCAGGAGCAGTGCGTAGACGGCGAGGGAGATCTTCTTCATGTCTTGGCGCCCGTTCACTTCTCGCTGCCGAACAGGCCGGCCGGGCGGATCAGCAGCACCACGACCATGATCGCGAAGACCACGGTGGATGAAGCCTCGGGATAGAACACCTTGGTGAACCCCTCGATGACGCCGAGCGAAAGGCCCGTGATGATGGCGCCCATGATCGAGCCCATGCCGCCGATGACCACCACCGCGAACACGATGATGATGAGGTTCTGGCCCATGAGGGGCGAGATCTGGATGACCGGTGCGGCGAGCACGCCGGCAAAGGCCGCGAGCGCCACCCCGAACCCGTAGGTCAGCGTGACCATCAGCGGCACGTTGACACCGAAGGCCTCGACCAGCCGCGGGTTCTCGGTGCCGGCACGCAGGTAGGCGCCGAGCCGGGTCTTCTCGATCGCATACCAGGTGGCGAAGCACACCACGAGCGACGCGACGACCACCCAGGCGCGGTAGTTCGGCAGGAACATGAAGCCCAGGTTGGTGCCGCCGCTGAGCGCCGCGGGCGGGCTGTAGGCCAGGCCGGACACGCCGTACACCGACCGGAAGCCGCCCTCGATGAGCAGCGTGAGGCCGAGCGTGAGCAGCAGGCCGTAGAGGTGGTCGAGCTTGTAGATCCAGCGCAGCAGCAGCCGCTCGATCAGCATGCCGAAGACGCCGACGATGAGCGGCGCTGCCACCAGCATGACCCAGTAGTTGACGTTGAAGTACGTCATCGCCATCCACGACAGCACCGCCCCCATCATGAACAGCGCACCGTGTGCGAAGTTGATGACGTTGAGCAGGCCGAAGATCACCGCCAACCCCAGGCTCAGGATCGCGTAGAACGACCCGTTGACCAGCCCCAGCAGGAGCTGGCTCAACAGGGCGGGCATGGAAATATTCATCGTGGCAACTGGGTTCGGAGTGGCGGCAGCGGTTTCGCGCGGGACAGCAGGTTTACTTCCAGAGGGCGCAGGTGCTTTCTTCCTTGGTCGTGTAGACCTCGTCGCCCGGCACCTTCTTGACGATCTTCAGCAGGTCCCACGGGCCTTTCGACTCCGAAGGCTTCTTGACCTCGGCCAGCAGCATGTCGTGCACCATGCGGCCGTCGGGACGGATCACGCCCTTGGCGTAGAAGTCGTCGATCGGCGTCTTCTTGAGCTGCTCCATGACCTTGTCGGCGTCGGTGGTCTGCACCGCCTCGACGGCCTTGAGGTAGGCCATGGTGGCCGAGTAGTCGGCGGCCTGGATGTCCGAAGGCTTGTTGCCGGTCTTTTCCTCGTAGCGGGCCGCCCACTTGCGCGAGGCGTCATCGGCGTCCCAGTACCAGCTGGTGGTGTGCAGCAGGCCCTGCGTGGCCTCGAGGCCGAGGCTCTTCACGTCGGTCAGGAACACCAGCAGGCCCGCGAGCTTCATGGTCTTGTCGATGCCGAACTCCTTCGAGGCCTTCATCGAATTGACGAAGTCGCCGCCGGCGTTGGCGAGCCCCAGCACCTGGGCCTTGGAGTTCTGCGCCTGCAGCAGGAACGAGGAGAAGTCGGACGCATTGAGCGGCGCGCGGACCGTGCCCACCACCGTGCCGCCCTTGGCCTTGACGACCTTGGAGGTGTCGGCTTCGAGCGCATGGCCGAAGGCGTAGTCGGCCGTCAGGAAGAACCAGCTCTTGCCGCCGGTGTCGACCACCGCGCCACCGGTGCTCTTGGCGAGCGCCACGGTGTCGTAGGCGTAGTGCACGGTGTAGGGGCTGCACTGCGCATTGGTCAGCGCCGAGGTGGCGGCGCCGTTGGTGAAGAACACACGCTTCTTTTCCTGCGCGACCTTGGCGGTCGCCAGTGCCACACCCGAATTGGTGCCCGCGAAGATCATCGTGGCGCCGGCGGTGTCGATCCATTCGCGCGCCTTCGAGGCCGCGATGTCGGGCTTGTTCTGGTGGTCGACGGACAGCACCTCGACGGGTTGGCCGAGCACCTTGCCGCCCATGTCGTCGATGGCCATCTGGATGGCCGTGGCGCCGCCCTTGCCTTCGAGGTCGGCGTAGAGGCCCGAGAGATCGCTGATGTAGCCGATCGTGACCTTGTTGGGCGATGGTGCGTCCGCGGTGGGTGCGGCGGCAGGTGCAGGGGCCGCAGCCGGGGCGGGTGCCGTCGGCGCCGCAGGTGCGGGTGCCGGCGCGGGCTCTTCCTTCTTGCCGCAGGCCGCGAGCACGGCAACCGCCACCAGCGATGGAATCAGGAATTTCGAGTTCATGGAATGTCTCCTTGGAAAAATCGGGGAAAGCCTAGACGCCGAGCAGCTCGCCGAGCACGGGCATCTTCGCGTCGAGTTCGCGGGCACTGAAAGCCTCGACCATGCGGCCGTGCTCCATCACGTAGAAGCGGTCGGCCAGCGGCGCGGCGAAGCGGAAGTTCTGCTCCACCATCACGATGGTGTAGCCCTTGCCGCGCAGCGTCTGGATCATGCGGGCGAGGGCCTGCACGATCACTGGCGCGAGGCCTTCGGAGATCTCGTCGAGCAGCAGCAGCCGGGCGCCGGTGCGCAGGATGCGCGCCACCGCGAGCATCTGCTGCTCGCCGCCCGAGAGCCGGGTGCCGGGGCTGTGGCGCCGCTCGGCGAGGTTCGGGAACATCTCGTAGATCTCGGCCACCGACATGCCCTGCCCCGCGCCCTTGGCGCTCTTGAGCGGAGGTGGCAAAAGCAGGTTCTCCTCGGCCGAGAGGCTCGCGAAGATGCCGCGCTCCTCGGGGCAATAGCCGATGCCGAGGTGCGCGATGCGGTGCGTGGCCATGCCGATGGTCTGCACGCCATTGACCTGGATGCTGCCCTTGCGCGTGCCGGTCAGGCCCAGGATCGCGCGCAGCGTGCTGGTGCGCCCGGCGCCGTTGCGCCCGAGCAGGGTGACGACCTCGCCGGGCTGCACCACCATGTCGACGCCGTGCAGCACGTGCGATTCGCCGTACCAGGCGTTCAGGCCCTTGATCTCGAGTGCGGGCGCGGCCATCAGTGGGCTCCCTGCAGCTGGCCGTCGGTGGTGCCCATGTAGGCCTCCATCACCTGCGGGTTCTTCGAGACTTCGGCATACGGGCCTTCGGCCAGCACGGCGCCGCGCTGGAGCACGGTGATGGTATCGGCGATGGTCGAGACCACGCTCATGTTGTGTTCGACCATGAGGATGGTGCGCCCTGCCGACACGCGCTTGATGAGTTCGGCCACGCGGTGCACGTCTTCATGGCCCATGCCCTGCGTGGGTTCGTCCAGCAGCATCAGCTCGGGATCCATCGCGAGCGTGGTGGCGATCTCGAGCGCACGCTTGTGTCCGTAGGGCAGGTTCACCGTGAGTTCGTCGGCCTGCTCGGCGAGGCCGACCTCGGCCAGCAGCTCGAGCGCGCGCGCATCGAGCGGCGCGAGCGTCTTCTCGCTCTTCCAGAAATGGTACGAGGTGCCGAGCGCGCGCTGCAGCCCGAGGCGCACGTTCTCGCGCAAGGTGAGGTGCGGGAACACCGCCGAGATCTGGAACGAGCGGATGATGCCGCGCCGCGCGATCTGCGCCGGCCGCTCGCCGGTGATGTCGTTGCCGTTGAACAGGATGGTGCCGCTCGTGGGTTCGAGAAACTTGGTGAGCAGGTTGAAGCAGGTGGTCTTGCCGGCGCCGTTCGGGCCGATGAGCGCATGGATGGAGCCGCGCACCACCGAGAGGTCGACCTTGCTGACCGCGGTGAACCCCTTGAACTCCTTGGTGAGCTGGCGCGTTTCTAGGATGACGTCGCTCATCTCGCGAAGTCGCCCGGGTTCAGAAAGGATAGAAAAGTCATGCGGTCCATCTTGTCGCGCCACTGTCGAACGCGGACCGATTGTTGAGGGGCGCCCCGTGATTGCATACTGGGGCAAATGCCTATGCTGCGGTGCAACCTCGCGGCTGCCCGCAGGCGACTGTCGCCGCAACGACATTGGCAGCGCGCCCGGCGCGCGCTGCGCGCTCAGTGCGCGCCGGCCGCGGCGTCGCCGCCGGCACCGCCGCGCTGCGGCTTCGCGAGCCACACGAGCGGGATCAGGAGCAGGAACAGCAGCGCCGACGCATAAAAGATGTCGTTCGTGGCCAGCATGAAGGCCTGCTGGTCGACCACGCGGTTGATCTGGGCCAGCACCTGGTCGCTGCTGAGCCCGCTGCTCGCCAGGCCCGACATTGCGCTGGTCGCCGCGGCATTGCCCTGGTTCACCGACTCGGCAAGCTGCGCGTGGTGCAGCGCCGCACGGTTCTCCCACAGCGTGGTGGTGATCGAGGTGCCCATCGCGCCCGCGGTGATGCGCAGGAAGTTCGACAGCCCCGAGGCGGCCGGTATGCGGTCCGGCGTGAGGCCCGACAGCGTGATGGTCACCAGCGGGATGAAGAAGAACGCCATCGCAATGCCCTGGATGACCGTCGGGATGATGATCGTCGCGAAGTCGGCCTGCGTGTTGAAGTTCGAGCGCATCCAGAGCACCAGCGCAAAGATCAGGAACGAGAAGGTCGCGTACTGCCGCGGATCGATCTTCGACACCGTGAGCCCGACCAGCGGCGAGAAGAAGATTGCGAGCAGCCCTACGGGCGCCATGATCATGCCGGCCTGCGTCGCGGTGTAGCCCATCCACTGCTGCAACCACAGCGGCAGCAGCACCACGTTGCCGAAGAACAGACCGTAGGCCACCGCCGTGGCCACCGCGCCCGACCAGAAGTTGCGCCGCTTGAAGAGCGAAAGGTCGACCACCGGGTGTTTGTCGGTCAGCTCCCAGATCAGGAAGAACGCGAAGCCGACCACGGAGATCACCGCCATCGCGATGATCTCGGGCGAGTGGAACCAGTCGAGCTCCTTGCCCTTGTCGAGCATCAGCTGCATCGCGCCGACCCAGAGCACCAGCAGCGCGAGGCCGATGGCATCGATCGGCACCTTGTGCGTGCCGCTATCGCGCTTGCGGTAGAGCGCCCAGGTGATGACCGCCGCGACGATGCCGACCGGGATGTTGATGTAGAAGATCCACGGCCACGAGATGTTGTCGGTGATCCAGCCACCGAGCAGCGGCCCCATCACCGGCGCGACCAGCGTGGTCATCGACCACATCGCCATGGCAAGGCCGGCCTTGGCGCGCGGATAGCTCGACAGCAGCAGCGTCTGCGACAGCGGGATCATCGGCCCGGCGACGAAGCCCTGCAGCGCGCGGAACGCAATCAGCATGGTCATGTTCGGTGCCAGGCCGCACAGGAGCGAGCTGATCATGAAGAGGATCACGCTCGCCATGAAGAGCCGCACCTGGCCGAAGCGCTGGGTCATGAACCCCGTGAGCGGCACCGCAATGGCGTTGGCCACCGCGAAGCTGGTGATGACCCAGGTGCCTTGCGTGGTGCTCACGCCCAGGTCACCCGAGATGGCCGGCAGCGACACGTTCGCGATCGACGAATCGAGCACGTTCATGAAGGTCGCGGCCGACAGCGCGATCGTGCCCCAGACGCGGGCGGCGCCCTCGAGCGGCGGATGCGCGACGTAGGCGGGAGCAGCAGCAGTGGCCATGGGCTTTGCCTCGGGGTCCGGCGGCGATCAGCCGGGATGCGATTGAGAGGCGAGCTGCTGTTGCTTCGTGCCGGCGGCCGGCTTCGCGGCATGGCCGGCCGCCGCTCCGCGTCCGAGGTTGGCCGCGATGATGCGGTCCACCTCGGCATCGGCGCCGTGGTCGAGCCGGCTGTAGACCTGCGTCTGCGAGAGCGGCGTGGTGCGCGGCGCATCGGCCAGCATCTTGCCGTCCTTTTGCGTGATGTCGACCTCGGCCAGCATCGACAGGCCGATGCGCAGCGGGTTGGCTTTGAGCTGCGCGGGGTCGAGCGCAATGCGCACCGGCACGCGCTGCACCACCTTGATCCAGTTGCCGGTCGCGTTCTGCGCCGGCAGCAACGCAAACGCGCTGCCCGTGCCCACGCCCAGGCCCGCCACACGGCCGGTGTATTCGACCTTCTTGCCGTAGACGTCGGCCGTGAGCTTCACGGGCTGGTCGATGCGGATGTTGCGCAGTTGCACTTCCTTGAAGTTGGCATCGACCCAGAGCTGGTTGAGCGGCACGATCGACATCATCGGCGTGCCGGCCGCCACGCGCTGGCCGAGCTGCACCGTGCGGCGCGCGACGTAGCCGTCGACCGGCGCGGGCATCGCGACGCGTTGCGTCGCGAGGTAGGCCTCGCGCACCTTGGCGGCGGCAGCCAGCACGCTCGGATGCTCGGCCACCGTGGTGCCCTCGGTCAGCGACTGGTTGCTCGCGAGCTGCTCGCGCGCGGCGAGCACGCCGGCCTGCGCCGCCGCCAGCGCGCTCTTCGCGTTGGCGAGTTGCGTCTCGGCATGGTTGAGTTCTTCCTTCGAGACCGCGCCATTGCCCGTGAGCGAGCGGCGGCGCTGCAGGTCGTCCTGGGCCTTGGCGACGTCGCTCTGCGCCTTGGCGATGTCGGCCTGGCGCAGCGACACCTGCGCCGCCAGCGAGCCGTTGTTGGCATAGAGCGTGCGCACCTGGCGCACGGCCTGCGCCAGCGCGGCCTCGGCCTGCTCGAGCGCGACCTTCGCATCGGCGGGGTCGAGCTGCACCAGCGGCTGGCCGGCCTTCACGAAGTCGGTGTCGTCGGCGTTGATGGCCATCACGGTGCCGCCGATCTGCGGCGTGATCTGGATCACGTGGCCTTGCACGTAGGCGTTGTCGGTCTCTTCGTAGTGGCTGGCGACCAGCCATTCGTAGAGGCCCCAGCCGCTGCCGGCCACGATCACCACGGCCGCGAGTGCGGTCAGTGCGCGGCGGCGCTTGCCGTTGCCGGCCGGGGCTTCGGTTGCGAGGGAGGCTGCGGGTGCAGCGGGCGTCGGTGTGTTGTTGTCGTTCATGGTGATGAAGTTCTTTCCGAAGTTGGTCGACGGCGCGCTCAGTTCGGTGCGGCCCCTGGCGACGGCGCGGCGGCGGTCGCGATGGAAGGCGCCTGCCAACCGCCGCCGAGCGCACGCGCCAGGCCGACCTGGGTGTCGAGTGCGCGCGCGGCGAGGTCGACCGCCAGCCGGCGCTGCGAGAGCACAGCGGTTTCTGCCGTCAACACGTTGAGGTAGTTGCCGAGGCCTGCGCGGTAGCGCTGCACGGCGATTTCGTAGCCGCCCTCCGCCGCGGCCTGCGCGGCGCGCTGCTCGGCCTGCTGGCGCGTGATCGACTGCGCGCTCGACACCTGGTCGGCCGCATCGCGCACTGCGTCGAGCACGGTGGCGTTGTAGCTCTCGATCGCGGCATCGAGGTCGGCTGCCTTGCCGCGCAGGTTGGCGCGCAACTGGCCACCCTCGAAGATCGGGAGATGGACCGCGGGGCCAACGCCCCACTGCTCGCTGCCCGACTTGAGCAGCTTGCCCAACCCCAAGCTCTGGAAGCCGACGAAGGCGGTGAGGTTGACGTTGGGATAGAACTGGGTGCGCGCGTTCGCCACGTCGCTCGTGGCCGCCTCGACGCGCCAGCGCGCGGCCGCGATGTCGGCGCGCCGGCCGAGCAGGTCGGCGGGCATGTCGGGGCGCAGCGCGATCGGCTTGACGGCCTCGAGCATTGGCGGCTTCAGCGACGCGGTGGCGCCGGGCTGGCCCACGAGCGCGTCGAGCGCATGCTGCTGCAGCGCGATCTGCTCGTTGAGCGCCTCGATCTGCTGGCGCGCCTCGGGCAGGCCGCCTTCGCTCTGGCGCAGCTCGAGCCGCGTGTCGAGGCCGGCGGCGACGCGGTCGCGCACGAGCTTCAGCGTCTCGTCGCGCTGCGCCAGCGTGCGCTGGGCCACGCCGAGCTGTTCGTTCAGGCGCGCCCACTGGAAGTAGCTGCGCGCCACGTTGCTGGCCAGCAGCACGCGCGCGGCATCGGCCTCGGCGGCCGCGGCGTTGGCGCTGCCGATCGCCGCATCGAGCGCGCTGCGGTGCTTGCCGAAGAAGTCGAGCTCCCAACTCGCGCCGAGCTGCAGCAGGCCGGTGTTCTGGGTCGAGCCGCCGAGCGGCGCGGGATAGATGTAGTTGCTGTTGAACTTCTGGCGCTTCAGGTCGAGCGTGGCATCGACCCGGGGTTTCAGCGCCGCGCCGGCGATGTCGACCGACGCCTGGGCCCGCGCGAGGCGCGCCCGGGCGACCTGGAGGTTCGGGTTGCCGGCCAGCGCGCGGTCGACGAGGCCATCGAGCTGCGCATCGCCGAAGGCGCGCCACCAGTGGCTGTCGACGGCCGGCATGGCGGCGGCATGGGTGTCGGCGGCGATGCCGAGCGACGTGGCGTCGCGCAGCGTGGCCTGGGATCGGATGCCGCCCATGTCGGCACAGCCGGCCAACGCCACCACGAGCAGCGCGGCGGCAACCACGGGGGTGCGGCGCATCGCGCGCGCGGCGAAGGATTCAGTCATTCTTTTCTCCACGGGCCGAGAGGGTCTGTGCGTTGTCGAGCACGCGGCGCAGGTAGCCCTTGAGCTGCACCCACTCTTCCTTGCTGAAGCCCGCGAGGACATCGTTCTGCACGCGGCACAGCACATGCGGCACCTCCTTGGCGGCGGCGCGGCCTTCGTCGGTGAGTTCGATGTTGACCACGCGGCGGTCTTCGAGCGAGCGCACGCGGCGGCACAGGCCCTTGGCCTCCAGACGGTCGAGCAGGCGCGTCATTGCGCCCGCATCGAGTTCGCAGGCGCGTGCCAGTTCGGCCACCGTGGTGGCCGCTCCCACGTGCAGCTTGTAGAGCGGCATCCATTGCGGATAGGTCGGCCCGCCCGGTTCGCACAGCCCGGTTTCCACCGATTGCGCGACCGAGCTCACGATGCGGCGCATCAGGTAGCCGATGCTGTCCTCGGCCCGGTAGGTCTCGGGACGATAGAAATCGGCCGGCTCGCGGTTGGAAGCCGGGGCCTGGGTGCCCTGCGGGGTATCTGCATCGCTCATGGCCGAAATATTAATTGCCGAGGCAATCATTGTCAAGGCTACCTTTGAGACGGCAAAGGTCGCTCGTTAGAATCGCCGCATGGCATCTCCTCCCCTGTCCTCGCCGGCCAAGGGCTCACCCCGATCGCTCTCGGGCCTGGGCCCTTTTCTTCGGCCCTACCGCGTGCAGATCGCGCTCGCCGGCATCTTTCTTGTCATGGCAGCGGTCACCACGCTGGCGTTTCCGCTCGCGCTGCGCAGCCTGATCGACGGCGGCCTGGTCAGCAGCGACAAGGGCGCGCAGACCATGGCGCTGCGCGAGCACTTCGGCGCCCTGTTCGCGGTGGCGGTGGCGCTGGGCCTCTTCTCGGCCGCCCGGTTCTATACGGTGAGCTGGCTCGGCGAGCGCGTCACGGCCGACCTGCGCAATGCGGTCTACGAGCGCGTGCTGCGCCAGAGCCCGGCCTTCTTCGAAACCACGCAGACCGGCGAGGTGCTGTCGCGCCTGACGGCCGACACCACGCTGGTGCAGACGGTGGTGGGCTCGTCGCTCAGCATGGGGCTGCGCAATGCGGTGATGGGCGTGGGCGCGCTCGCGGTGCTGATCTGGACCAATCCCTACGTGATGGTGCAGGTGATGGGCATCCTGGTGCTGGTGGTGCTGCCAAGCATGTGGTTCGGTCGCCGCGTGCGCAAGCTCTCGCGCGCCAGCCAGGACCGGGTGGCCGACGCGAGTGCGATCGCGGCCGAGGTGCTCAATGCCATTCCCGTGGTGCAGAGCTACACGGCCGAGGCGCGCGAGGCCGATCGGTTCCGCGCCTCGACCGAGAACGCGTTCGGCACCGCCGTGCGGCGCACGCGCGCGCGTTCGGTGCTCGTGGCCTTCATCATCATCGCCACTTCGGCGGCGCTGCTGTGGGGCCTGTACCAGGGCACGCAGGCGGTGCTGCGCGGCGACATCACGGCCGGCCACCTGGGCCAGACGGTGGTGTATGTCGCGATCCTCGCGGCGGCCACCGCGGTGCTCGGCGAGGTCTACGGCGACCTGCTGCGTGCGGCCGGCGCCACCGAGCGGCTCATGGAGCTGCTCCACGCGCCCTCGGCCATCGTGTCGCCGCCCAGCCCGGCCATGGCGCCGACGCCCGCCGCAGGCAGCACGATCCGCTTCGACGCGGTGACATTCCACTATCCTTCACGGCCCGGGACACCGGCGCTGAAGGACTTCAGCCTCGACGTGGCCCCCGGCGAGACGGTGGCGCTCGTGGGTTCGAGCGGCGCGGGCAAGAGCACGGTGTTCCAGTTGCTGCTGCGCTACTACGACCCGCAGTCGGGCGGGCTGCTGCTCGACGGCGCGCCGCTCGCCGGGCTCGCGCTCGCCGACCTGCGCACGCGCATCGGCCTGGTGCCGCAGGATGCGGTGATCTTCTCGGCCAGCGCCTTCGAGAACATCCGCTACGGCCGGCCCGAGGCGAGCGCCGACGAGGTGCATGCCGCGGCCCGTGCAGCCTTCGCGCACGACTTCCTCAGCGCGCTGCCCGAGGGCTACGACACCTTCCTCGGCGAGCGTGGCGTGCGACTGTCGGGCGGGCAGCGCCAGCGCATTGCGATCGCGCGCGCGATCCTCAAGAACCCGCCCCTGCTGCTGCTCGACGAGGCCACGAGCGCGCTCGACGCGGAAAGCGAGCGCATGGTGCAGGCCGCGCTCGAGTCGGCGATGGAAAACCGCACGACGGTGGTGATCGCGCACCGGCTTGCGACAGTGCAGCGCGCCGACCGCATCGTGGTGCTCGACCACGGCGGCATCGTCGAACAGGGCACGCATGCGGCGCTGGTGGCGCAGGGCGGGGTCTATGCGCGGCTGGCCGCGCTGCAGTTCACGAGCTGAAAAGCTGTGAACGAAAGGCCCAGCGGTTTGACTACTGCAGGGTTTCCTTGAGCGCGGCCGGGATCGGCAGCGGCAGCACGGGAATGCCTTCTTCGAGCAGCGCGACCGTCTGCTCGGGCGTGGCCTGGCCACGGATGCCGCGCTCCTCGGCTTCGCCGTAGTGCATCCGGCGGGCTTCGTCGGCAAAGCGGTCGCCGACGTCCTCGGTCCTGGCGAGCACCTCGCGCACGGCGCGCATCCAGCGCGCCTCGGGCGACTGTGGCAACTCGGCGGGCAGCTGCGACTTCGACGGCGCCGAGGCCGCTTCGGGCGGCCTGGGGTTGCCTAGGTTGAGGCGCGGGGCGCTCAGCAGCTTGACGATGCCTGTGTCGGCGCAGATCGGGCACTCGACCAGCCCGGCGGCGAGCTGGGACTCGAATGCCTCATTGGACGCGAACCAGCCTTCGAAGCCGTGGCCGTGCGTGCATCGGAGATCGAGAACCTTCATGCGCGGATTATCCCGCGCCGCCTTGTTCCGGGGCGGCCTGCCAGTCCAGAGCCCATGCCCCCGAAAGGACGTTCTGCAGCCAGAGCGCGCAGGTGAGCGACTTTGCATCGGTGATCGTGCCGTCGCGGCACCAGAGCGCCACGTCCTGCGGCGTGGCGGTGAACACGTCGAGAAACTCGCCGTGGTCGAGCTGGCGCTCGCCGAGCGAGAGGCCGCGCGCAAAGTAGATATGGATGATCTCGGTGGAATAGGCCACCGCCAGGTGCATGGCGCCTGCATGGGCCCATTCGCGCGCGGTGTAGCCGGTTTCCTCGAGCAGTTCGCGGCGCCCGCAGACGAAGGGGTCCTCGCCCGCATCGAGCTTGCCGGCCGGAAACTCGACCATCACGCGCTCGACCGGATAGCGGTACTGGCGCTCCATCACCACCCGGCCGTCGTCGAGCAGCGGCACCACGACGACGGCGCCCGGATGGATCACGTACTCGCGCGTCGCGCTGTGCCCGTCGGGCAGGCGCACCGTGTCGCGGCAGACCTTGAGGAAGTTGCCCTCGAGCAGCATCTCGCTGCCCGTGCGTTCTTCCCTCAGGTGCGAATCGGCGATTGGAGAAGAAGTCATTTCTTCAGTTTCAGTGCCTGTGCTTCATCAAGTAGCGCCAGGTGAACCCTGGGAAGGCCAGCACGATGAAGAGCGCGCCGGTCACCACATAGAACTCCCAGCCCTGCGGCGCGATCTGCCCTGCCCTGCGCTCGAACAGCAGGCCGACGCCGCCGGCAATGAAGTACATCACCACCAGCTCCGCGAAGCGGACGGCCAGCGGCTTGGGCTGCGTGGCCAGCGGCACGGCGCCGAACAGCCGTTCGTTGAGGAACGGCAGGTTGGCGGCCACCAGGGCCACCAGCAGCACGACCCAGACCGATGCGGTTTGCGACACCGAGCGTGCTCAGTCCGGAATCAGTTGGCCAGCGTGGCCACGATGGCCTTGGCGCACAGCGCCATCAGGCCGCCCGGCACGATGCCCAGCACGAGGATCAGCAGGCCGTTTGCCGACAGCACGACGCGCACGTCGCGCGGTGCCGACACGGTGCTGACGGTGACAGGCGCATCGAAGTACATGACCTTGACCACGCGCAGGTAGTAGAAGGCACCGATCAGCGACATGACCACCGCGAACACCGCGAGGCCGATGTAGATCGCCTGGCCCGAGGCAATCAGCGCCTGCAACACCGCGAGCTTGGCGTAGAAGCCGACCAGCGGCGGCAGGCCCGCGAGCGAGAACATCGCCACGGCCATCACGCCAGCGTACAGCGGGCTGCGCTGGTTCAGGCCCGCGAGGTCCGTGATCTCCTCGCTCTCGAAGCCTTCGCGTGCCAGCAGCAGGATGATGCCGAAGCTCGCGAGCGTCGTCAGCACGTAGGTCACGATGTAGAACATCGAGGCGCTGTACGCGAACTGCGCGTTGTAGGTGTTGCCGTTGACCACGCCCGCCACGAGGCCGAGCAGCATGAAGCCCATCTGCGCGATGGTCGAATAGGCCAGCATGCGCTTGAGATTGGTCTGCGCGATCGCGGCCAGGTTGCCGATCACGAGCGACGCGATGGCCAGCACGGCCAGCATCTGCTGCCAGTCGAAGGCAAGCGGCAGCAGGCCCTCGACCAGCAGGCGGATGATGATGGCGAACGCAGCCAGCTCGGGCGCCGCACCGATCAGCAGCGTGACGGCCGTCGGCGCGCCCTGGTAGACGTCGGGCACCCACATGTGGAACGGTGCCGCGCCGACCTTGAACGCCAGGCCCGCCACGATGAACACCAGGCCGAACACCAGCACCTGGTGGTTGACCTTGCCGCTCGCGATGATCTTGAACACCTCGTTGACGTCGAGCGAGCCGGTCGCGCCGTACATCATCGAAAGCCCGTAGAGCAGGAAGCCGCTCGCCATCGCGCCGAGCACGAAGTACTTCATGGCCGCCTCGCTGGCCACCGCGTTGTCGCGGCGCAGCGCCACCAGCGCATAGCTCGACAGCGTGAGCAGTTCGAGGCCGAGGTAGATCAGCAGGAAGTTGCTGCCCGAGATCATCACGAACATGCCCAGCAGCGCGAACATGCTGATGGTGAACAGTTCGCCGCCGCGCAGCATCTCGCGGTCGGCCGCATACGGACGGCCATAGACCAGCGTGACCATCAGCGCCAGCGTGGCGAAGCACTTGAGCCAGTTGCCCATGGGGTCGCTCACGACCATGCCGCCGAAACCGTAGACGGTCTTGCCGTCGTTGGCCGCGAGGCCGGTCAGCACCGCCACCACAGCGAGCGTGAGCAGCGTGAGCACATAGGTGCGCGTGCGGCGTGGGCTCGTGGTCGACAGGTCGACCAGCAAAATGATGCAGGCCATGACCAGCAGCACGATTTCCGGGTAGATCGCGACCCAGCTGAGTTTGTCAATCATCTCGTTCTCTTGTTCAGCGTGGCCCGGCGGCGCAGGGCCGCCCCAAGCCGGTCCGGGGCCCCCTCGGGGGGCAGTGCAGCGGCACAGCCGCAAACGTGGGGGTCATCATCAGGAAGGCAGTTTGGAAACCGCCACGTGGCGCAGCAGTTCGACCACGGACGCGTCCATCGCATCGGTGAAGGGCTTTGGATAGAGGCCCATCCACAGCACCGCGATCGCCAGCAGCGAGAGCATCAGGAACTCGCGGGCATTGATGTCGGTGAGTTCCTTGACGTGGTCGTTGCCGACCGGGCCGAGGTAGACGCGCTTGTACATCCACAGGGTGTAGGCCGCGCCGAAGATCAGTGCGGTGGCGGCCGCCAGGCCGATCCAGAAGTTGAACTTGACCGCACCGAGGATCACCATCCACTCGCCCACGAAGCCGGCCGTGCCCGGCAGGCCGCAGTTGGCCATGGCGAACAGCAGCGCGAAGGCCGCGAACCTGGGCATGGTGTTGACCACGCCGCCGTAGTCGGCGATCTGGCGCGAATGCACGCGGTCGTACAGCACGCCGATGCCCAGGAACATCGCGGCCGACACGAAGCCGTGCGCGATCATCTGCACGATGCCGCCCGACACGCCGAGTTCGTTGAAGATGAAGAAGCCGAGCGTCACGAAGCCCATGTGCGCGATCGACGAATAAGCCACGAGCTTCTTCATGTCCTGCTGCACCAGCGCCACGAGACCAACGTAGATCACCGCGATCAGCGACAGCGCGATCATGAGCCAGGCCCATTCGTGCGACGCATCGGGGGCGATCGGCATCGAGAAGCGCAGGAAGCCGTAGGCGCCGAGCTTCAGCATGATCGCCGCCAGCACGGCCGAGCCGCCCGTGGGCGCCTCGACGTGCACGTCGGGCAGCCAGGTGTGGACCGGCCACATCGGCACCTTGACGGCAAAGGCGGCGAAGAAGGCGAAGAACAGGAAGGTCTGCGCGGTGCCATCCAGCGGCAGCTTGTGCCAGGTCAGGATGTCGAAGCTGCCGCCCGAGGTGTTGTACAGGTAGATCAGCGCCACCAGCATCAGGAGCGAGCCGAGCAGCGTGTAGAGGAAGAACTTGAACGCCGCGTAGATCTTGTTCGGGCCGCCCCAGATGCCGATGATCAGGTACATCGGGATCAGCGTGGCTTCGAAGAACACGTAGAACAGGATGCCGTCGAGCGCGGAGAACACGCCGATCATCAGGCCCGACAGGATCAGGAACGCGCCCATGTACTGGTTGACGCGCTCGGTGATCACTTCCCAGGCCGAGATCACCACCACGACAGTAATGAACGACGTCAGCAGCACCATCCAGAGCGAGAGGCCGTCCACGCCCAGGTGGTAGCTGACATTGAAGCGCGTGATCCAGCTCGCCTTCTCGACGAACTGCATGGCGGCAGTGCCGTTCTCGAAGCCGGTGAAGAGCGGCACGGTCACCAGGAAGCTCGCGATGGCGCCGACGAGCGCGACCCAGCGCACGCCCCGGGCGTTTTCGTCGCGGCCGAACGCCAGCAGCGCGGTGCCGAATGCGATCGGCACCCAGATGGCAAGGCTCAACAAACCCATTTTTCTTTTTCTCCAGCGCTTGGACTCAGCGTTTGAACCAGACGAAGTACGTCATCAGGATGAAGATGCCGAGCAGCATCGCGAAGGCGTAGTGATAGATGAAGCCCGACTGCAGCCAGCGCACCACGCCCGCGAGGCGGCCGATGAGCTTCCAGGAACCGTTGACCACGGCACCGTCGATCAGCGCCTGGTCGCCGCCCTTCCAGAGGCCGGTACCGAGCGCTCGCGCGCCGCGCGCCACGATGTTCTCATTGATCCAGTCGAGGTAGTACTTGTTCTCGAGCAGGCGATAGACCGGACCGAAGCCGCGCTTGATGGCGGTCGGCAGCGCCGGGTTGACCATGTACATGTAGTACGAGAGCACCACACCCGCGAGCGCCAGCCAGAACGGCGCCGTCTGCAGGCCGTGCAGGGCCATCACCATCGGGCCGTGGAAGGCCTCGCCGAGTTCCTTCATGGCGTGGTGCTTCGCGGCGTCCACGAAGATCGCGTCCTTGAAGAAATCGCCGTGCAGCATCGGCTCGATCGTGAAGTAGCCGATCACGACCGACGGAATGGCCAAGAGCACCAGCGGCAGCCACACCACCATCGGCGATTCGTGCGGCTTGTGGTCGTGGTGGCCATGGCCGTCGTCGCCGTGTGCACCATGGTCGTCATGGTGGGCATCGGGGTTCTGGTCGTAGCGCTCCTTGCCGTGGAACACCAGGAAGTACATGCGGAACGAATAGAACGCGGTCACGAACACGCCGGCCAGCACCGCCCAATACGCGAACTGCGCGCCCCAGAGATGGCTTTCCTTCACCGCCTCGATGATGCTGTCCTTCGAGTAGAAGCCCGAGAACAGCGGCGTGCCGATCAGCGCAAGCGAGCCCAGCAGCGACGTGATCCAGGTGATCGGCATGTACTTGCGCACGCCGCCCATCCAGCGGATGTCCTGGTTGTGGTGCATGCCGATGATCACCGAGCCGGCGCCGAGGAACAGCAGCGCCTTGAAGAAGGCGTGGGTCATCAGGTGGAACACCGCCACCGAGTACGCCGAGGCGCCGAGCGCCACCGTCATGTAGCCGAGCTGCGACAGCGTGGAGTACGCGACCACGCGCTTGATGTCGTTCTGGATGATGCCCAGGAAGCCCATGAACAGCGCGGTGATGGCACCGATCACGAGGATGAACGACAGCGCCGTGTCGCTGAGCTCGAACAGCGGCGACATGCGCGCCACCATGAAGATGCCCGCTGTCACCATGGTCGCCGCGTGGATCAGTGCCGAGATCGGGGTCGGGCCTTCCATCGAGTCGGGCAGCCACACGTGCAGCGGGAACTGCGCGCTCTTGCCCATGGCGCCGATGAACAGGCAGATGCAGATCACGGTCACGAGCATCCATTCGGTGCCCGGGAAGGTGATGCCGGCCAGCGTGTCGGCCTTGGCAAAGGCTTCGCCGTAGTTCAGCGTGCCCGCATAGGCCGCGATCAGGCCGATGCCGAGGATGAAGCCGAAGTCGCCCACGCGGTTGACCAGGAACGCCTTCATGTTCGCGAAGATCGCGGTCGGCCGGTTGAACCAGAAGCCGATCAGCAGGTACGACACCAGGCCCACCGCTTCCCAGCCGAAGAACAGCTGGAGCATGTTGTTGCTCATGACGAGCATCAGCATCGAGAAGGTGAAGAGCGAGATGTACGCGAAGAAGCGGTTGTAGCCCTCGTCTTCCTCCATGTAGCCGATGGTGTAGATGTGCACCATCAGCGACACGAAGGTCACGACGCACATCATCATGGCGGTGAGGCCGTCGACAAGGAAGCCGACCTCCATCCGGAGGCCGCCGACCATCATCCATTCGTAGATGGTCTCGTTGAAGCGGGCGCCGTCGACGATGACCGACTTCAGCGTCATGGCCGAGATCACGAATGCGACGAGCACGCCGAGGATCGTCAGCGAATGCGTGACCTTGCGGCCGATGTGGTTGCCGGCGAACTTGGTGCCGAACAGGCCCGCGAGGACCGCGCCGACCAGGGGTGCCAGCGGAACGGCCAGCAGCGTGGATGCAGAGAGGGTTGCGCTCATGGTGAGTTCTTGTCGTTATCCCTTGAGCGTGTTGAGCTCATCGACGTTGATGTTGGACTTGTTGCGGAACAACAGGACCAGCAGCGCGAGGCCGATGGCCGACTCGGCCGCCGCCACCGTCAGGATGAAGAACACGAAGATCTGGCCGTGCATGTCGCCCAGGAAGTACGAGAACGCCACGAAGTTCATGTTCACCGCGAGCAGCATCAGCTCGATCGCCATCAGCAGCACGATGAGGTTCTTGCGGTTCAGGAAGATGCCGATCACCGACAGCGCGAAGAGCATCGCGCCGAGCGAGAGAAAGTGTCCGAGCGTGAGCGTCATGCCTTGTTTTCCTTTGCTGCAGGCGCGTCGGCGGCGGCTGGTGCTTCCACCACGGGCTCGGCTGCGCGCGTGGCGGACATCTGCACGATGCGCACGCGGTCACGCGCTTTGACGCGAACCTGGTCGGCCGGGTTGACGTACTTGCTGTCCTTGCGGGTGCGCAGCGTCAGGGCAATGGCCGCCACGATGGCCACGAGCAGGATCACAGCTGCGATCTCGAGCGGATACAGATATTCCGAATACAGCAACTTGCCGAGCTCGAGCGTGTTCGAGCTGTTGGCCGCGGCCTCGGTCGCCGCGCGCGGCGCCTCGGACAGGCGGAAGCCGCCCATCAGCACCGCGGCCATCTCGAGCGCGATGAGCGCGCCCACGCCGGCGGCCAGCGGAAAGTGCTTCCAGAAGCCCTGCCGCAAGCCGTCCATGTTGATGTCGAGCATCATCACGACGAACAGGAACAGCACCATCACCGCCCCCACGTAGACGAGCACCAGCGCGATCGCAAGGAACTCGGCACGCAGCAGCAGCCAGATGGCCGAGGCCTGGAAGAAGGCCAGCACCAGGTACAGCGCGGCGTACACGGGATTGCGTGCGGTGATGACGCGGAATGCCGCGAACAGCAGCACCGCGGCAAACAGATAGAACAGACCGGTCTTGACGTCCATTGGAATTCGGATGGGTACGGGGTTCGGGCCGATCGGATCAGCGGTACTTGGCGTCGGCCGCCTTGTTCGCCGCGATTTCTTTTTCGTAGCGATCGCCCACCGCCAGGAGCATGTCCTTGGTGAAGTACAGGTCGCCGCGCTTTTCGCCGTGGTATTCGAAGATGTGGGTCTCGACGATCGAATCGACCGGGCAGCTTTCTTCGCAGAAGCCGCAGAAGATGCACTTGGTCAGGTCGATGTCGTAGCGCGTGGTGCGCCGCGAGCCGTCGTCGCGCACGTCGGATTCGATCGTGATCGCGAGCGCGGGGCACACGGCCTCGCACAGCTTGCAGGCGATGCAGCGCTCTTCGCCGTTCTCATAGCGGCGCAGCGCATGCAGGCCCCGGAAGCGCGGCGACAGCGGCGTCTTCTCTTCGGGGAACTGCACGGTGATCTTGCGTGCGAAGGCGTACTTGCCCGTGATCGCCAGGCCCTTGAACAGCTCGAGCAGCATGAAGCTGCTCAGGAAGTCCTTGAGCGAGAACGGTGCGGACGCGGTGGTGGTTGCGGTGTGCGCAGACATGATGTTGGCGCTTCCAGTTAATTCCAGATATTGAACGGGGTCTGCATCCAGGCACCGACCACCACCAGCCACACGAGCGTGACCGGAATGAAGATCTTCCAGCCGAGCCGCATGATCTGGTCATAGCGGAAGCGCGGGAAGGTCGAGCGGACCCACAGGAACATGGTGACCACGCAGAAGGTCTTGATGCCGAGCCAGATCCAGCCCGGAATGAAGGCGAGGAACTCGAAGGGCGGCAGCCATCCACCGAGGAACAGCACGACGCACAGGATCGAGACCAGCCACATGTTGGCGTACTCGGCCAGGAAGAACATCGCGAAGCTCATGCCCGAGTACTCGATCATGTGGCCCGCGACGATCTCGGATTCGCCCTCGACCACGTCGAAAGGATGGCGGTTCGTTTCGGCCAGGCCCGAGATGAAGTAGACGACGAAGATCGGCAGCAGCGACAGCCAGTTCCACGACAGGAAGCCGATGCCCATGTCCGCGAACATGCCCTTGCCCTGCCCCGTCACGATGTCGGTCATGTTGAGGCTGGCCGAGACCATCAGCACCACGACGAAGCAGAAGCCCATCGCGATCTCGTAGCTCACCATCTGGGCCGACGCGCGCAGCGCGCCCAGAAAGGCGTACTTCGAGTTCGAGGCCCAGCCGGCGATGATCACGCCGTAGACCTCGAGCGAGGTGATGGCCATCACGAACAGCAGGCCGGCATTGATGTTGGCCAGCGCCTGGTCGGGACCGAAGGGAATCACGACCCATGCGACGAGCGCCGGCATGATCGTCATGATCGGACCGAGCAGGAACAGGCCCTTGTTGGCAACCGTCGGAAGGATGATTTCCTTGGTCATCAGCTTGAGCGCGTCGGCAATCGGCTGCAACAGGCCCAGCGGCCCGATGCGGTTCGGCCCGACCCGGATCTGCGTGAAGCCGATGGCCTTGCGCTCCCAGAGTGTGAGGTAGGCGACGGCAAGCATCAGCGGGATCACGACCGCGATGATCTTGATGAGCGTCCAGATCACGGGCCAGGCCATGCCGGTCCACCAGCCGGCCTGAACCAGGCCCTGGCCGAAAGCGTGCAGTGCGTCGATCATGCCAAGGCCTCCTCGGCACGGGCCGGTGCGGCCGATGCACTGCGCGCATCGGCGGTGAGCTGCAGCGACGGCGCGCGGCGCACGATCGAATCGAGCTGGTAGATGCTCGCGACCACGGGCGCGGGCAGGCCCGCGTCGGCGGCCACGGCCTTTGCAGCGGTGGCGTTGGCCAGCGCACCGGCCGGCAGCGCGCCGTTGTCACCCACCGTGGCGAGCACTTCCGAGGTCGATTCGAAGGCGAAGCCCGGCAGGCCGAGCAGGTTCGCGAGCACGCGCAGCACCTTCCAGGCCGGACGCGCCTCGCCTTGCGGCTTGACGACGGCATGGAAGCTCTGCACGCGGCCTTCGGCATTGACGAAGGTGCCCGGCGTTTCGGTGAACGGCGCGATCGGCAGCAGCACGTCGCTGAATTCGAGGTTGGCCTTGAATGGGCTCAGCGTGACGACCATCTGGGCATTGCCGATGGTGTCGGCGGCCGCGGCGCCCGCAGCCGAGTCGAACACCGGTTCGTTGTTGAGCAGCAGCACCGCCTTGAGGCCCGAACCGGCCGCGAGCATGCGCCCGGCATCGAGGCCGCCGTTCTTCGGGAACGCACCCACGAGCTGTGCGCCCACGGTGTTGGCGGCTTCGGTCAGGTAGCCGACGGTGGCGCCGGTCTGCGCGCCGATCCAGTTCGCGAGGGCCAGCAGGCTGCTGGCCTGCGCATGGTGCGCCGCGGCGTTGCCGAGCAGGATCGCCTTGCGTTCGCCGCCGAGCAGCGAAGCCGCGATGGCCTTGGCGGTGTCGTCGGGTGCGTTGGCGGGTGCGAGCGGCGATGTGACGCCCGTGGTCTGGCCGATCGCCGCGGCAACGCCTGCGAGCACCTCGACCCATTGGCCGGCGTCGACGACGGCGGCCTGGGCCACGGTCATGGCCCATGCCTCGGGATCGGCCAGCAGGCCTTGCGAGGTCAGCACCGACAGCGCCGCACCCTTGCGCACGGCTTCGCGGATGCGCAGCGCGAACAGCGGATGGTCCTTGCGCAGGTTCGAGCCAATGACGAACGCACGCTGCAGTTGCGACAGCGATGCGACCGAAGTGCCGAGCCAGCGCACGCCTTCGAATGCCGGGAACTCGGCGTTGCGCAGGCGGTAGTCGATGTTGTCGCTGCCGAGCTCGCGCGTGAGCATGGCCGCGAGCTTGAGCTCCTCGAGCGTGCTGTGCGGGCTCACGAGCGTGCCGATGCTTTGCGCGCCGTGGTCGGCCTTGATCTGCTTGAGGCCGTTGGCGACGTACTCGAGCGCGGTCTGCCAGTCGACCTGCTGCCACTGGCCGCCCTGCTTGAGCATGGGCTGCGTGAGGCGCTCGGGGCCGTTGAGCGCCTCGTACGAGAAGCGGTCGCGGTCGGCGATCCAGCATTCGTTGACGTCGTCGTTCTCGAGCGGCACCACGCGCATCACGCGGTTGTTCTTGACCTGCACGATCAGGCTCGCGCCGGTCGAATCGTGCGGGCTCACCGACTTGCGGCGCGACAGCTCCCAAGTACGAGCGCTGTAGCGGAACGGCTTGCTCGTGAGCGCACCGACCGGACACAGGTCGATCATGTTGCCCGAGAGTTCGGAATCCACGGTCTCGCCGAGGATGGTGGTGATCTCGGAATGCTCGCCGCGGTGGATCATGCCGAGCTCCATCACGCCGGCCACTTCCTGGCCGAAGCGCACGCAGCGCGTGCAATGGATGCAGCGGCTCATTTCTTCCATGCTGATCAGCGGGCCGACGTCCTTGTGGAACACGACGCGCTTCTCTTCCTCGTAGCGCGAGGAAGAGCCGCCGTAGCCCACGGCCAGGTCCTGCAGCTGGCATTCGCCGCCCTGGTCGCAGATCGGGCAGTCGAGCGGATGGTTGATCAGCAGGAACTCCATCACCGACTGCTGCGCCTTGATGGCCTTCTCGCTCTTGGTGCGAACGATCATGCCCTGCGTCACGGGCGTGGCGCAGGCCGGCATCGGCTTGGGCGCCTTCTCCACGTCGACCAGGCACATGCGGCAGTTGGCCGCGATGCTGAGCTTCTTGTGATAGCAGAAGTGCGGGATGTACGTGCCCGCCTTGTCGGCCGCATGCATCACCATGCTGCCTTCGGTCACTTCGACCTTCTTGCCGTCGAGTTCGATTTCGATCATGAGTGTGTTTCTTCTCGCGCCAACGGACAACCTCCGCCTGCGGCTGCGGTATTCACCTTGGGAACGGCCCGGCGGTTCATGCCTTGACAGACGCCTTCGGGACATAGCCCGGGATCAGTGCCTCGAACTCGTGGCGGAAGTGCTTGATCATGGCGCGCACCGGCATGGCCGCGGCATCGCCCAGCGCGCAGATGGTGCGGCCCTGGATGTTGTCGGCCACGGAGTTGAGCAGGTCCATGTCGGTCGCCCTGCCCTGCCCGTTGTAGATGCGGTCGACCACGCGGTAGAGCCAGCCCGTGCCCTCGCGGCACGGCGTGCACTGGCCGCAGGATTCGTGCATGTAGAAGTACGAGAGGCGGCGCAGCGACTCGACCATCGAGCGGCTGTCGTCCATGACGATCACGGCGCCCGAGCCCAGCATGGAGCCGGCCTTGGCGATGGAGTCGTAGTCCATCGTGCACTGCATCATGATCTCGGCCGGCAGCACCGGCGCCGACGATCCGCCGGGAATCACGGCCTTGAGCGTGCGGCCCTTGCGCACGCCGCCCGCGAGCTCGAGCAGCTTCGAGAACGGCGTGCCCATCGGCACTTCGTAGTTGCCGGGCAGCTCGACGTCGCCGCTCACCGAGTAGATCTTGGTGCCGCCGTTGTTCGGCTTGCCGCACTCGAGGTAGGCCTGGCCGCCGTTGCGGATGATCCAGGGCACCGCCGCGAAGGTCTCGGTGTTGTTGATGGTGGTGGGCTTGCCGTAGAGGCCGAAGCTCGCCGGGAACGGCGGCTTGAAGCGCGGCTGGCCCTTCTTGCCTTCTAGCGACTCGAGCAGCGCGGTTTCCTCGCCGCAGATGTAGGCGCCGAAGCCATGCGACGCATGCAGCTGGAAGCTGTACGCGCTGCCCATGATGTTGTCGCCGAGGTAGCCCGCCGCGCGCGCTTCCTCGAGCGCCTCTTCGAAGCGCTCGTAGCTCTGGAAGATCTCGCCGTGGATGTAGTTGTAGCCCACGCTGATGCCCATGGCGTAGGCAGCAATGGCCATGCCCTCGATCACGATGTGCGGGTTGAACTGCAGGATGTCGCGGTCCTTGCAGGTGCCCGGCTCGCCCTCGTCGGAATTGCACACGAGGTACTTCTGGCCCGGGAACTGGCGGGGCATGAAGCTCCACTTGAGGCCCGTCGGAAAGCCCGCGCCGCCGCGGCCGCGCAGGCCCGAGGCCTTGACTTCGGCGATCACCTGGTCGGGCGTGAGGCCTTCGGTGAGGATCTTGCGCAGCGCCTGATAGCCGCCGCGCGCCTCGTAGTCGGCCAGGCGCCAGTTGGTGCCGTCGAGGCCGGCATAGATCTGCGGCTCGAGGTGGCGATTGTGGAAGCAGGTCTGCACGCCCGTGGCGCGGAACTGCTGGAGCACTTGTTCGGGCGACATCATGCAGCCTCTCCCTTGGCCGAATCGCGCAGGCCGTCGACGAGCTGGTCGAGCTTCTCGTTGCTCATGAAGCTGCACATCGTGCGGTCGTTGACCAGCATCACCGGCGAATCGGCGCAGGCACCAAGGCATTCGCTCTGCTGCAGCGTGAACAGGCCGTCGGCCGTGGTCTCGCCCATCTTGATGCCGAGCTTCTTCTCGAGGTGCACGAGCGCGGTGGCGCCGTCGCGCAGCTGGCACGGCAGGTTGGTGCACACGTTGAGCTTGAAGCGGCCCACCGGATGCTGGTTGTACATGTTGTAGAAGGTCGTGACCTCGTGCACGGCGATCGGCGCCATGCCCAGGTAGTCGGCGATCTCGCGCTCGCGCGGGATGCTCACGTGGCCCTCGTCCTGCTGGACGATGGCCAGGCACGCCATCACGGCCGACTGCTTGCCGGCCTCGGGGTACTTGGCGACCTCGCGCGCGAAGCGCTCGAGAATGTCGGCCCTCAAAGGAGCAGAAGGCGCCGTGTCGTGGTGGGTCGAGGAAGTCATTCGCTCTTTCTCACCTGTCGATTTCGCCGAACACGATGTCCATCGTGCCGATCACCGCGACAGCGTCGGCGATCATGTGACCGCGCGACATTTCGTCGAGGGCGGCGAGATGCGGGAAACCGGGCGCACGGATCTTCAGGCGATAGGGCTTGTTGGCGCCGTCGCTCACGAGGTAGATGCCGAACTCGCCCTTCGGATGCTCGACGGCGGCATACGCCTCGCCTTCGGGCACGTGGAAGCCTTCGGTGAAGAGCTTGAAATGGTGGATCAACTCCTCCATGTTCGCCTTCATCGATTCGCGCGCAGGCGCGGCGACCTTGTGGTTGTCGGTGATGACCGGGCCCGGGTTGACGCGCAGCCAGGCCGAGCACTGCTGGATGATCCGGTTGGCCTGGCGCATTTCTTCCACGCGCACGAGGTAGCGGTCATAGCAATCGCCGGTGCGCCCGACGGGCACGTCGAACTGCATGCGGTCGTAGACGTCGTATGGCTGCTTCTTGCGCAGGTCCCACTCGACGCCCGAGCCGCGAAGCATCGGACCCGTGAAACCGAGGTTCAGCGCGCGCTCCGGCGTCACCACGCCGATGCCCACGGTGCGCTGCTTCCAGATGCGGTTGTCGGTGAGCAGCGTCTCGTACTCGTCGACCATCTTCGGGAAGCGCTTGCAGAAGTCGTCGATGAAGTCGAGCAGCGAGCCCTGGCGGTTCTCGTTGAGCTTCTCGATCGCCTTGGCGTTCTTGATCTTGCTGACCTTGTACTGCGGCATCGCGTCGGGCAGGTCGCGGTAGACGCCGCCCGGACGGAAGTAGGCCGCATGCATGCGCGCGCCCGAAACCGCCTCGTACATGTCGAACAGGTCCTCGCGCTCGCGGAAGCAGTAGATGAGCATGTTCATCGCACCGCAGTCGAGCCCGTGCGCGCCGAGCCACAGCAGGTGGTTCAGCAGGCGGGTGATCTCGGCGAACATCACACGGATGTACTGCGCGCGCTCCGGCACATCGAGGCCCATCATCCGCTCGATGGCGAGGCAGTAGGCGTGCTCGTTGCTCATCATCGACACGTAGTCGAGACGGTCCATGTACGGCAGCGACTGGATGAAGGTGCGCGATTCGGCCAGCTTCTCGGTCGCACGGTGCAACAGGCCGATGTGCGGATCGGCGCGCTGGATCACTTCGCCGTCGAGCTCCAGCACGAGGCGCAGCACGCCGTGTGCCGCGGGATGCTGGGGGCCGAAGTTGAGGGTGTAGTTCTTGATTTCGGCCATGTCAGTGGAGTCCGGCGCCGTAGTTGTCTTCGCGGATCACGCGCGGCGTGATCTCTCGCGGCTCGATCGACACCGGCTGGTAGACCACGCGCTTCTGTTCTTCGTCGTAGCGCATCTCGACGTGGCCCGACACCGGGAAATCCTTGCGGAACGGATGGCCGATGAAGCCGTAGTCGGTCAGGATGCGGCGCAGGTCGTCATGCCCCTCGAACACGATGCCGTAGAGGTCGAAGGCCTCGCGCTCGAACCAGGTAGTGGCACTCCACACCGGCTGCAGCGAATCGACGACTGGCAGGTCGTCGCTCTCGGCGAACACCTTGAGCCGCACACGCTGGTTGAGGCTAACCGACAGCAGGTGGGCGACGACGCAATAACGCGCGCCCTCCCACTCGCCTTCGCGGTAGTCCGAGTAGTCCATGCCGCAGAGGTCGATCAGCTGCTCGAAGCGGCAGCCGGGCGCATCGCGCAGCAGCAGCGCGGCGTCGATGTAGTCGGCGGCAGCCACGACCACCGTCACCTCGCCGAGCGCAACCGTCACGCGCTTGGCCTTGGCACCCAGGGTCTGCACCAGAGTCGCCTGGAGCGCCTCTGGAGAAATCGCAAAGTCGGTCATCAGGGCAGCTCCTCAGGCGCGCGCAATGGTGTTGGTGCGGCGGATCTTCTGCTGCAGCTGGATGATCCCGTAGAGCAGCGCCTCGGCCGTCGGCGGGCAGCCCGGCACATAGACGTCGACGGGCACGATGCGGTCGCAGCCGCGCACCACCGAGTAGCTGTAGTGGTAGTAGCCGCCGCCATTGGCGCACGAACCCATCGACAACACCCAGCGCGGCTCGGGCATCTGGTCGTAGACCTTGCGCAGCGCCGGCGCCATCTTGTTGCACAACGTGCCGGCCACGATCATCAGATCGGACTGGCGCGGGCTCGGACGAAACAGCATGCCGAAGCGATCGATGTCGTAGCGGGCCGCGCCCGCATGCATCATCTCGACGGCACAGCATGCAAGGCCGAAAGTCATCGGCCAAAGTGATCCGGTCTTCGCCCAATTCACCACCGTGTCGTAGGTGGTGGTGACGAAGCCTTCTTTCATGACGCCTTCAATGGCCATTTTGTAGCTTCCTTGTCATTCCCAGTCGAGCGCGCCTTTTTTCCACTCGTAGGCGAAGCCCACGACGAGGATGGCGAGAAAGATCATCATGGCCCAGAAGCCGACGGCGCCGATTTCCTTGAGCGCAATGGCCCACGGAAACAGGAAGGCGATCTCGAGATCGAACAGGATGAAGAGAATCGCGACGAGGTAATAGCGCACGTCGAATTTCATGCGCGCATCCTCGAAGGCCTCGAAGCCGCACTCGTAAGGTGCATTCTTCGCTGCGTCGGGCCGGTTGGGCCCCAGGATGTAGCCGATGACCTGTGGCGCGACGCCTACACCGACACCGACCAGAATGAACAAAAGGACGGGGAGATAGGAATCGAGGTTCATCGGGAATTTTTCACCGCTTGCCACCGGCAGAAGAACGCTCTGAAAGAGGCTTTCTGCCGGTGAGATTTGGTGCGGTCGGCGAGACTCGAACTCGCACAGCTTTCGCCACTACCCCCTCAAGATAGCGTGTCTACCAATTTCACCACGACCGCGGTTTTGACTTGTCCGGATGGCATGAGGTACCTGTGAAGGTGTTTGGCTTTCCGAACAGCTTTAGAGTTTACCCTGAAATGAAGTCGTTTTCAGCGACCTGCTCAATGAAAACAACTTGATTATTTGCTCGGGATCTCGCCGGCGCCCGGAGCGGGTGCGGCCGGCGCCGATGCAGCTGCACCAGCCGGGGCTGCGCCAGCGGGAATCTGCCCTGCCGCGCCCGAAGCAGGCGTGGCCGGCACGCCGATGGCCGCGCGCTCCAGCAGGCTGTTGCCGCCGCCCGCGGGCCGCGCATGGCTGAAGTAGGCCAACAGCAGCGTGGAGGCAAAGAACACCGCCGCCAGCACCGCAGTGGTGCGCGACAGGAAATTGGCGCTGCCGCTGGCACCGAACAGGCTGCCGGCACTGCCGCTGCCGAAGGCCGCGCCCATGTCGGCGCCCTTGCCGTGCTGGATCAGGATCAACCCGATCATGACCAGCGCCGTCAGCATCTGCACGCCGACCAAAAGATTGAGGACCAGGTTCATTCGTTCTTACTCCTAATTGATGACTGCTCGCGCCGCGTTCAGCGTGCGGCAGCCGAAATGATCTGCAGGAAATCGGGGGCCTTGAGCGATGCGCCGCCGATGAGCCCGCCGTCGATGTCGGGCTGGGCCAGCAGCTCGGCGGCGTTCGCCGCGTTCATGCTGCCGCCATAGAGGATGCGGATGCCCGCTGCGTGCTCGCTCGCGGCATGGTGCAGTTGCGCGCGCAGCACGGCATGCACCGCCTGCGCCTGCTCGGGCGTGGCGGTCTTGCCGGTGCCGATGGCCCAGACGGGCTCGTAGGCCACGACGATCTCGCTGATGCAATGGCCGTTGACGTGGATCACCGCGGCCAGCTGGCGCTTGACCACTTCTTCGGTGTGCCCTGCTTCGCGTTCGGCCAGCGTCTCGCCCACGCAGACGATCGGCGTAATGCCGTTCGCCAGCGCGGCCGCCGCCTTGGCGGCCACCGCCTCGTCGGATTCGGCATGGTACTGGCGGCGCTCGGAATGGCCGACGATCGCATAGCGCACGCCGAAGTCCTTCAGCATGGCGGCCGACTGCTCGCCCGTGAACGCACCCTGCGGATGCGCCGAGATGTCCTGCGCGCCCAGCGCCAGGGCAGGCGTTGCGGCCAGCAGCGACTGCAGCTGCGCGAAATACGGCGCCGGCGCGCACAGCGCGACATCGCAGCCGGCCGGCGCCGCGGCGAGACCCTGCTGCAGGGCCTTCACGAGCGCCTCGTTGGCAGCCAGGCTGCCGTTCATCTTCCAGTTGCCGGCAATCAGCTTCTTCTTGGTCGTCGTCGTCATCGTCGTCTGTTGCTCGCTCGTCGTCACCATGTCAGCACGATCTTGCCGATGTGCTGGTTGGATTCCATCAGCGCATGCGCCTGGGCCGCGCCGCTCGGCTCGCCACTCGCTGCGAAGGTGCTGTGGATCACGGGCTTGACCGCGCCGCTTTCGAGCAGCGGCCAGACCTTCTCGCGCAGCGCGCGGGCGATCTCGCCCTTGAATGCGATCGGCCGCGGCCGCAGCGTGGAGCCGGTGATCACGAGCCGTCTGCGCAGCACCAGCCCCGCATTGAACTCGCTCTTGATCCCGCCCTGCACCGCGATGATCACGAGCCGGCCGTCTTCGGCCATGCACTCGATCTCGCGCGCCACGTAGTCGCCCGCGACCATGTCGAGGATCACGTCCACGCCTTTGCCGCCCGTGAGCTTCTTCGCCTCTTCGACGAAGTCGCTCGTGCGGTAGTTGATGGCGTGGTCGGCGCCGAGCTTCCTGCAGGCCTCGCACTTGTCGTCGCTTCCGGCGGTAGCGATCACTGTGGCACCCATGGCCTTGGCGATCTGGATCGCCGTCACGCCGATGCCGCTCGTGCCGCCCTGGATGAGCAGGGTCTCGCCCTTCTGCAGCCGGCCGCGATCGAACACGTTGCTCCAGACAGTGAAGAAGGTCTCGGGCAGCGAAGCCGCCTCGACGTCGCTCCAGCCCTTCGGCACCGGCAGGCATTGCGCCACCGGCGCCACGCACAGTTCGGCATAGCCGCCGCCCGCGACGAGCGCGCAGACCCTGTCGCCGACCTTGAGCCCCGCCTCGGCCAGCGCCGCGGCGTCGCCCGACACGATCTCACCGGCCACCTCGAGGCCCGGCAGGTCGGAAGCGCCCGGCGGCACCGGGTAGTGCCCCTTGCGCTGCAGCACGTCGGGGCGGTTGATGCCGCTGGCCGCAACGCGGATCAGCAGCTCGCCCGCCCCGGCCACCGGATCGGGGCGCTCCACGGCACGCAGCACCTCGGGGGCGCCGTACGAAGTGATTTCAATGGCTTTCATGATCCTGGCCTGCAACGCCCGCCTGCGCGGGCTTGGTTGGGAGGTTCCGCTTACTCTTCGCGCGGCGTGAAAGGCTGCTCGCCGGCCGGAGCGGCCTGCTGCGGCTGCTCGCTGCGCGGGGGCTGCTGCTCGCCGTTGAAGCGCGGCGCACGCTCGCCACCGCGGTCGCCGCGGTCCGAGCGCTCGCGGCGTTCACCGCCGCGGTCGCCACCTCGGTCACCGCGATCGCCGCGGTCTTCACGCGGCGCACGCTCGCTGTACTCCATGCCGGCCGGACGCTCGGTCAGGGCCTTCATCGACAGCTTCACGCGACCCTTTTCGTCGGTCTCAAGCACCTTGACCTTGACGATCTGGCCTTCGCTCAGGTAGTCGGTCACCTTCTCGACGCGCTCGTGCGCGATCTGGCTGATGTGCAGCAGGCCGTCCTTGCCGGGCAGCAGGTTGATGAGCGCGCCGAAGTCCAGGATCTTGGTGACCGGGCCTTCGTAGACCTTGCCGATTTCGACTTCGGCGGTGATCTGCTCGATGCGCTTCTTGGCGAACTCGGCCTTTTCCGGATCGGTCGACGCAATGGTGATGGTGCCGTCTTCGTCGATGTTGATCGTGGTGCCGGTTTCTTCCTGCAGGCCGCGGATGACCGCGCCGCCCTTGCCGATCACGTCGCGGATCTTCTCGGGATTGATCTTCAGCGTGGTCAGGCGCGGTGCGAACTGCGAGACCTCGGTCTTCGCTTCGCCCATGGCTTCCTGCATTTTGCCGAGGATATGCATGCGCGCTTCCTTGGCCTGGGCCAGTGCGACCTGCATGATTTCCTTGGTGATGCCCTGGATCTTGATGTCCATCTGCAGCGCGGTGATGCCGTTGGTCGTGCCGGCCACCTTGAAGTCCATGTCGCCCAGGTGATCTTCATCGCCCAGGATGTCGGTCAGCACTGCGAAACGGTTGTCTTCCTTGATGAGGCCCATGGCGATGCCGGCCACATGGGCCTTCATCGGCACGCCGGCGTCCATCATCGAGAGGCAGCCGCCGCACACCGAGGCCATCGACGACGAGCCGTTCGATTCGGTGATCTCCGACACCACGCGGATGGTGTACGGGAATTCTTCCTTCGTCGGCAGCACGGCGACGAGCGCGCGCTTGGCGAGGCGGCCGTGGCCAATTTCGCGGCGCTTGGTCGAGCCCATGCGGCCCACTTCGCCGGTGGCGAACGGAGGCATGTTGTAGTGGAACAGGAAGCGGTCTTCGTACTCGCCGGCCAGCGCGTCGATGCGCTGCGCATCGCGCTCGGTGCCGAGCGTGGTCACGACCAGGCCCTGCGTCTCGCCGCGCGTGAACAGCGCCGAACCGTGGGTGCGGGGCAGCACCGAATTGCGGATCTCGATGGGGCGCACGGTGCGCGTGTCGCGGCCGTCGATGCGCGGCTCGCCCGAGAGGATCTGGCTGCGAACGATCCTGGCTTCGATCGAGAACAGCAGGTCGTTGACCTTGCCGGCATCGAAGGGCTCGCCGCTTTCCTTCAGCGCGCTCATCACGCTGGCGTTGGCTTCGCGCAGGGCCTGCGTGCGGGCCTGCTTGCTGCGGATCTGGTAGACCGCGCGCAGCTTCTCTTCGGCCAGGCCCTTGACCTTGGCGACGAAGGCTTCGTCTTCGGCGGGCGGCTGCCAGTCCCACACCGGCTTGCCGGCGTCGCGCACGAGTTCATGGATCGCATTGATCGCAACGCGCGCCTGTTCGTGGCCGTACACCACGCCGCCCAGCATGATCTCTTCGCTGAGCTGCAGCGCTTCGGACTCGACCATCAGCACGGCGGCTTCGGTGCCGGCCACGATGAGGTCCATCTGCGAATCCTTGCGGGCCGTCTGGCCCGGGTTCAGCACGTACTGGCCATTGACGTAGCCCACGCGCGCAGCACCGATCGGGCCGCTGAACGGAATGCCGGAAATCGACAGTGCGGCGCTCACGCCGATCATGGCGGCGATGTCGGCGTCGACTTCGGGGTTGAGCGACAGCGTGTGGATGACCACGTGCACTTCGTTCAGGAAGCCTTCGGGGAACAGCGGGCGGATCGGACGGTCGATCAGGCGGCTGGTCAGCGTCTCGTGCTCGCTGGGCTTGGCTTCGCGCTTGAAGAAGCTGCCGGGAATCTTGCCCGCGGCATAGGTCTTCTCGATGTAGTCGACGGTCAGCGGGAAGAAGTCCTGGCCGGGCTTGGCCGACTTGGAGGCGACCACGGTCGCAAGGATCACGGTGCCGTCGATGTCGACCACCACAGCGCCACTGGCCTGGCGGGCGATCTCGCCCGTTTCCATGACGACGGTCTTGTCGCCCCATTGGAAGGACTTGGTGACTTTGTTGAAGAGGCTCATGTTTGCTCCTATTTTGATAGCGGCCGACCTGCAGAGGCTGCAGGTTCCGCGGGGGAGGAGGCTTCTCAGAACACGATGCCATTCCAGCGAAGCTCGAGGGGGAGAACTTCAGTGGAATGACACAGCTTCGCTCTGTTTAGGCACTCCGAATGTGGATCGCGAAGTAAAAAACGCCTGAGCTAGCGGACTAACCCAGGCGTTTCTTCATGCGATTCGGTTTACTTGCGCAGACCCAGCTTGGCGATCAGCGCGGTGTAACGGTCGGCGTCCTTGGACTTGAGGTAGTCCAGGAGCTTGCGGCGGCGGCTCACCATGCGCAGCAGGCCGCGACGACCGTGGTGGTCCTTGGCATGCGTCTTGAAGTGGGGGGTGAGCTCGTTGATGCGGGCGGTCAGCAGTGCGACCTGGACTTCGGGGCTGCCGGTGTCGTTGGCGTCGCGGGCGTTGTCCTTGACGACTTCGGCCTTGATGGAGGCTGCGATCATTTGAAATTCCTTGCGTGTTCCGGGATGTTTGACTTGCGGTGAGCGCTGGAACTGCCCTCACCGTGCGCCTTGCGGCATGCAAAGCTCTGGGATTATAGACCGAGCGCCTTGCGAGGCCTTTCAAGCCTTTTCGCGCGCCGGCCATCGAGCGAGGCGAGCGCTACTGCGCCCAGCACGCAGACCGCGCCACCGACCTGCGCCAGACTGATACTTTCGCCCAGCCAGGCCGCGGCGAGTATCAGCGCCGACACCGGCAGGATCGCCGTGAACAGCGCCGCCTCGGCGCCGGTGAGCCGCGACGCCCCCGCAAACCACAGCACGAAGCCGAGCACCGTCGGCACCAGCGCATAGTAGGCCACGCCGCCCAGCGCGGCCGGCGGCAGCGGCGCGGTCCAGGCCCGCTCGAACAGCGCCGGGACCAGCGCCAGGGCCAGCCCGAAAGCCGTCATCAGCGTCGACAGCGCCAACGGCCGCACGGGTACGCGCAGGCGCTTGTTGAGCAAGATGAACGCCGCCTCGCACCCCACGGCCCCCAGCACGAGCAGATTGCCTGCCAGGACGGCAGGGGATTTTGAGTCCCCCGCCCCGCCACCCCCCGCCCAGCTGATCGCGAGCACACCCGCCGTTGCCAGCGCGATGCTGCCGACCAGGTACCGCCCGGGCCGCTCGCGCAACGCCACCACGGCCACGAGCGCAGCCACGGCCGGCAGCGTGCCGGCCACGACGCCCGCGCTCGCGGCCGGTGCCAGCCGCACGCCCATGATCAGCAGCACTGTGTAGCCGACGCTGCCCAGGCCGGCCTGGCACAGCAGCAAGTACAAGTCGCGCCGGCCAGGCCGGGGCCACGGCGTGCGCGTGAGCCGCATCAGCAGCACGAACACCGGCAGCGCCAGCGCGAAGCGCAAGGCCGTGGCCGTGAACGGCGGCAGGTCGTGTGCGATCACCTTGCTTGCGACCACCGTGCTGCCGACCGTGACCATGGCCAGCGCGCACAGCCACATTCCCTTGCTTCGTTCCGACATCGTCGCGCCTTTCGCTGATTCCGTTGAGAAGCAGCGAGCGTCTCCCGCCAGGGGTGCTGCGGTCTTGAACGAAATTGCAGCGGCCCGGCCTGCGTTCAGCGTGCGCCGGCGAAGGCCCCCGGCGTGAAGCCCAGGAAACGCACGAAGGCGCGCGTCATGTGGCTCTGGTCGGCAAAGCCCGCGCCAGCCGCGGCTTCGGCCAGCGACTGCCCCTGCGCGATGAGACGGCGGGCGCGCGACAACCGGCATTGCTGGAGCCAGGCGTGCGGCGGCAGGCCGAAGGCGGCAGCAAAGCCGCGCAGCAGCTGGAAGCGGCTCAGGCCCGCCTCGGCCGCGAGCTCGGCGAGCGTGGGCGCATGGGCGCAGTCATCGGCGATGCGTGCGCGCGCGCGCTCCAGCGATGCCAAAGCCTCGCGCGGCGCGGGCTCCGGCGCCAACATGCCGGGGGCACGGCTCAGCAGCTGCAGCACGCCCTGCTCCAGCGCCAGCGCCTCATCGCCGCGCGCGACGGCGGCGAACAACCGGTCCACACCCGAACGCAGGGCCGGATCGTTCAGCACGGGCCGGGTGAGTTCGCACCCGGGCGCTGCATCACCGAACAGCGCAGGCGCCAGGTGCAGCATGCGCCAGGCGCGCGTTTCGCCGTGCAGCGCCACGCCATCGTGCACCTCGCCCGGGTTGACCGTGATGACGTCGCCACGCACCGCCTCGACCGCGCCCCGCGCGCTGGCCGAGCGTTGCCCCCCGCGGTCGATCACGCCGATGCCGAACACATCGTGCGTGTGGCGCGGGAAACTGCGCGCCGACTCGGCCGCCACCGCCTGCAGGCCGGGCAATGCCGAGCCGCGCACACGCACCGCATCGATCAGCGCGGCCCTCGACGGCATGCGTCTCGCCTCATCCATCCTGCGCCGCGAGCCACTTGCGCAGCCGCTCCACCCCTTGCACCAGCCGCTGCGGGTCCTTCGACGCGAAGCACCAGCGCAGCCAGCCCTGGGCCTCGGGGGCGAAGGCGTTGCCGGGGGCGAGGCCGAGGCCGGCTTCGACGACGAGGCGCTTGGCGAGCGCGAGGGAGTCGCCGAACCCGTCGAGACGAAAGAAGGCGTACATGCCGCCTTTGGCCGGGGCCACCTGCACGCCGGGCAACCCGGCCAACAGGGGAACGAGGGTGTCGCGGCACAGCTTGAGATGCGCGACGACGCGGGGCGTGATCTCCGCGGTGTGGTCGATCGCCGCAATGGCCGCGCGCTGCGTGAAGACGCTCGCGCAGGAGGTGTTGAACTCGATCAGCTTGCCGATGCCATCGACCAGGGCCGGCGGCAGCACGAGCCAGCCAAGGCGCCAGCCGGTCATGAGGAAGCTCTTCGAGAAGCTGTGCGTCACCACGAGCCGATCGTCGGGCCTCGAGATGTCGAGAAAGCTCGGCGCGCAGCCATTGGGCGTGGGCTCGAAATACAGCCGCTCGTACACCTCGTCCGCCAGGATCCAGGTGCCCGTGGCGCGGCAGTGGTCGAGCACGGCCTGCTGCTCTTCGCGCGTCATGGTCCAGCCCGTCGGGTTGTTGGGCGCATTGACGATCAGCAGCTTCGTCGCTGCAGTGACCGCCCGGCGCAGCGCGGCGAGGTCGAGCGTCCATTCGCCGCCAGAAGGCACCAGCGGCACCGTGCGCACCCGGGCACCGAGGATCGCGGGCTGCGCCGTGAGGTTGGGCCACACGGGCGTGACCGCAACCACCTCGTCGCCGGCATCGACCAGCGCCTGCACCGCGAGCATCAGCGCGCTCACGCCGCCCGAGGTCACGGCGATGCGCGAGGCATCGACCGGCGGGTGCAGCGCGCTGGTGTAGCGCGCGATGGCCGCGCGCAGCTCGGGCAGGCCCAGGTTGTGCGCATAGAAAGTCTCGCCGCGCTGCAGCGAATCGATGGCCGCCTGGCGCACCACCTCGGGCGTGACCTCGTCGCTCTCGCCGAACCAGAACGCGAGCACGTCGTCACGGCCGAGTCCGGCATTGGCCACCTCACGGATCTTGGAGGCTTCGAGGTTCTGGATGGCTTCGCGCATGTTGTCGGTTCCTAGGAAGGCCTTCTCATTTTGCAGGTGGTCGGCAGTTCGGCCCGTTCGGGCGCGATGGTCTTCACCACCCGAAATCCGTAGCCCGAGCCTTCGACGTCGAACTGCACGCCCGGGCGGCCCTGCTTGTCCATCATGCCGACCACCAACTGCTGCTGGAACTGGTGGTCCGCCGCGCGCATCCGGCCGCGTTGTCCGTGCAGGCTCACGTCGGCCTGCTCGAGCGCGCGCGCCACGGCCACGGCGTCCACGCTGCCGGCGCGCTCGAGCGCCTGTGCGAGCGATTCGACGAGCAACTGCATGCGCATGTGCACGTAGTCGTCCGCGGGCCTCGGAAAGCGCGTGCGGAAGGCGCGATAGAAGGCCTCCGATTGCGCGGTCTGCACGTTCGGCAGCCAGTCGGCCACAGCAATCACGCGGCCGATGCCGGCGTCGCCGATGGCGGCAGGCGCGCCGAGCGCATTGCCGTAGAAGGTATAGAAGGTGCCGTTGAAGCCGCCCTCGCGCGCGGCCTTGACGAGCAGCGTGAGGTCGTTGCCCCAGTTGCCGGTGAAGACCGCTTGGGCGCCACTGGCGATGATCTTGCCGGCATACGGTGCGAAGTCCTTCACCTTGCCCATCGGATGGAGCTCCTCGCCGACGATCTCGACATCGGGCCGCTGCACGCCGAGCTGGCGCTTCGACTCGCGCAACACCGCCTGGCCGAAGCTGTAGTCCTGGCCGATGAGGTAGGCCCGCCGCAGCGCCGCATCGTCCTTCACCACTTCCATCAGCGCGGCCACGCGCATGTCGGCATGCGCATCGAAGCGGAAGTGCCAGAAGCTGCAGCGCTCGTTGGTCAGCGCCGGATCGACCGCCGCGTAGTTGAGGAAGATCACGCGCCGCGTGGGGTCGCGCTCGTTGTTCTTCTCGATCGCGTCGACGAGCGCCGCGGCGGTCGCCGACGAATTGCCCTGCAGCACGATGCGCGCACCGTCGTCGATAGCCGCGCGCAGTGCCGAGAGCGCCTCCTCGTTCTGCCCCTTGCTGTCGTAGCGGTCGAGCTGCAGCGGCCGCGCGCCGCCTGCGGCGCCGGGCAGGCGAATGCCGCCGCGCGCGTTCACGCGTTCGACGGCCCACAGCAGGTTGCGGAAGACGGCCTCGCCGGTATTGGCGAACGGTCCGCTCATGCTCTCGATCAGCGCCAGGCGGATGGGTGCGGGCGGCGTCTGCGCCTGCACCGCGAGGGCCGGCGTGCATAGCGCCAGCGCCGCGAATTTCAAGGCCTTGCGGCGCCAAATAAAGCTGGGGTTCATTGTCTTGAAACGGGTGCGGCTGGGCCTAGATGAGGTCTCAAGCGGCACCCGGGATGGAATGGCCGCGCAGTGTAAGGGACACACATTCCTTGTCCCCGTTGTGATCATCATTCAGGAGCCTCAGATGTTTTTCGCCCCCGCCCTCCGCACCGCCCGCTACGCACCGCGCTCGCACGACCGTGCCTTCGAGCGCTTCGTCGCCGACGCCTTCTCGGGCTTGCCCCGCTCGCCGCTGGTCGAGCAGGACGACAAGAGCTGGACGCTCTCGATCGACGTGCCCGGCCTCTCGCGCGAAGACCTCCACATCGGCATAGAAGGTGCCGTGGTCCGCATCGACAGCAAGGCCGACGCCAAGCGCCAGTTCAAGGCTGCCTACGAGCTGCCGCTGGACATCGACGCCGGCGCCAGCGAGGCCACGCTCGAGAACGGCGTGCTCACGCTCAAGCTTGGCAAGCGCGTACCGGTGAGCCAGGTCACGCCGCTGCAGATCAAGTAAGGAGCGGCTGGCGGAATTGCGCGCCGCGTGTCATGCCCTTGACACGCGGCTGCAATGCCCACGGCAGGAAAGTGCGTTAACTATTGTTTTTGACTTTGAACTGGTTCGCTCATCACAATAGAAGCGCTGGGAACGTCACATCATGTGATGTTTTCACATTGTCACTTTCCTCTTCGTGGGCGGCTCGCATGCGCACCGCATTCATGGCGCATTCATGACGGTGCGGATTCGGGTGCCCTTCAAGGCACGCCATGATCACGCACCTCAAGTCAGCCAAAGACAATGAACGGTCCGACACCCTCCTGATCTTCCTGCCCGGGGCCTACCTCAAACCGGACGAGTTCGAACGCGAAGGATTCATCAGCGCGGTGCGCGAGCGCCATCTGGCCGCGGACGCCCTGCTCGTGGATGCCGACGTCTCCTACTACTACGACCAGACCCTCAGCGAGCGGCTGCATGCCGACGTCATCGCGCCGCAGCGGGCGCTGGGCTACAAGGCGATCTGGCTCGTGGGCATCTCGATCGGCGGCTTCGGTGCGCTGATCCATGAACTCTCCAAGCCCGGTTCGGTCGACGGCATCGTCGCGTTGGCGCCCTACCTCGGCCGGCGTGTGCTCGGTGCCGAGATTCTCAAGGCCGGTGGCCTGCGCACCTGGCAGGCCCCCGTCGGTCCGCTGCCTGACGAAGAACCCGACCGCAAGCTCTGGCCCTGGTTCCAGCAGTACCTCGATGCGCAGAAGTCGCGCAACCTGCCGCAGCTCTACCTGGGTTTCGGCCTCAGCGACCGCTTCGCGAGCAACCACAAGCTGCTCGCCGACGCCCTGCCCGCAGGCCGCGTCTTCACAACCGAAGGCGGCCACGACTGGCCGCAGTGGCGCCAGCTCTGGCGCAACGTGCTCGATGTGCTGCCGCTGCCCTCGCTCGGCCGCGCGCGCTCGGCCCCTATGCCGGCACTTGCGCAGCTGCAGCCGGCGGCGACAGCGAAGCCATGGGCCATCGCGGCTTGACGTCGAAGGCATAGCGCGTGCTGGCCTGTGCCAGCCCCGACTGCAGCCGCATCGCGGCGGCCATTGCAATCATCGCGCCGTTGTCGGTGCACAGGTGCAGTTCGGGATAGTGCACGCGCACGCCGCGCTTCGCACAGGCGGCATCGAGCTGCTCGCGCAGGCTGCGATTGGCGCCCACGCCGCCCGCCACCACCAGCCGCTGGAGCCCCGTGCGCTCGAGCGCAGCGAGCGATTTCTTCAGCAGCACTTCGACGATCGCGGCCTGCGTCGAAGCGGCCAAATCGGCCTTGTTCGCCTCCAGGCCGTCGCCGAGCTTTCGGGCCTGCGTGAGCACCGCGGTCTTGAGGCCCGCGAACGAGAAATCGAGGTCGCCGCTGTGCAGCAGCGGGCGCGGCAGCTTGAACGCGGTGGCATTGCCTGATTCCGCGAGCTTGGCGAGCCAGGGCCCGCCCGGGTACGGCAGGCCCATGAGCTTGGCGCTCTTGTCGAAAGCCTCGCCGGCCGCGTCGTCGATGGTTTCGCCAAGCAGTTCGTAGCGGCCCACGCCGTCCACGCGCATCAGCTGCGTGTGGCCGCCCGAAACCAGCAGCGCGACGAACGGGAACTCGGGTGGATCGGCGCTCAGGAACGGCGACAGCAGATGACCTTCAAGGTGATGCACGCCGAGCACCGGCTTGCCGAGCGCCGCGCCCAGCGCACAGGCGACGCCGGCACCGACGAGCAAGGCGCCCGCGAGCCCGGGCCCGCGCGTGTAGGCCACCACGTCGAGCTCGGCGAGCGTGCGCCCCGCTTCCTTCATGACCGCTTCGGTCAGCGGCAGCACGCGGCGGATGTGGTCGCGGCTCGCCAGTTCGGGCACCACCCCACCGTAGGCCTGGTGCATGGCGATCTGGCTGTGCAGCGCATGCGCCTTCAACTGCGGCAGCGCGTGGCCGTCCGCCTCGACCAGCGCCACGCCGGTCTCGTCGCAAGAGGATTCGATTCCCAACAAGAGCATGGGGGGAGTTTAGGCGCCGGGCCAATCACGGGGTGGAAGCGGGGACGTCCGCGCCGTTCGGCGGCACAGATGTTGCAGCAGGTGCTGAAGATGAAATCCAGCCTCAGCTTCCTCATCGCCGCGAGAAAGTGCGAAATCGACGAGCTGGACCAGCTCGCGCGCACCAGCGAACTGGTCGGGCTGATCGCACGGCTGGTCCATGCGCTGCAGCGCGAGCGCGGCCTGTCGAACGTGTTCCTCGCCGCGCGCGGGGAGCGCTTCGCCACCGAGCGCGGCGCGCAGAGCGCCGAATGCCTCGCGCTCGAGCAGGTGGTGCGCGCCGGATTCGACCAGCTCGAGAACGAGGCCCGCCCCGGCGCCACGGCGGGCAACAGCGCGCGCCTCTTCAGCCGGATCGCCTGGGTGCTGCCGGGCCTCGACGGATTGGCCGAACTGCGCCGCCGTGTCGGCGCCCTCGAGCTCACCCCCGCGCAGGCCACCGCGGCCTTCGCGAAGCTCGTCGCCGGGCTGCTGGCCGTGGTGTTCGAGGCGGCCGATGGCGCCACCGATCCCGAGATCTCGCGCCTGCTGGTCGCGATGTTCAATTTCATGCAGGGCAAGGAATTCGCCGGCCAGGAGCGTGCCTTCGGCGCCGCCACGCTGGCGGTGGGCCGCAGCGGCGAGCCGCAGCAGCGCCAGCAATGGGTGCACCTGATCGCGCTGCAGGAGCGCTGCTTCCAGGTCTTCACCGAATTCTCGCGCGGCGAAGTGCTCGCGCTGTGGCACCGCAGCGAGGCCGATGCGGCCATGGCCGAGATCGAGCGCCTGCGCCGCGCGAGCCTGAGCGCCCAGGCGTCCCCTGCCGCCGCTCCCGACGCGCGGCTGAGCCAGGCCTGGTTCGACTGCTGCTCGCGCCGCATCGATGCGATGAAAGCGGTGGAAGACCGGCTCGCCGCCGACCTGCGCGCGCTCTGCGCCCAGAAGATCGCGCAGGCGCGCAGTGAGTTGCAGGCCTGCGAGGCGGTGCTCGGCAGCCTCGCGCCGCAAGCCGAGGGCGCGGCTTTCTTCGACGACGCCGACACCCGAACCACCGAGCCCGCGCCCTATGGCCGGCAACTCGAGCGTTCGGTGCTCGACATGGTGCAGGAGCAGTCGCTGCGGCTGCAGGCCATGGGCGACGAACTCGAAACCGTGCGGGCCTCGCTCAACGAGCGCAAGCTCGTCGAACGCGCCAAGGGCCTGCTGATGGCCCACCGCCGCATGAGCGAGAACGAGGCCCACAAGATGCTGCTGCAGACCGCGATGAACCAGAAGCGGCGCCTGGTCGACGTGGCCGAGTCGATGCTCGCGATGGCCGACTACCTGTCCGACGCGACGCCCCGGCGCCGATGACCGGCGCGCCGCGGCGCGCGCATGCACAACATCTGTGCAGAAAAGCTGGCACACGGCTTGCAAGACCAGCCCATGGACCTTCAGGTCCGAGGCGGGCGCACCCAATGGCGGGAGCGGCTGCCGTCACCGGACAAAGGCGTCCCCACCCCGAAAGGGCTCGTTCTCGAGCGGCCCTTGCGTGGTGCGGACGCCTTTTTCGTTTTTGTTCCGTCTTCCATCGACTGCCTGTTCTTCAACCGGAGCCCGCCCCATGACCGACCTGCTGAAAACCCGTCTCAGCCGCCGCCGCGTACTGCAAGCCGCCGCCCTCGGCGCCGTGGGCATCGACCCCGCGCTGCGCGCCGCCGTCTGGGCCCAGGGCTCCGACAAGCCCGAGAAGGAAGAAGTGAAGATCGGCTTCATTCCGCTGACCGACTGCGCCAGCGTGGTGATGGCCTCGGTGCTCGGCTTCGACAAGAAATACGGCGTGAAGATCGTGCCGAGCAAGGAAGCCAGCTGGGCCGGCGTGCGCGACAAGCTGGTGAACGGCGAACTCGACATGGCCCATGTGCTCTACGGGCTGGTGTACGGCGTGCACGTGGGCGTCGGCGGCCCCAAGAAGGACATGGCCGTGCTCATGGGGCTGAATCGCAATGGCCAGGCCATCACGCTGTCGAAGGCGCTGGCCGACAAGGGCGTGGTCGACGGCCCTTCGCTCGCCAAAGTCATGGCGAAGGAAAAGCGCGAGTACACCTTTGCCGGCACCTTTCCCACCAGCACGCACACGATGTGGCTGAACTACTGGCTGGCCTCGGCAGGCATCAGCCCCGTGGCCGACGCCAAGGTGATCGTGGTGCCGCCGCCGCAGATGGTGGCGAACATGCGCGTGGGCAATATGGACGGCTTCTGCGTGGGCGAGCCCTGGAACCAGCGCGCCATCATCGACAAGATCGGCGTCACGGCCATCACCACGCAGGACATCTGGAAGGATCATCCAGAGAAGGTGCTCGGCACGCGCGCCGAGTTCGTCAAGACCAGCCCGAACACCTGCCGCGCCGTGATGATGGCCGTCATGGAGGCCGGCAAATGGATCGACGCCAACCTTCAGAACAAGGCCCGGATGGCCGACACCGTGGCGCAGAAGAGCTATATCAACACCAGTGCCGATGCGATCAACCAGCGCATCCTCGGGCGCTACGACAACGGCATGGGCAAGACCTGGGACGATCCCAACCACATGAAGTTCTTCGACGACGGCGCGGTGAACTTCCCCTACCTCTCCGACGGCATGTGGTTCCTCACGCAGCACAAGCGCTGGGGCTTGCTGAAGGAGCATCCCGACTACCTCGCCGTGGCGAAGCAGATCAACCAGATCGACATGTACAAGGACGTTGCCGGCGCGATGAAGGTCAGCCTGCCGAAGGACCCGATGCGCAGCAGCAAGCTGCTCGACGGCGTGGTCTGGGACGGCAAGGACCCGAAGAAGTACGCCGATTCCTTCAAGCTGCACGCCTGAGGAGCACGCACCATGGTCAGCGCCGTCTTTCATTCGCCCCTGCCCCGCGCAGAGGCTGCCCCGCACCCTCACCCCCACGCTGCTCTTCCCAAAAAGGAGAAGAAAGAGAACAAGCCCCGCACACCCCTCGACCTGCGCGCGTTCTGGCTGCGCGTGCTGCCGCCGCTGGCGGGCTTCGGCCTGCTGGTGCTGATCTGGGAACTGGTCGCGATGAGCAGCACCACCGGTTTCCCCTCGCCGCTCGCTACCTGGCAGCAGGCGCTCACGGTGTTCAGCGATCCGTTCTACAGCAACGGGCCGAACGACCAGGGCGTGGGCTGGAACGTGCTCTCGTCGCTGCAGCGCGTGGCGCTGGGCTTCGGGCTCGCGGCCGCCGTCGGCATTCCCGCGGGCTTCGCGATCGGCCGCTTCGAGTTTCTCTCGCGCATGTTCAACCCGTTGATCAGCTTGCTGCGTCCGGTGTCGCCGCTGGCCTGGCTGCCGATCGGACTGCTGGTGTTCAAGGGCGCCAACCCGGCCGCGATCTGGACCATCTTCATCTGCTCGATCTGGCCGATGATCATCAACACCGCGGTCGGCGTGCAGCGCGTGCCCAGCGACTACATGAACGTGGCGCGCGTGCTGAACCTTTCGGAGTGGAAGATCTTCACGCGGATCCTGTTCCCCGCCGTGCTCCCCTACATGCTCACGGGGGTGCGCCTCGCGGTGGGCACCGCCTGGCTCGTGATCGTCGCGGCCGAGATGCTGACCGGCGGCGTCGGCATCGGCTTCTGGGTGTGGGACGAGTGGAACAACCTCAACGTCGCCAACATCATCATCGCGATCTTCGTGATCGGCATCGTGGGCCTGGTGCTGGAGTTCACGCTGATCAAGCTCGCCACCGCATTCACGTTCGAAGAGGTGAAGTCATGAATGAAACGAAGTACATCGAGGTCCACGACGTCGAGCAGGCGTTCAAGACGCCGAAGGGCCGCTTCGTCGCGCTGCAGAGTGTGAACCTGAACGTGGCCAAGGGCGAATTCGTCACCCTGATCGGCCACTCGGGCTGCGGCAAGTCGACGCTCCTGAACCTCATTGCCGGGCTGACCACGCCCACGCAGGGCGTGCTGCTGTGCGCCGACAAGGAGATCAGCGGTCCCGGGCCGGAGCGCGCGGTGGTGTTCCAGAACCATTCGCTGCTGCCCTGGCTCACCTGCTTCGAGAACGTGTACCTCGCGGTCGAGCGCGTCTTCGCCGCCACCGAGACCAAGGCGCAGCTGCGCGCGCGCACCGATGCGGCGCTCGCCATGGTGGGGCTCGCGGCCGCCGCGCAGAAGCGCCCCGGCGAGATCTCGGGCGGCATGAAGCAGCGCGTGGGCATCGCACGCGCACTCTCGATGGAGCCCAAGGTGCTGCTGATGGACGAGCCCTTCGGCGCGCTCGACGCGCTCACGCGCGCCAGGCTGCAGGACGAGCTGCTCGCGATCGTGCAGAAGACCCGGAGCACGGTCGTCATGGTCACACACGACGTCGATGAGGCGGTGCTGCTGAGCGATCGCATCGTGATGCTCACCAACGGCCCGGCCGCGACCATCGGCGAAGTGCTGAAGGTCGGCATCGCCCGTCCGCGCAGCCGCGTCGAACTGGCCGAAGACCCGGCCTACGTGCAGGCGCGCAAGGCGGTCATCGACTTTCTGTACACGCGCCAGGCGCATGTGGAGAAGGCGGTGGCCTGAAGGCGACCGCACGCCTTCGCGCCAGGCGCCCTCAGGACATGATGACCTGCAGGCTGTGCTCGTACGACGCGGTCAGGCGCTCGAAGGTATCGACCAGCGCTTCGCTGGCACGCACCAGCGTGGCGCGTCCCTCGGGGCTGTCGATCGTGCGCACGCCGCCCACTAGCCGCAGCCACTCGTCGCGTGCGCTCGCGAGCGCGGTGCGGATCTCGGCGGTGCTGAGCGGCGCGCGCTCCAGTTCGACGAGCGCGGCCTCGAACTCGTCCATCGTGGGCGCAAGCCGTGCGTTGGCGCCCGGCTGCCCGAGCACCGACGCCAGCAGCGCGTCCTTCGCCAGGCGCTGCGCCCGCATGCGCTGTCGCCCGCAGATGTTGACGATGCGCAGCGCGCGCCGCGCGCCCGAGGCTTCGAGCGCCTCGGTGAGCGCCTCGGCCGCGGCCAGCAGCATCTCGGCGCGGCCGTCGATCTCGGCCAGCCCCGCCGCCGTCGCGCGCGCGACCAGTGCCGTGGACAGCCCGGTCCAGGCCGCCTGCACCTCCGCCAGCGCCTGCGCGCCCGCACCGGCCAGCTCGAGGGCCGCGAGGTGATCGAGGTTCTGCTGCACCCGTTCGGCCGACTGCGTACGCAGCACGCGCGCGCGCTGCGCCTCGACGCCGCCGACCAGTTGCGCGGCCACGCGCACCAGCCGCTGCGACAGCATCCGCAACTGCCCGGCGCGGTTGATCGCCTCGGCCCACTGCGCCGCTTCGATGACCGAGCGCGACACCTCGCCGAGCCGCAGGTTGGCATGCATCGCGGCGCCGCGCAGCAGGCCGAAGGCCTCGTCCTCGCCGATGCCGCGCGCCGACATCAGCAGGCCCTTGGCCCGGTCGACCCACTTGCGCTCGTCCATGCGGGTGCGCAGGTTTTCCAGCTCGGCGCGCAGGCGCGCTTCGCGCGCGAAGCGCGCCTGCGCGCGGACCAGCAGCCCGGGCAGCAAGGCCGCGTCGAGTGGCGCCCAGGCGTGCATGCCCAGCGCGACCAGCGCCGCATGTGCCTCGCTCGGCAACGCCGCACCGGTCACGCTCACCGCGCAGGGCGGCACGCCGTGCCAGCCCTGCATCGCGTCGGCGAGCGCCTGCACGGCCGCCGCGTCGTCGAGCCAGACCAGCACCTGTTGCGGTGCCAGCGCGGCCACCTGATGCACCAGCATGCGGCAGATGGTGCGCCCGCGCACGGTCGCGCCGGCGTCTTCCAACCCCTGCCGCAGCAGCTCGGGCAAGGGCGCGGATTCATCCCATTCATGGGGGGCGACGAGAAGAACGGAAGTCATGGCGGCGTGTGGGAAGGCACTGGAAGCATAGGCGACGCACGCCCGGAAAGGCGGGCACGGCTCTTGCATCGAACACAGCGCGGTGTAACGAAGCACCGCTTTGGTGAGGCTGCAGGTTCCTGCATCCGTTCCGGTCATGCACAGGCCGGGAAGCACCGCCCCGCCGACAGCACGCGCTGCCGGCCCCCCGCCCCCCAACCCGTCCGCGACGCGGCCTTTGCAGGCCGCGCCCGCGGTTTATTGCATCGTTGAAAGCCATGTCGAGTTTCAAGAGCTTCTTGCAGTCCGGCCACAGCCCCACGCTGTTCGCGGCCTTCCTGTACTTCTCGTTCTCCTGCTGCATCTGGGTGCTCAACGGCGCGATGGCGCCCTTCATCGGCGAGAGCTTCGACCTTTCGCCGGCGCAGAAGGGCCTGATGCTGTCGGTGCCGATCATCGCGGGCGCGCTGATGCGCTTTCCGCTCGGCATCCTGTCGCAGTACATCGGCCGCAAGAACGCGACGCTGGTCGAGATGGGCCTGATCGCGGTGGCGATGCTGTTCGGCTTCTTCTTCGTCGAGAGCTTCAACGACCTGCTGGCGATGGGCGTGCTGCTGGGCATTGCCGGCGCGAGCTTCGGCGTGGCGCTGTCGCTCGGTTCAGGCTGGTTCCCGCCGCAGCACAAGGGCCTGGCGATGGGGCTCGTGGGCGCCGGCAACGTGGGCACCGCGGTGTCGGTGCTGGTGGCACCGCCGCTCGCACAGTGGCTCGGCTGGCAGAGCGTGTATGCGGTTGCCGCCGCGGCGATCCTGCTGCCGATGGTGGTGATGGTGGTGTTCGCCAAGGAACCGCCCGACGTCGACAGCCATGCGAGCTTTCGCGCCCACATCGCCTGCCTGTTCGAGAAAGACGGCTGGGTCTTCAGCCTGATCTACGGCGTGACCTTCGGCGGCTTCATCGGGCTCATCACCTTCCTGCCTTCGTACTACTACGAGCAGTTCGGCGTCAGCAAGGTCGAGGCCGGGCAGCTCACGATGCTGGCGGCCTTCATGGGTGCGGCGGTGCGCATCGTCGGCGGCTGGCTCTCCGATCGCTGGGGCGGCGTCAACACGCTCACGGTGGTGCTGCTTGCGGTGGCCGTGGGGCTGGCGCTGGTGGGTGTCTCGTCGTCGTCGCTCGTGCTCACCACGCTGCTCTTGATCGTGTGCTTCGCGGCCCTGGGCGCGGGCAACGGCGCGCTGTTCCAGCTGGTGCCGCTGCGCTGGCCCGCGAGCACCGCAGTCGCCGGCTCGATGATCGGCGAGATCGGCGCACTCGGCGGCGGGCTCGTGCCCAACGCCATGGGTTTGTCGAAGCAGTACCTCGGCAGCTACGTCTGGGGCTTCGTGTTCTTCGCCGTGCTGTCGCTGGTAATGCTCGGTGTCATGCGCGTGATGCAGATCCGCTGGACCCGCACCTGGGCCGAGAAAGGTGGTCGCGCGCGCACCACGCCGGCGCCAGCCGACGCGGCAGCGTACGCCGTGCCACGCAAGGCGGCCCGGCCATGAACCTCATCCCGGCGTCGGCCTCAGCGTGGCAAGAAGAGAAGCCACAGCACGAGCAGCAGGTTGAACAGCAGCGACACGCCCAGCGCGATCTTCCAGAGCGCGACGGGATCGCGGCGGATCAGCGGCGTGGCAGCGGGCGAGGCGACGGGACGGGACGCGCCGCGCTCGAGCGCCAGCAGCAGTTCCTCGGCGGTCTCGAAGCGCTCGCGCGGATCGCGCGCCACGGCCTTGCGCACCAGATGGTCGAGCCACACCGGCACGTCGGGCCGCAGGCGCGACAGCGCGACTGGGTCGCGCCGGTAGCGGGCCACCTGGTAGGGCTCGATCTCGCCGTAGGGCAGATGCCCGCCGAGCCACTGGTAGAGCGTGACGCCGAGCGCGAACAGGTCGCTGCCGGCATCGGCGTGGGCGCCCTCCCACTGCTCGGGATTGATATAGCTCGGCGTGCCGGCATGCAGTTCGCGCTGGGCCGCGCCTTCGCGGCCGGACAGCGCCACGCCGAGATCGAGAACGCGCCACCGGCCGTCGTCTCCGAGATGCAGGTTGCCGGGCTTGATGTCGCGATGCACCACGCCGTGGCGGTGCAGCCGGCCGAGCGCCTTGGCGATCTCGATGGCGGCCGCGACCACCTCGGCCACGCCACCGCGCACGGTCGACTTCCGAATCTGTTCGAGCGTACGCCCGCCATGCCAGTCGAAGACGAGGTAGAGCGCGCTCGCGTCGCTGCCGCGCGGATGCACGCGCACGAAGCCGTTGCTGCCGACGCGCAACCCGAGCCATGCTTCGTGGGCGAGCATCGCGCGCTCCTGCGGGTCGCTCGCGCGCGAGGGATGCAGCGTCTTGATCGCCACCAGTTCGCGCGTGGCGATGTGGCGCGCCTGGTAGAGCAGGTGGACGCCGGTGTCGGCCACGAGCGCGGTGATGGCATGGCCGTCGAGCACGTCGCCCACCTTCAGGCGCGGCGGCGGCGCGAGCCGGCGGCCGTCGCCGAGCTCGTCGTCGAGCTGCCGCGCATCGAGGCCGACCACGCGGATCACCAGCGCGGTCGCGTTGTCGCGCGTGCCCGCCTCGAGCGCGGCCTGCACCAGCGCCTCGCCCGCCTCGCGGGCGCTGCCGCCGAGGGCCAGCGCGGCAAGCCGCTGCGGCTTGAGCACGCCGTGCACGCCGTCGGAGGTGAGCACGAAGCAGTCGCCGACGCGCACGTCGCCCTGCGTGTAGTCCACGCGCACCTGGTCGTCGAGGCCGATGGCGCGCGTCAGGCGGCTGCGCAGGTCGGGATGCTCGAAGGCATGGTCCTGCGTGAGCGGCAGCGCCGCTTCGCCGTCGCTGCGCACGCGCCATGCGCGCGTGTCGCCCACGTGCGCGAGCGTGTAGCTCTGGCCGTGCAGCACCAGCGCGGTCAGCGTGGTGAGCGCGGTGGCGCCGCCCTGGCGACGCCGGTTGTGGTCGGCCAGCCAGGCGTTCTGCGCGGCGACCAGCCGGTCGAGCGCGGCGGTCGGCTCCCAGGTGGCGGGCGTGGCGAAGTAGTCGGCCAGCAGGCCCATCACCGTGGTCTGCGCCGCCTCCAGGCCGCGGCCGCCGGTGGACACGCCGTCGGCGATGGCGGCGATCAACCCGCGCGATTCGTCCCCCGGCGGTGCATGCACGGCGCCGGCGAAATCCTCGTTCACCTCGCGCGGTCCGCGCTGGCTGGCGTAGCCGATGTCCACTTCGAAGCTCATGGCGCGATTGTCCATGGGCTTTTCCTGCGCGCATCGCGCATCCCCGTTCGTTCGATTGGTTGAAAGGCCCTCCCCATGATGAAGAAACTAAAGCTCGTGATGGTCGGCAACGGCATGGCCGGCGTGCGCACGCTGGAAGAGCTGCTGAAGCTCGCGCCCGAGCTCTACGACATCACCGTCTTCGGTGCCGAGCCGCATCCGAACTACAACCGCATCCTGTTGTCGCCCGTGCTCGCGGGCGAGCAGACGGTCGACGAGATCGTGCTCAACAGCTGGGAGTGGTATTCGGACAACGGCATCACGCTGCACGCGGGCAAGAAGGTGGTCGAGGTCGACCGCGTGAAGCGCATCGTGCGCGCCGTCGATGCCGAAGGCGCCGTCACCGAGGCCGCCTACGACCGCCTGCTGATGTGCACCGGCTCCAACCCGTTCATGCTGCCCGTGCCAGGCAAGGCGCTGAAAGGCGTCATCGCCTACCGCGACATTGCCGACACCGACTACATGATCGAGACCGCGCGCACCCACAAGAATGCGGTCGTCATCGGCGGCGGCCTGCTGGGCCTGGAGGCGGCCAATGGCCTGATGCTGCGCGGCATGAACGTGACAGTGGTGCATGTGATGCCCTGGCTCATGGAGCGCCAGCTCGACGACGTGGCCGGCAAGCTGCTGCAGAAGTCGCTGGAAGACCGCGGGCTCAAGTTCATGATGGGCGCGCAGACCGAGGCGCTCCTCGGCGGTGAGGATGGACGGGTCAAAACGATCCGCTTCAAGGACGGCACCGAGGTGGCGGCCGACCTGGTCGTCATGGCCGTGGGCATCCGGCCCAATACCGAACTGGCCGAGAAGATGCGGCTGCACTGCAACCGCGGCATCGTCGTGACCGACACCATGCAAACGGTGACCGACGCGCGCATCTACTCGGTCGGCGAATGCGCGGCGCACCGCGGCATCGCCTACGGCCTCGTGGCCCCGCTGTTCGAGCAGGCCAAGGTCGCGGCCAACCATCTCGCGCAGTTCGGCATCGGCCGCTACCTGGGCTCGCTGACCTCGACCAAGCTCAAGGTCACCGGCATCGACCTGTTCTCGGCCGGCGAGTTCATGGGGGGCGAAGGCACTGAGGAGATCGTGATGAGCGACCCCTTCGGCGGCGTCTACAAGAAGCTCGTCATCAAGGACGACAAGCTCGTGGGTGCGTGCCTGTACGGCGACACCGTGGACGGCAGCTGGTACTTCAAGCTGCTGCGCGACGGCCGCAGCGTGGGCGACATCCGCGACAAGCTGATGTTCGGCGAGTCGAACATCGGCGACACCGGCCACGAGGGTCACAGCAAGGCCGCGAGCATGCCCGACGAGGCCGAGGTGTGCGGCTGCAACGGCGTGACCAAGGGCACGATCTGCAAGGCGATCAAGGAAAAGGGCCTGTTCACGCTCGACGAGGTCAAGAAGCACACCAAGGCGAGCGCGAGCTGCGGCTCGTGCACCGGCCTGGTCGAGCAGATCCTGATGTTCACCGCGGGCGGCGACTACTCGGCCACGCCCAAGAAGAAGGCGGTGTGCGGCTGCACCGACGCGAGCCACCAGGACGTGCGCGAGGCGATCCGGCGCGAACACTGGCTCACGCACGAGGCGGTGTACCGCGGCATGGGCTGGCGCACGCCCGACGGCTGCGCCACGTGCCGCCCGGCGATCAACTACTACCTGATCTCGACCTGGCCCAAGGAGGCGAAGGACGATCCGCAGAGCCGCTTCATCAACGAGCGCAGCCACGCCAACATCCAGCGCGACGGCACCTATTCGGTGATCCCGCGCATGTGGGGCGGCCACACCACGCCCGACGAGCTGCGCCGCATCGCGGACGCGGCCGACAAGTACAAGATCCCGACGGTGAAGGTCACGGGCGGCCAGCGCATCGACCTGCTGGGCGTGAAGAAGGAGGACCTCGCCAATGTCTGGAAGGACATCGGCATGCCCTCGGGCTTTGCCTATGCGAAGAGCCTGCGCACGGTGAAGACCTGCGTGGGCAGCGAGTGGTGCCGCTTCGGCACGCAGGACTCCACGCAGATGGGCAAGGACCTGGAGCGCGCGCTCTGGGCGATGTATGCGCCGCACAAGGTGAAGCTGGCGGTCTCGGGCTGCCCGCGCAATTGCGCCGAGGCCGGCATCAAGGACGTGGGTGTGATCGGGGTCGACTCGGGCTGGGAGCTGTACGTGGGCGGCAACGGCGGCATCAAGACCGAAGTGGCGCAGTTCCTCGTGAAGGTCAAGACGCCGGAGGAAGTGATGGCCTATTCGGGCGCGTTCCTGCAGCTGTACCGCGAGGAAGGCTGGTACCTCGAGCGCACGGTGCACTACATCGGCCGCGTGGGGCTCGACTACGTGAAGAAGAAGATCGTGGAGGACGAGGCCGGGCGCCAGGCGCTCTGGGAGCGGCTGCAGTTCGCGCTCGACGGCGAGCCCGATCCGTGGTTCGCTTCGGCCGAGGCGCAAGTGGACGTGCGGCAGTTCACGCCGGTGGCGGTGGTCGAAGGTGCGGCGCAAGCCGCCTGAAAGGAACAGCACGATGAACGACAACATCCGCATCGAATGGCAGGCGATCTGCCGCGTGGACGACATACCGAGGCTCGGCGCACGCCGGGTGGCGCGCCCGGTGGGCGTCGACGTGGCAGTGTTCCGCAACGCCGAGGACCAGGTCTTCGCCCTGCTCGACCGCTGCCCGCACAAGGGCGGCCCGCTGAGCCAGGGCATTGTCTTCGGCACGAGCGTGGCCTGCCCGCTGCACAACTGGGCCATCGGGCTCGACGACGGCTGCGCGAAGTCGCCCGACGAGGGCTGCACGCCGAAGTTCGCGGTGAAGGTGGAGGATGGCGTGGTGCACCTCGATGGGGGCGAGTTGTCCAGCCACGCCATCGACCTGCCGCGCCCGGTCGCCGGCCCAAAGCCGTTTGCCGTCTTGTCCCCTCTCCCGCTGGGAGAGGGCTAGGGTGAGGGCAGCAGCGTGCACACCGTCGGCGCCGCCGGCCCTCACCCCCACCCTCTCCCAGAGGGAGAGGGAGTGATGCGGGAGACACGATCCACCTGCCCCTATTGCGGCGTGGGCTGCGGCGTGGTCATCGAATCCGATGGCGCGCAGATCACCGGCGTGCGGGGCGACCCCGACCACCCGGCCAACTTCGGCCGCCTGTGCACCAAGGGCTCGACGCTGCACCTCACCGCCAGCGCCGCGGTCACGCGCCAGACCCGGCTTCTGCAGCCGATGCAGCGCGCGGCGCGCGGGGGCGATCCGGCGCCGGTGGCCTGGGACACCGCGCTCGACGGCGCGGCCGACAGGTTCGCGCAGATCGTCCGCGACCATGGCCCCGATGCGGTCGGCTTCTACGTCTCGGGCCAGCTGCTCACCGAGGACTACTACGTCTTCAACAAGCTCGCCAAGGGCCTCGTCGGCACCAACAACATCGACACCAATTCGCGCCTGTGCATGAGCAGCGCGGTGGCCGGCTACAAGCAGACGCTGGGCGCCGACGCGCCGCCCGCCTGCTACGACGACCTGAAGCATGCGCAGTGCCTCTTCATCGTGGGCAGCAATGCGGCCTGGGCGCATCCGGTGCTGTTCCGCCGCATCGAGGACGCGAAGGCCGCGAATCCGGCGCTGAAGATCATCGTGGCCGATCCGCGCCGCACCGACACGGTGGAGATCGCCGACCTGTTCCTGCCGCTGCAGCCCGGCACCGACGTGATGCTGTTCAACGGCATGCTGCACCTGATGCTGTGGGAGGGCTGGACCGATGCCGCCTACATTGCCGCGCACACGAATGGCTTCGACGCGCTGAAGGCCACGGTGCGCGAATGCACGCCCGACAAGGTCGCGCAGGTCTGCGGCATCACGAAGGACGACCTGCTCGCGGCGGCGCGACTCTTCGCGACCTCGCCCGCCACCTTGAGCCTCTATTGCCAGGGCCTCAACCAGTCGTCGAGCGGCACCGCGAAGAACGCGGCGCTGATCAACCTGCATCTTGCGACCGGCCAGATCGGCAAGCCCGGCGCCGGCCCGTTCTCGCTCACCGGGCAACCCAACGCGATGGGCGGGCGCGAAGTGGGCGGGCTCGCCAACCTGCTGAGCGCGCACCGCGATCTGGCCGATCCCGCGCACCGCGCCGAGGTGGCGGCGCTGTGGCAAGTGCCGTCGGTGCCCGAGAAGCCCGGCAAGACTGCGGTCGAGATGTTCCAGGCCGCGGCCGACGGCGAGATCCGCGCGCTTTGGATCGCCTGCACCAACCCCGCGCAGTCGATGCCCGACCAGGCGACCGTGCGCCGCGCACTCGAGCGCGCGGAGTTCGTGGTGGTGCAGGAAGCCTTCTCGACCACCGCCACCTGCGCCTTCGCCGACCTGCTGCTGCCTGCGACCACCTGGGGCGAGAAGGAAGGCACCGTGACCAACAGCGAGCGCCGCATCTCGCGCGTGCGCCCCGCGGTGCCGGCGCCCGGCGAGGCACGCCACGACTGGTCGATCGCGGTCGACTTCGCGCGGCGGCTCGAAGCACGCCTGGGCCGCACCGGGCCCACGCTGTTTGCGTACGGCACGGCCGAACAGGTCTGGAACGAGCACCGCGAATCGACGCGCGGGCGCGACCTCGACATCACCGGCCTGAGCTACGCGATGCTCGACACCGCGGGCCCGCAGCAGTGGCCGCTGAAGGAAGGCGAGGCCACGGGCCGCGCGCGCCTCTACGAGGACGGCGTGTTCCCCACGCCCGACGGCCGCGCGCGCTTCGTCGACACCGTCTACAAGCCCGTGGCCGAGGCGCGCGAGGCGCGCTACCCGTTCTCGCTCAACACCGGGCGCCTGCGCGACCAGTGGCACGGCATGAGCCGCACCGGCACGGTCGGGCGGCTGTTCGGCCACGTGGCCGAGCCCGTGGTGCAGATGAACGCGCAGGACATGGCACGCCGGCTCATTCGCGACGGCGACCTCGTGCACCTGACCTCGAAGCGCGGCTCGATCCTGCTGCCCGCGCGCGCCAGCGCGGAGATCGGCCTGAGCCAGGCCTTCGTCGGCATGCACTGGGGCGAGGAATACCTGAGCGGCTGTTCGTCGACGGGCACGCGGCTCGCCGGCATCAACGCGCTGACGAGCCCGGCCTTCTGCCCGACCTCGAAGCAGCCGGAACTCAAGCACACGCCGGTGAAGATCTTGAAGGCCGAGCTGCCCTGGGCGCTGCTCGCCATGGCCTGGCTGCCACCCGATGCGGCGCTCGCCGCGCACACGGCGCTCAAGCCGCTGATGGCGCTGTTCCCGTTCGCGGCCTGCGTGCCGTTCGCGGGCAGCGCCGCCGGCGAGGAACGCAGCGGCGTGCTGTTTCGCGCGGCCGCCCACGACGCGCCGGAAGACGCGCTGATCGATCGCCTCGAAGGCCTGCTTGGCCTGGGCGACGGCGACGTGCTGCGCTACGCCGACCGGCGCCGCGGCCAGCGCCGCGTGGCACGGCTGGTGCGGCGCGCCGACGGCAACGCCGGGCTCGAGGCCTTCCTGCTCGGCGGCGACACCAGCGCCGAGGCCTGGATCGGCACGCTGCTGCGCGAGGAGATGCCGGCGCAGAGCTACGGCCGGCTGCTGCTGTCGCCGGGCGCGCGCGCGCCGGTGGCGTTGCAGTCGCGCGGCAAGCCCGTCTGCACCTGCTTCAACGTGACCGACCTGGCGATCCAGGCCGAACTGGGCCGCTGCAGCGGCACGCCCGGCGAGCGGCTCGCCGCGCTGCAAGGCGCACTGAAATGCGGCACAAACTGCGGCTCGTGCATCCCGGAGCTCCAGCGCATGGTGCGCGCCACGTCCACGGCCGACCTGGTCGCGGGGGCATAAGCCGACCCGCATTCCGGCATAAGCATTGCAGGACAATCGGCGCACCCATGGGAATCAGTCACTACATCAAGGAAATCGGCCGCGGCGCGCGCGGCGCCAGGCCGCTCTCGCGCGAGCAGGCCGCGGACCTGTTCGGCCAGGTGCTGGACGGCGCGGTCACCGACCTCGAAATCGGCGGCTTCTGCCTGGCCATGCGCATCAAGGGCGAGACGCCCGAGGAGATGGCCGGTTTCCTCGACGCCACCCACGCGCGGCTTGCGCATGTGCCCGCCGGCGAGCGGCCGCTCGTCGTGCTGCCCAGCTACAACGGCGCGCGCAAGCTGCCGGTGCTCACGCCGCTGCTCGCCTTGTTGCTCGCGCGCGAAGGCCTCCCGGTGCTGGTGCACGGCAGCGCCAGCGAAACCACGCGCGTGCTGGCGTCGAACGTGCTGCAGGCGCTCGGCGTGCCGGAGCTCCCGGCGGTCCGCGCGATCCCTTCGGGCGAGGTGGCCTTCGCACCGACCGAACTGCTCAATCCCGCGCTCAAGCGGCTGCTCGACGTGCGCCGCGTCGTGGGCCTGCGCAACCCGGGCCACAGCGTGGTCAAGCTGATGCAGCCGACCACCGGCCCGGCCGTGGTCGTGGCGAGCTACACCCATCCCGAATATGCGCGCACCATGGGCGAGACCTTCGAGCTCATGGGAACCACCGCCCTGCTCTCGCGCGGTCTCGAGGGCGAAGTAGTGTCCGACCCACGGCGCACGGCGCAGATCGACGGCTTCGTGCGCGGCGTGCGCAGCGAACTGCAGGCGCAGGCCAGCGGCACCGCGAGCGAGGTGCCGGGCCTGCCGAAGGAAATCGACGTCGCGACCACGGCCGACTACACGCGCCGGGTCCTCCAGGGCGAACTTCCCGTGCCGGACGCGATCGCCGCGCAGGTCGGACACATCATCCAACTGGCATCCCACGCATGACCACCACCTCCCGTTCCTCCTCTGCCCCCGGAAGCTGCACGCTGGTGGGCGCCGGTCCCGGCGACCCCGAGCTGCTGACGCTCAAGGCCATCAAGGCGATCCAGGCCGCGACCGTGCTGCTGGTGGACGACCTCGTGAACGAGGGCATCCTCGCCGCCTATGCGCGGCCCGGCGCACGCATCGTGCACGTCGGCAAGCGCGGCGGCTGCAAGAGCACGCCGCAGGCCTTCATCGAGCGCCTGATGGTCACCGCGGTGCAGGAGGGCGAAACGGTGGTCCGCCTCAAGGGCGGCGACCCGTTCATCTTCGGGCGCGGCGGCGAGGAGGTCGAGCACCTGCGCGCGGCGGGCATCGAATGCACGGTGGTCAACGGTGTCACCGCGGGCCTGGCCGCCGTGACCTCACTCGGCGTGCCGCTGACGCACCGCGACCATGCCCAGGGCGTGGTGTTCGTCACCGGCCATGCCAAGACCGGCGCCAGCGCGCACGAAGACGCCACCGACTGGCGCGCACTCGCCGCCACGGCGCACAGCGCCCGGCTCACGCTCGTGATCTACATGGGCGTGGCGGGCGCGGCCCACATCGAACGCGAGCTGCTGCACGGGCTGCCGGCCGACACGCCGGTGGCGGTGGTGCAGCATGCGAGCCTGCCGCAGCAGCGCCACACCGTCACCACGCTGGGCCGGCTGCAGGCCGGCATCGCCGAAGCCGGACTCGCGAGTCCGGCGGTCATCGTGGTCGGCGACGTGTTGCAGGGGCTGGCGGCCGCCGTGCTGCCCGCGGGTACCGACGCGGGCCGCTTCGGCACCTGAAACCGCGCTGCGCATCGCGCCCGCGCTCCGGGCGCGTGAGATTTTTCCTACGCCCGCCTAGAATCGCGCTCCACAAAAACACAGCACGACTGGGGCGGAAATGCTCGAAAGACTCAACGAATTCACCGAAAGCCACGGCGAACTGCGCCCCGGCCGCGGTCTCGTCACGGGCACCATTGCGCTCGCGCTCGGCATCCTCTGCTTTCTCGGCGTGCTGGCCTTCCACTTTCCGCAGTACCTCACGACGCCCGAGCTGCGCAAGAGCTACGACGTGGACCTGATGCGCATCGTGCTGCTCGTGGCCCTGGTCGTGTCGGGCGGGCTGGCGCTCGTCAACATCATCTTCAACCGTTCGCGCTGGCTCTCGTCGGCGGCCTTCCTGCTGGTGGTCGCGGCGGCGTTGCTGGGCGGCCACAAGGTGCCGGTGCACGACTTCGCGGACAACACGCCGTACATCGGGCTCGACTGGTTCATCCTCGACCTGCTGGGTTCGGCGCTGATCTTCATCTTCATCGAGAAGCTCTTCGCGCTGCGCAAGGACCAGCCGGTGTTCCGCGCCGAATGGCAGACCGACTTCCACCATTTCGTGGTCAACCACATGATCGTGGGCTTCGTGCTGCTGGCCACCAACCTGATGGTGCACAAGTTCTTCGGCTGGGCCGCCTACGACGGCATCCGCGGCTGGGTCGGCGGCCTGCCCTTCTGGGCGGGGCTGCTGCTGATCGTTTTGGTGGCCGACCTGGTGCAGTACTGGACGCACCGCGCCTACCACGAGGTGCCGGTGCTCTGGCGCCTGCATGCGGTGCACCACAGCGTGAAGAGCATGGACTGGATGGCCGGCTCGCGCCAGCACATCCTCGAGCTGCTGATCACGCGCACGCTGGTGCTCGCGCCGATCTACGTGCTCGGCTTCTCGAAGGAAGTGATCGACGCCTACATCGTCGTGGTGGGCTTCCAGGCGGTGTTCAACCACTGCAACGTGAGCGTGCGGCTCGGCCCTCTGCGCTATGTGATCGTCACGCCCAACTTCCACCACTGGCACCACAGCCAGGACGTGGAAGCGCTCGACAAGAACTACGCGGCGCACTACGCCTTCCTCGACCACCTGTTCGGCACCGCGGTCAAGAGCACCAAGCTCTGGCCCGAGAAGTACGGCGTGCTCGGCGACTACGTGCCCAACGGCTTCTTCAGGCAGCTGAAGTTCCCGTTCACGTGGAAAGGATGATGCGGCGCGCCTTTCTCGCGGCCGCCGGGGCTGCCGCCGCGATGCTGCTGCTGTCGGCCTGCGCCAGCCGCATCGAGCTGCCGTCGAAGGACGCCGGCCTGCGCCTGCGCGTGCAGAGCTCGGTCATCGCGCCGGGCAACGGCGGTGAACTCGTCGCGGCCGATGCATTGCAGGCCGGCGACATCCTGCTGACCTCCATCGCCACGGTCAACTCGTTCGGCATCCGGCTCGGCACCTTCTCGCCCGTGAGCCATGCGGTGCTGTACCTCGGCGACGGGCTGATTGCCGAGGCGGTCGGCAGCGGCGTGCGCGCGCGCCGGCTCGCCGACGTGATCGACGAGGAACAGATGGTCGTCGCGTTCCGCGTGCCGGGGCTGCAGGCGGCCGACGTCGAGAAGATCCGCACCTGGGCCAATGCGCAGGTGGGCACGCGCTACAACACCGCCGGCGTGCTGCTGAACGCGCCTTTCGTGCTGAACCGGAGGCTCTGCGAACTGCCGCTGATCCCGTCCGCCGTGAGCCACTACTGCATCAGCGGCATGGCGATGGTGCAGTTGGGCGCGAGCCGCGACGACCAGTTCTTCTGCTCGCAGTTCGTGCTCGAGGCCTATCGGCAGGCCGGCGTGCCGGTCACCGAGGCCGATCCGCGCTGGGTCAGCCCCGCCGACCTGCTGCACATGCGCGAGGGCGACGTGCCCTCCATCGCGGCCACGCAGCCGCTGCGCTACGTGGGCCACCTCAAGTACAACCCGCCGCCGCTGCTGGCGGCCGACGGGCCCTGACCGGTTTGAGCACGCCTTCCCGATTCGATGTCGTGGTGGTCGGCGCCGGTGCGGCCGGCCTCTTCTGCGCCGGCGTTGCAGGCCAGCGCGGACTGAAGGTGCTGCTGGTGGACCACAGCGAGAAAGTCGGCGAGAAGATCCGCATCTCGGGCGGCGGCCGCGCCAACTTCACCAATCGCGACCTCGACGTGCGTGCGCCGCAGCGCCACTTCATCGGCGAGAACCCCAATTTCTGCCGCTCGGCACTGTCGCGCTATGCACCGCAGCAGTTCATCGAGCTGGTGCAGAAGCACGGCATCGCCTTCCACGAGAAGCACAAGGGGCAGCTGTTCTGCGACGGCTCGTCGCAGCAGATCGTCGACATGCTGCTTGCGGAGTGCGAGGCAGGCCAGGTCACGCGCTGGCAGCCGTGCAAGCTCGGGAACATCGGGTTCACGCCCGCCAGCGACGACCCCGCCGCGCCGGGCTGCTACCGGATCGATAGCAGCAAGGGGCCGATCGAGACGCCCCGGCTGGTGGTCGCCACCGGCGGCCTGTCGATTCCGCAGATCGGCGCGAGCGACTTCGGCTACCGGCTGGCGGCACAGTTCGGGCTGCGCGTGGTCACCCCGCGCCCGGCGCTGGTGCCGCTGACCTTCGGCGGCGACGCCTGGGCGCCTTATGCCGAACTGGCGGGGCTGGCGCTGCCGGTGCGCATCGAAACCGGGACGAAGAAGGAAAAGATCGCCTTCCTCGAAGACCTGCTGTTCACCCACCGCGGCCTGTCGGGCCCGGCGGTGCTGCAGATCTCGAGCTACTGGAAGCCGGGTGCCCCGCTCACGTTCGATTTCGCGCCCGGCGTGGACGTGGCCGAGGCGCTGGGCGAGGCCAAGCGCCGGTCCTCGAAGAAGCGCATCGCCAACGAACTGGCCGCGCTGGTGCCATCGCGGCTGGCAGACGCCTGGGTCGGCCAGGACCCTGCCCTGCAGCGCCCAGTCAACGAAGCCGCCGACAAGGCGCTGGCCACGCTGGCCGAGCGCATCGCGCGCTGGCAGATCGTTCCGAGCGGCACCGAGGGCTACAAGAAGGCCGAGGTCACGGCCGGCGGGGTCGACACCCGGGATCTCTCGTCCCAGACCATGGAATCGACGCAGCCTGGGCTCTATTTCATCGGCGAAGTGGTCGATGTGACGGGCTGGTTGGGCGGGTACAACTTCCAGTGGGCCTGGGCGAGTGCACATGCGTGCGCAACCGCGTTATAATCGCGGGCTAACTTTGGCCTTCCCTCAACGGCCGCACATACTTTCAGTTGAGGAACCCCGGCCCGGGGCCTCGATCTCCCCAGGCCAAATTCAGTTCAACGATTCATCAATGACCACCATCCGCGTTAAAGAAAACGAGCCTTTCGACGTCGCCCTGCGCCGCTTCAAGCGCACCATCGAAAAGCTCGGCCTGCTGACCGACCTGCGTGCCCGCGAGTTCTACGAGAAGCCGACGGCCGAGCGCAAGCGCAAGAAGGCAGCGGCAGTCAAGCGCCACTACAAGCGCGTGCGCAGCATGCAGCTGCCCAAGAAGCTGTTCTAAGCAACGCCGGGGCAACCCGGACCGTTGGCCAGCGACACCGTCACCGCCAACGCACAGTTGCCGCAGCCGCGCCAGGGAAACCTGCCGCGGCTTTTGTTTTTTTGCCAAAGGATCTCTCGCATGACGCTCAAGGAACAGATCACCGAAGACATGAAGACCGCGATGCGCGCCAAGGATTCGGAGCGCCTCGGCACCATCCGCCTGCTGCTGTCGGCGCTGAAGCAGAAGGAAGTCGACGAGCGCGTCGAGCTCGACGACGCCATGGTCGTCGCCATCGTCGACAAGATGGTCAAGCAGCGTAAGGACTCGATCGCCGCGTTCACCACCGGCGGACGCACTGACCTGGCCGACAAGGAAGCCGCCGAGATCAAGGTGCTCGAGGTCTACCTGCCGCAACGCATGAGCGCCGACGAAGTGGCCGCCGAAGTGAAGGCCATCGTGGCCGAGCTGGGCGCCAAGGGCCCGGGCGACATGGGCAAGGTGATGGGCGCGGTCAAGACCCGCCTCGCCGGCAAGGCCGACATGGGCCAGGTGAGCGCGGCGGTCAAGGCCGCCCTCGCGGGCGCCTGAGCATGCACGGCAGCTGCGCCGACTCGGACAAGGTCGTGCTGAAGGCCTGCGCCTGCCTGGTGGACGCCGGTGGGCGGCTGCTGGTGTTCCGCCACCCCGGCGACGGCAACATGCAGCTGCCCAAGGGCACCATCGAGCCCGGCGAATCGCCCGAGATTGCCGCGCGGCGCGAACTGCTCGAGGAATCGGGCATCGACCATCTCGGCGCCCTGGAGCCGCTCGGCACGCTGCAGCGCGACTGCGAGGCCGGCATCGAGGGAAACACGCTGCGCCACGCGCAGCTCTGGCACCTGTTCCTGATGCGCGCCGACGGCCCGCTGCCCGAAACCTTCGACCATGTGGCGATGGGCAGCCCCGAGGAAGACGGCCTCGTCTTCGCCTTCAGCTGGCTGGCGGCCAGCGACGACATCGACCACTTCACGCCACCCTACCGACAGACCATCGAGCGCGTCCGCGCGGCCCTGACCACCGCCTGACGCATGCCGCGCGTCAGGCCAGCGCGCGGACCACCATGTAGAAGCCCAGCAGCGCCAGCCCGCCGAGGAAGCCGCGCCGGAACACCACCACCGGCAGCCGCTTGCGCACCCAGGTGCCGAGCGCCATGCCGCCCAGGGCCGGCACCAGCATCGCGAGTGAGCCGCCCGCCGCCGCCACCGGATAGCCCCCGTTGCCCGCGAGCCCGATCGCGAGCACCACGGTCGAGGTGGTGAACGAGATGCCCATCGCCTGGATCAGCGCATCCCGCTGCAGGCCCAGCGCCTGCAGGTAGGGCACGGCCGGCACCACGAACACGCCGGTCGCCGCCGTCACCAGCCCCGTCGCCGCCCCCACGACAGGTCCGAGCCAGCGCTCGTGCGCCGCCGGCACGTGCAGCTGCCGGCCCGCCAGGCCCCACAGGCCATACGCGACCAGTGCCACCCCGAGCGCCACCGAGGCCCAGGTGCCCGCGGGCACGCCGAGCCACAGCGCGCCGCCCAGGCTGCCCGCCACGATGCCCGCCTGCAGGCCGCCGATGCGGCGCAGCACCGGCCAGAAGGTGGTGCGCGGACCGAGCTGCCAGAGATTGGTGACCAACGACGGCGCGATCAGCAGCGCCGCCGCGCGCACCGGCGGCATCCAGAGCGCAAGCAGCGCCATCGACACCGTCGGCAGGCCGAGCCCGATCACGCCCTTGACCACGCCGGCCAGCAAAAAGACCGCGGCGGCCGCCCACCCATGGCCTGCCAGTTCATTCGGGATCGTCGTCATGGCGGTGGAGTCTGCCGGCGCGCACGGCGCATGGGAATGCGGCGCTCGCGCAGCCGGCCTCAGGCAGAAACTGAGGCACCCGTGCTACCTTGCGCCCCACCATGCGATTCGATCTCACCGACCTGCGGCTCTTTCTCCATGTGGTGGAGGCCGGCAGCCTCACGGCCGGCGCGGCGCGCTCGCACATGACGCTCGCCTCGGCCAGCCAGCGCGTGCGCGGCATGGAAGACGCGCTCGGCAGCCCGCTGCTCACGCGCCATGCGCAGGGTGTGCGCCCCACCGAGGCCGGCCGCACGCTCGCGCACCATGCGCGCGTCGTGCTGCAGCAGATGGAGCGGCTGCGCGGCGAACTCGGCGAGTACGGCCAGGGCCTCAAGGGGCACGTGCGCTTCATGTGCGGCACCTCGGCGCTGACCGAGCACCTGCCGGAGGTGCTGAGCCGCTTTCTCATCCAGCATCCGCGCATTTCGGTCGACCTCGAGGAGCGCCCGAGCCCCGAGACCGCCGACGCGCTGCGCGGCGGGCGCTGCGATATCGGCATCGTCTCGGACGCCGTCGACACCGAGGGCCTCGAATGCCATCCGTTCCGCCGCGACGACCTCGTGCTGGTGCTGCCGCGCGGCCATGCACTGGCCCGGCGCCGCCGCGTGATGCTGGCCGAAGCGGTCGACAGCGAATTCGTCGGCCTGCCTGCCGACAGCGCGCTGCAGCAGCTGCTGACGCAGCACGCGCGTGCGCTCGGCCGCCATCTCGCCTACCGCGTGCGCGTGGGCAACTTCGAGGCGGTGTGCCGGATGGTGTCGCATGGCATCGGCGTGGGCATCGTGCCGCAGACCGCAGCCGAGCGCTGCGCCCGCTCGATGAAGATCGCGCTGGCCGCACTCGGCGATCCGTGGGCCGAGCGCACGCTGATGGCGTGCGTGCGCTCGTCGCATGAACTGCCGCTCAATGCGCGGCGCATGCTCGAGCACCTGGTGGCGCCTGCGCCGGAGGCTAGCGCAAGGTGACCGGCCGCCCCTGCCGCGCGCGCGCCGCGACGAACGCATCGAAGGCTTCGCTGCTGGTCTTGCGCGGCAGGTAGCCGAAGCGCGCTTTCAATGCGGTGTTCAGCAGCACGGGGCGGTAGCGCAGAAAGTCGAGCTGCTCCGGCCCGTAGCGGCTCACGCCGAGCGCGGAGCCGACCGCCAGCGCCGCCTTGAGCACGCCTGCGGGCCAGTCGACGGTCTTCTTGCCCAGGCGCGCCGCGATCTCGTGGAGGGTGAGCGCGCCGTCGCCGGCGAGGTTGTAGCAGCCGGGCGGCGCGCCAGCCAGTGCGTGCGCGATGGCGCCGGTCACGTCCTCGTCCCACACGAAGACGAACGGGCTTGCGCTGCCGCGGATGGCGATGAGCCGCTTCTTCTCGAACAGGGCGGTGATCTGGTTGTCGACGCCTTCGCCGAGGATGGTGCCGATGCGCAGCACCGTCTGCGCCAGCGCGGGATGCCGCGCGCGATGTTCGGCGAGCATCTCCTCGACCTGCCGCTTGTGGTCGGCATAGGCGAAGACCACGTTGCCACGCAGCGGCTGCTCCTCGGTGATCCACGCCGGGTTGTCGGCGTGGTAGCCGTAGGCAGCACCGCTCGACGACACCACGAGGTGCCGAACGCCCGCGGCCATGCAGGCCTCGAGCACGTTGCGCGTGCCGCCCACGTCCACCGAATGTTCGAAGGCGCGGTTCGAGCCCAGGCCAGGCGTGACGATCGATGCCAGGTGCACCACGGTGTCGATGGCGTACTCTGCGATGGTCTCGGCGATGCCGCTCTCGCGCACGTCCTGCCGGCGATAGACCACACCAGGCAGCCGCCGTTCACGAGGCACGTCGCGCACGTCGAGCGCCACGATCTCGTCGAGCGCCTGCGCCGACAGCGCGGACACGACACCGCGCCCCAGGAACCCGTCGGCGCCCGTGACGAGCACGCGCCGCGCCGTCACGCCACTCACGCCGCTTGCCGAGCTCATGGCCGCGCGGGCCTGCGCCCCCACCAGCTCGCGAGCGCCAGGCCCGCGATGATGTCCCAGAAGCCCCACACGCCGGCTACCACGGCCATGCCGCCGAGGCCGCCGAAGAAGCTGAAGATCAGCACCAGCCCGAGCCCCGCGTTGCGAATGCCCACCTCGATGGCCACGGCGCGGCGGTCGTAGTCGGCCAGGCCCGAGAGGCGCGCACAGAGATAGCCGGTGCCGAAGGCGAGCGCATCGTGGATCACCACGGCCACGAGCACCAGGCCCACGTAGTCGAGGAAGTAGCGCCAGTTGCCCGCGATCGCGCCGATGATGAACGCCACCAGCGCCGCGAAGCTCAGGATGCGCGCGGGCTTCTTGATGCGCGCGGTGAGCCGCGGCAGCCGGTGCGCGCAGGCAACCCCCAGCACGAACGGGATGCCGATGATCATCACGATATGGCCCAGCATGTCGAGCGGATCGAGCGCAATCGACTTGAGCAGCGCCGACGCGGTCGGATGCAGCCCGCCCCAGAACGCGAAGTTCAGCGGCATCAGCACGATGGAGAGCGCATTGGAAATGGCCGTCATCGACACCGACAGCGCCACGTTGCCGCCCGCGCGATGGGTGAGGATCTGCGAGATGTTGCCCGGCGGACAGCAGGCCACCAGGATCATGCCCAGCGCGACGCTCGGCCCCGGGCTCAGGGCGAGCGTGAGCGCGAAGGTCACGGCCGGCAACACGATGAACTGCGCCCCGATGCCCACCGCCATGGCGCCCGGCATGCGCGCCACGCGGCGGAAGTCGTCGATGCGCGTGTCCAGCGCAATGCCGAACATCAGGAAGCCCAGCACCACGTTGAGCGCCACCAGCGACGCGGGATTGAAGTTGAGCCTGATTTCGTCGACGGGGAGCATAGGGGCGATCTCGCTCAGGATGGATCGGCCAGCGCCGCAGACGCGCTGCGCACCGCTGCGCGGTAGGTGTCCTTGTGCACGTAATACGCCATGCGCTCGAGCTGCAGGTACTTGAAACCGCCCGACAGGTCCGGCGGCGGGCCCTGCACCGCCCGGCGCAGCGCTGCGGCCGCAGGTGCGCCCGCGGCGGCGGCGCGAAGGTAGCGCGCCACCAGTTCGGCCTGCTCGTAGCGCCCCTGCCAGCCGATGCCGCTCGCCTCGATCATGCCGAGCACCGCGAGGGTCTCGAAGCGCGGCGAGAAGATGTTCAGGTGGAGCCGCGGCGCCATGCCCTGCCAGTCGAGCAGTTCGCGGTCGATGAACGGGTAGTGCAGCGCATAGCCGGTGGCGGCCAGCACCAGGTCGTAGTCGCGCGCGCTGCCATCCTTGAAATGCACGGTGCGTCCGTCGAGCCGCGCCACGTCGGCCCGCACACCGATGTCGCCGTGGCCCGCGTGGTAGAGGATCAGCGAGTTCACGATCGGGTGCGACTCGTACATCTTGTAGTCGGGCTTGGGGAAGCCGAAGCGCACCGGGTCGCCCGTGAACCACTTGAGCACGGTCGCATCGATCTTCTGCTTGAGCCATGGCGGCAGCGGGCGCTTGCCGCCGAGCGTGTCGGCGGGCTTTCCGAACACGTACTTGGGCACGAAGTAGTAGCCGCGCCGCACCGAGATGTCGACGCTCGCGGCATGGTGCACCGCATCGACCGCGATGTCGCAGCCCGAGTTGCCCGCGCCGACGATCAGCACGCGCTTGCCCTGGAAGATGCGCGGGTGCTTGTAGTCGCTGGTGTGCAGCAGCTCCCCGTCGAAGCGGCCCTCGAACTGCGGGCGCCTGGGCTCGGCGAGCGTGCCGTTGGCAATGACCACGCCCCTGTATTCGGCGGTCTCGCTGCGTCCGTCGCCGGCATCGACGCTCACGCGCCAGCGCGTGTCGGGCGCGGCGCTCACCGGCGCGACCCGGACCACGCGCGTGCCGAAGCGGAAGTGCGGCCGCAGGCCGAAATGGTCGGCGAAGTCGCTGAAGTAGCGGCGCAGCTCGCGGTGGCTCGGATAGTCGGCCACCGTCTCGGCCATCGGAAACTCCGCGAACTCGGTGGTCGTCTTGCTCGAGATCAGGTGCGCCGATTCGTAGACGGTGGAGCGCGGGTTGTCGATGTCCCAGAGGCCGCCCACGTCGGTGTGCGCCTCGAAGCCCTGGAACGGTACACCGTGCTTCTGCAGGTTGCGCGCCGCCGCCAGGCCCGACGGGCCGGCGCCGATCAGCGCGATTTTCTCGTGGGTGGGGATGTCGTCGGGCATCGGCTAGTTGGCGGGTGGTTTCGGCTCGCCCAGGCCCGGAATGGCGGTGGCGCCGGATTCGCCGACACGCGGCTTGCGCGGCTGCGCGAGCAGCACCCGGTCTTGCAGCCTGTCGGGCAGCAGGTTCAGCAGCGACGAGAGCCAGCCGATGCGCCTTGGCAGCACGATGCGTTCGCGCCCCGCGCGCACGCCCGCAAGCAACTGCTGCGCGGCGACGTCGGCGTCGAGCAGGCCCGGCATCGCGAAGCGGTTGCCAGCGGTGAGCGCCGTACGGATGTAGCCGGGGCTCACGGTGTGCACCGTGACGCCGGTGCCGCGCAGTTCGGCGCGCAGGCTTTCGAGGTAGCGGATCAGGCCCGCCTTGCTCGCGCAATAGGCGCCGTTGCCGGGCATGCCGCGCCAGCCCGCGATGCTGGCAACGCCGACCAGCGCGCCGCGCCGCTGCGCACGCAGGGCGGCCACAAAAGGATGGAAGGTGATGGCGGCGCCGAGCAGGTTGATCTCGAGCATGCGGCGCAGCACGGCGATGTCCGCGGCCTCGGCGGTGTCGAAGCCGCCCGCGACGCCGGCATTGGCGATCACGAGATCGGGCACGCCGCCGCGAGCCATCCAGTCGGCCGCCATCGCCTGCATCGCGGGCGCGTCCGACACGTCGGGCCTGTAAGCCACACAGCGCTCGGGCGCCAGCGCCACGAGTGCATCGAGCCTTGCGGCATCGAGGCCGACCAGCGCCACCCGCGCGCCACCGCCGATCAGTTCACGGGCCAGTGCCTGGCCGAGTCCCCCACAGGCGCCGGTGAGGACGACATTGCGAAACGGCAGGGACATCGAGGCAGTGGCTCCGGTCGGAAAAACCGGCCCACTTTAGCCGGGGCGCAAGCATTCGCTCCCCCGCGTTTCCCCTTGCGCTCGCAGCGTCTCAGTCAGCTGCCGGCCACCTTCATGCGGTTGACCAGGATCGAGCCCGTGGTCTTGGCGCCGAAGGTGTAGGCGTCGGCCCCGATGGCCTCGATGCCCATCAGCATGTCACGCAGGTTGCCGGCGATCGTGATCTCCTGCACCGGAAAGGCGATGCGGCCCTTCTCGACCCAGAAGCCGCTCGCGCCACGCGAGTAGTCGCCGGTCACGTAGTTCACGCCCTGGCCCATGAGCTCGATCACGAACAGGCCCGTGCCGAGCTTGGCGAGCATGGCGTCGAGGTCGTCGCCGGCCCGCGTGAGGCGCGAGCTGAGCGTCAGGTTGTGCGAGCCGCCGGCATTGCCGGTGGTCTTCATGCCGAGCTTGCGCGCCGAGTAGGTCGAGAGGAAATAGCCTTCGAGCCGGCCCGCGTCGACCACCTTGCGCGCGCGCGTCACCACGCCTTCGTCGTCGAACGGCGAGCTGCCCTTGCCGCGCAGGATGTGCGGGTCTTCGGCAATGTCCACGTGCTTGGGCAGCACCGGCTTGCCGAGCGAATCGAGCAGGAAGCTGCTCTTGCGGTACAGCGCGCCGCCGCTGACGGCCTGCACCAGGCCGCCCAGCAGCCCCACGGCGAGCGGCGACTCAAACAGCACCGGGCATTCGACGGTCTTGATCTTGCGCGCCTTCAGGCGGCTCAGCGCCCGCTCGGCGGCATAGCGGCCCACCGACTGCGGGCTCGCGAGCTCCGCGGCCGAGCGCATCGAGCTGTACCAGGCGTCGCGCTGCATGCCGTCGCCCTTGCCCGCGATCGGCGCTACCGAGATCGAATGCCGCGAACTCGCATAGCCGCCGCGAAAGCCATGGGTGTGCGCACTGAAGAAATGGCTCTGCTGCGCCGAGACGCCCGCGCCCTCGCTGTTGGTGATGCGCCTGTCGGTCGACAGCGCGGCCTCCTCGCATTCGAGCGCCAGCCGCGCGGCCTCCTCGCTGGTCACTTCCCACGGATGGAACAGGTCGAGTTCGGGATGCACCTTGGCGATGTCGTCCTCGTCGGGAAGGCCGCTGACCGGGTCTTCGGCCGTGAAGCGTGCGATGTCGTAGGCCGCCTGCACGGTCTGGGCGATGGCCGCCTCGGAGAAGTCGGACGTGCTGGCATTGCCGCGGCGATGCCCCACGTAGACCGTGATGCCGAGCGACTTGTCGCGGTTGCGCTCGACGTTCTCGAGTTCGCCCTTGCGGACCGAGACGCTGAGGCCGCAGCCTTCGGACGCCTCGGCGCCGGCGTCGGTCGCACCGAGCTTCCTGGCATGCGCCAGGGCCGTGTCGACCAGGTTTTCGAAGAAGGAGCGGCTGTAGGCGAAGCCGGAATCGGCGCGCGAAGAAGATGTCGTCATGTGATGGCTATGATACTTGCGCACCCCATTCCTCCGTTTCCCTCGCCTTTGCAAGGCGCGTTGCAGCGCCGCCCGGCGCGGCCCAGAATCCACCCCATGTCCCGCAAACCCAAAAAAGGCTATTTCGTCCGCGGCCAGTTCGTCGCCGAGGGCAGCGAACTCGACCTGGAGCTCAAGCGCGAGCTCAAGGGCACCGACGAGGCGAGCCGAACCGATCTCAAGCGCGAAAGCGCCGAACTCCAGAAGCTCGGCGAAGAGCTGCTCGGCCTGCGCGCCGGGCTGTTCGACGCGCTGCCGCTGGGCGACAAGCTGGTCGACGCGATCGCCGATGCCAAGCGCATCACCAACTTCGAAGGCAAGCGGCGGCAGATGCAGTTCATCGGCAAGCTGATGCGCGGCCTCGAACCCGAGGTGCTCGAGGCGGTCCGCTCGGCCTTGCAGGAGCAGAACAGCGTGCCCGCGGCCGAGGCGGCCGCGCTGCACGAGGCCGAGCGCTGGCGCGATCGGCTCATTGCCGACGACGACGCGCTGGGCGGCTGGATCGAAACCCACCCGGCCACCGATTCGCAGCAGTTGCGTGCGCTGGTGCGCCAGGCACGCAAAGACCTGAAGGCCGGCCCGCCCGGCGAAGCGCCGCGCCAGGGCAAGGCCTACCGCGAGATCTTCCAGCTGGTGCGCGCGCAGCTCGCGGTGCATGGCGGTGACGACCACGCCGCGGCAGCGGCCGCGCAAGACCGGGAGGAAGACGCATGAACGCATTGTTTTTCTCCCTCCCCTTCCGGGGGAGGGCCGGGGTGGGGGCACGCGGCGCATGCACCGGGCGCTCTGCGCGTCCCCATCCCAACCTTCCCCCGGAAGGGGAAGGAGCAAAACCATGAACGCACTCGACCCCGTTCGCATCGGCATCGTCTCGGTCAGCGACCGCGCCTCGAGCGGCACCTACGAAGACAAGGGGCTGCCCGCGCTGAAGGACTGGCTCGGCCGGGCGCTGAAGAACCCCGTCACCTTCGAGGCCCGGCTGATCCCCGACGAGGCGGCGCTCATCAGCGCCACGCTGGTTGAACTGGTCGATGCCGGCTGCGCGCTGGTGCTCACCACCGGCGGCACCGGCCCCGCGCCGCGCGACGTGACGCCCGAGGCCACGCTCGCCGTCGCGCACAAGGAAATGCCGGGCTTCGGCGAGCAGATGCGCCAAATCAGCCTGCGCTTCGTGCCGACCGCGATCCTCTCGCGCCAGGTGGCGGTGATCCGCGACCAGAGCCTGATCATCAACCTGCCCGGCCAGCCGAAATCGATCGCCGAGACGCTCGAGGGGCTGAAGAACCCCGACGGCACGCAGGCCGTGCCCGGCATCTTCGCGGCCGTGCCCTACTGCATCGACCTGATCGGCGGGCCCTACCTCGAGACCGACGACGCGGTCTGCAAGGCCTTCCGGCCGAAGTCGGCGGTCCGGCCGGGGCGCTGACACCCAGTGGGTCGGCACCGACGGAGGCGTTCGCTGTTGCACTCGGCGCTCATGGCTTGCGGCGAATCCAACGCAGCGGCTGGGTGACCCACCACGACCATGACGCCAGCTGTTCGCTGATGCGCTCTTCCTGCGCCAACAGGTTCGATCGCAGCGAGGCCAGCTCATTGACTGCGGCGCTGAGCGCTTCGTCCTGACGGGCATGGTCCAAAGCGAGCCTTCCGTGCATCTCCCTGAGTCGGGCGGCTTCAGCCTGCACAGAATCGCTGCGCGCGACCAGGGCGCGCAAGGTGGCGATGGCAGAGACCAAGGTCTCGCATCGGGCAAGGAGCTCCGCGTGTACCTGTCGCGACAGCTCGCGCTCCAGTTCGAGTGCGGCGATGTTCCGCTCCGCGGCAAGGAGCGCTGCGCGTGCCGTTTTGCTTCGGCACCCGCATTCTGCGAGCTCGGCACGAAATCGCTTGTTGTCAAGATACGCATCAGAGAGCGCCGCCGCCATGCGAGAGAGCTCACCTTGCCTCGCCTCGAGTTGCGCAGCCAGCTCATCGGCCCGCGCGAGTGACCGCGCATGCGATGCTTTTTCCGGTCGCCGCGCGATGAACCGGAGGTTCGAAAAGCCCTGCAGACTTTGCCGAAACACCGCGGCGTTCTTGCCATAGGAGTTGTCGCGCAGAGTGCATGGCACCCCGAGCAGCGCACTGCCGATCCCGACATGAAGACGATCGGTATTGATATGGCGCGCGCCGGCGATCGACCTTAGAAAGCACCAGGCGGCCAGCGGACCCTCATGCGGCCCGACCCCCAGCATGAACAGGTCAGAGATGTCGACATCGGACTCCGGGGCGTCGGAGGTGGACTCCTGATCCAATCGCAACATATCGACGCTCGGCCATGCATGCAGGGCGTCCAAGGAGTGCCCAACGCTTGCGAGTTTGGTTTGCAACAGCGCCGAACCGGGGCTGATGAGGGACTGGTCCTCGAGGAAGGCCTTCGCATCCAGGTGGAACGCCATGTCATGCGCAAGGCGGACATCGACGGCGGAGTTGACCCGCTGTACGTGCAGGAGGCTCTCCCGGTCGCGAACGAACAAGATGCAGTTGCCGTCCAACTCACGGAGCAGTTCCTCGTTGCCCCGAACGGTGTGCGGCAACAGCACGAGCTTCCGAGCCCGCCCGAGAAATCGCTGGAAGGCCGTTCGAATATCGCCATACAAAGGGATGAGGTTGCCGCCCCCGCCCAGGAAGACAATCTCGCCCTGCACCTCAGCGTCGACCTCGATGACCGTGCAATCGACGCCCGCACGCGCGAAAGCCTGCATCGTTGCTGCAGATATCAGAGAGTCCCCGCCGTTCCCGGGGTTCGGCAAGAACAGCACGCGCTTTCCGCGGAACTGTTCGAGGTACGCCTGGACATCGCGGCGAAGCGTTGCCAAGGCCTGGGAAGTTTCTCGGAGATTCTTCAAGAAATAGATCCAGGATGCCTCGGCAGGGGACGAGCCACCGCAACCAGGAGCGAGCAGCTCAAGCCGGCGCCGATTCGTTCGATAGCCCGAACTCGAACAGTGACCGACGGCCCGTCGACGGTCGAGCCGGCTGGCGATAGCGCATTCGCCGCTCCATGTCGGCAATGCCCTTGGCACGGGACAGGAAGAATGCCTCCCCGTAGGCGCGGTCCAGCGTTTCTCTCAGCACTGGCTGGGTCGGCATTCCACCCTCTGTGCGCGTTGCCATCAGATGCTCGAGTTGGCGTGTCCAGCGCAGATGCGCGGTGTACCTGGTACGCTCATTACCCCACGCTTTCAATGCCACATCGATCTCGCAGTAGGCGCGCACAGCAGGGTCATCGTGAAAGCTGGCAAACACACGCTGCGACAGCCCCTGGCGGTACGAGCGTTCGCAGAACTGGTCGAAATCGATCGCACGAATCATTGTCGTCAGCGCTCGGGGCTCATAGATCACGCGCAGCCCCTGCCCGGCCAGCCGCCATCCAAGTTCGATGTCTTCGCAGCCGAAGCGGAATTCAGGCCGGAACACACCGTTCCTGACCAGCAACTCGCGCTTGCACGAACTGCGTCCTCCCCAGAACTCCCGGTGGCTTAGCAACTGCCCTGGCTTCATCCACCCATAGCTGAACAGCTGACAACCCACCTCGGTCACGTAGTGCATCAGCGGTGAGCTCGCCACTTCCGGCGCCAATTGCGTCTTGCCCAGTATGGCGATGGCGCGGTCCGGGTTCGCGATGTGCGCAGACAGGTGCGCGGCCAGAAGCTCCGGATCGGCAACATCGTCGTCATCCAGAAAAACCACCACGGGGGCCCGCGCCATGAACACGCCAAGATTTTTGGCTGCCGAGAGCCCGGCGTGATTGAGTCGCACGATGCGCATCGGCAGTCGGTCGTTCCATGAGGCCAATACGGCAGGCGTCGCATCGGTCGAGCCGTCATCAATGGCAATCACCTCGAAGCGATGCGAGTCGATCGTCTGGCGCTCCAGGGCCGCCAGGACCATCGGCAGCAGGTGCGCCCGGTTGCGGGTTGTCAGGAGTGCACTGATTTCGACTGTCATGGATAGGCTTCAATCACGGTGAAGGCATCGTCCCTCGCAAGGTGAACGTTCCGCGCCAGCAGATCCGCCATGCTCAGGTGCGCTGCCAAGCAGTTGTAGGAAACGGCTTGCGCCCGGAGCCGATGCGCAACCGGCGCCGCGTCCACGATGCCCATGCGCAAGCCATGCTTTTCCAGCTCGACGGGCCAGACGAAGTCAAGCCCCCAACCCATTCCAGCCTCCGTACCGAACGGAAGGAGCAATTGGCATGCGTCCTTGCGAAGACAAACCACGGGACCGATCTCGACGAAGCGGGTCTGTCTCGCGGCAATGCCGGGAATCACCTGGACAATGGGGTGATCGATGAAGCTGTCAGAGGTCCTGGCTGGCTGGGAGACCGCAAAATCGTGCTTGTCCGACAGATGGATCAGCGAGTCCAGGAAGCCAGGGCCGAGCTCGATGTCATCATCGCAAAGCAGCACCCAATCAAAGTCGACCGCGTCTTCGGTCAGCTCATCCAGAAGTGAAAACTTCGGGGTGACTTCTGTCACTACCTTCCACGTGCACGGCAGGTCGAAGCTGCCTTTTCCCCCCGGTGCCAACGCGATCCACCGCTGGGAGACTTGGTGGTCGGTGCTGCCGGCCAGTTCGTGGATGACGTGCGCTGCGGAATTCGGCTTGGCCGCCATGTAGACACCGGCCACGAGAACCTTAGCCATCGAGCGCCTCCAGCAATTGTCTCTTCACCACCTCGGTCGAGAATGAACTCTGCATGTGCCTGCGTCCGTTGATCGAGAGCCGGGTCCACAGTGCGTTGTCCGTGAGCAGCCGAACCACGTGGGCCGCCAATGCCTGCTCGTCGTCAGCTACGAGCGCGTGAACACCGTCCTGCAGGAACATGCCTTCTGCACCAACCTGCGTGGCGACCACAGGCAGCCCGTGTGCAAGAGCCTGTCCGACCTTCCCCTTCGAGCCCGCTCCATACCGCAACGGCGCAACCGAGACGCGACTCCTGTCGATGAGGGGGGCAAGGTCGGGAACGAAGCCGAGCACCTCGATTCCCGGTTGCGCCCCCAGCGCCAGCACCTCATCGGTCGGGTTGCTTCCCACGATGCGCAGAACGGCGCCGGGCTTTTCGCGGCGAATCAACGGCCATATCTTTTCGACGAACCAGCAGATCGCATCCCCATTGGGCTTGTGCCAAAAGCCCCCAACAAACAGCAAGCCGTCGCGCCCATCGACGGGCGGCGCGGCGCCTGAAGGCATTTCGAACACGTTGGGAATGACCTCCACAACCGCCTGAGGCACCATCGAGAGCAACGTGCCCTTCTCTTCTTCATTGATGGCCAAGGTCACGTCAGCCGCCTTTGCGCACGCCAGTTCGATATCGCGCTGATGGTCGGCCCGCCGGAGCAGGTCGGTGTCGCCCAGCAGAGCCGCTTCGCGTGCCATGCGAAGACCGTGGAAGTCCACCATGTCGTAAGCGATGCGTGCCAATGGGCAGCGACTGCGAACCAGCGGCATCAGTTGCTCGGCCGTCGCCGGGAAGGAAAGAAAGGCCCAGTCGAGATCACGCCCCATCTCGGCCAGATAGGCATCGATCTCCTGGGCGCCGTAAAGAAACCTGTCCACGCCAACGCCGCTGAGCACATTTTCGTAGCGTTGGCGCCCCTCATGCGTTCCAAGGATGCCCGGCAAATCGGTAATCTCTGCCATCGACGCGAAGGTCACCGACCAGCCGGCCTCACCCATCAGACCAATCAACGTTTTCAGACGGAGCCCGCCGGATTGCTGGTCGTGCAACGGCAGAAAATCCGAGGCGACCAGAATTCTTCGGTGCACCCTGGATCTTGACCGTGCCAGTGGTGAGTTCGCATCGCGGGTCAGTAGCTGCGCCGGGATGTCGCTCGACGCTTGGCCGATCGGTGTGAAGCTTGGCGGATCGCCGACGCGCTTGCCCATGCATTTTCTGACAATGTTCGCGACACGCCGCAACAGCCGGGTGCTTTGCCAGGATCGCGATGCATAGATGACGGAGATGACGTGCTCGCGGTAAGCAACCTCGTGCAGCAAACTTCGATACCTGGCTTTTTCCGCCTCGACCGCGTCACCGAGTGCTTCCACCTGGGCACGAAAGATTTCATGCTCCTGAAGCAGATAGGCAATTTCCCGCTGAAGAACTGCCTCCCGAACTTGAGCCCCCTGAGAGCTTTTTTGTCTTTTATGAAGTATCGAATTGATGGGTATTATTTCATTACTCGATTTCATGTCTTCCCTTGTGCGCCTCGACGTCCGTCGCTTGCCAGTGTATGCCAATACAAATAGCAATATTGAAAAGAGATGACCCAAGATTTAAGTAAAATAACCTTATTCATGCATCAAATCAAAACCATATTAATTGTCAAATTTGGCATGGAATTGAATATTATTTAATCTGCCAGCCATTCGCCGGCGCTTCTCTCGATACGCCCAGCGCCTTCAGCCGCAGGCGAACGCAGCGCGGCCGCCCTGCTGGACGCGTAAGCATCCCGTCCTTCTTCGCACCCGATGCGCCGTCCGCGTTGCGCGGCCATGGGCTACGATCTTTCGATGCGGATCATGGTCATTGAGAGCGGCGCCCAACGTGGCAAATCGCTGAAGAACGCGCTGGAAGAGAACGGACACACAGTCGAGATGGCACGCTACGACGTCGAGGGCCGCGCCGTCGCAACTGGTGGGCGCCACGCGCTGATCCTGCTGGACATGCCGCCGCTGGCAGTGGAGGGTGTTTCGATGCTGCGCGCCATACGCAAGCGCAGCAACGTGCCGGTGCTGGTGCTGACAGAGCGCGACCGTGTCCAAGACCGCGTCCTGGGCCTGCAATTCGGGGCCGACGACTACCTCGTGAAGCCCTTCGCCGATGCCGAACTTCTCGCCTGCGTGCAGGCGCTGCTTCAGCGCGGCGGGCAGATGCCGGTGGCCGAGGTGCTCCAACTCGCGGACCTGGAACTTGACGAAGCCAGCCGCACCTGCACACGCAGCCGAGCGCGCATCGATCTGACCGGCCAGGAATTCGCGCTGCTCGCGGTGCTGCTGCGCGCCCGGGGGCAAGTGCTGTCACGCGCACACCTGGCCGAGCAGGTCTGGGACGGCAAGCTCGACAGCGACACCACCAACGCGATCGAGGTCGCCATCCGCAGGCTGCGCAGCAAGGTCGACGAGCCGTTCGCGCGCAAGCTGCTGCACACCGTGCGCGGCCAGGGCTACGTGCTCGAAGACCGCTCCTGAACCGCAGCAGCAGCGGCAGCCGCCGTCGCAGCGGCCGCCGGCTTCGCACGACCCATCACCAGGTTGATCAGCGGACCCGTCATCGCGGTGGTGGCGAGCGCCATCACCAGCAGCATGGTGAAGAGCTCGGGGCCGATCAGGCCGGCGTCCAGCCCGATCTTCATCACGATGAGCTCCATCAGCCCGCGCGCATTCATCAGCGAACCGGTGGCCAGGCTGTCGCGCCAGCCATAGCCGGCCATGCGCGCGCCGATGGCACCGCCCGCGAGCTTGCCGATGGTGGCGACCGCGACGATCAGCAGCATGGCGCCGACGCTCGCACCCGAGAACGCATCGGCCGTGGTGCCGAGCCCCGCGAGCGCGAAGAACAGCGGCATCAGCACCACGATCGAGATCGGCTCGATGCGCTCGGTGAGCGAGCGCAGCAGGCGGTCGTCGCGCGGCAGGCAGGCACCGAACAGGAAAGCGCCGAACACCGCATGCAGGTGCAGCCATTCGGTCGCGAGCGCGCAGGCCAAGAGGCCGATCATGAGCGAAGCCATCTCGGTGATCGAGGGCTCGCCGTCGGGCGCGCGCCTGCGCAGCAGCCACGCGTAGGCCGGCTTGATGCCGAGGAACAGCACCGCCAGCAGCACGGCTACGCCTGCCGTGATCTTGACGAGGCCGATGTAGCCCTCGCCCGCGCCCGCCATGGCCACCACGAGCGCCAGCAGGATCCACGCGAACACGTCGACCACGGCCGCCGCGCCCAGCGACAGCTGGCCGAATGGCGTGCGCGTGAGCCCGCGGTCCTTGAGGATGCGCGCCATCACCGGAAAGGCGGTGATCGACAGCGCCGCCGCCATGAACAGCGCGAACGGCCAGAAGCCCGTGCCCACCGGTGCCAGCGCCGGATGCAATACCGGCGCGATCGCAATGCCCAGCACCATCGGCACCGCGACGCTGAGCGCCCCGACATAGCCCGCGGCCTTGAGCTGCGCGCGCACCCCGCCGGTCGAACGCAGCTCGAGACCGACCACGAACATGAACAGCACCAGGCCCACGGTCGAGAGCGACGAGAGGCCATCGAGGTGGCTCTTCGAGAAAAGCTGCGCGTGCAGATCGGGAAACAGCGCCCCCATGACCGCGGGCCCGAGCATCAGCCCCGCCGCCATCTCGCCGACCACGCTGGGCTGGCCGACGTGGCGCAGCACCCAGCCGCAAGCGCGCGCGGTGCCGAGGATGACGATCAGTTGGAGCAGCAGGGAGGTGGCGGACATGGCAGGGGCGCAGGCGGTGGGCAGCGTTGGGGCCCGCAATCTTAGGGCGGCGCGCGATCGTCCGGCACCGGCGCATCGAACCAGCGGTCGGCCCACTGGTTGAGCGGCTTCAGCCGCTTGACCAGCTCGACGCCCGATGCGGTGAGCACGTAGCCCGCATCGGCCAGCGCCACGATTCCGCCCGCACGCAGCTCCTTGAGCCGGTCGTTGAGAACCGACGGCGACATGTAGTCCGTGCTCGCGCGCAAGGCCCTGAAGCTCTGCGGCAGACCGTCGCGCAACTCCCAGAGGACGCGCAGCGTGCCCTTGCGGCCCAGCTGCTCGAGCAGCCGCATCACCGGCCGGCGCGATGCCGGCGGGGCGGCCTGCTCGTTCGGCGTCGTTCCTGCGTCTTCCATGCGGGTGGCTTCCATCGGGTGCGGCTCAAGGCCTTCTTGCGCTACGGAATGCGTAGCGATAAACTGGCTTTTCGCTACGCATTCCGTAGCGATCGATTCGCATTCTATGGAAAGGAACCCGCGATGACGATGCCCCCTGCCACGAGCGCGCCCCTGCCGCCGCGCATCCCCCCGCTCGCGCCGCCCTACCCCGCGCCCATTGCCGACCTGCTCGCGCGCATGAACCCGCCGGGCCGGTCCGAGATTCTTGCGCTATTCCGCGTGCTGGCGGTCCACCCGGAACTCGCCGAGCGCATGCTGGGGCTCGGGCGCCACCTGCTCGGCCGCGGGGCCGCGATCGGCCTGCGCGAGCGCGAAGTGGTGATCACACGCGCCTGCGCCCGCTGCGGTGCCGAATACGAATGGGGCGTGCACATTGCGGCCTTCGGCGATGCGGCGGGTTTCAGCGCGGCCGAGCGGCAGGCGATCGCTTCGCCGGCCAGCGACCTGCAGCAGCTCGCCCCGCGCGACCGGCTGCTGGTGTCGATGGTCGACCAGCTGCACGATACCTCCAGCGTGGACGACGCGCTGTGGGAGGCGCTCGGCGCGCACTGGAGCGCCCCGCAATTGATCGAACTGCTGGTGCTCGCAGGCTGGTACCGCACCGTGAGCTACGTCTGCAACGCCGCGCGCGTGCCGCTCGAGACCTGGGGGGTGCGCTGGTGAACGAACGGGCTCAGCCGCCCTTCGGCGCGCGCATCAGGCGCAGCCCGTTGGCCACCACGAGCAGGCTGGCGCCCATGTCGGCGAACACCGCCATCCACATGGTCGCGCTGCCGAACACCGCGAGCACGAAGAAGACGCCCTTGATGCCCAGCGCCAGCGTGATGTTCTGCCACAGCACCGAATGCGCGCGACGCGAGAGGCGGATGGTCTCGGGCAGGCGCCGCAGGTCGTCGTTCATGATGACCACGTCGGCAGCTTCCATCGCCGTGTCGGTGCCGGCGCCGCCCATGGCGAAGCCGATGTCGGCCTGCGCGAGCGCGGGCGCATCGTTGATGCCGTCGCCCGCCATGCCAGCCATGCCGTAGCGCTGCTGCAGCGCCTTGACCGCTTCGCGCTTCTCGTCGGGCAGCAGGTTGCCGCGCACGTCGTCGATGCCCGCCTGGTCGCCGATGGCCCGCGCGGTGGCGGCGTTGTCGCCGGTCAGCATCACCGGGGTCACGCCGAGCGCGCGCAGTTCGGCCAAGGCCTGCTTCGATGAGGGCTTGATGGTGTCGGCCACCGCGAACAGCGCCAGCACGGCCTCGCCCGAGGCCAGCAGCGTGACGGTGCGCCCGGCTTCCTCGTGCGTCTTCAATTCGGCCTCGAGCGCGGGGCTGCACAGCCTCTGCTCCTCGATCAGCCGGTGGTTCCCGAGCACATAGGTGCGGCCTTCGTGCGTGGCCTGCACGCCGCGCCCAGGCAGGGCCTTGAAGTCGCCGACCGGCTGCGGCGCCTGCGCCAGGCCCGCGGCAATGGCCTTCGACACGGGGTGGTCCGATCGGCCCGCGAGGCCGGCGGCAATGGCCAGCACCGCCTCTTCGTCCGCCGCGGACCCGAGCAGGCGCGACGCGACCAGCTTCGGCTTGCCTTCGGTCAAGGTGCCGGTCTTGTCGAGCGCCACCGCCTTGAGCTTGCGCGCCTCTTCGAGGTAGGTGCCGCCCTTGATCAGGATGCCGCGCCGCGCCGCCGAGGCCAGCGCGCTCACCACGGTGACCGGCGTGGAGATCACGAGCGCGCAGGGGCATGCGATCACCAGCAGCACCAGCGCCTTGTAGAGAGCCTCGAGCCAGGTCCAGTCCATGAGCCAGGGCGTGAGCACCGCCACGGCGATGGCCGCCACGAACACCGCCGGCGTGTAGACGGCCGCGAAGCGGTCGACGAAGCGCTGGGTCGGGGCGCGCGTGGCCTGCGCTTCCTCGACGGCATGGATGATTCGCGCGAGCGTGGTGTTGGCCGCCACTGCCGTCACTCGGAATTCAAGCGCCGCCGTGTGGTTGATGGTGCCCGCGAACACCGGGTCGCCCACCGTCTTGTCCACGGGGATGCTTTCGCCGGTGACCGGTGCCTGGTCGATCGCGCTCGTGCCCTCGGTGACCACGCCGTCGAGCGGCACGCGTTCGCCGGGCCGGATGCGCACGACCGCGTCGAGCGCCACCGTGTCGGCCTTGTGCGTCTTCCAGGCGCCATCGGCTTGCCGGACCTCCGCCATCTCGGGCGCGAGCGCGAGCAGCCCCTGGATCGCGTTGCGCGCGCGGTCGACCGCGCGCGCCTCGATCAGTTCGGCGATCGCATAGAGCGCCATCACCATCGCCGCTTCGGGCCACTGGCCGATCAGAAAGGCACCCGTGACCGCCACGGCCATCAATGCGTTGATGTTCAGGCGCCCGTGCACGAGCGCGGCAAAGCCCTTCTTGTAGGTGTCGAGGCCCGCGAGCGCGATGGCTGCGAGCGCCAGGCCCATCTCCACCGCGGTGGTTCCTGCGCCCTCCGGCGCGAAGAACGCCACCGTCTCGGCCGCGATGGCCAGCGCCAGCGCGGCCACCAAGCGCCACAAGCCGGCGCTGGCGAAACCGGTGGCGCTCGCCGGCGCGACCGGTGCCGAACTGCTGCCGGCCGCGGGGATTTCGAGCGCCTCGGGCTTGAACCCGGCCTTGCGGATGGCCGCGAGCGCCTCGGACAGCGCGGCGCCCTCGGCCGTGATCGCCATGGTGCGCTCGCCGAGCCGGAAGCGCAGGCCCGAAACGCCCGCCACGGGCTCGAGCGCGCGGCGGATCTCGGACTCCTCCACAGCGCAATCCATGGTCGGTATGCGAAATAGCCGTGCGCCAGCAGGCAGCGCTGCCGCCGCCACGTCGGGCGCTGCAATGGCTTCCGCGCCGCAGCCGCTGCCGCAGCACGACGTGGTTTCAGGCGGGTTCAGGGTGTTGGAATTCGTCATGGCCTCATTGGAAACCCTGAAGCAGGTGTAGAGTCAAACACCCCTGCTGATTCCCTTCGAAGCCCATGAAAATCGGAGAACTGGCCCGCGCCGCCAAGACGCCGGTCGAAACCATTCGCTACTACGAGCGCGAGCAACTGCTGCCCGCGCCGGCCCGCACCGACGGCAACTACCGCATCTACGACGACGCGCATGCGCAGCGCCTGGGTTTCATCCGGCGCTGCCGCTCGCTCGACATGACGCTCGACGAGATCCGCGTGCTGCTGCGCTTTCGCGATGCGCCCGGCGAAGACTGCGGCGAGGTCAACCAGCTGCTCGACGACCACATCGGCCATGTGGCCGCGCGCATCGCAGAGCTCAAGACGCTCGAGAAGCAGCTGAAGGCGCTGCGCGAGCAATGCGGCGGTGCCGAATCGGCCCTGCACTGCGGCATCCTGCACGAGCTGGACACCGCTGCGCTGGCGTCCGAGCCCTTCGGCCAGCATGCGGGCCATGTGCATGGCGCCTTGCACGCGGGACCGAAGCGGCCCGCCTGAGCCGGCCCTACTTCCCGATCAACTGCGTCAGCTTCTCGGCCTGGAAGCTCTCGTTCCGCTGCGCATCGCCGGGTACGCAATCCTTGTTGCCGGGCTGGGCCGACAGCTTCTCGATCGCCTGCCACAGCAGCGCGATCTGGTGTTCCTGGCCCGCGGCGTTGTCGATCAGGCCGCGCATCGCCTGGCTCAGCGGATCGTCTTCCTGCGTGATGCCGTAGGCCGAGAACTTCTGCGGCGCGGCCACGTCGGCGCTCTCGCCGGCCTTCGATGGAATGATCCGCGCCGGAATGCCCACCGCCGTTGCGCCCGCGGGCACCGGCTTGATGACCACCGCATTGCTGCCGATCTTGGCGCCGTCGCCCACCTCGAAACCGCCGAGCACCTTGGCGCCCGCGCTCACGACCACATTGCGCCCGAGCGTGGGATGCCGCTTGGTGCCCTTGTAGAGCGAGGTGCCGCCCAGCGTCACACCCTGGTAGATGGTGCAGCCGTCGCCGATCTCGGCGGTCTCGCCCACCACCACGCCCATCGCATGGTCGAAGAAGACCCGCTCGCCGATCTTGGCCGCGGGGTGGATCTCGATGCCGGTGAGCCAGCGCGCGACATGGGCGATGAAGCGTGCGGGCCACTTGAAGCCATGGGTCCAGCAGGCGTGCGCCCAGCGGTGCAGCACCACGGCGTGGAATCCCGGGTAGACCGTGATCACTTCCCAGGCGCTGCGCGCGGCGGGGTCGCGTTCGAGAATGCACCGGATGTCGGCGCGCAACCGAGAGAACATCGCTGCCTTTGTTGTCGTTATATCGATAGGGCCGGGCAGTCTAAGGCCGGGGTTCTTCGCGCACGGCCGATGGGGTTTTGACAGCCGCGTCCGCCATGGCCTTGGCGATGCCGCGCAGGATGTGGATCTCCTCGGGCGTGGGCTGGGCCCGGTTGAAGAGCTGTTGCAGCCGCGCCATGAGCTTCTTCGGCGCCTCGGGGTCGAGAAAGCCGACGGCCACCAGCGAGCGCTCCCAGTGTTCGAGCATGCCGGCCACGGCCTTCGCATCGGCCGCCTGCACGGGCGCGGTGGCGTCGCGCACCGCGTAGCCGCCCAGCGCGAGCCGCCATTCGTAGGCGATCACCTGGATCGCAGCGCCGAGGTTCAGGGAGCCGAACTTCGGATCGGTCGGGATGGTCAGCGCCACATGGCAGCGGTAGACGTCTTCGTTCCGCATGCCGAAACGCTCGGAGCCGAACAGGAAGGCGACGTGCGGGTCGCCCTCGGCCGCGAGTGGCGCCAGGTGTTCGCGCGGCGTGCGGGTGGGCGGGCCGAAGTCGCGCGGCACCATGGCGGTGGCGCACAGGTGGGTGATGCCGTCGAGCGCCTCGTCGAGCGTTTCGACGATGCGGGCGTTGGCCAGCACGTCGAGCGCGCCGCTCGCGCGCTGGATAGTTTCCTCGCGGCGCAGCACGTTGGGCCAGCGCGGCGCCACCAGCACGAGGTCGTCGAAACCCATGGTCTTCATGGCGCGCGCGGCGGCGCCCACGTTGCCGGCATGGCTGGTCTGGATCAGGATGAAGCGGGTGCGCATGGCGGTCGAAGGGGCACGAAAATGGCGGAGCCGGTAAAATCCCCGATTCTCGCCGCCCGCATCGCCGGGCCGCCCACCGGGGCACCTGCCGCTCCTTACGCCGTTCTTCCACAATCCAATGTCGTCCCCCAACCTGCATCCCATGCTCAATGTGGCCGTCAAGGCCGCACGCGCCGCCGGCGCGATCATCAACCGAGCCGCCCTCGACGTCGAGGCCGTGCGCATCTCGCAGAAGCAGGTCAACGACTTCGTCACCGAAGTCGACCACGCCAGCGAGCAGGTCATCATCGAAACGCTGCTTGGCGCGTACCCGGGGCACGGCATCCTGGCCGAGGAATCGGGCACCGAACACGGTGCCAAGGATTCCGAGTTCGTCTGGATCATCGATCCGCTCGACGGCACCACCAACTTCATCCACGGCTTCCCGGTCTACTGCGTCTCGATCGCGCTGTCGGTGCGCGGCAAGATCGAGCAGGCGGTCATCTACGACCCGAGCCGCAATGACCTGTTCACCGCCACCAAGGGCCGCGGCGCCTACATGAACGAGCGCCGCATCCGCGTGTCCAAGCGCACCAAGCTCAGCGAGTGCCTGGTCTCCACCGGTTTTCCGTTCCGCAGCGGCGACAACTTCAAGCAGTACCTCGCGATCATGGCCGACATGATGCCGCGCATGGCGGGCCTGCGCCGCCCGGGCGCCGCGGCGCTCGACCTGGCCTACGTGGCCGCGGGCTTCACCGACGGCTTCTTCGAGACCGGGCTCAACCCCTGGGACGTGGCCGCGGGCTCGCTGCTGGTCACCGAGGCCGGCGGCCTGATCGGCAACTTCACGGGCGAGCCCGACTTCCTCGAGCAGCGCGAATGCCTGGCCGGCGCGCCGCGCATCTACGGCCAACTGGTGCCGTTGCTCGCCAAGTACTCGAAGTTCGCGAGCGTGGACGACAAGCTGCGCGCGAGCGACCGCGTGCGCGCGGTCTCGGCTTCGACCCGCACGCGCCCCGACGATACCTCGGCCTACCTCTACGCCCGCAGCACCGTCACCGACGAGACCGCCGCCCCCCTCGAGGACGGCGAAGTCCCCGCGGCAGCGGCGCCCGCCGCGCCGGCGGCGCCCCGCAAGCTCACCCGCGTCAAGCGCGAGGCGCCCGCCGCCGAAGGCGACGCACCCGCGCAGTGATGGCGGGGCCGGCCGCCGCGACCCAGGCGCGCGAGGCGCTGCGCACCGCGCTGGGCCAGTACGTCGCGAGCGGGCTCACCGTCGCTGTCGGCCTGCTGCTGATCTCGGGCGGCGTGCATCTCTGGCTGGGTGCCGTCGCGGCCTCGACCGCCGCGGTCGGCGTGATCGTCACCGCGCCGCCTGACCTGCCCGGCCCGCGCCGCGGCAAGTTCTTCCAGATGCTGCCGGCACCGCTGCTCGGGCTGCCGCTGTTCTTTCTGGTGCAGCTGCTGCACGCCGCGCCGATCCGCCTCGGGCTGGTGCTCGTGCCCGCCACCTTCGTCGCCTTCCTGGCCATGGCCTGGGGCAAGCGGGGCATCCCGATCGCGATCGCGGTGATGTTCTCGATGGTCTTCTCGATGGCCACGCCCGCACCGAGCGGCATGGCCGAGGCGCTCGAGCGCACCTGGCACTTCGGCCTCGGTGCCGCGCTCTACGTGGTCTGGGCCACGCTCGCCAACCAGGCGCTGAACTGGCGCTTTCGGGTCCAGTCGATCTCGGACGTGCTGTATTCGCTGGCCGCGCTGATGCGCACCGAAGCCAGCCAGTTCATGCCGCGCGACGACACCCGTGACGTGCGCGACACCCCCGCGCCGCTGCTGGGGCGGCTGCTGCGCGAACAGGCGGCGCTGGCCGACCAGCTGCAGGCCACGCGCGACATCGTGCTCGAGTCGCCGCGAACGCCGCGGCGCCAGCGGCTGGCCTCGATGCTGGTGATCGTGCTCGAGATGCGCGACCAGCTGCTCGCGAGCGAGCTCGACCTCGATGCGCTCAAGAGCCACCCCGACCATGCCGAGGCACTCATCGAGATGCGGCGCGTGCTCGAAGGGCTCGCCGACGACACCGCGGCGCTCGGCGACGCACTGCTGCTGGGCCGCCAGCCCGAGGCGCTGTCCGACCGCCGGCCGCGGCTCGCGGCGATCCACCTGCCGGGCGAGGACCACGCGCCCGGCCACGGCCTGCCCGGGCCGAATGCCGCCATGCTCGCGCGCGGCCTCGCGAGCCGCATCGGCCACATCAACGACGAAGTGCTGCGCCTGTCGGCCATGGCGCGCGGCGATGCCGAGCCCGACCTGGCGGTGGTGCGGGCCAACTGGCAGCTGTTCGTGAGCCCGACCGACTGGTCGATCCTGCCGTTCCTCGCGCTCTGGCGTTGGGACGCGCCGCCGCTGCGGCATGCGATCCGCGCCGCGCTCGCCATCGCAGCCGGCTACATCATCGCGGTCTCGCTGCCCTGGGTATCGCACGACTACTGGATCCTGCTGACCATCGTCGTGGTGCTGCGCGGCAGCCTGTCGCAGACGCTGGAGCGGCGCAACAGCCGGGTCGCCGGCACGCTGCTGGGCAGCGTGCTCGCGGTCGTGCTCTTGGCGGCGCATCCATCGCCGCTCGCGCTGCTGGTCATCGTCACGGTCTCTCAGGCGATCGCGCACAGCTTCGCGGTGCGGCGCTACCTGATCACCGCGGTGGCCGCCACGGTGCTCGGCCTGGTGCAGGCGCACATGCTCAACACCGGCACCGCGCCGATCTTCGCGCTGTTCGAACGCATCGCCGACACCCTGATCGGCGCCGCGCTGGCCTGGGGCTTCTGCTATGTGCTGCCCTCGTGGGAGCGCGGGCAGATCCCGGCGCTGGTGGCACGGGTGCTCACCGCGCAGGCGCGCCATGCCCGGCTGGCGCTCGGCCTGGGGCAGCTGCAGGCGATCGACAGCAGCCCCGAACTCGAATGGCGGCTCGCGCGCCGCGAGGCCTTCGACAGCCTCTCGGCGCTGGTGCAGGCCACGCAACGCTCGCTGTCCGAGCCGCGCGCGGTGCAGCCGCCGGTCGAGCCGCTCGAGCACCTGCAAGCGCACAGCTACCAGCTGCTCGCGCAACTCAGCGCGGTCAAGTCGATGCTCGTGCTGCGGCGCGACCGGCTCACGCCGAACGAGATCGAAGGGCCGATCAGCCGAACCGCCGAACGCATCGCCGCCGCCATCGGGACCCTGCCCAAGACCGGGCCGGCCCAGCCGGAGAGCCCAGGCTCCACGGCCGTCGGCGGCCCGATCCCCCCCCTGCCCGATCCGTTCGAGAACGACATCAGCCCCTGGCTGCTGCGCCGGCTCGACCTGGCCACGGCACTCGCGACGCAGCTGCGCGACGACGCGGCGCGCATTCTTCAACACCTGAACGAGACAACAGACCCAAAGACGCCACCCGCCCGATGACCCAAGAGATCCTCGACCACCCCTGGCTCGGCACCTGGATTGCCGTTTTCATTGCCGTCCCGCTCGCTCTCCTGATCCACCGCATCGGCGGCATGGTCCTCAGGCGCATCACCCGCCCGGCGCCCACGGTGCATTCAATGGTGCTCAGCTGCCACGCGCCGGCGCGCCTGGTGCTGCCGCTGATCGCCTTGCAGCTCGTGTTTCAGGCCGCCCCGGACGACCTGCGCTTCATCGGCACGGTGCGCCACTTCAGCGGCCTGCTGCTGATCGCCGCCGTCACCTGGCTCGCGGTGCGAGCAATCAGCGGCTTCGCCGACGGCGTGCTCGCGAAGAACCCGTACGACGTGGCCGACAACCTGCAGGCGCGCCGCGTGCTTACGCAGACGCGCGTGCTCTCGCGCACCGCCATCAGCATCGTGCTGGTGGCCGGCGCCGCGATGATGCTCATGACCTTTCCGGGCGCGCGCCAGGTCGGCGCGAGCCTGCTGGCGTCGGCCGGCGTGATCGGCATCGTGGCCGGCCTGGCGGCCAAGCCGGTGTTCAGCAACCTGATCGCGGGCCTGCAGATCGCGCTCGCACAGCCGATCCGCATCGACGACGTGCTGGTGGTCGAAGGCGAATGGGGCCGTGTCGAGGAGATCACCGGCACCTTCGTGGTGCTCAAGATCTGGGACGACCGGCGGCTGATCCTGCCGCTCACCTACTTCATCGAGAAGCCGTTCCAGAACTGGACGCGCCATTCGGCGCAACTGCTCGGCTCGGTCTTCGTCCACCTCGACTACGGCATGCCGCTAGCGCCGCTGCGCGAAGAGGCCGAGCGCATCGTGAAGGCCGCGCCGGAATGGGACGGCCGCTTCTTCAATCTGCGCGTCACCGACACCACCGAGCGCACGATGCAGGTCCGCGTGCTCTGCACCGCTGCCACCTCGGGCCTCGCCTTCGACCTGCGCTGCACCGTGCGCGAGGGGCTGATCGACTTCGTGCAGCGCGAGTACCCGCAGTTTCTGCCCAAGATGCGCTTCGACGACGGCGGCGGCAAGGCTAGCGGCGCAGCGGCGGAAGCTGCAGGTTCGTGACCGCGCGCAGCAGCCACTCGAACGGGCCGTACGCAAAGCGGCGCATCCACCAGCGGCTGAGCGGCAACTGGCAGGCGAAGATCGCGAACGCGATTGCCATTGCAGCGAGCGGCCCGGTCGTGCCGATCCAGCGCAGCCCGTAGGCCAGGAAGATCCAGGCGCACACCAGCGACTGCAGCAGGTAGTTCGACAGCGCCATGCGGCCCGCGGGCGCGAACCAGGCTTCGAGCACGCGCCCGCGCTGCGTGCCGAACAGCAGCACCAGCCCGGCCGCGTAGCCCGCGCTCAGGAATGGCGCAGTGAGCAGCGTGGCCGCGAGCCCCTGGAAGCTGCGCACCGCGTCTTCCTCGCGCAGCGTGAACACCGTGTAGAAAGCCGCCCCGGGCAGGCCCACCGCCAAGCCCCAGGCGCACACGCGCCGCCACAGCGCCGCATGCGCGGCGGGGTCGGCCAGCAGCCGCCGCCGGCCGGCCACGCAGCCGACGAAGAACATCGCCAGCGCGGTCGGCGCCTGCACCAGCACCGTGATCCACCAGATCTGCCCCAGGTCGCGCAGGTGCTGCGCCACCACCGTCGCAGGCGTGCCGCGGTAGGCCGAGAGCGCCGCGGCCGCCTGCGCATGGGCACCGCGCAGGTCGAGCATCGCGCCGCCCAGCGAATGCGACAGCAGCAGGCTGAAGCCGGCCCAGAGCGACGCCGTGGCGAGCACCAGCAGACACGCGCCGCGCAGCAAAAAGGCATCGCTGCGCCGCCGCAGCATCAGCAGCACCGCCCCGATCACGGCATAGGTGGCGAGGATGTCGCCCTGGTAGAGCAGCACCGCATGCAGCACGCCGAGCAGCCACAGCATGGCTAGCCGCCGCGCCATGCGCGCGGCGAACGATGCGCCGGCGCGTTCGGCCGCCTGCATCTGCAGCGTGAAGCTGTAGCCGAACAGGAACGAGAACAGCAGGTAGAACTTGGCTTCGAACGCGAAGGTCCTCACCAGCACCGCGCAGCGGTCGGCGAAGGAGCTCGCGAGCGGATCGGGCAGCCCCGCGCCGTAATGGGCCGAGGAGAAGGTCGCGATGTTGACCACGACGATGCCGAGCAGCGCAAAGCCGCGCAGCGCATCGACGGTGGCCTGGCGGTCTTCGCTGGTCGTCATGCGCCGCTTTCTGCCGGCGCCGTTCGCCCGGCGCGCGACCGCACGATGTGCGCGATCGCGTCGAGCAGCAGCCGCGCGCCTTCGCCCGGTTCGGCGTTGCGGCGCACCGTGATGCCCACCGGCCCCTCGGTGCCAGCCGTGTCGTAGGCCAGCCGCGCCAGGTCGCGCCGCGCGAGAAAGCCTTCGACGGCTCCCTGCGGCGCAAACCACACCGCATCGCTGCGCAGCAGCAGCCCGACCACGAAGCTGGTGTCCGTGGCCTCGACCACCTGCTTCGGCAGCGCCATGCCCGCTGCAATCAGGAAGGCATCGGCGGTATGCCGGATCAACGTGCCCTGCACCGGCAGCACCAGCGGATGGTTCGCCAGCGCATCGAGCAGCGGATGCCTGCGCGCGGCCAGCGGGTGGCCGGGCCGAGCCACCATCAGCAGCGGCTCGGCATAGAGCTGCTCGAAGGCGAGGTCGGCCATCGACGATGCCTGCGCGAGCCGCCCAAGCACCATGTCGATCTCGCCCTGGCGCAATTGGGTCATGAGCTGCGCATTGGTACCGCTCGCCACCCGCACGTGCAGCGCGGGGTGCGCGGCCTGCAGCGCCGCCACGGCCTCGGGCAACAGGCTACCGGCCATGTTGGGCAGCGCGCCCACCGCCACCTGCACCTGGTCGCCCTCGGGCTGGTCCATCGCCAGGCCCAGGCCCTCGCGCAGGCTGCGCAGGGCCGCCACGCCATGCCGCACCAGCACCTCCGCCGCGGGCGTGAGCTCGACGCCGCGGCGCCGGCGCACGAGCAGCCTGCGCCCGACGATCTCCTCGAGTTCGGCGATGGTCTTCGACACCGCGGGCTGGGTGAGCGACAGCGCGCGCGCCGCGCGCACGAGGTTGCGCTCCTGCGCCACCATCACGAGGCACTGCAGATGGCGCAGCTTCAGGCGCGCAAAGTTCATGGCTGGCATGCCTCCTCAAAGGAAAACGGGCAACTCCAAATATAACCAACAGGAATAGCTGGCGGAATAGCTTTCAGTTGTGCGTGCACCGGCACGCTCCTAAAGTGGACCGATACGGAGACAAGGACCGAAGCATGACAACCCGCTTTTCGAAGATCGCAGACGCAAGCGCAGGCCGCGCGCGCCGCCGCGTGGCGCTGGCTGCCGCCTGCGCCGTGCTGGGCCTCGGCGCCCTCGCCACCACCACCGCCGCGCAGGCCGACGCGGCCTATCCCGCCAAGCCGGTGAAGTTCGTCACCAACTTCCCTGCCGGCGGACCGCTCGACATCCTCGGCCGCGCGCTCGGCGACGTGCTGCAGAAAGACCTCCAGCAGCCCTTCGTGGTCGACAACCGCCCCGGCGCGGGCGGCAACATCGGGGCCGACGTGGTGGCGAAGAGCGCGGCCGACGGCTACACACTGCTGCTGAGCATCGACAGCACGTTCACGATCAATCCGCACCTCTATGCATCGATGCCCTTCGCGCCCAAGGACCTGAAGCCGCTGATGATCTTCAGCTCGTCGGGCCTGAGCTTCGGCGTGTCGCAGGGGGTGAAGGCGAAGACGCTGCCCGAGTTCGTCGCGCGGGCGAAGACCGAGCCCGCCACCTTCAGCTCGGCCGGCAACGGCAGCCCGGGCCACATCGCGGCCGAGATCTTTGCCGGTGCCACCGGCGCGAAGATCACGCACGTGCCCTACAAGGGCAACGCGCCCGCGGTGCTGGCGCTGATGGCCGGCGAGGTGCAGGCCGGCATCCTCGCCACGCCGGGCCTGCTGCCGCAGGTGCAGGCGGGCAAGCTCCGCGCACTGGCCGTGACCGGCCGCCAGCGCTCGCCGCTGCTGCCCCAGGTGCCTGCCGTGGGCGAGCTGGGACTGAAGGACATGGAGTTCGAGGTGCTCTACCTCGCGATGGTGCCCGCCGCCACGCCCGCGCCCGTGATGCAGACGCTGCAGAAGGCGCTCGCCAAGGCGCTCGCGCAGCCCGAGGTCAAGGCCCGGTTGGCAACGCTCGACATGGTGCCGCTCGGCGAAAGCGGAGCCGCGGCCTCCGATCGCCTCGCCGCGAACCACGCGCGATACGGGCGCATCGTCAAGGCGACCGGGATGAAGGTGGATTGAGCGCGCCGGCGCCCGCAGCAGCGCCGCGGCGGCCCCGGTCGGCCTTGGGCAGCACGGCCTCTTCGACCATGCGTTCGGCCCGGGCCTGCAGCTTCTGCAGCGAGGCATCGAAGCGCTGCGCATCGTCGGCGTCGAGCGCGCCCATCAGGTCGGCATTGATGCGCGTGACGAGCGGGAACAGCGCTTCGTACAGCGCCTGCCCTGCCTCGGTGAGGCAGAGCCGCACCTGCCGCCGGTCGCCCGCGCGCGTGGCCCGCGAGACCAGCTGCTTGATCACCAGCGAGCCGACCGCCTTCGAGGTGCGCGCCCGGTCGAGCTGCGCATGTTCGGCGAGTTCCGAGGAGCTCAGTTCGCCGCGGCTCGCGAGCGTGGCGATGAGTCGCCACTCGCGCCGCGTGATGCCGAAACGCCCCTCGCAAAGCCGGATCACCATGCTGCCCGCCACCGACAACAGCCGCGTCAGCCGGTACAGCAGCAGGTCGTCGAGCGGGCGGCGCGGCGAGGCGGTCATCGGGAATTCGGGGTTAGCCCGGAGGATGGTTGATTAGATCAATCGACTGTAGCGTCTCTACAGTCGTCGCCACCACACGAGAACCCGGAGACACCCCCACATGACACGCCCCGCCATCGACCGACGCCAGGCCCTCGCCGCCTTTGCTGCCCTGGGCAGCGTCGCACTCGCGCCATCGCTCGCGCGCGGCCAGGCCTTCACGCCGGGCCAGCCTATCAAGGTGCTGATCGGCGTGCCCGCCGGCGGCACGCAGGACGTGCTGACGCGCGCAATCGCGCAGCAGGTGCGCGACTCGCTCGGGCCGCTTCTCGTCGACAACCGCTCCGGCGCGGCGGGCCGCATCGCGGTCGAGGCCGTCAAGACCGCGGCCCCCGACGGCCACACCCTGCTGCTCGGCACCGCGAGCATGATGACCATGTACCCGAGTGCCTACCGCAGCCTCTCGTACGACCCGATCAAGGACTTCGTGCCGATCGTCCTGGCGGCGCGCTTCGAGGTGGCATTGGTGGTGCACAAGGACGTGCCCGCGAACACGCTGGCCGAGTTCATCGCCTGGGCCCGCGCGCAGGGCGACAAGGTGAGCTTCGCGTCCTATGGCGCGGGCACGCCCTCGCACTTCCTGGGCGAGATGCTCAACCGCGCAGCCGGCCTGAAGATGGTGCACGTGCCCTACCGCGGCTCCACGCCCGCGCGCCAGGACGTGATGGGCGGCACCGTGCCGGTCTACTTCGACACTGTCGGCGGCGCGCAGCAGATGCTGACCACCGGCCGCGTGAAGGTGCTGGCCACGAGCGGCGAAAAGCGCTCGCCCCTCATGCCCGACCTGCCGAGCTTCGTGGAAGCCGGCTACAAGGACGTGGTGGCCACCGCCTGGTTCTCCTTCTACGCGCCGGCGAAGACGCCGAGTGCGACCGTCGACCGGCTGCGGGCCGAATTCACCCGCGCCGTCAACTCGCGCGAGGTCCGCCAGCTGCTGCTGCAGAACGGCATGTACCCTGTGGGCGACGGCCCCGAGGCGCTGCTGAAGACCATGCGCGAGGACACGGTGCGCTGGGCGAGCATCATGAAGGCCGCCAATTTCCAGGCTCAAGACTAGACAACAAATAACCAAGGAGGATTCCATGACGACAACACGCACAAACAACAACCCCCTCACCCGCCGCCTTGCGGTCATGCTCGCCGCGGCCGGCCTCGTTGCCGCGGCCGCGTTGCCAGCGGCGGCGCAGGCGCCCGACGCCCCGCTGCGCATCGTCGTGGGCTATGCGCCCGGCGGCGCCACCGACCGCGTCGCGCGGATCGTGGGCGACAAGCTCGGCGCCAAGCTCGGCGTGACCGTGATCGTCGACAACAAGCCCGGCGCCGGCGGCCGGCTCGCCGCGCAGCAGGTCAAGGCCACGCCCGCCAACCAGAACGTGCTGATGCTCGCCAACCCCGCCGTGATGGTGGTGGCGCCGCTGGTGTTCAAGGACAGCGGCTACGACCCCGAGCGCGACTTCGTTCCCGTGTCGCACGTCAACGCCTACGACTTCGCGCTGTCGGTGTCGCCCACGCTGCCCGTGCGCGAGCTCAACCACCTGCTCGCCTGGATGCGCGCCAACCCCTCGCAGGCCAACGTGGGCGTGCCGGCCACCGGCAGCCTGCCGCACTTCTTCGGCCTCATGATGGGCGAGAAGGCCAAGGTGCAGACGCAGGTGATCGGCTACCGCGGCTCGGCGCCGCTCTTGAACGACCTGCTCGGCGGCCAGATCCCGATCGCGGTCGACACCGCCGACGTGGTGCTGCCGCAGCACGAGGCCGGCAAGCTGCGCATCCTGGCGCTGTCGGGCAGCGAGCGTTCGCCGTTCGCACCGAACATTCCCACCTTCAAGGAAGCCGGCCTCGACCTGGCCGCGAGCGGCTGGAACACCTTCTTCGCGCCCACGAGCATGCCCAAGGACAAGGTCGAGCGCCTTGCCGCGGCCATCCACGAGGTCATGAAGGACCCGGACACCCAGCGCAAGTTCAAGGACGCGAGCATGGTGCCGGTGGTGAGCACGCAGGCGCAGACCGTTGCGATGCTGAAAGCCTATCGCGCGCAATGGGCCCCAGTGGTACAGAAATCCGGCTATCAGCCTTGAGCCATTGCAAGAAAGTGACATGACCCGACCCAACATCATCTTCATCGTCGCCGACGACCTCGGCTATGCGGACCTCGGCTGCTACGGCGGCCGCGACGCCGCGTTCGGCCCGGTGTCGCCCGTGCTCGACGGGCTCGCGGCCAACGGGCTGAAGCTCACGCAGGGCTACTCGAACTCGCCCGTGTGCTCGCCCACGCGCTTCGCGATGATCACCGCGCGCTACCAGTACCGCCTGCGCGGCGCGGCCGAGGAGCCCATCAACAGCAAGAGCCGTGGCAGCACCACGCTCGGCCTGCCGACCGACCATCCCACGCTGCCCTCGCTGCTGAAGAAGAGCGGCTACAGCACCGCGCTGATCGGCAAGTGGCACCTCGGCTATCCGCCGAGTTTCGGCCCGCTGCGCTCGGGCTACGACGAGTTCTTCGGCCCGATGTCGGGCGGCGTCGACTACTTCACGCACTGCGATTCCGCAGGCCGCCACGACCTGTGGTTCGGCGAGGAAGAGCGCAACGAAGAGGGCTATCTCACCGACGTGCTTTCGAAACGCGCGGTCGACTACGTGGAGCGCATGGCGGCGCAGGACGCCCCGTTCTTCCTGAGCCTGCACTACACCGCGCCGCACTGGCCGTGGGAAACGCGCGACGACGCCGACAAGGCACCGCTCGTGAAGGACAACCTGTTCGATCTGGCCGGCGGCAACATTCACGTCTACCGCCGCATGATCCATCACATGGACGAGGGCATCGGCTGGATCATGGCCGCGCTCGAGAAGCACGGCATCGCCGACAACACGCTGGTGGTGTTCACGAGCGACAACGGCGGCGAGCGCTTCTCCGACAACTGGCCGCTGGTCGGCGGCAAGATGGACCTGACCGAAGGCGGCATCCGCGTGCCCTGGATCGCGCACTGGCCCGCTGTCATCGCCAAGGGCGGCGAGAGCCGCCAGCTGTGCATGACGATGGACTGGTCGGCCACCATGCTCGACGCGGCCGGCGCCGCGGCCGACCCGGCGTTCCCGCTCGACGGCGTGTCGCTGATGCCGGTGCTGAAAGACGCCGCGCACAGCTTCCGCCGGCCGCTGCACTGGCGCATGAACCACCGCGGCCAGGAAGCGCTGCGCGACGGCGACTGGAAGTACCTCAAGGTCGACGGCAACGAGTATTTGTTCAACATCCCGGCCGACGAGCGCGAGCGCGCGAACCTCGCGAAGAAGGAGCCCGGGCGCCTGGCCGCGATGCGCGAGGACTGGCTCGCCTGGAACGCCACGATGCCGCCGATCCCGGCGGACGCGACGGTGAGCCTCGGGTATTCCGTCAAGGACATGCCGCAGCGCTAGCGCCGCTGGGTCGACGCCAGCGAACGAGCGCTTCGTGCCATGCGCGTATGGCACGATCGACGCATGCTCGAGCCTTCCCGCCGCGTTCCCTACCGCACCTGGCCGGGCGCCCTCGCGGTGCTGCTAGCCATTGCCGCCTACGTGGGCGGCGTCGTCCTCTGGGACCGCCGCACGCCGGGCAACCGCCCCCTGCCCGAAGGCGAGACGGTGGAAGTCGGCCCCGCGCGGTTCGTTCCCGCCGAGGGATGGGAGATGGACGTTGCGCGCTCGAAGGCGGGCCAGTCCCTGATGCTCTTCAAGGGCGGCCACAAGTTCGTCGTGACCGCGGGCCGCTGGGCGGGCGGGCGCGACGGCCCGCTGACGCGGCAGCAGCGGCTCATGGCGCGCGGACAGGGCCTGCAGCTCGACGGCGACGTGTCCGACTTCATCACCACCTGGGGACTGCAGGGCAAGACCTTCGCCTATTACGGGCCGAAGCTGGCCGGCCGGTTCTGGCAGGTCGTGGACGTGCGGCGCAAGTCGCTCGTGCAGATCGACTTCTACGGCAGCACCGACGGGCTCAACGAGGTCTTGCCCGAAGCCCGCGCGATGCTCGAATCCATGGACCTGGAAGCCCCGCTGTGAGCACAGGGCGCGTCGACGGCGACCAGGCCCTCTGGCCAATCGGCACCGACTCGTTCTTCCAGCCGCGGCGAGCGGCCTTCTGGCTGCTCGCGGCGCTGATCGTCAACGGGCTTTTCTACATCGTCCACCTGTTCGCGATCGGCGTGCGCGTGGTGCCGGTCACCGCCATGCTGGGCCTGCTGGTGTGGACCGGCTACACCCTGGCCTTCGTGCTCGCGTTCCGCACGCTCGACCTGCTCGAGCAGCATCCACCCGAGGCCTTCGTGCTGGCTTTCGCCTGGGGCGGCATGGGCGCCGTGTACTTCGCCGCACCGGCCAACATCGCGATCCAGAGCCTGTGCGCCAAGCTGGTGTCGCCCGAGTTTGTCGCGGCCTGGGGGCCCGCGGTCGCGGGGCCGATCACCGAGGAGTTCCTCAAGCTCGCGGGCGTGGTGCTGCTGGTGCTGGTGGCACGCAACCAGTTCCAGACCTACCTCTCGGTGCTGATCGTCGGCGCGATGACGGGGCTCGGCTTCCAGGTGGTCGAGAACCTGAGCTACACGGTCAATGCCGCAATCCACTTCCCGCTCGAGAACCAGGTCTACCCGGTGCTGCTCAACCTGCTCACGCGCGGGCTGATGAGCGGGTTGTGGAGCCACGCGGCCTACACCATGATCGCGTCCTTCGGCGTCGCCTGGTTCCTGTTGCACCCCGAGCGGCCGATGGGGGCGCGCGTGGCTTTCGCGCTGCTGTGCTTCGCACTCGCATGGGCCATGCACTTCACCTGGAACTCGCCGCTGCTCGAAGAACTGTTCGACGGCGGCTACGGTGAAATGGCGATCCTGCTCGCCGTCAAGGGCGTGCCCGCGCTGATCGCGGCCGCGCTGTTCTGGCGCGTGGCGGCGCGCGAGAACGGGGCCTACCTGCATGCGCTCGCGGCCTCGTTCGTGCCCGAGCGCGAGCTGATCCGCGACGACGAATGGCTGCGCATCGGCGCGCCGCTGCTGCGCTACAAGGTGCGGCGCGACATCGGCAAGCGATTCGGACGGCGCGCCAGGCGCTTGAAGACCCGGTTGCAGCGCGAGCAGCTGCGGCTGATCCGCAAGGCCGGCATCCATGGACGCGGGCCGCAGACGCTGCCGCATGAAATGGCGATACGGCGGACCCGTGCCGCGCTCGATGCGCTGACCGTCCCGCCCGCCTGACCCCTGCGGCTGCAAGGCCTTCTGTCGGCATCGGTTTGACTCCTATTTAGATATATCTAAAATCAATTCGATATACATCGAAAAGGACACCGCCATGCGCCATTGCGATTCCGGCTTTCACCATCGCCACGCCTGCCGTGCGTCGCGCAGCGAGCATGACGACGGCATCGCGGGCGGCGACGCCAAGCCCGCGCCCGAAGACGACACCTCCGCAGGCCGCGGCGGCCGTGGCGGCGGACGCGTCTTCGACCATGGCGGGTTGCGCTTCGTGCTGCTGCGGCTCATTTCCGACAAGCCCTCGCATGGCTACGAGCTCATCAAGGCCATCGGCGACCGCCTCGGCGGGCGCTATGCGCCGAGCCCGGGCGTGGTCTACCCCACGCTCACCATGCTCGAGGAGATGGGCTACCTCACGGTGGCGGCCGAGGGCACCAGCAACCGCAAGCGCTACACCATCACCGCGCGCGGCATGGTCTTTCTGGCCGCCAACCGCGACACGGCCGACGCCATGATGGCGCGCATGAAGGATGGCGTCGACGCCGCGGGCCTGCGCAGCGAACGCCCGCCGCAGGTCGCGCGCGCCATCGAGAACCTCAAGCTCGCCATGCGCCTGCGGCTCTCGGGCGCTCCCTTGACAGAACAACAAGCCCACGATTTCGCCGCTGTGCTCGACCACGCCGCACAACAGATCGAACGCCTCTGACACCACCATTTACCTACCGATGACCGACCTCTCCACCACCACCCCGGCCTCCCCCTCTGCCCTCGATCGCATGCCGCAGCGCGTGCGCCACGAACTGCGCTTTCGCCGGCTCACCGTCCAGTCCGTGCAGCACCTGACGCCGCACATGATCCGCATCACGCTCGCGGGCGATGAGCTGGCGGGCTTCACGAGCCCGGGCTTCGACGACCACGCCAAGCTCTTCTTCCCCGACCCGGCGACTGGCCAGCTCACGCTGCCCACCGTCGGACCCGACGGCCCGGTGTGGCCAGCGGGCGAACGGCCCGCCATGCGCGACTACACGCCGCGCCACCACGACCCGGTCGCCGGCACGCTCGAGATCGACTTCGCGCTGCACGACGCCGGCCCTGCCACGCAATGGGCGCTGCAGGCCAAGCCCGGCGACATCCTCGGTGTGGGCGGGCCGCGCGGATCGTTCATCGTGCCGACCGGCTTCGACTGGCACCTGCTGATCGGCGACGACACGGCCCTGCCCGCCATCGGCCGCCGTCTCGCGGAACTGCCGGCCGGCGCACGCGCCGTGGTACTGGCCGAAGTGGACAGTGAGGCCGACCGCATCGCATTCGACAACACCCGCGCGGAAGTCACGCTGCAGTGGGTGTACCGCCAAGGCACCGCGCCCGGCCTGAGCCCCGCGCTGCTCGACGCCCTGGCCGCCATGACGCTGCCGGCTGGCGACTTCCATGCCTGGGTCGCCTGCGAGTCGGCCATCGCCAAGGCGCTGCGCGCGCATTTGGTGGGCGAGCGCGGCGCCAACCCCAAGTGGACCCGCGCCTCGGGCTACTGGCGCCGCGGCACGGCGGCGACGCACGACACGCACGACGCCTGACGCGCCAACCCGTCAGATCCAGCCGGCGCGCCTGAAGCGGTAGTAGAGATAGCCGCAGGTGCCCGCCATGAGCGCCAGCGCCGCCGCATAGCCATAGCGGAATTTCAGTTCGGGCATGTGCTCGAAATTCATGCCCCAGATGCCCGCGAAGGCGGTGCAGACCGCGAAGATGCTGGCCCAGGCAGCCAACCGCTTCGTGACTTCGCTCTCCTCGATCGTGACCATCGAAAGATTCACCGAGATCGCCGTGCCGATGGTGTCGCGCATGGCGTCGATCGAGCCGTTGATGCGCCCCAGGTGGTCGGCCACGTCGCGAAAGTACTCGTGCGAACTCAGGCAGATGTGCGGCACCCGCCCGCCGTGCAGCTTGCCCGCGGCTTCCACCAGCGGCGCCACCGCGCGCTTGAGCACCATGCTGCGCCGCTTCAGGTCGTAGAGCTGCTTGATCTTGTCGCGCGCCGCGCCGCCCTGGGTGAAGATCTGCTGCTCGATGGATTCGAGCTCCACCTCGAGCGCATCGATGACGGGAAAGTAGCGGTCGACCACCGCGTCCATCAACGCATAGAGCACGAAGCCCGGGCCGTTGCGCATCAGTTCCGGTTCGCGCTCGCAGCGCTCGCGCACGTCGAGAAAGCCCTGCTGGCTGCGGTTGCGCACCGACAGCACGTAGTTGGTGCCGACGAACACGTTCACCTCGCCCACGTTCGCGCAGTGCTCGCCTTCGGGCGAGGGCTCGACCAGGTGCATCACCACGAAGAGCGAGTCGCCGTATTCCTCCACCTTGGGCCGCTGGTGGCCGTGGTGCGCGTCTTCGACGGCAAGCGGATGCAGGTCGAACTCCTTTTGCATCTCGTCCAGTTCCTCGGGCGTGGCATCGCCGAGCGCCACCCAGACGAAACATCCGGGCCGCTGGATGTACTCGCTGATGTCCTCGACCGGAACTTCGGCGAGCTTGACGCCGTTTTCATAGGCCACGCAATTGATCAGCATCGGCTTGCGTCCATGCGCGGTTCAGGGGGCCGGGTCCGCCGCGTCGGCATGCGAAGCCTCGGCCAGGTGCGCGGTGTCCGCCAGCGACGATTCGATGGCCTGCGTCTCGCGGTTGAGCAAGGCGAGTCCCGTTTCGGCAAGCGCGCGATGACTGGCCAGGTCGGCCCACAGGCTCGCCGCGGCTTCGGCGCAGGTAAGCGACGTGAAGCGGATGTGGCCCTTTGCCAGCGCCACGAAGCGCTTCTCGCGCAGTGGGTCCGCCCGGTCCCAGGCGCCGCCGATCAGCACGCGCCGGCCGCGCTTGACGCGTGGCTCGCGCTCCGCGAAGAACGGGAGCTTGACCGTCAGCCAGCTCGGCAGGCCCGTCTTCAACGCGGCATCGAACGCGCAGGGAGCCGCGTGTGCCTTTGCATGGTCGCGCAGGGTGCCGAGCCGGTATCGCGCCGGATCCTTCGGCCCCGCAGCGCCGCCCTCGACGGGCCTGATGACGCTCGAAGCGTTGCCCGGCCGCGAGGGCTTGCGCAGGTCCGCAAGCTGGGCTGGCGACATGCACAGATACAGCGCGGCGAGGTCGGCGGGCAAGGTCGCAGTGTCCGGCAGCATGTCCGCGTCGGGACCTTTGAATTCATCCGGGTGAGCCATGGGCGCCTTTTTTATCTCCACGCGGGGTTGCGCCGGTGGATTTTAGAGGGCTGCCAACATGCCTTTCGGTCCGAATTCAATCGCTGGGATGCCTCCCGCTCATGGCTTTTCGTTTGAGGTTCTCACCGCGTCTTTCCCTGCCTCTTTCACGTCGCCGACTGCCTTCCGCGTCGTACCAGCAGCCTTGTCAATGGTGCCCTCAACTTGCATCTTCTCGCTCCCGACCGCCTTGCCCACGGTTTGCTTGACGCTACCCTTTGCTTTTTCGAGCGAACCCTTGGCCTGATCCTTGTTCATCGCACATCCTTGGTTGCATGGCGAAATGCCACGATGACATTGGTTCTGCGGTAAAGGCGCAGGTGTCGGACGAAGCGCCGAAAAGCTTGGGAAGCCTTCCCATGTCCCGGCCGCTGCTCGTGATCGACGCGCACACGCGGGCGCCGCGTGCTCTTCACGTGCCAGTCCGTCAAGCCGCGAGGCTCGGCGCCGGCGCCTCGGTGGCCTGCGCGATGCGCCCGGCCTTCATGTGAACGATGCGGTCGGCCACATGGAAGTAGCGGTCGTCGTGCGAAATGACCACCAGCGAATGCCCCTTGGCGCGCAGCTCGGGCAGCAGCTCGGTGTAGAACAAGTGGCGGAACGCAGGGTCCTGGTCGGCCGCCCATTCGTCGAACACCAGCACCGGTCGGCCTTCCAGGTACGCATGCACCAGCGCCAGCCGCTTGCGCTGACCGGTCGACAGGTCGGTGGTGCTGAAGGCACCGTCCTTCACCAACACCTTGTGCGCGATCTCCAGACGCTGCAGGTAGGGCAAGGCCGTCTCGGGCAGCGCCTGATGGCCGCCCTCTTCGCCGGCCACGAGGTCTTCGAACAGATAGAAGTCCGAGAACACGGTGGTGAACAACTGGCGGTAGTCGTCGCGCGTCTCGGGCGTCACGGCCTTGCCGTCGAGCAGCAGCTCGCCCGCCACCGGCGCATACAGGCCCAGCAGCAGCTTGATGAGCGTGGTCTTGCCCGAGCCGTTGTCGCCGACGATGAAGACGATCTCTCGGCGGCCGATGCGCAGATCGACCGGGCCGAGCACGAAGGGCTCCGCGCCCTCGACGGCCGGGAACGCATAGCGCGCGCCGCGCAGCTCGATCGCGCCGTGCAGCACCGGCGTGGCGGGCGGCGCGTGCAGGTCGAGGTGCGGCTCCGGCGTGGCAAAGCGCGCCGACAGGTCGCCGATGCGCTCGAAGGCCACCTTTGCCCGCCCCAGGTGCGGCAGCGCCGCCACCACCTGGTCGAGCGGCCCCTTCAGGAACAGCAGCACCAGCACGAAGCCGCTGAGCACGACCGGCGCGGTGTCGCGGAACGCGGCCCAGCCGAGGATCAGCGCAATCAACAAGAAGAACAGCGCCGAGCCGAAGGAAGAGGCGAGCACGAAGATGTTGATGGCGCGCCGATTGATGTCGTGGATGCGCTCCACCGTGTGCGCCACCTGCTGTTCGTACACCTTGGCGCGGCGCGCGCGGTGCATGCGCAGTTCTTTCGCGCCTTCGCTGATGCCGCGGTAGGCCTTGTGCAGCGCCTCTTCCTGCTCGCGCGCCTTGAAGAAGCCCGAGATGCCGCGCGCATGCGCCAGGCTCTGCACGGTGATGCCCACGAGCAGGGCCGCCAGCAGCAGGCCGAACAGCGGCGGCGAGAGCCACGCCAGGTAGCCGAGGCAACCGAAGGAAACAGCCAGCGCGATCATGGTCGAGGCCAGCATGAAAGCCACGTCGCTGATCATGTCGACGTCTTGCGTGAGCACGGGCATCAGGCGATGCATGCGGTAGCGTTCGAGCGCATCGATCGGCGCCGCAAGAATCTTCAGCGCCAGACTCTTGCGCACCTGCGCCACGAGCCGCTGGCCGACCACGTTGTTCGACATGTCGGAGGCGGCGCGTCCGACCAGCGCCACCACGCACAGGCCGATGAAGCTCAGCAGCAGTCCACCGGCCAGGCCGCCGGGGCGGTGCAGCACCTGGTTGATGGTCGCCAGCAGCGCGACGGTCGCAACGCCCGCGCCGATGCCGGTCACGGTCGACAGCGCGATCCACGGGAAGTAGGGCCGCAACAGCCGGACGAGTTCAGACGCGGGGGCGCTGGCGGGTGTGATGTTCATGCGGCGGACGGTTCGTTGCAAAGAGGAGTCGGGCTCCTTGCAATGACGTTCGGCGCAGCCGCTTGTTTAGAGAAGAAGGCGGGCGCGCCGCCTATTGCAGCAGCGGCTCCGCCCCCGCCTCGCGCGCGGCCTCCACCACCGAGGCGCCGGCCAGCGCCCACAGCGTCAGGACCTCGTCGAGCGCGCGCACGTGGCTCGGATCCTGGCCGAGCCAGGCCACGATTTGCTCGGCGCGCTCGGGCGACGGCGCGTCGTGCAGCTCGCGAAAAAGCCGCCAGGCCATGCTGAAGGCCGGGTCGGAGGGGCGGTGTCTCGGGAAGCTCATTGGGATTCGCACGCCTGCACTGCTGTCGATGAGTGAGTAGACGCTGCGTGGCGCACGCTGTTTAGGCGCGGCACCACGGAGGACTAAATTTCCGGTCCGTCGGCGCGTCTTCTGCTTCATGCCCTCGTGCCTTTTTCAAGCTTTCCACGCCGCCTTCGGCCTCGCCCCGTGATCCCCCTGCTCGCGCCGATCTTCCAGGGCGAGTGGGCGCCGTACGGCGAAACGCTGGCTTGCGCCGCGCACCCGCCGCCGGAGTCCGTGCGCGTGGCCGACCTGCTGGCCGACCCGCCGCGCCTGCTGGCGCTGCTGCGCCTCAAGGCGCGCACGCTGAACATGCCGGAGCGCGACCTGCGCGCAGTCGCGTCCGCCTGGAGCATGAACTACCTGCATGCGCTGCTGCCGCCCGTGGCCGCGGCCGCGAGCCTGCTGCAGCACGGCTTTCCGGTAAGTCCCGAGCAGGTCTGGGTCAGCCTCGACAAAGCAGACGGCGACCCGGAGAGCTTCCACATCACCGACCTCGGCACGCCCCGCCCCGGCACCGACACGGCTGCGCGCTACGACGTGCTGCTGTGGATGCACCTCGCGCCGCTGTTCGCACTGCTGACGCAGCTCACGCGGCTGGCACCCAAGATCCTGTGGGGCAACGCCGCGCGCTACCTCGAGCCCGTGCTCGAGGAAAGCCTGCGCATAAGCGGCCAGTCGCCCGCCGTGGCCGCCGACCTCAAGCATCTGCTGCATCGCCCGACCTGGCCGCAACCGTGCGGTGAACTGCGCGACAACCCGATGTTCATGCCCCCGCGCCGCGGGGTGCGCGTGGCCGACCGCAGCGCGCCGCCGGTCACGCTGTATCGGCAGTGCTGCCTTTATTACCTCGTGCCGCATCTGGGCTACTGCGGCGCGTGCCCGCTCTCGCCGGAGTTCGAGCGCGAGCGCTGTGCCAGCACCGCCGACTAAACATCCGGCCACAGCCCGCGTCTTCCTTCTGCATCCCCCACATCGACCACAGCACGGAGGTTTTCCTTGGCCGCCCACGACACTGCATGGCGCTTTCACGCGCATCCCGAAGGCCGGGTGCTGGACGTCCGACTGGAAGGCACGGCGCTCAAGGTGACGCCGCACGACGGCGACCGCCACAGCAGCACCTGGGCCCTGCGCGAGCAGCCCGGCAAGCCACGCCTCGAATGGTTGGGCGCGTGCGCGGGCGAGCCGGACGAAGCGCACCTGCTGGCGGCGATCGAGGCGGTCTTTCAGCGCCACCCGACCGCATGGCACCTGGCGCTGCAATCGCCGTTGCCGAGCGGCACGCGGCTCGTGAACGCGGGCATCGTCGCTCCGGCCGAGGGCGCGCTGCCCACCGTCGCGCGCGAGGCCTTCTGGCAATGGCCGCGCGCATGGCTGCCGCAACCGCGCGAGCCTTTCGCGCAGCGCTTCGTTGTCACGCAAGGCAAGCGCCACCCGCTGCGCCCTGCCAAGCCGCAAGGCACCGTGTACCGCCGCCACATCCCGTGGTTGGGCCAGACGCTAACGCTCGACACGGTCGACATCGAACGCGACCTGCCGGTTTTCAACCGCTGGATGAACGACCCTGTGGTCGCCCATTTCTGGGAAGAGGAAGGCGACCTCGCACGCCACCGCCAGTACCTCGAAGGCATTGCGGCCGACGCGCGCGTGACGGGCCTGGTCGGCCGTTTCGACGGCGAGCCCTTCGGCTACTTCGAGGCGTACTGGGCGAAGGAAGACCGCATCGCGCCGTTCTATGACGCCGCCGACCACGACCGCGGCTGGCACGCGCTGGTGGGCGAGGCGCGCTTTCGCGGCAAGCCCTTTCTCACGGCCTGGATGCCGTCGGTGTCGCACTACCTCTTCCTGGACGACCCGCGCACGCAGCGCCTGGTGATCGAGCCGCGCGCCGACAACGAAAAAATGATCCGGAGCCTGGGCCGCTGCGGCTACGCCCACGTGAAGGAGTTCGACTTTCCGCACAAGCGCGCCCTGCTGGGCATGCTGTGGCGCGAGCGTTTCTTCGGCGAGGCGCTGTGGATTCCGCGCGCCGACCCCACCGCCGCTTCGCCGGCCCCGGCTCGTCGACACGAGCCATCCCTGGAGGACATCCATGCAAATCCATGACCTGATCGGCGTCGGCTTCGGCCCGTCCAACATCGCACTGGCCATCGCACTCGACGAGAAGCGCCAGAAGGGCCACTTCGTCGACTCGCTGTTCATCGAGAAGCAGCCGGGCTTCGTCTGGCACCGCAACATGCTGCTGGACAACGCGCACATGCAGATCTCGTTCCTGAAGGACCTGGCCACGCTGCGCAATCCGTCGAGCCGCTTCACCTTTTTGAACTACCTGCACGAGAAAGAGCGCTTGCAGGACTTCATCAACCTCAAGAGCTTCTTCCCGAGCCGCCACGAGTTCAACGACTATCTCGGCTGGGCCGCGGCGCAGTTCGAAGACCGCTGCGCTTACGGCGAGGCCGTGTTCGAGGTGGCGCCCGAGATGAAGGGCGACGAGGTCTCGCTGCTGCGCGTGCGTTCGCGCGATGCCGACGGTGCGGTGCGCGAGCGCCTGGCGCGCAACCTGGTGGTGAGCGTGGGCGGCGTCGCCAACATTCCGGCGCGCTTCCAGCCGCTGAAGGACGACGGCCGGGTGTTCCATTCGAGCACCTACCTCGAAGCCATTGCCCGCCATCCCGGCGCCCACCGCATCGCCATCGTGGGCGCCGGCCAGAGCGCGGCCGAGATCTTCATGGACCTGCAGTCGCACCCCGCGAAACCGCAGGTCGACCTGATCATGCGTGCACGCTCCATCAAGCCCTCGGACGACAGCCCGTTCGTGAACGAGATCTTCAACACCGACTTCACCGATTTCGTGTTCAACCGCTCGGTGAACGAGCGTGCCGAGCTGCTCGAGGAGTTCTGGCACACCAACTACGCCGCGCCCGACCTGGAGTTGATCCAGCAGATCTTCAACGTGTTCTACCGCCAGCGCGTGGCCGGCTCGACGCGCCACAGCTTCCTGCGGCGGCACGAGGTGTCGGCCGTGGATGCCGCGCAGGACGGCATCCACCTGTCGCTGCACGACCTGAACACCGGTGCGCGCCTCGACAAAGCCTACGACGCCGTGGTGCTTGCCACCGGCTACGCGCGCGACGCGCACCGCACGCTGCTGGCGCCGCTGGCGCACTACCTGGGCGATTTCTCGGTCGATCGTGACTACCGCATGCAGGGCACGCCGGCGCTGCGCCCGAGCATCTTCTTGCAGGGCGCCTGCGAGACCAGCCACGGCCTGAGCGACACGCTGCTGTCGGTCACCGCCATCCGTTCCGACGAGATCGGGCAGGCGCTGCTCAACGCCACGCCACGGCACGCGGCGCAGGCTCCGCAGCCTCCGCAGGCGCCCGCCGCGGAGCGCCCCGCCCACGCCGCGCCCGTGGTTTAGCCACGGGAACGCAACGCTTCGGTGCTACACTCAATAAGAATAGTTCTTATTCACCCCATCCCGGGGTCACCGAAGCCAGCGCCCTCGCCTCCTCTTAACCGGCGCGCTCCAGCCATCGGCCCAGGGGTCTTTTGTCGATGCTTGCGAGAAGGCGACCGGATGCGCGACCTCGTCCAGGAACTTGTGTCTCACTACGCGGACTTGCGCCGGCAGCTCACGCGCGACCTGCGCGACCCGCACCATGCGGCCGACATTGCGCAGTCGAGCTTCGAGCGCGTGTACACGCACACGCTCAGCCTGCGAGACGGCGCCGCCATCGAGTCGCCGCGGGCCCTGCTGTTCCGCGTGGCGCGCAACCTGTGCATCGACGAAGCGCGCCATCGCAAGGTGGCGCAGGACTGGGCCGTCTCGCATGCCGTCGTGGGCACGCACCTCACGGCCCCGTCGTCCGAATATGTCGTGGCCCAGCACCGCGTGCTGCACCGCGTGGTCGAAACCATGGAACAGCTGCCGCCGCGCCGGCGCGAGGTGTTCCTGCTGTTCCGCGCCTACGGCCACTCGCGCGCTGAAATCGCGCAGCGTCTGAACATCACCGAGATGGCGGTCGCCAAGCACCTGCTGCGCGCCACCATCGACTGCTCGCGCGTGTTCGCCGAGCTGCGCCAGGAACTGATCGAGCCGCAGGCGCTGAACAGCCACGCGGGTTTCGACACGGCACTGGCTGAAGATTTTTCATGAGCGGCGCGGCTGCCGAGGTCGTCTCGCGTGAACGGCTGATCGAACGCGCGCTCGCGCTCATCGTCGAAGACGAGATCGCACCGCCGAGCCCGGCCGCCAACAGCGCCCGGCTCGCGCTCGACCAGTGGCGAACCCGCTCGCCCGAACACGCCGCCGCCGTGCGCGAGGCGCGCGAGCGCTGGAAAGCCCTGGGCGGCATGGCCGACGACCTGCGTGCGCACTTCGACGAGCCCACACCCGCACCGGTGCCGCGCAGTCCCTCGCGCCGCAAGCTGCTGCTGTCGATCGCCGGGCTGCTCGGCGCCGGCGTGGTCGCCGGGCGCGGCGTGCAGTGGTACTGGCAGCAGCCCGTGTTCCAGGCGGCGTATCGGACGCCCAACGCGCGGATGCTGAAGGTCACACTGGCCGATGAGCCCACCGGCGGCATCGGCAGCCGCCTCGACCTCGCCCCGCAAAGCGCCGTCGACGTCACGCTCTACCGCCGCCGCCGCATGGTTTACATGGCACGCGGCGAGGTCCGCTTCGACGTGGCGCCCGACGCCGACCGGCCCTTCGTGATGCGCACGCGCGAGGCCATCATCGAAGTGGTCGGCACCGCCTTCACCGTGCGCGACCGCGGCGGCCCGATCACCGTGGGCGTCGAGCACGGCCATGTGCGCGTGCAGGTGCTGCGCCAGGCCGGCACCGAACGCAGCGACCAGGTGGTCGACCTGCGCGCCGGCGACATGCTCGAGGTGCGCGACGGCCGCGCCGATCCGGTGCGCCAGGCCGACACCGCCGCCCTCTCGGCCTGGCGCGACGGCTGGCTGGTGTTCGACAACACCCCGCTGGGCGACGCGCTGGCCGCGGTCAACAGCTACCGCAACGCGCCCATCACCGGCGCCGACGCCCGCATCGACGCGATGCGGCTCTCGGGCCGCTTTCGCACCAACGACTCGGCCGGCCTGCTCGACGCACTGCCCGCCATCCTGCCGCTGGTGGCGGTCGCCCGGCCCGACGGCAGCGTGAGCCTGCAAGCGCGCTGACCCGGGCGTGCCCGTGGGCACGCCGCTCCTTTTCCTCTCGTTTTTTCGACCCGCATCGACACGGCGATCGATGGCGTGTCACGGGCCTGTCTCTCTTTTTCGAGTTCAAACGTCTTACATGCAGAAGCACCCCGCATCCGATCGAAGGATGCAGCGCGCCCTCGTTTTCATGTCGCACCGATTTACTTGTCTGGAGCCTTCACCCATGCGTTTCTCGCCTCGCCACCGACTCCTGAGCGCCGCACTTGCCGCCGCCTTCGGAACCGCCTTTGCCAGCTGGAACGGCCTTGTCGCCGCCCAGGGCACCGACCAGGCCTCTGCACAAGCGCGCGACATCAACGTGCCCGCCCAGCCGCTGGGCGCCGCGCTCAACGAGCTGTCGCGCCAGACCGGCGTGCAGGTGCTCGCCGCCGGTGACGTGGTCTCGGGCCTGGCCGCACCGGCCGTGTCGGGCCGCCTTAGCTTCGAGCAGGCGCTCGACCGCCTGCTGGCCCGCAGCGGCCTCGTGGCGGTGCGCAACGGCCCCACGCGCGTCACCATCCAGCGCCAGAGCGCGGCCAGTGCCTCGCTGCCCGCCGTGACCGTGGCCGCGCAGGTCTCCACCGACGGCACCACCGAAGGCACGGGCTCGTACACCACGCGCGCCGCCGCGGGTGCCACGCGCATGGACCTGTCGCTGCGCGAAACGCCGCAGTCGATCAGCGTCATCGGCCGCCAGCAGATCGACGACCAGAACCTCGTCACCCTGGACGACGTACTGCGCCAGACGCCCGGCATCGTGGCCGACCGCAATGACGAGCGCGTGACCTTCTCGTCGCGCGGCTTCGCGCTGAGCACCATGGTCGACGGCGTGCCCACGCTGGGCTTCAACAGCGTGGCCGGCGAGTCGAGCATGATCAGCACCGCTTTCTACGACCGCGTCGAGGTGATCCGCGGCGCGGCCGGCCTGCTCAACGGCGTGGGCTCGCCCGGCGGCGCCATCAACCTCGTGCGCAAGCGCCCGACTTCCGAGTTCGCCGGCCACATCTCGGGCGGCATCGGCTCCTGGAGCCGCTACAACGCCGAGATCGACGTGGGTGGCCCACTCAACGAGGCCGGCACCGTGCGCGGCCGCTTTATGGCCTCGCGCACCGACGGCAAGAACTTCATCGAGAACAAGAAGCGCACCGAAGACGCGCTGTACGGCATTGTTGAAATGGACCTCGCCGCGGGCTCCCGCCTCTCGGTGGGCTTCGAGCACCAGAAGACCGCCATCGACGGCGCCAACTACGGCCAGAGCCCGCTGTTCTTCAGCAACGGCCAGCGCACCAACCTGCCGCGCTCGTTCAACTCCAGCGCCCCGTGGAGCTATTGGGACATGTACAGCGACAAGCTGTTCGCCAACCTCGACCAGCAACTGGGCGGCGGCTGGCAGCTGAAGGTCGATGCAAGCTACCTCAAGAGCGAGCGCAAGCGTGCCTCGGGCGACCTGAGCATCTACCGCGCCATCAACGAGCGGACCGGCGCATCTACGATCGACATCCGCGAAAACCCCGCCCAAGGCGCCAACAAAGGCCTCGACGTCCACCTGAAGGGTCCGTTCGAAGCCTTCGGCCGGACGCACGAAGCCGTGGTGGGCATGAACTACAACACCTACGACGCCACGGTCCACACGCGCGGTGCCGTGCCGCGCATCATCGACCGCCGGCCCCTGAACTTCTACCAGCTGCAGAGCTTCCCCGAGCCGACCTCGTTCTCGTACCCGCTGTACACGGCGCCATCGAGCACCACCGAGAAGGCCATCTACGCCTCGACCCGCCTGCGGCTGGCCGACCCGCTGTCAGTCATCATCGGCGCGCGCGGCACCTGGTACGAGGCCGATTCGTCCACGCTCGACTGGACCACCTGGCGCCGCATCGGCGTGGGTTCGGTGCGCGAAAACGGCGTGGTCACGCCCTACCTGGGCGTGGTGTTCGACGTGAGCAAGGAGCTCTCGCTCTACGGCAGCTACACCGACATCTTCCAGCCCAATGCGGTGCGCGACCGCAACAACTCGCTCATCGCACCGCAGCGCGGAAAGAACATCGAACTGGGCCTGAAGGGCGAACACTTCGGTGGCAAGCTCAATACCAGCGCCGCGATCTTCAAGACGCGCGAAACCAACCTGGCCGTGATCGACACCGGCGCCAGCTCGCTGCTGCCCGACGGCGGCATTCCGTACCGCGCGGTGCAAGGCGCCAAGAGCAAGGGCTTCGAGCTCACCGCCGCCGGCGAAGTGCTGCCGGGCCTGCAGTTGCTTGCGGGCTACACCTACCACGCCAAGCGTGACGCCGACGGCGTGCTGCTCAACCCGCAGTACCCGCGCCGCCTGTTCCGCGTGAGCACCAGCTATCGCCTGCCCGGCGAATGGAGCAAGCTTACCGTCGGCGGCAGCGTGAGCTACCAGAGCGGCATCTACTACGACGAGTTCAACGAACTCGGCCGCGCCTCGCAAGGCGGCCTGACGCTGTTCGGCTTGATGGCGCGCTACGACATCAACAACCGCCTGAGTGCCTCGCTGCACATCGAGAACGCTGGCGACAAGCGCTACTACAACGGCCTGGGCGGCTACAACGGCTACACGCAGGGCAACCCGCGCAACGCCTGGCTGAAGCTCAGCTACAAGCTCTGACACCCAGCGACATGAAATAGGGCGGCACCGGCAGAAGGGTGCCCTTGACGCACGACCCGGCTTCCGGGTCGTGCTTTTCTATGCCAGGGCCTCAGCCTCACCCAGTCGCTCGCCCAACTGTGCCAACAACACCGGGCTGCGCAGGATCGCATGGTGGTCCTCGTCGAGCGCCGGGGCGCTCGCGAGGTCCGACCGACCCAGCTGCAGCGCGAGCGCGGCCCGGTCCGCTGCCGGTCGCCGCGCGATCCACCAGCACTCGGCGCAGCAGCGCAGCGGCACGAGGGCTTCGGTCTCGATCGCCTTCAGCTGCTGGCCGGTGAGGAAGATGCGGGCCAACTCGTCGTCGGGCAGATTCGTGTAGGCCGGCATCTCGAGCGTGTCGCCGCGGGCTTGCGCTTGCGCACGGGCCTGTGCGATCAGCGCAGCCACGGTCGCCTCGTCGCAGACGAAGTCGTCGATGTCCAGCAGCCCCTCCAGGCGCGCCGCGGGCCAGGCCGACGCAACGAAGTCGGCGAAGTCACGCCGGCCGTCGTCATCCACCGTCTGCATCCGCGCATCAGGCTCGGGCACATAGGGATCGACCAGGCCGAGAAACGCCACGGCCTGGCCTTCGACCTCGAGCCGCGCCGCCACGGCCGCCGCGAGCGCGCCGCCGAGCGACCAGCCCAGCAGGTGGTACGGCCCCTGCGGCTGCACGCCGCGGAGCATGCGAGCGTAGTCGTCGGCCATGCGCGCCAGCGACACGTCGCGGTGCGTGGGGTCGGCAAGCATGCGGCACGGCAGGCCGTACACGGTGCGCACGCCCTGCAGGCGGCGCGCCACCGGCGCGTAGTCGTACACCGTGCCCAGCGCGGCGTGCATGCAGAACAGCGGCGCCGCACCGGGCATCACCGCGTTCAGGGCGACCAGCGATGGCGCATTGGCACGCCCGCCCAGCAACCCCGCGATGGTCGGCGCGCGCAGGAAGTCGTGCAACTTCAGGTCGAGCGCCGGCATGCCCAGACGACGCGCCTGCGCCATCACCTTCAGGCTCAGCAGCGAGTCGCCGCCGAGTTCGAAGAAGTTGTCGTCGCGGCCCACGCGTTCCACGCCGAGCACTTCTGACCAGATGCGCGCTAGCGCGTGCTCGGTGGTGCCGCGCGGCGCGTCGTAGCCATCGCCGCCGGCGAACACCGGCGCGGGCAGCGCATGGCGATCGACCTTGCCGCTCATGTTGAGCGGCAGCGTGTCGAGCGCCACGATCACGGCCGGCACCATGTGCTCGGGCAGCAGCACCGCAAGGCTCGCACGCAGCCGCGAAGCTTCGATGCGCTCGCCCGCGAGCGGCGACACATACGCCACCAGCCGCGCGCCGCCCGCGCCCTGACTGGCGACGACCACGGCCTCGCGCACCTGCGGCAGCGCCAGCAGCTGCGCCTCGATTTCGCCGAGCTCGATGCGAAAGCCGCGGATCTTCACTTGATGGTCGATGCGCCCGAGGTACGCCATCTGTCCGTCGGCCTCCCAGCGCACGAGGTCGCCCGTGCGGTAGAGCCGGCCGCCCGGCGCGCCGAAGGGGTCGGCCACGAAACGTTCCGCGCTCAAGCCCGCGCGCTGCAGGTAGCCGCGCGCCAGGCCGTCGCCACCGAGGTAAAGCTCGCCGGCCACGCCGGGCGGCACCTGGTTCATCGCGCCGTCGAGCACGTAGGCCGTGCGGTCGCCCACGAGGCGGCCGATGGGCATGTAGGCCGCGTCGAAGCCCTCGCCCGGCGCGGCCTTGGCGATCATCGGCGTGATCACCGTCTCGGTCGGCCCGTAGCCGTTGACGATGCGCGGCGGCTTCAGCGCCGACTGCACCAGCGCGAAGCTGGTGCGCGGCATCGCCTCGCCGCCCACGGTGTAGGAGCGTATGGGCAGCCGGCTCGCAGCCTCGCCCATCAGCTCGGCCATCTGGTGCAGGTAGCCGGGCGTGAAGCAGGCGATGGTGATGCCGTGGCGCGCAATTTCGGTGCAGGTGCGCTCCACCGGCCAGACCTCTTCGTCGCGCGGCATCAGCGCCGCGCCGAAGGCCAGCGGCACCCAGGTGCGCTCGTGCGCGCCGTCGAAGTTGATCGACGCGAACTGCAGCTCGCGGTCCTCGGGCGTCATGCCGTAGGCCTCGCCGATGGACTGCACATGCATGGCCAGCGGCCCGTGCGCCACGGCCACGCCCTTGGGCTTTCCGGTCGAGCCCGAGGTATAGATCACGTAGGCCAGGTGGTCGCGATGCACCGCCACGCCGGGGGCGTGCGCCGGCCCGTTCGACAAATCGAGCGTGTCGAGCGTCAGTGCCTTCACAGCCGGCATTCCGATGCGGTCCAGCGCGACGGCATCGTCGGCCAGCAGCAGCGCGACGCCGCTGTCTTCCACCATGTAGGCCAGCCGCTGTGGCGGGTAGGCCGGGTCGAGCGGCACGTAGGCGCCGCCTGCCTTCAGGATCGCGAGCAGCGCCACGACCATGTCGGCCGAGCGCCGCACCGCGAGGCCCACGCGCACTTCGGGCCGCACACCCGCGCGCCCTAGGTGGTGCGCCAGCCGGTTGGCACGCGCGTCCAACGCGGCGTAGCTCAGCTTGTGGTCGCCAAAGATCAGCGCCGTGGCCTCGGGCCGCAACGCTGCCTGGCGTGCGACCAGCACATGCACCGGTGCCGTGTCCTGGTAGGCGGGCGTGTTCACGCCCCAGGCCTGCAGGCGCTGCGCCTCGTCGGCCGTGTACAGGTCGAAGGCCACGACCGGGTGCGTGGCCGCCTGCGCCAGGTCGTCGGCCACGCGGCGCACCGCGTCGTGCATGTACTGGCACACGCGCGCGGCGCCGACCGACGCATCGACCTGCGCGGTCAGCGCGAAGCCGTCGGCGCGTTCGTTCACCGACAACGCGAAGGCGTAGTTCGAGCGTTCCTGCGCGCCGAGCGTCTCGATGCCTTCCCAGCCGCCGGCATCGGCGCTCGCAGCGGGCGATTGCGCCACATATCGGTAGTTCAGCAACGTCGAAAACAGCGGCGTGCCCTTGGGCACCGCACTGCAGCGCTGCGCGAGCGACAGGCTCGCATGCTCGTGGTGCAGCAGGCCGGCCAGCGCGGCGTGGGTCTGGCGCACGCAGGCCAGCGCGTGGCTGCGGCCCAGCGTCACGCGCAGCGGCAGCGTGTTGATCATCATGCCGAGCGCGCGCCCCGCGCCCTCCCCGCCTGCGAGCCGGCCGAACAGCACGGTGCCGAACACCACGTCGTCCTTGCCCGTGGTCTTGGCCAGTACCAGCGCCCACGCCAGGTGAAACAGCGTGGCTGTGCTGACACCGCTGCGCTGCGCCTGCGTGCGCACGGCCTGCGCCAGCGCCGCGTCGAGTTCGAGGTGCGCTTCTTCCACGGCCGTACCGTCGCCGCGCGCATCGAACAGGTCGAAGGGCGCGGTCGGCTCGCGCACGTCGCCGAGCATGCGGCGGAAGAACGTCTCCTGCTCGGCCACGTCGGCACCGAGCCGCGCTTGCGCGACGAAGCTGCGGAACGGCACGGGCGAGGGCAGTGCATCGGCACGGCCCTGCAACAGCAGCGTGATCTCCTCGACCAGCAGGTCGCGCGACACATGGTCGAGCGCCAGGTGGTGGCTCGGCAGCTGCAGCAGCCAGCCGCCGCCCGCAGTGTCGTGCGTGGCAATGGCGCGCAGCATCGGCGCACGGCGCACGTCGAGGCGGTAGCGGCCGGGGCGCACATGCGCTTCGAGCTGCGCGGCGACATCGCCCGCGGCGGCGTCGATCGGCAGCCATTCGATCTCGGCGGGCGCATCACGGTGCACCACCTGCACCGGCTCCGCCAGCCCTTCCCATAGCACTGCCGTGCGCAACATGTCGTGGCGCACGATGACGAGGTTCAGGCAGTCCATGAACGCGTTCAACCGCGCTTCGCTGTCGAAGCGCATCTGCAGCGACTGCACGTAGACGTCGCCCTCGGCCTGCATCAGGTGATGGAACAGCAGCCCTTCCTGCAGCGGCGCGAGCGGGTAGATGTCCTGGATGTTGGCCGCGCCGCCGGGCACCGCGGATTCGATGCGGCGCAGCTGCGCGTCGTCGAGCGTCACCAGCGGCAGCATCTGCGGCGTGAGCCGCGTGCAGCCGTCGGGAATCGCGTTGTCGGGCACCACCGGTGCCGGGCGCGGCGAGGCACCGGCTTCCAGCGTCGCGCGCGCGAAGTCGGCGAAGCGCGGGTTCTGGAACAGCGTGCGCACCTGCGCACCGAAGCCCTGCCGGCGCAGCCGTTCGAGCAACTGCATGGCCAACAGCGAGTGGCCACCGAGTTCGAAGAAGTTGTCATTTCGGCCCACGCGCGGCGCGCCGAGCACGTCGGCCCAAACGGAGGCCATCGCCTCCTCGGCCGCCCCTTGCGGTGCCTCCCAGGTGTCGGCCGCGGCAGCGAACAAGGGCTCGGGCAGCGCGGCGCGGTCGACCTTGCCGTTGGCGTTGAGCGGCAGCGCCGCGAGCACGGTGATCGCCGATGGCACCATGTACTCGGGCAGCAGCTGCGCCAACCGGTCACGCAGCGTGAAGGCCTCGACCGGGCGCTGCGCATCGAGGCTCGACACGTAGGCCAGCAGCAGCGCACCGCCCGCGCGCTGGCGCGCGACCACGACGGCCTCGCGCACGCCGGGCTGCGCGCGCAGACGCGCCTCGACCTCGCCGAGTTCGATGCGGAAACCGCGCACCTTCACCTGATGATCGAGGCGCCCCAGGTATTCGAGCTGCCCGTCGGCGCGCCAGCGCACGAGATCGCCGGTGCGGTACAGGCGACCACCCGCGGTGTCGAAGGGGTCGGCCACGAAGCGCTCGGCACTCAGGCCGGCGCGGTTCAGGTAGCCGCGCGCCAGCCCCGCACCGCCCAGGTACAGCTCGCCGGCCATGCCGGGCGGCACCAGATTCATGTCGGTGTCGAGCACCACGGCGCGGCGATCGCCCACCGGCGCGCCGATGGGCAGGTAGGCCGCGTCGAAGGCGGTGTCGGCATAGGCCTTGGCGATGGTCGGTGTGATCACCGTCTCGGTCGGGCCGTAGCCGTTGATGAGGCGCGGCGGCTGCAGCGTCTGCATCACGCGCTCGCAGGCAACGCGGCCCATGGCCTCTCCGCCGACGGTGTACGAGCGCAGCGTGGGCACGCGCCCTTCCTCACCGAGTTCATCGGCCATCTGCTGCAGGTAGCCCGGCGTGAAGCAGGCGACGGTGATGCCGTGGCGCCGCATTTCCTCGCGGCTGCGGTGCACGGTCCACAGCTCCTGGCTGCGCGGCATCAGCGTGGCGCCGAAAGCCAGCGGCGTCCAGATGCGCTCATGCGCGCCGTCGAAGTTGATCGAGGCGAATTGCAGCTCACGGTCTTCGGGCGTCATGCCGTAGGCGCGGCCGATGGTCTGGATGTGCATGCTCAACGGGCCATGCGCCACGGCCACGCCCTTGGGCTGACCGGTGGAGCCCGAGGTGTAGATGACATAGGCCAGATGCTCGGGATGCACCGCGACATCGGGTGCGCCGTCGGGGCCGCTGTCGAGCACGCTGCCGTCGAGCAGCAACGCGGGCAGCGCCTGCATCGACGCGCCCAACCGATCGCGCACACGCGCCTGCGTGAGAAGCAACCGCACGCCGCTGTCGGCCGCCATGAAGTCGAGCCGGTCGGGCGGGTAGTCGGGATCGAGCGGCACGTAGGCCGCGCCCGCCTTGAGCACGCCGAGCAGCGCCACCACCATCTCGGGCGAACGCTCCACCGCTAGGCCGATGCGTTCCTCGGGCCGCACGCCCTGCGCGATGAGGGCGTGCGCGAGCCGGTTGGCGCGCACATCGAACTCCTGGAAGCTCATCGGCACGCCGTCGACGATCAGCGCCGTGGCCTCGGGCCGCAGCGCGGCGTGGCGTTCGACGAGTCGGTGCACGGGCACCTCGTCCCACGCGGTGTCCTGGCCCTCGCCCCATTCGCGCAGCTGGGCGTGTTCCTGCGGACCGAGCAGCGCCACCTCGCGCAACGTGCGCGTGGGGTCGTCGGCCAGCTGACGCAGCACTGCGACGCAATGCGCGGCCATGCGCTCGATGGTCGCGGGCTCGAAGATCGCGCGGGCATACGTGAAGCCAAGCCCGAGCGTGCCGTCGGCCTGCTCCAGCGTGTCGAGCGCAAGTTCGAAGGGTGCCGCCTGCTCGTCGAGTTCCCAGGGTTCGATGCGCAGGCCTTCGAGCCTGTCGAGCGCGCCCAGGTCCTGCTGCCGGTGGTTGAAGATCACCTGGAACAGCGGCGGGTGGCTCAGGCTGCGCTCGGGCTGCAGCGCCTCGACCAGCTGTTCGAACGGCAGGTCCTGGTGCGCCTGCGCGCCCAGCGCCGCTTCGCGCGCCTGCGCCAAGGTCTCGGCCAGCGTGGTGTGGCCGGCCAGCTCGGCGCGCAGCACCTGCGTGTTGACGAACAGGCCGAGGATGCCGGCCGTCTCGGGCCGGTCGCGGTTGGCCACGGGCACGCCGAGCCGGATGTCGCCCTGGCCCGTGTAGCGGTGCAGCAGCGCCTGGAAGCCGGCCAGCAGCACCATGAAGAGCGTCGCGCCCTCGGCGCTCGCGCGGCGGCGCAGCGCGAGCGCCAGTTCTCGCGGCAGATCGAGCCGGTGGCGTGCAGCCAGGTACGGCCCCTGCGGCGGACGCGCGCGGTCCGCAGGCAATTGCAGCAGCGGCTGCTCGCCGCCGAGCCGTTCGGTCCAATAGGCGAGCTGGCGTTCGCCCTCGCCCGCTTCGAGCCAGTTGCGCTGCCAGGCCGCGTAGTCGGCGTACTGCAGTGCCGGCGCGGCGAGCACGGCAGCGTCGTGCCCCTGGCGATGTGCCTGATACAGCGCGCCGAAATCGTCGACCAGCAACTGCATCGACCAGCCATCGGACACGATGTGGTGCATCACCAGCACCAGCAGGTGCGCGGTCTCGCCGGTGCGCAGCAGGCCCACTCGCAGCAGCGGGCCGCGCGAAAGATCGAAGGGCGTGCGCACAAGGCGCGCGGCCTCGTCGCGCACCTGCGCGGGGTAGGCGCGCAGATCGGCCTCACGCAGATCGAGCACGGCCTCGGGCGACACGGTCTGCTGCGGCACGCCGGCGTCGCTCACGCCGAAGCGCGTGCGCAGCGACGGATGCCGTACCACCAGCGCCTGCAGGCTCGCACGCAGCGCCGCGAGGTCGAGCGCGCCATGCAGCGTGAGCGCGGCCGTGATGTGCGGCGCCGTGCTCTCGGGGTCCATCTGCCAGAGGAACCACTGGCGCGCCTGCGCGTACGAGGCGGGCCGCGGCGCGCCCGGCACGGCGGCCGGGTCAGGCACGATCGGCAGGCGGCCGAAATCGATGCCCTGCGCGCGAAGCGCGGCGATGAATTCCTTCTGCCGCGCCGGTGGCAAACCTGCCAGCCGTTGGGCGATGGCCCTGCTGCGTTCGCTGCTGCCAGTGCTACTTCTCACTCAACCCCCCAGACTTTCCAACAATTCATCCATGCGATCGAGGTCGCTCTCGGCCTGCGCGGCCTGCTGCGCCTGCGCCGGCCCTTGCGCGTCGAGCGCCTGCGCACACGCCGCCAGGTCGGGCAGCTCGAAGTAGCGCTGCAACGGCAGGTCGATGCTCATCTGCGCCTTGACCTGCTGCCGCAGCTTGAGCACCGCGAGCGAGTGCCCGCCGAGTTCGAAGAAGTTGTCGCCACGCCCCACGCGCGACAGCCCCAGCACCTGCGCCCACAGACCCGCCAAAGCAGCTTCGGTGGCGCCCTGCGGCGGCACATGGGCGCGTTCTTCCGCCGCTTCCGGCGGCGGCAGGGCCTGACGGTCGACCTTGCCGTTGGCGTTCAACGGCAGCCCCTGCGGCATCGCGACGATGACGCTCGGCACCATGTAGTCGGGCAGCGCCGCCGCCAGCCCCGCACGCAGCGCCGCGGGGCGCAGCGGCGCGCCTTCGGCGCCGGCCGCATAGGCCACCAGCCGCGCACCGCCCGGCCCTTCCTGCGCCAGCACCAGGGCCTGTCGTACGCCGGGCTGCGCGAGCAGTTGCGCCTCGACCTCGCCGAGTTCGATGCGAAATCCCCGTACCTTCACTTGGTGGTCGAGCCGGCCGAGGTACTCGAGCTGGCCGTCCTCGCGCCAGCGCACGAGGTCGCCGGTGCGGTAGAGCCGCCCGCCGCGCCCATCGAGCGGATCCGCGACGAAGCGCTGCGCCGTCAGGCCGGGGCGGTGCAGGTAGCCGCGCGCCAGCACCTCGGCGCCCACGCACAGCTCGCCGGCCACGCCGACGGGAACGGGCTGCAGGGTGGCATCGAGCACGAACAGACGCGCGCTCGAGGCGGGCGTGCCGATGGGCGGCAGGTCGTCAGGGCCTGCACCGTCGAGCACGAACTCGCTCACCACGTGCGTCTCGGTCGGCCCGTACTGGTTGAGGAGCCGGCACTGCGATTCGCGCGCCAGCCATTCGGCCAGTGCGGGCGTGCGCTTGAGCTGCTCGCCCGCCGTGACGATCTGGCGCAGCGCTGGCAGCCGCCGGCCCGAGGCCAGCGACTGCTCGGCGAAGTGCTGCAGCACCGAGAAGGTCAGGAACATGCGCTCAACGCCCTCGCGATGCACCAGCTCTTCCAGCGCGTCGAGGTCGAGCCGCTGCGCATCGGTCGTCTGCACGAGGCAGCCGCCGCCGGCCAGCCCGCTGACCATTTCCTGGAACGCCACGTCGAAGCACGGCGACGCGAACAGCAGCGTGCGGCTCGCGCCCGGCAGGCGTTGCAGCTGCCACGCGATGAGGCGCGCGACCGCGTCGTGGCGCATCGCCACGCCCTTGGGGCGGCCCGTGGAGCCCGAGGTGTAGAGCACGTAGGCCAGCTGCTCGCCATGCACCGGCACCGCCGGGTCGTGGTCGGGCCAGGCGGCCATGCCGTCGTCGGCCGCGTCGAGGTCGAAGGCCAGCCGCTGCACGCTCGCTGCGTCGGGCAAACGCGGCATCAGCGCGCGGCGCGTGAGCAGCAGCGAGGCGCCGCTGTCCTCGACCATGTAGGCCAGCCGCTCGGTCGGGAACGCCGGGTCGAGCGGCACGTACGCACCACCGGCCTTGAGCACGGCTAGCAGGCCCACGACAGTCTCGGCCGAGCGATCGACCGCGATCGCGACCGGCATGTCGGGCCGCACACCCTGTGCGATCAACCGGTGCGCCCAGCGGTTCGCGAGGCGGTTGAGCGCGGCGTAGGTAAGGCGATGGTCGGCCGTGACCAACGCCAGTGCGTCGGGGTGGGCCTCGGCCTGCTGTTCGATGAGATGGTGGACGGGGACGACCGTTTCCGGCCTGAACGCACCGCGCGACCAGCGCGACAACCGTTCGCGCTCGGCCGCATCGACCTGCGTCAGTTGGCCTACGGCCTGCGTCGCATCGCCGGCAAGCGCCAGCAGCGCCGCGCGCAACTGGCCCACGAGCGCTGCAGCCCGCATTTCGTCGCACAGGTCGAGCGCATGCACGAGGTCGATGTGCAGCACCGCGTCGTCATGCACCATCAATGTCAGCGGGTACGAGGTTTCCTCCTGCGTGCGCACCGCACCGAAGCGGAGGCCCGCCGCCGCGTCGTCGCGCAAGGCGGTATCGATCGGGTAGTTCTCGAACACCACCAGCGTGTCGAACAGGCCCTGCCCGCCCATCCCGGCCCAGGCCTGGATCTCGTGCAGCGGCGTGTGCTCGTGCTCGCGCGACGCCACCTGTGCCGCCTGCAGTTCGCGCAGCCAGTCGCCCACGGGCTGGCCGGGCCGCAGGCGCGCGACCACGGGCAGCGTGTTGATGAACAGGCCCAGCATGCGCTCGGCGCCCGGCATCTCGGCGCTGCGGCCGGCGACCGTGGCACCGAACACGACGGTGCTGCTGCGCGTGCGCTGGCCCAGCAGCAGTGCCCAGGCTGCCTGCACAACAGTGTTGAGCGTGACGTGCGCGGCGCGCGCGGCTTCGCGCAGGCCGCGCGTGGCTTCGGTGTCGAAGACCAGCCGCTGGCGGGCCTTTCCGGATCGCGGTGCGGCGGGCGTCACCAGCGCTGTGGCAAGGCGCGTCGGTTCTTCCACGCCGGTCAGCACGCTGCGCCAGTGCGCCTCGCCGGCCTGTTGGTCGCGCGCCGCGAGCCACGCGATGTGGTCGCGGAAGCGCCCCGGCGCGGGCTCAACCGCATGTCCCGCGTAGCTTCGCAGGACCTCGGCCAGCAGCTGCGCCACGCTCCATCCGTCGAGCAGCAGGTGGTGGTAGGTCCACACGAGGCAATGCCGCTGCGCCTGCGTGCGGGCCAGCGCGATGCGCATCAGCGGCGGGCGCGCGAGGTCGAAGCCGCTCGCGCGCTGCGATGCGGCCAGCCGCGCCAGAGCGCCCGGCAGGTCGGCGCTCTCGCGCAGGTCTTGCATCACCCACGGCATCTCGGCGCTGCGCGCCACCCATTGCAGCGGCGTGGCGCCGTCGGCCAGGAAGCCGCTGCGCAGGATCTCGTGGCGTGCCAGCACGCGCTGCCAAGCGGCGCGGAAGCGCTCGACATCGAGACCGTCGATGTCCATGCACAGCTGGTTGATGTAAGCCTCGCCTTGCGCATCGACCAGGCTATGGAACAGCATGCCGGACTGCATCGGCGACAGCGGATAGAGGTCTTCGAGTTGCGCCGCGGGCAACGGCAGCGCGTCGAGCTGCGCGGCGTCGAGCCCGGCCAACGGGAAGTCTGACGGCGTGACACCGGTAGCGCCCGAGGTGCAGTGCGCGATCAGCGCTTCGAGTTCGTCGCCGAAGCGATTCAGCCAGCCCTGCACGTCGTCGGCCGCATGGCGCGCCGCGCTGAAGTCCACCGTCAGTTGCAGTGCACCGTCGCGCACCTGCGCATTGACGCTGAATTCGTGCAGCAGCGGCGCACTCGCCGCGACGGGTTCGCCGGCGTCTTCGGGCGCGAGCGACCACGTAGCCCCAGCCGCACCGTCGACCTGCCCCAGGTAGTTGAAGACCAGCTGCGGACGCGGCAATGCGCGCAGTGCCTGCTGCTGTGCGTCCGTGCCCAGGTGCATCAGCACGCCATGGCTGAGCCCGCGTTGCGGCACGCGGCGCAGGTCTTCCTTCACGCGCTTGATCGCATCACCCCACGCCCCCAGCGGATCGAGCCGCACGGGGAAGAGGCTCGTGAACCAGCCCGTGGTGCGCGACAGGTCGAGTGCCTTCTCCGCCGGCAGGATGTCTTCGCGGCCGTGGCCTTCGAGCAGGATCGCCAATTGCGCATGGCCGCTCCAGCCACACAGCGCGCGCCCGAGCGCCGTGAGCAGCAGGTCGTTGACTTGCGTGCGGTAGGCGGCCGGTGCCACCTTGAGCAGCGCCTGCGTGCGCTCGCGGTCGAGCTGCCACGCGATACTGGCACGGCGCGCCACGGTGTTCACGCCGTCGGGCCGTGCGCACGGAAGCGCAACGGGCACGTCGGCGAAGCCCTGCCAGTGCGCGAGTTCACCGTCCATCGCGGCGGCTTGCGCCTGCAGCGCGTGCGCCCAGGCCTGCAGGCTGGCACTCTTCGGCGGCAGCGCAACGGGCCGGCCGTCGCGGCACTGCGTGTACGCGGCGGCCAGGTCGTCGAGCACGATGCGCCACGACACGCCATCGACCACGAGGTGGTGCGCCGCCAGCAGCAGGCGCCAGTCACCGCCCGGCAGGCGGATGACCAGCGGACGCAGCAGCGGCCCATGCGCGAGGTCCAGGCTGCGCTGTGCCTCATCGCACAGCGCGGCGATCTGCGCGGGGTTCGCCGCATCGCGCACCCAGAGCCATTCCTCGCGCCAGCGCGCCGGCAGCGCCTCGTAGGCTTGTTGCCAGCGGCCATCGCTTGCCTGATGGAAGCGCAGGCGAAACGCATCGTGGTGCTGCACCACGGCCGCCAGTGCAGCTTCGAGCGCGGGGAGCTCCAGCGCCTCGCGGCTTTGCAGCAGCAGCGACTGGTTCCAGTGATGGCGCTCGGGCATATCGGCCTCGAAGAACGCAGCCTGGAACGGCAGCAACGGTACCGCACCTTCGGCTTCGGTCTGTTCAGACTGCACCGCTGCGCTTGTGGGCTCTGCCACGGCTGCCTGCCCGGCCACGGTCTGCCGCTCGAACACCTGGCGCGGCGTGACCTTCCAGCCCGCCGTGCGCAGCCGCGACACGATCTGCAGGCTCAGGATCGAATCGCCGCCGAGTTCGAAGAAGTTGTCCTGCCGGCCCACGCGCGGCAGGCCGAGCACCTCGGCCCAGACCGCGGCGAGCGCCTGCTCGACCGCACCTTCTGGCACTTCGTAGGCCTGTGCCCCGCTGCGCTCGGGCTTTGGCAGCGACTTGCGGTCGATCTTGCCGTTGGCGTTTAGCGGCAGCGCCAGCAGCACGCACAGCAGCGACGGCACCATGTACTCGGGCAGCACCTCGGCCAGCCGCGCCTTGAGCACAGCCGCATCCACCGCCGCATCGGGCTGCGGCGACACATAGCCGACCAGCCGCGTGCCGCCGGGGCCCTCGTCGGCCACCACGACCGCCTCCCTCACCTGCGGCTGCGCCAGCAGCTGCGCCTCGATCTCGCCCAGTTCGATGCGAAAGCCCCGCACCTTCACCTGGTGGTCGATGCGGCCCAGGTAGGCCAGCTGCCCGTCGTCGCGCCAGCGAACGAGGTCGCCCGTGCGGTACAGGCGCTCGCCGGTGTCGCTGAACGGATCGGCGACGAAGCGCTCGGCCGTGAGGCCCAGCCGGTTCAGGTAGCCGCGCGCCAGCCCGATGCCGCCCAGGTACAGCTCGCCGCCCACGCCCGGCGGCACGGGGTTCAGGCCCGCGTCGAGCACGTAGGTCTTGCAGCCCGCGATGGGGCGGCCGATGGCGACATGGTTCAGGCCGTCGGCGCGGCAGGTCCAGTGCGTCACGTCGATGGCCGCTTCGGTCGGGCCGTAGAGGTTGTAGAGCCCCGTGCCCGGCAGGCGCTCGAACACCTTCGCCTGCGCCTCGGCGGGCAGCGCCTCGCCGCTGCAGACGATGCGCCGCAGGCTGGTGCAGGCCTCGATGCCGTCGTGCGCCAGGAAGGCCTGCAGCATGGAAGGCACGAAGTGCAGCGTGGTCACGCCGTGCGCGCGGATCAGTTCGACCAAGCGTGCCGGCTCGCGGTGATCGCCGGGCGCGGCGACGACCAGGCGCGCGCCGTGCATCAGCGGCCAGAAGAATTCCCACACCGACACGTCGAAGCCGAACGGCGTCTTCTGCAACACGGTGTCGGCGTCGCCCAGCGCGTAGGCGTCCTGCATCCAGGCCAGGCGGTTGTAGAGGGCGTTGTGGCGGTTGGCCGCGCCCTTGGGACGGCCCGTGGAGCCCGAGGTGAAGATCACGTAGGCGAGGTTTTCGCCATGCAGCGCGACCTGCGGGCAGGCGGTGGATTCGGCCGACAGGTCGAGTGCGTCGAGCACCAGCAACTGCACGTGCGCCGCCACCGGCAGCGCTTCGCGCAGATGCGACTGCGTGAGCAGCAGCGTCACGCCGCTGTCTTCGAGCATGTAGGCGATGCGCTCGCGCGGCAGCTCGGGGTCGATCGGCACGTAGGCGCCGCCGGCCTTCAGGATCGCCAGCAGCCCCACGACCATCTCGAGGCTGCGCTCGGCGGCGATGCCCACGGGCATGTCGGGCCGCACACCCTGGCCGATCAGGTGATGCGCGAGCGCATTGGCGCGCGCGTCGAGTTCGCCATAGCGCAGCACCGTGTCGCCGAACACCAGTGCGACCGCCTCGGGCCGCTCGCGCGCCTGCGCTTCGATGCGCTGGTGCACGGGCTGCGTGTACGGGCGGTGCAGCAGGTTCTCGCTCCAGCCGCGCAGCCGCGCCTCGTCGTCCGCATGGGTGAGCACGAGGTTCGCGAGCACGCGGTCGGAATCGTCCGCCATCGCCTGCAGCACGCCCTGGTAGGCGCGCACCAGGCGCTGCGCGGTCGGGGCCTCGAACAGGTCGGTGTTGTATTCGAGTCGACCGCGCACGCCGCGCGGGTCGATGTAGAAGTCCAGCGACAGGTCGAACTTGGCGCCTGCGTCGTCGAACTCTTCGAGTTCGGCGCGCACGCCCGCGAAGTCGAGCGCCACGGCCTCGCCGGCCATCTGCACGCCGAACATCACCTGGAACAACGGGCTGCGCGCGGGGTCGCGGCGGTCCTTGCGGCTGGCCAGCAGCACCTCGAACGGCAGGTCGACATGGTCGAGCGCGGCCAGCGCGTCGGCGCGCACCTGCCGGCACACCTCGCGCAGCGTGCGCCGGGGCGCGAGCCTCGCGCGGAACACCTGCGTCGTGATGAAGAAGCCCAGCAGGTCCTGCACCTCCTCGCGGTGGCGCCCTGCGTTGGGCACGCCGATCGCGAAATCGTCCTGCCCGCTGCAGCGCGATAGCAGCACCTGCCAGGCCGCGAGCAGCACGACAAACGGCGTGCAGCGTTCGGCGCGACAGAACTTCTGCAGCGCCGCCGCCAGAGCCGGCGGCAGTTCGAAGGCCAGCGCGGTGCCGGCGAAGGTCTGCTGCGCGGGGCGCGCACGGTCGGTCGGCAGGTCGAGCGACGGCACCTCGTCGCCGAGGTGGCGGTTCCAGTGCGCGAGCTGCGGCGCGAGCGCCCCGCCCTGCACGCGGCCGCGCTGCCACACGGCAAAGTCGGCGTACTGCACGGGCAGCGGCGGCAGCTGCACCATGTCTTCGCTGCGCAGCGCCAGCGCGTAGGCCGTACCGAGGTCGCGCGCCAGGATCGGGTTCGACCAGGCGTCGGACACGATGTGGTGCAGGCAGACGGCCAGCACATGCCGATCGTCGGCGAGCTTCGCGAGTCGGGCCACCAGTGCAGGCGCACGGCCCAGGTCGAACACATGTGCCGCGGTGCGGCGCACGAGCGCATCGACCGCGGCTTGCTGCGCGTCGGCGCCCTGGTCCGAGAGGTCGATGCGCTCCAGCGCGAACGGCACCTCGCCCTGCACCACCTGCATCGGCACGCCGTCGTGTTCGACGAAGTGCGTGCGCAGGATCGCATGGCGCGCAATGACCGCCCGGAACGCACGCGCCAGGGCCTCGGCGTCGAGCGCACCGGTCAGCCGGAACACGCGCGGCAGGTTGTAGGCCGTGAGCCCTGGCTCGAGCTTCTGCAGGAAGCACAACTGCTCCTGCGCATACGACAGCGGCACCGCCTGGCCGTCGTGCACGGTGCGGGTGATCTCGTCCATGGCCATGCTCATGCGGCCTCCCCCACGGATTCGTCCGCCAGGTCGCGCCGGTGTGTCTGCGCCAGCTGTTCGAGCGCGACCGCGTCTGCGCTGGCCTCGCGCAACACGGCAGCGAGCGCCGCGGGCGTCGGGTGGTCGAACACCACGCCGGCCGCCACCTCGACCTGCAGCAGCTTTCGGATGCGCGCCACCAGCTTGATGACCTGCAGCGAGTGGCCGCCGAGTTCGAAGAAGTCGTCTTCCACGCCGACCGGCCCGCTACCCAGCAGCGTGGCCATGCCGTCGGCGAGCAGCGCTTCGAGCGCATCGCGCGGCGCCGCGATAAGGCGTTGTGGTGCCTCGGCCGGGGCCGATGCCGCCAGCGCGAGCCGGTCGATCTTGCCGTTCGGCAGGCGCGCGAACGCGCTCACCGCCGTGCAGCTCGCGGGCACCATGTGCGCGGGCAGCAGCGCGGCCAGTTGTTCGCGCAGCGCGCGCCCGTCGGCCGCCTCGCTGTCGCCAACGAAGAAGGCGGCGAGCGTGGTTGCACCGGCCACGTCGGACACGGCCAGCACGACCGCCTGGCGCACGCCGGGCCGCGCCAGCAGCGCCGCCTCGACCTCGGCCGGCTCGACGCGGTAGCCGTGGACCTTCACTTGGTGATCGGCACGCCCCGCAAGCCGCAGCCCGCCTTCGGGCAGCACCCAGGCGAGATCGCCTGTGCGGTAGAGCCGCTCACCGGCGCGGAACGGGTCGGCGACGAACACGTCAGCATTCGCGCGGTTCAGGTAGCCGCGGCACAGCTGCGCGCCGCCGATGTAGACCTCGCCCAACCCACCGGCCGGCACGAGGCCGCTCGTCGCATCGAGCACGCGCACGCAGTTGTTCGCGAGCACGCGCGTCAGCGGCAGCTGTTCGGGCACGGGCGCACCGGCCTCGACGGCATGCACCAAGACGCCGACCGTGGCCTCCGTCGGCCCGTAGTGGTTGTAGACCGCGCACTGCGGCGCCAGCCGCGCGATGCGCTCGACCAGCGCGCGCGGCGCGGTCTCGCCGCCCAGCACCAGCGTGCGCGGCAGGCAGGGCGTGGCGCCTTCGAGCAGCGCTTCGAGGTGCGAGGGAACGATCTTCAGCGCGTCGATGGCGTGTGCGCGCATGAAGCGCGCGAAGGCCTCTGCGTCTTTCGCCTCGTGCGGCGCCGCCACGACGAGGCAGGCGCCGTTGTAGAACGCGCCGAACAGCGCGGTGTTGCCGAGGTCGGCCGCCACCGAGCTGGTGAGCGCCCAGCGGCGGCAGGTGTCGAGTTGCATCGCCGCAGAAGCGGCCGCCACGTAGTTCTGCAGCGCGCCCTGCTCCACGGCCACGCCCTTGGGCGCGCCGGTGGAGCCGGAGGTGTAGAGCACATAGGCGAGGTCGCTCGGTGCGGCGACGTACAAAGCGGATTGCGTCTCGGGCAACGTTGCCGCGTCGGGCAGCGCCGCGTCGATGGTGAAGACAGGCTGCGCATCGGCGAGCACCGCCGCGCGGCGCGCCTCGGGCCAGTCCGGGTCGAGCGGCAGGTAGGCGGCGCCCGCGCGCCAGACCGCGAGGATCGCGACCGGCAGGTCGAGCGCACGCGGCAGATTCAGCGCGACGATGGTGCCGGGTGTCACGCCGTGCCCTTGCAGCCAGTGGGCGACGCGGCCGATGCGGTGTTCGAGTTCGCCGTAGTTCAGGCGTTGGTCGCCAGCTTCGAGTGCGGGCGCCTCGGGCGTCTCGGCGGCCCAGTGGGCGATGCGTTGCGTAACGGTCTGCGTGCCGACATCGGCCACGGCTTCCTGCGACCGAAGCAGCAACTCACGCTCGCGCGGGCCGACCAGCGGCAGCGCGCCGAGCGTGGTGTCGGGGCGTTCGACGACAGCATTCAGCAGGCAGAGGTACTGCATCAGCAGGCGCTGCACCGCCACCTCGCTGTGGCGCGCGGCGTCGGCGTGCACTGACAGCGCGGCACCTTCAGCATCCCATGCGACTTGCAGGGCCAGTTCGAAAGCCGGCAGCGGCCCCGGCAGCGCGGCCAGTTGCCATTGCGGATCGACACCGTGGCGACGCGGGCGTTCGTGGCACGCGAAGCCGACCGCGAGGTGCGCGGAGATGGGCGGTGCTTCGACGGCCCAGTACTCCTGCGCCTCGACGTGCGCGGCCAGCGTGCCGTCGAAGTTTTCAAGCCAGTCGGTAAAGCGTGTTTCCGGCGCGGTCTCGACGATAAGCGGCAGCACCTTGTCGAACACGCCGACCGCGCCCTGCATCGGCGGGTAGTCGCGGCGGCAGTCGTGCTGCCAGCCAGCAGCGAAACGGCCGGTGCCGTCCAGGCGCGCGAGCAGCAGCCACCAGACGGCCTGCAGCAGCGTGTCGGGCTGTGCGCTCAGTGTGTCGGCGCAGGCGGCGATGCGGCTTGCGAAAGCGGCGTCGATGGATTCTTCGGCTTGCACGCGCGCGGCATGCTGCGAGACAACAGCCTGTCGACCGACGAGGCGCGGTGGCGCGAGCGTGGCGGCTTGCGCGAGGTAGCGCTGCCAGTAGGCACGGCCCTCGGCAGCGTCTTCGCCATCGAGCAGGTCCTGGCGCCAGGTCACGAAGCGCGCATACGGGAACACCTCGGCGGCATCGAAGGCGTGTTCGTCCGCGAAGGCCGTGGCGATCTGGTCGAACAGGTGCTGCAGGCTGCCCCGGTCGCCAACCCAGGCGTGAACGCAAAGCGCCAGCGTGTGGCGTGCTCCACCGGTGCGTGCGAGCCCGGCATGGACCATCTCGCCGCGCGCGATGTCCAGCGGCGCGGCTTGCATGTCCGCCAGCCATTGGGCCAGTGCGGCATCAGGCGCACCGCGCAGGTCTGCGTTCGCCCAGGCCAGCGGTGCCATGCCCGGGGTGTACTGCTGGCGCAGGCCGCGGTAGCCCGGCACGGCGCGGATGGCGCTGCACAGGGCGCCGTGCGCACCCAGCACGCGCGCCACCACGCCGCGCAGGCGCGCTGCGTCGAGCGCGCCCTCGATGTCGGCGCGCAGCAGCAGGCGCGGCGCATCGGCCGGCACCGCGCGTTGTTCGGGGCTCAGCGGGAAGGTCATGTCGTCGAAGTGGCCGGTCATGGTCGTCATTTCAGTCATGCGTCCTGCGCGTCGGTCAGGCGGGCATCGGCGCTGCGCGCGCCGTCGTCGAGCGCGGCGCGGTCGAACATCGCGCCCATCGCCACCACGATCTTTCGCGGGCCCTCGAAGGGGTCGCGTGCATGGGCGGCGAGCATGTTGTCGAGCATCACGACGTCACCCTGGCGCCAGTCGAAGCGCACGGCGCAGGCCTCGTAGGCTTCGCCGACGATGGCCATGGTGTCGTCGGCGATGGGCGAACCGTCGCCGTAGGTCACGTGGCGCGGCAGGCGCTCGACGCCGCCCATGTCCAGCAGGTCTTCGCGCACCTGTGCCTCGAGGCAGGCGACGTGGTGCAGCTGCACCTGGTTGAAGAACACGCGCTCGCCGGTCAGCGGATGGCGAATCACGGCGGGGCAGCGGGTGCGCGTCTGCAACGTGTCGCCGTCGAACCAGCGCCATTCGATGCCGGTGGCGGCCAGGCGCGCCTCGACGTCTTCGCGGCGCTCGGTCTTGTAGAAGTCCTGCCAGCTCACGTCCAGGCCGGGCGTGAAGGTGCGCACGTACTGCAGGCCCTTGCGCTCGAATTCGGCCGCCACGTCGGCCGGCAGGCGGCGCAGCATCTCGCGGCAGTCGACGATGGGCGTGGCGCCGCCCACGGGCGACGGCAGCTCGCAGAAGAACCACTGCTTGCGCGGCCAGCGGTCCAGGTGCGCGCTCTCGTTGTGGAACAGGATCATCTGGCGCTCGGGGTACGGCGTGGAGCGGTAGGTCTTCTTGCCGCCCTCCTTCTTCGGCAGGTCGCCGTAGCTACCGTACAGCTCGGGCTCGATGGCCTCGGCAAAGGCCTCGAAGTCCTGCGGGGTCTTCAGGCCGAAGTCGCGGAACAGGATGCCGCCGTGCCTGGCGACCAGCATCTCGATGTAGTCGGCCTGGCCCTTGGCCCAGGCCACAGTGTCGAGCTCGGGGCTGGTGGCCTGCAGCACGATGGGAAACTCGGCGCCGGGTTTCAGGAACGAGGTCTGCACGGCGGGTCGCGCAGCGGCGCGCACGGGTGCGCGGCCGGCGCCCAGGGCATCGAGCTTTCCAAGTTTGCCGAGCTTGTCGAGCTTGTCGAGTTTCGAAGCCGGTCGGGCGTTGGGAGCGTGGGTCATCGCGATGGATTCCTGCAAGGGCATGGGGGCCAGCGCGTCGAGGGGCTGGCCGGGTGTGGCGACGATCCGCTCCAGCAGCGCGTGCCACGAAGCGGTGAAGGTTTCGACGGTCTCCCGCCGGTAGAGGTCGGTGGCGAACACCCACTCGGCGGTGAGCGCGCCGTCGTGTTCGCTGGCGAACACCGCCAGGTCGAACTTGGATTCGTTCATCTGCTGGGGCAGCACCTCGACCTCGGCGCCTTCGATGGCGAACCGGATCTCGGGTGTGTTCTGGAGCACGAAGAGCACCTGCACCAGCGGGTTGCGGTCGCGTGCGCGCGGCACGCCCGACAGCTCGACGATGCGGTCGAAGGGAACATCCTGGTGGTCCATCGCAGCCAGGGTGTCGGCCTTGGTGGCGGCCAGCCATTGCGAAAAATCGGTTGTTCCCTTCGCGCGACGCGAGCGCAGCGGTACCACGTTGACGAAGAAGCCCAGCAGCCCTTCGAGGTCCGGGTGGCCGCGGCCCGCGACGTCGGTGCCGATGACGATGTCGTCGGCGCCCGAAGCCTGGTGGAAGAACAGGAAGAACGACGACAGCAGCAGCGTGAACAGCGACGTGTCCGACGCCCGCGCGAGCGCGGAGAGCGATTGCGACAGCGCGGGCGACAGCGCGAGCCGCACCGAATCGCCGGCATGCGTGGGCACGGCCGGGCGCTGGTGGTCGGGCTTGATGCCCGAGGCCTGCGGTGCGCCCGCCAGCCGCTCACGCCAGAACGCGGCCTTCGGCGCAAAGCCGTCGGAGGCCAGCGCGCGCGCATACCAGGCGGCGTAGTCGGCGTACTGCACGGGCAGCGGTGCCAGTTGGAGGGGCTGGCCGCGCCGCGCACGCTCGTAGAACGCGGCCAGCTCGCGTGCGAACACGGCGATCGACCAGCCGTCGAACACGATGTGGTGCACCACGAGCACCAGCACATGCTCGCGCGCAGCCATGCGCACGACGGTGGCCTTGATGAGCGGGCCCTGGGCCAGTGCGAGCGGTGCGCGCACCAGTTCGTCGAACAGCTGGCCGTAGCGCGCGCTATCGTCGAGCGCGATCACTGAAATGTCGAGCGGCGCACCGGGGCGCACGAAGGCCATGGGTTCGCCCTCATCGTCTTCGGTGAACACGGTGCGCAGCACCTCGTGGCGCGCCACGATGGCGTCGATGGCGGCGCGCAGCGCATCGATATCGAGCTCGCCGTGCAACGCGAGGCCGGCCGACATGTTGTAGGCCGCACGCCCGCTGCGGTTGGCGGCGTCGGTGAGGCGGTCGACCAGCCAGAGGCGGCGCTGCATCGGCGACAGCGGCAGCGCACCGCCGCGCGCGACGGGCGTGATCTCCATCGCGCTGCGCTGCGGCGCGGTGGTGGTCGTGGCGACGCCGAGCCGCGCGGCCAGGCCGGCGATGGTCGGCGCCTTGAAGAACTCGCTGGGATGCAGCTCGGTCGCGTAGAGCTTGCGCACGCGCGACAGCAGCTGGATGGCGACGAGCGAATCGCCGCCGAGTTCGAACAGGTTGTCGTCCACGCCGATCGGTGCAATGCCCAGGCGCTCGGTCCAGAGCACGGCAAGCGCGGTCTCGACCTCGCCCTGCGGCGCGACGAACGGGGTCTGCAGCGCCGGCCGGGGATGCACCGAGCCTGCGGCAGCTGCCGGGGCCTCGTCGCCGAGCAGATCGAGCATGCCGTTGTCGAGCGGGCCCAGGCGCGTGGCCAGGTCGGCGGTCGAGATGACGGTCTGTACGCGCACCGGGCCGTTGACGATGCGCTCGAAGACGCGTGCGCCCTCGGGGCCTTCCATGCCGATGTCGCCGGGCACGTCCATGTGCGCGGCCATGCCCAGGCCGCGCCAGGCATCCCAGTTGACCGAGAACACGGGGAACGCGCCGAGCCGCTCATGCGCGACGGCCACGGCGTCGAGATAGGCGTTGGCGGCGGCGTAGTCGCTCATACCCAGGCCGCCGGCCACGCTGGAGATCGACGAGCACAGCAGCACGAAGTCCAGCGGCTGGCCGCGCAGCGCATCGAACAGCACGCGCGTGCCGCGCACCTTGGTCGCGAACACGGTGTCGACCTGCGCGCGCGTGCGCCCGGCCATCATGCCGCCGCCCGCGTCACCGGCCGCATGCACAACGCCGTGCAGCGGGCCGAAGCGATCGTTCGCTTGTGCGACGGCGGCGCGCATCGCGTCGGCGTCGGACACGTCGGCCGATACGGTGAGCACCTGCGCGCCGAGCGCTTCGAGTTCGAGCAGTTGCTGCAGCCGCAGCTTCAGCGCGGCGGGCGTGCTGTTGGCCGTCATCAGCGCGGGCCATTCGGCGCGCGCCGGCGGCGCGGTGCGACCAAGCAGCACCAGCCGCGCCTGCCACTGCACGGCCAGGTGCTTCGCCAGTGCCAGGCCGACGCCGCCGAGGCCGCCGGTGACGAGGTAGACGCCCTCGCGGCGCAGACGCGGCTGCGCGGCGGCGGCCAGCGTCGCGGGCGCGTAGGTCTTGGTCCAGCGGTGCGCGCCGCGGCAGGCCACGAGCGGCTCGCCGGGTTCGGCCTGCAGCGCTGCGGCCTCGGCCACGATCTGCGCGACCAGCCGGCCTTCGGCATCGCTTTCGGGCGCGGGCAGCACGACGTCGATCACGCGGCAATGCACGCGCGGATATTCCTGCCCGATCACCTTGCCGATGCCGCGCAGCGTCGCCTTCTCGGGGCACAGCGGCTCGGTGCCAGTGACGTCTTCGAGCTGATTGGCGACGACGGCCAACGGCAGGGTGCGGTCGCCGGCTTCGAGCGATTGCACGAGCGCGAGCAGGCTGAAGAAGCTGCGCTCGAGCAGCTCGGCCTGCGGCTGCTGCGCTGGCAGCGCCTCGTCAAGGCTCCAGAGGTGGTAGATGCCGGCGATGGCGCCGAAGTCGGCCGCGATCTCGGTCTGCAGACGGGCGTGGTCGTCGCGTGCGCCGGGGCGCAGCGTCCAGTGGCCATGGCCGGTGCGTTCGAAGGCGCTGCCGCGCTCGGCGAGCACCACCGTGCGGCCCTGCGCGCGCAGCTGCCGCACGAGGTGGCCCGTGAGGCTGCGGCTGTCGCCGAGCACGAGCAGGCAATCACTGGCACCGGCCGACGACGCGAGCGCCAGCGGCTCCGTGCGCCGCCACGAGGGCACATAGAACGCGTCGGGGTTGGTGCGCTGCGGCGCCTTCGCACCATCGGGGGCTTCCACCCAGTAGCGGCGGCGCTGGAACGGATACGCCGGCAGCGGCACCCGCCGACGTGCAGCACCCGCGCGGCAGACGGCCCAGTCGATGTCCACGCCCGCTACCCACAGCTGGGCCAGCGTCTGTGCGATCTGCTGCGCGTTGCGCGCCTGCTGCTGCGGGTGCGCCTGGCTGGCGAACACGCCGGCGGCGGTGTCGGCCAGCGGATGCTGGCGCGCGAGGCCCGCCAGTGTTTCGCCGGGACCGACTTCGAGCAGCACGCGGCCCGGCACCTGCAGCAAGGTGCGCACGCCGTCGACGAACTGCACCGTGCCGCGCAGGTGCCGCGCCCAGTAGTCGGGGCTCATGGCCTCCTCGGCGGTGATGAGCTGTCCCGTGACGTTGGAGACGAAGGGAATGGTCGGCGGCCGGCGCGGCACCGACGCGATGAGCGCCTCGAGCGGCGCGAGCAGCGGCTCGGTCATCGCCGAGTGCGAGGCGACCGACACATGCAGCCGACGCGGCAGGTGGCCCGCCGCGCGCAGCCGCGCTTCGACGGCCTCGACCGCTTCGCGCGGGCCGGAGATCACGCACAGCTGCTCGGCGTTGGCGGCGGCGAGGTCGCAGCCCGGTGCCAGGAACGGCGCGAGCGCGGCCTGCGACAGCGGCACGGCGGTCATCGCCCCGGGCGGCATCGACCGCAGCAGGCGGCCGCGCAGGGCCGCGACCCGCAGCGCGTCTTCGAGGCGAAACACGCCGGCCACGCAGGCAGCGACGTACTCGCCAAGGCTGTGGCCCATCATTACCGCGGGCCGCACGCCGCGGCGCATCCACTGCTGCGCCATCGCATATTCGACGACGAACAGCGCGGGTTGCGCGAGCGCGATGTCGAACAGCCGCGCATCGGCCTCGGCTTCGCCCCCGGGTGCGGGGAACAGTACGGTGCGCAGGTCGAAGCCCAGCTCAGGCTCCAGCAGCGCGCAGCAGCGGTCGATGTCGCCGCGGAAAGCCACGTCGTCTTGGTAGAGCGCGCGGCCCATCTGGGCGTGCTGCGTGCCGCCGCCAGGGAAGAGGAAGACCACCTCCGGCGCCTGCGCCGGCGCGGCGCGCACAGCCAGGCCTTCGCCTGCCGAGAGCATCTGCACGGCGCCTTCGACGTGGTCGGCCACGACCGCGCTGCGGTGATCGAAGGCGCGGCGGCCGGCCTGCAAGGTGTGGGCGATGTCGGTGAGCGGCAGTGCGGGGTGCACGCGCAGGTGCTCGGCGAGTTGCTGCGCGGCCTGGCGCGTGGCGGACGCGCTGCGTGTCGACAGTGGCAGCACCTGCCAGCCAGCCGCAGGGGTTGTCGCGACCACAGCCGGCGCCTCTTCGAGCACGACGTGCACGTTGGTGCCGCCGATGCCGAACGAGCTGACGCCCGCACGGCGCGGCGTGTCGCCCTCGGGCCACGGCCGCGCTTCGGTGCTCACACGAAACGGGCTGTTCGCGAAGTCGATCTGCGGATTCGGCTGCTCGAAATGCAGGCTCGGCGGCAGCGTGCGATGGCGCAGCGCCAGCGTCGCCTTGATGAGCCCGGCCACGCCGGCCGCCGCATCGAGGTGGCCGATGTTGGTCTTGACCGAGCCGATGGCGCAGTAGCCGCAGCGCCCGCCGTCGCCGCCGTCCGCACGGAAGGCCTGCGTGAGCGCGGCCAGCTCGATCGGGTCGCCCAGCGTGGTGCCGGTGCCGTGCGCCTCGACGTAGCCGACCGTGTGCGCGGGCACATCGGCCATCAGCTGCGCCGCGCGGATCGCGCCGGCCTGGCCCTGCACGCTCGGTGCGGTGAAGCCGATCTTGTCGGCGCCGTCGTTGTTGGCGGCCGTGCCCTTGATGACGGCGTGGATGGCGTCGCCGTCACGCAGTGCGTCGGCCAACCGGCGCAGCACGACGATGCCCGCGCCGCTGCCGATCACCGTGCCCGCGGCCTGGGCGTCGAAGGCGCGGCAGTGGCCGTCGGGCGAGAGGATGGCGCCGTTCTGGTAGCGGTAGCCGCCCTCTTGCAGCAGGTTGAGCCACACGCCGCCGGCCAGCGCCATGTCGCAGTCGTGGCTCAGCAGGCCCTGGCAGGCCATGTGCACGGCCACGAGCGAGGTCGAGCATTCGGTCTGCACGCTGACGGCCGGGCCGCGCAGGTCGAGCTTGTAGGCCACGCGCGTGCACAGCGAGCCAGCGGAGTTGCCGCTCATGAGGCCCAGCATGTCGGCGATGCCCGTGCTTGCGTCCACACCGAAGGCGGGCAGCAGGTGTTTCATGAGGTAGAGGTTGGGGCCATCGCCCGCGTAGACGCCGACCGGCGCCCCGCCCTTCGGGCCAGTCGGCCAGCCCGCGTGGTCCATCGCCTCCCAGGCGCATTCGAGAAAGATGCGCTGCTGCGGATCGAGGTGCTCGGCCTCGCGCGGCGAGTAGCCGAAGAAGCCGGCGTCGAAGCGGTCGAAGCCGTCGAGCAGCACACCGGCCTTCACGTAGTCGGGGTCGGCCAGTGCGCGCTCGGGCACGCCGCGCGCGCGCAGTTCGTCGTCGCTGAAGGCCGTGACCGACTCGACTCCGTCGCGGATGTTGCGCCAGAAGGCGTCCACGTCGGGCGCGCCGGGAAAGCGACCGGCCATGCCGACGATGGCGATCTCGAGGCCCGTGGTTTCGGGGGAAAGCGGGGTGTCGTCTTGCGCGTGCATCAGAGGGTTCTTTCCGTGGGTCGGCGGCGCTGCAGCAGGGCCGCGCGCTGTTGCTGCGCGCGCTGCTTCGCCAGTGCGGCGGCGTCGTCGTTGGCAGCGGCGGGGCCGCGCGCGAGCTGTTCGATGTGCCGGGCCAGCGCGCCGACGGTCGGGTACTTGAAGAGATCGACCACCGCGAGGCCCGGCTGCAGGCGGTCTTCCACCAGCCGGTGCATGCGGATCACAAGCAGCGAGTTGCCGCCGAGGTCGAAGAAGTTGTCGTGCAGGCCGACCTTTTCGACCTTGAGCAGCTCGGCCCAGATCGTGGCCACTGTCTGGGCGACGTCGCCCCGGGGCGCTTCGTAGCCTTGCGTGCCAGCGGCGGCCGGCGCTGGCAACGCGCGGCGATCGACCTTGCCGTTGGCGGCGAGCGGGAGGCTGTCGAGCACCATCAGCGCCGAAGGCACCATGTAGTCGGGCAGCGCCTGCGCCAGTCGCGTCTTGAGCGTGGTTGCGTCCAGCGATGCGCCCGCGGCCGCCGCGACGTAGGCAACGAGCGACGGGCCGGCCACGCTCTCGTGCAGGCATACCAGCGCCTCGCGCACGTCGGGCTGCTCGCGCAAGCACGCCTCGACCTCGCCAAGCTCGATGCGGAAGCCCCGCACCTTCACCTGGTGGTCGAGCCGTTCGAGGTAGTCGAGCTGGCCATCGGCGCGCCATCGCACGAGGTCGCCGGTGCGGTACAGCCGCCCGCCTGCGGCATCGAACGGGTCGGCCACGAAGCGCTCGGCCGTGAGTGCCGCGCGCCCGAGGTAGCCACGCGCGAGGCCTTCGCCGCCGAGGTACAGCTCGCCGGGAACACCGTGCGGCACCGGCTGCAGGTCGGCATCGAGCACATGGGCGGTGCGGCGGCCGACCGGGCGGCCGATGGGGGCGTAGCCCTGCACGATGGCCTCGGCCCGCGCAGACCACAGCATCGGCGTGATCACGGCCTCGGTTGGGCCATAGGCATTCACGACGCTTGCGGGGCGCAGCACGCGTCGGATCAGCGCGAGGTCTTCGCCGGTCCAGGCTTCCCCGCCAAAGAGCGCGAGACGCACGGCGTGCTGGAACGGCGGCCGGTCTTGCAGCAGCTGGCGCGCGTAGGCCGGCGGCAGGTCGACCACGCTGACGCGGTGGCGTTGCAGCAAGGCGTCGAGTTCGCTGGCGAGCGAGCACCACTGCGGCTGAAGCACCAGCGCGGCGCCGGTGGCCAGCGGCAGCAGGCACTGTTCAATGGCCGCATCGACGTGAGGCAGCGCGAACTGCAGCGATCGATCGTCCGCCGTGAAGCCGCAGGTGTCGGCCATGGCCTGGAGGTGCATCGACAGCGCGCCGTGTGCGACCGCCACGCCCTTGGGACGGCCGGTGGTGCCCGAGGTATGGATCACGTAGGCCAGGTGACCGTCTTGCAGCGCGACCTTCGGAGCCTCGTTCGGCTCGTCGCCGAGCGATGCGTCATCGATTGCGAGGCGCGCGATGGCATCGCCCTCGCCCACCGAACTTTGGCTGCCCGTCAGCAGCAGCGCTGCGCTGCTGTCGGTCAGCAGTTGCGACAGCCGCTGCGGCGGGTGCGACGGGTCCATCGGCAGGTAGGTGCCGCCGGCCTTCAGTACGGCAAGCAGGCTGGCGACACGATCGACCGGGGCATCAACGGCCACGGCGACCAGCGTGTCGGGGCGCACGCCGTGGCGCAGCAGGCGGTGCGCGAGGCGGTTGGAGCGACGGTCCAGTTCGGCGTAGGAGATTTCGGTGTCGCCGGCAATCAGCGCGACGGCATCTGGCGCGCGGCGGACGTGCGCTTCGAAGAGTCGGTGGGCGGGCGTCGCTGCGGGTGCGAGCGACGTTCCCGTGCCCCAGGTATGCAGTTGCGCTTGTTCTTCGGCGGCAAGCCACGGCGCATCGCCGACAGCACCGGCCGGGTCTGTTGTCAACGCCTCGAGCAGCGCGCGGTAGTGCGCAGCCATGCGCGCAACCGTCGCGGCATCGAACAGCTCGGCTGCGGTGGTGAGCACCGCGCGCACCTCGCCGTCGGCGCGCTCGCGGATGTCGAGCGCGAGCTCGCACTGCGCGGCGCTGTCCTCCATGCGGTACTCCTCCACCGCCAGGCCCGGCAGGCCGCGCAGCACGGCCGCGTCTTCGCGCAGCAGGTTGAACATGACCTGGAACAGCGGGTTGTGGCTCAGGCTGCGCTGCGGTTGCAGGGCGTCCACGAGTTGTTCGAACGGCAGGTCCTGGTGGGCCTGCGCGCCGAGCGCGGCCTCGCGCGTCTGCGCGAGCAGTTGCGCGAACGGGGTGCGGCCGCTCAGCGTGGCGCGCAGCACCTGCGTGTTGACGAAGAAGCCGATGAGGCCCGTGGTCTCGGGGCGATGGCGATTGGCGACGGGCACGCCAACGCGCACATCGGGCTGGCCCGTGTAGCGGTGCAGCAGCGCCTGGAAGCCCGCGAGCAGCACCATGAACAGCGTGGCGCCATGCGCCTGCGCGGTGGCGTGCAGGCGCGCGACGAGGGCCGCGTCGAGCTCGAAGGCATGCGAAGCCGCGCGGTAGTTCGCGACCGCGTGGCGGGGGCGGTCCGTGGGCAGGGCCAGCACGGGGTGCGTGTCGCCGAGTTGGGTGCGCCAGTAGGTCAGTTGGCGTTCGGCTTCGCCCGCGGCGAGCCAGTCGCGTTGCCAGGCGGCGTAGTCGGCGTACTGGATCCGCGGGGCTGCGAACGACGGCGTTTCGCCTTTCGCGCGTGCGGCATAGGCCGCACCGAACTCGTCGAGCAGCAGCTGCAGCGAGGCACCGTCGGACACGATGTGGTGCGTGACGATCGCGAGGATGTGGCGCTCGTCGCCGAGCTGGAGCCACGCGGCCCGCAGCACGGGGCCGGCCGCGAGGTCGAAAGGTTCGGCCTGCAGCCTGCGCGTGTGCGCAGCGGCCACGCTTTCGCGGTCGTCGGCCGGCAACGCGCGCAGATCGATGCGGGTGAGGGCCAGCGGTGCGGTCGGCAGCACCTGTTGGCCGACCGTGCCGTCGGCCGCCGTGCGGAACACGGTGCGCAGGCTCTCGTGACCTGCGAGCAGGCCTTCGAGGGCCGCCTTCAGTGCATCGGCATGCAACGCGCCCGACAGGCGCAGCGCCACGCCCACGTGGTACGCGCTGTTCTTCGGATCGAGCTGCCACAGGAACCACTGGCGCGCCTGCGCATGCGACAGCGCGAGCAGCCCCGCGCGGCGGTCGGCCGGCAGGGCTGGAATCGGCTGGTGCACGCGGCGCTGGCCAAGCGCCAGCACGCGCCGCACTTCGCGCGCGAAGTCGCCCAGACGCGGTTGCTCGAACAGCGCGCGCAGCGGAAAGTCGATGTCCCAGCGCTCGCCGATGCGCGCGGCCGCCTGCGTGGCGGCGAGCGAGTTGCCGCCGTGGGTGAAAAAGTGCGCGTCGCGCGCCAGCGGTCGTTCGGCGGGGCGGCGCAGCACCTCGTGCCAGATCGTGGACAGGGCCCGCTCGACATCGTCGAGCAAGGTTTCGGAAGGGTCGACTGCAGGCGCGCCGCCGCCCAGCACGAACGCCCCGTGGGCGTAGATCGCATAGGCGTCGGCCGTGCGATCGATCCAGCCCTGGCGGCAGGCGCTGCGCTGCAGCTTGCCGCTCGTGGTTTTCGGCAAGCCGCCCGGATTGAGCAGCATCACGACCGACAGCGGCTCGCCGCACTGTTCGCTCACGGCGGCGCTCAGCGCCTCGACCAGCACCTCGGGGCGCACCAGCTTCTGGATTCTGCGCGACACCTCGGCCGCCAGGCCGATGCCCTCGCCTTCCGGCCCGTCGACCGCGAAGGCCGCGACGCGGCCCTTGCGCACGGCTTCGACCTCGCGCTCCACTTCGCGCTCGATGTCCTGCGGGTACAGGTTGTGGCCGCGCACGATGACCATGTCCTTGATGCGTCCGGCCACATACAACTGGCCCTCGTGCACGAAGCCCAGGTCGCCGGTGCGCAGCCAGCGCGCGCCCTCGTGCTCGACGAAGGTCTTCTGCGACACCTCGGGCTTGTTCCAGTAACCGCTGCCCAGGCTCGGACCCGAGGCCCATATTTCACCGACGCCCCCCTCCGCGCGGACTGCCAGCGTGGCCGGATCGACGATGCGCACCGCGTGGTGCGCCACCGATCGACCGCAACCGACGAGCACGGCGCCCTCGTCGTCGCGCACCACGGCTCCCTGTGCCAGGCGGGCCTTGTCGAAGCTGTGCGCGACCATGCCGGTGCCGCGGTGTCCGCCCGTGACGAACAGCGTCGACTCGGCGAGGCCGTAGCACGGGTAGGCCGCCTCGGCCGGAAAGCCCGCGGGCGCGAAGCGTTGCTGGAACGCGCGCAGCGTGTCGGCGCGCACCGGCTCGGCGCCCGAGAACGCGAGGCGCCAGCACGACAGGTCGAGCGTGGCCAGTTGCGCATCGGACACCCGGTCGAGGCACAGGCGGTAGGCGAAGTCGGGCCCGCCGCTGACGGTCGCGCGCAGCCGCGACACGGCCTCGAGCCAGCGCACGGGCCGCTCGAGGAAGTAGCGCGGCGACATCAGCGCCACGACCGCGCCGCGATGCATCGGCTGCAGCAGGCCGCCGATAAGGCCCATGTCGTGGTTCAGCGGCAGCCAGGTGACGAAGGTGTCGCTGGGGCTGACCGAAAGGCCTTCCTCAATCGCGCGCATATTGGCCATCAGGTTCGCATGCGTGACCATGACGCCCTTGGGCGCCGAGGTGGAACCGGAGGTGTATTGCAGGAACGCGATGTCGGTGGCGGCCGGCGTGTGCGGGCGCCATGCGTCGGCACCCGTGGCGTCGATTGCGTCGACGGCGATGAACACGGCCTGCGCGAAGGCAGCGTCTGCGCCGGCCACCGCGTCGCGGATGGTGGCGTGGGTCAGCACGCAGCAGGCGCCCGCGTCGGCGGCGATGCCTTCGAGCTTGCCCAGGTGGCGCTTGCGCGTGGACTCGGGCGGGAACACCGGCACGGCGACGAGGCCTGCGTAGAGGCAGGCGAAGAAGCTGACAACGTAGTCGTCGCTGTTGTCCAACATGATGAGCGCGCGGCCACCGGATGCGAAAGTCTGCTGCAGGTGCGCCGCCAAGCCGCGCACGCGTGCATCGAGCGTGCGGTAGCTGATGGGCGTGTCGAGCGCGCTGCCAGCGCGATCGGTGATGGCGATCAATGCGACGTCGTCGGGTCGCTGCGTGGCGAGGCTGCGCAGATGGGTCACGAAGTCCACGGGATGCATCGGGTTCACAGGGGTTGTTCCTTGTTGCGCCAGGCCAGCGCGGCGGCGTAGCCCGGCGGCGCGGCCAGCGCCATCGCTTCGATGCCGGCCCACGCGGGGACGGCGCAGTCGACGGTGAGCGCGCCGTTGGCCTCGGGGTGGATGCCGATGCTTTGCAGATGCTCGGCCATGCCGACGCCTGCCGCCTTGAGCACGGCCTCCTTGCCGACCCAGCGTCGGTAAAAGGCGCGCGGCAGGTCGGTGTCGCTGCGGATTTCGCGTTGCTCGCGTGCGGTGAAGGCCATGGCGAGCAACGCATCGGCATCGGCCATGAGATCGCGCGCGCAGGCTTCGATGTCGACGCCGACGCAACGCACGTGTGCCGGATCGGCCAGTGCGATGAGCGCGTGATCGCCAGCGTGGGAGATATTGAAGAGCGGTGCGGCGTTGTCGCCAGCGGCTTCGACGAAGGGCTTGCCCTGCGCGTCGGCGCGCAGCGGCACGTCCGCCGGACGGCAGGCGAGGTGCTGCGCGATCAGGCGGCGCACGGCGGCGCGGGTGTGGGCGAAGCGCACGCGGTCGGCGCGGCGGGCGAAGCGATGGGCGCGTGCGCGCTCGTCGGGCGTGAGGTCGGCCCAGGCATCGCCGTCCTCCGCCGCAAGGTCCAGGTCCATGCGGTGCAGCGCGATGCCCTGCGGCAAGGGGTCATGCCAGGGCACGAGCCGCATCGACGCCTCCCGCCATCACCGCCGGCGCGAGGTGCCGCGCCAGCGCGGCCAGCACGGAGGTCTCGTGCTGGCGGATGAAGAAATGGCCGCCCTCGAACCAGTCGAGCGTGAAGCGCGCGTGCGCGCTCTCGGCGGCCCAGGCCTGCATGCGCCACGGGGCGATGTCATCCTGGCGGCCGGCCAGCACATGCAGCGGCACGGACAGCGGCGTCGGATCGGTGTGCACGAAGCTGCGGCACAGGCGGTAGTCGGCGCCGAGGGTGTCGAGCGTCATGCGCAGCAGCTCGGGGCTGTCGAACAGCTCGTGGGGCGTGCCGCCCTGCTTGCGCAGGTCGGCGACGAGGGCCGCGTCGTCGGTGATGTCGAGGAAGCGGTCGGGGTCGCGCTGCGAGGGTGCCGCACTGCCGGAGACGATCAGCGCGCACGGCAATGGCCAGTGCCGCTGCCGCTGGTGCTGCGCCATGCCCCAGGCGAGCAACGCGCCCATGCTGTGGCCGAAGAGCGCGTAGTGGCCGCGCAGCACGCCTTCATGTTCGGCGCACAGCAGCGCGACCGTGCGGTCGAAGTCGTCGACGAAGTTTTCACCCAGGCGCCCGCCGCGGCCCGGCAGCTCGACCGGCACGACCTCGATCCAGCGCGGCAGCGCCCGCCGCCAGCGCAGGTACATGGTGGCGCTGGCGCCCGCGCAAGGCAGGCACAGCAGGGGCAGCGATGCCTGCATGCGCGTCAGGCGGAGGCGTTGTCGGGTTGCTGCTGCGACTGTTGCGCGGCCATCCAGTCGCGCAACGACTTGGGGCGCATGTCGGTCCACTGGGCTTCGACGTAGTCGAGCACGGTCTTCTTGTCGCCCTTGACGCCGTCGACAGCGCTCCAGCCGCCGGGCACGGCCTTCCAGTGCGGCCAGATGGAATACTGCGCTTCGTGGTTGACGAGCACGATGAAGGTCTCGTCCTCGCGGTCGAAACAGTTGGTAGACATGGGCGGTCCTCTTGATAAGTGCAATGACGGGCAGGGTTTGCCCTTGCGATACAAGACGCGCCGCGAGGCCGGGTGTTTAGTCCCCCATGCATGAAAACTGCGCACGGCAGCGCCGCGGCGGGCCCGCTGGGGAGCTGCGAAAAAAAGAGGGAGCGGGCTAGCGGGCCGCGTCTTCGGCGTCGGGCGTATGGACGTCGTGCGCGGGCGGCACCAGGCCGACGAACAGCCAGAGACGGGCCGCCTCGGCGTAGGTCTGACGATGGGCGGAATCGGCAGCGAGCCATTGCGCAAGCTCGGCGCTCGCGGCGGCATCCAGCGCGCCCTCACCGGCGTGCTGGCGGCGGACCCACGCCCAGGCGGTCTGCCAAGTGGGGTCGCTTTGCGTGTCGTTGCTGCTGCTCATCGGCCGCCATCGTAGCGCCGATGAGGGGCATCGGAAAACTCAGCCGGCCTGCACGAGGTAGCGGCAGCTTTCGAGTGCGGCGTCGGCGTCCTTGATCATGAAATTCACGAGGGTGGCGGAGCAGCCCAGGCGCGTGGCGATCTCGCGCTGGGTCAGGCCGCCGAGGCGGTTGAGTTCGAACGCGAGGCGCGTGCGCGGCGCCAGCGCTTCGAGCACGCGGTCGATGGCCACCAAGGCCTGCCGGCCGCCGAGCACGCGGTCGGGCGCGTCGTTGCTGCTGGGCAGGCTCACGAGTTCCACGTCGTCGCAGTAGGTGCGGTAGCTGGCCTCGATGGAATGGTGACGGTGGTAGTCGACCGCCACGTTGCGCACCACCTGGCAGCAATAGCCGAGCGGCTTGCGGACATCGCGCACCGAAGCGCCGTCGGCGAGCTTCAGGTAGGCGTCCTGCAGGACTTCATCGGCCAGGTCGGCGGTCCGGACGATCTTTTGCGCGACGCGCTGGAGCTGGGCGCGGTTCGCGATGAAGACTTCCCCCAGCGTGGGCGCGGACGGGGAAAGCGACGGATCCATGGGTACTCCTGACGTATTCAAGGGCAAAGATGTAAATAAGACTTATTACCATTTGAGGACGGAAGAGGGCCCTGTTTTTTCCAGTGGCACCTTTCTGTCTCTCTCCCTGCCTAGACGTTCGAGCGGCCGAAAACGAGACACCTGTAAATTTCGCCCCGGAGTGCATCTGGGAGGCCATGCAATACATGGCACAAAGTGCCCCATACTTGCACCACGGCAGAATCTATAAGTTGTTGATTTAAATGGATAAAATAGAACTTGCTGCGCACACCCCCATGATGGCGCAGTACCTGCGCCTGAAAGCCGACCATCCGGACACCCTTCTGTTCTACCGGATGGGCGATTTCTACGAACTGTTCTGGGCCGACGCCGAAAAAGCCGCGCGCCTGCTCGACATCACGCTGACCCAGCGCGGGCAGTCCGCGGGGCAGCCGGTGGTGATGTGCGGCGTGCCTTTCCATGCGGTCGACACCTACCTCGCACGGCTCATCAAGCTCGGCGAGTCGGTGGCCATCTGCGAGCAGGTGGGTGAGGTCGGTGCCAGCAAGGGGCCGGTCGAACGCAAGGTGGTGCGGGTGGTCACGCCCGGCACGCTCACCGACGCCGAACTGCTCAACGACAAGAGCGAATCGCTGCTGCTGGCGGTGCATGCGGGCACGCGCAACTTCTGCGGGCTGGCCTGGCTCAGCGTCACCGGGGCCGAACTGCGGCTGGCCGAATGCCCGGCCGATGCGCTGGAGACCTGGATCGCACGCATTGCGCCCAGCGAGCTGCTCTACAGCGCCGAGGTCACGCCCGCTTTCGAGCAACGCCTGAAGGCCGCGCGCGCGGCCACGCCGTTCACGCTGTCGATCCGCCCGGCCTGGCAGTTCGATGGCGGCCTGGGCGAGCGCAAGCTCAGCGAGCAGATGGGCAGCCAGGGCCTTGCGGCCTGGAACGCCGAAGCGCTCGTCAATGCGCATGCCGCGGCGGCAGCACTGCTCGGCTATGCCGAACACACGCAGGGGCGCGCGCTGTCGCACGTGCAGCGCCTGTCGGTGGAGCGCGACGGCGAGCTGATCGAACTGCCGCCGACCACGCGGCGCAACCTCGAACTGGTGCAGACGCTGCGCGGCGAAGACGCGCCCACGCTGTTCTCGCTGCTCGACACCTGCATGACCGGCATGGGCAGCCGCCTGCTGAAGCGCTGGCTGCTGTCGCCGCGGCGCGACCGCCACGATGCCGAGGCGCGGCTCGAGGCCATCGGCGCGCTGCAGTCCACGGTGCTGGGCGGCACGGCCGCGCCCTGGCGCACGCTGCGCGAGCAGCTCAAGAACACGAGCGACGTGGAACGCATCGCGGCGCGCATCGCGCTGCGCCAGGTGCGCCCACGCGAGCTGGTGGCACTGCAACTCGCGCTTTCCAAGGCCGGGCAGCTCGCGCCGCTGCTGCCGCCGGCGGCCGCGCTGCTCGAGCGCATCGCCGAGCGGCTGGCACCACCGCCGGGCTGCGCGGAGCTGCTCGCGAGTGCGGTCAAGCCCGATCCGTCGGCGCTGGTGCGCGACGGCGGCGTGATCGCCACCGGCCACGATGCCGAGCTCGACGAGCTGCGCGCCATCAGCGAGAACTGCGACGACTTCCTGCTCCAGTTGGAGATTACCGAGCGCGAGCGCACCGGCATTTCAAACCTGCGCGTGCAGTTCAACCGCGTGCACGGCTTCTACATCGAGGTGACGCAGAGCGCGCTCTCGAAGGTGCCCGACAACTACCGCCGCCGCCAGACGCTGAAGAACGCCGAGCGCTTCATCACGCCCGAGCTGAAGGCCTTCGAGGACAAGGCGCTGAGCGCGCAGGACCGCGCGCTGGCGCGCGAGAAGTGGCTCTACGAACAGCTGCTCGACGCGCTGCAGCCCTCGGTGCCGGCGCTCACGCAGCTGGCGGGCGCGCTCGCCGCGCTCGATGCGCTCTGCGCGCTGGCCGAGCGCTCGCACACGCTGCACTGGCGCGCGCCGAGCTTCGTCTCGCACCCGTGCATCGAGATCCAGCAGGGGCGCCATCCGGTGGTGGAGGCGCGGCTGGCCGAAAAATCCTCGGGCGGTTTCATCGCCAACGACACGCAGCTCGGGCCGCAGCAGCGCATGCAGGTGATCACCGGCCCCAACATGGGCGGCAAGTCGACCTACATGCGGCAGGTGGCGATCATCGTGCTCTTGGCGTCCATCGGCTCGCATGTGCCGGCGGCAGGCTGCCGGCTCGGGCCGATCGACGCGATCCACACGCGCATCGGCGCTGCCGACGACCTCGCCAACGCGCAGTCGACCTTCATGCTCGAAATGACCGAGGCCGCGCAGATCCTGCACAGTGCCACCGCGCAGTCGCTGGTGCTGATGGACGAGATCGGCCGCGGCACCAGCACCTTCGACGGCCTCGCGCTGGCCGCCGGCATCGCCGCGCAGTTGCACGACCGCAGCAAGGCCTTCACGCTGTTCGCGACCCACTACTTCGAGCTGACGGAGTTTCCGGCCACCCACCACTGCGCCGTCAACATGCATGTGAGCGCGACCGAGGCGGGCCGCGACATCGTGTTCCTGCACGAGATGCAGCCCGGCCCCGCCAGCAAGAGCTACGGCATCCAGGTGGCGCGGCTCGCGGGCATGCCAGCGGCGGTGGTCAACCATGCGCGGCAGGCGCTCGAGGCCCTCGAAGCACAGCATGCACAGACGCGCGCCCAGGTCGACCTGTTCGCGCCGCCGCCGGCCGCCGAAACGCCGATGGCCAGCGCCGTAGAATCCGCGCTGGCCGCGCTCGACCCCGACGCCATGACGCCGCGGGAGGCGCTCGACGCGCTCTATGCACTGCAAAAACTGAACGCGCGCGAGCGCAGCGCCGCGTGAACCGGCATCCGCCTTGCGAGACCCCACAATGACCTACTGCGTCGGCATCAAACTCAACGCCGGACTGGTGTTCCTCTCCGACTCCCGCACCAATGCGGGCGTGGACCACATCAGCACCTTCCGCAAGATGATCGTCTACGAGCAGCCGGGTGACCGCTTCATGGTGCTGCTGTCGTCGGGCAACCTGAGCATCTCGCAGTCGGTGCGCGAGATCCTGCAGGTCGAGGAGCTGCGTGAAACCCGCGAAGACGGCACGCAGGGCGATCCGATCACCATCTGGAACGCCAAGAGCATGTTCGACGCCACGCGCGTGCTCGGCTCGGCGGTGCGCCACGTCTACGACCGCGATGCCGAGGCGCTCAAGCATGCGGGCCTCGACTTCAACGTCTCCTTCATCTTCGGCGGCCAGGTCAAGGGCGAAGGCATGCGGCTGTTCCTGGTCTATGCGGCCGGCAACTTCATCGAGGCCACCACCGAGACCCCGTACTTCCAGGTCGGCGAGTCGAAATACGGCAAGCCGGTGCTCGACCGCGTGCTCACGCCCGAAACGCCGCTCGACGAGGCCGCCAAGTGCGCGCTCGTGTCGATGGACTCGACCATGAAGTCGAACCTCTCGGTGGGCCTGCCGCTCGACCTCGTGGTGTACGAGGCCAACAAGCTCGAGACCGACCGCGTGATCTGCATCGACCACGAAAACCCCTACTACCGCATGATGCACAACAGCTGGGGCCAGAAGCTGCGCGAGGTGTTCGACAGCATCGAGGACCCGGTGTGGGACGACGGCGCCACCGCGCATCCGCTGCGGATGCCCGTCACGCGGCACAGCCCGCTGCGCAAGATCTCGACGCCCGACGAAAAGCTCATCTGACAGCGGCTCTTCCCATGGCCCTGCCCCCGGTCGTCTTCTCGCACGGCAACAGCTTTCCTGCGAGCACCTACCGCGTCATGCTCGACAGCCTGCGCAACCGCGGCTTCGAGGTCGATGCGATCGAGAAGTTCGGCCACGACCCGAAGTACCCCGTCACCGACAACTGGCCGCACCTGGTGCAGCAGCTGGCCGACTTCGCGCAGGCGCGCGCCGACCGCGCGGGCGGCCCGGTGTTCCTGGTCGGCCATTCGCTCGGCGGCTTCCTGAGCCTGATGTGCGCGGCCGAGCATCCGGCGCTCGCCTGCGGCGTGGTGATGGTCGATTCGCCGATCCTCGGCGGCTGGCGCGCCAACACGCTCAACATGGTCAAGCGCACGCCGCTCATGAAGAGCATCTCGCCCGGCGCCATCAGCCGCAAGCGCAAGAACACCTGGGCCCACCGCGAGGCGGTGTTCGAGCACTTCCGCAGCAAGAAGGCGTTTGCCAAGTGGGACGAGCAGGTGCTGCACGACTACATCGACCACGGCACCTTCGACGGCGGCGACGACAACCGCCAGTTGAGCTTCGACCGCGACGTCGAGACCGCGATCTACAACACCCTGCCCCACAACCTGGCCGCGCTGCTGCGCCGGCATCCGCTCAAGTGCAAGGCTGCCTTCATCGGCGGGCGGCAGTCGGTCGAGATGAAGCAGGTCGGCATGGCGATGACCGAGCGGGTGACCAAGGGACGCATCACGATGCTCGACGGCAGCCACCTGTTCCCGATGGAAAAGCCGCTCGCCACCGCGGCGGCGATCGAAGCGGCGCTACGCAACCTGCTCTGAAGCCGGCCGGCACCAGATGCCGTCGCCCACGCGCAGCACGCCGCCGCGCAGCACCCGCGCCGTCACGCCGCCATGGCCGCGCATCGCGTTGTAGCCACCGGGGCCCAGCAGTTCCTCCATGCGCGAGCAGGGCTCGCAGGGGCCGCTGATCTCGAGCAGCACCTCGGTGCCGATGGCCAGCACCAGCGGCTGGTCGGCAAACAGCGAACGCGCCGCCAGCAGGTTCAGGCCCGACACGACCAGGTTGCGCCGAAGGCCTTCTGCATCGACCTGCGGCCGTCCCACCAGCCCGGCGATCACCGGCAGGTGCTCCTGCTGGACCAGCGTGACCTGCCGCTTGCCGCCAGGGCGCGCGGCGGCGCTGCTGCGGTCGCCCGCAAGGCCCCGGCCGACGAGCGCCCCGGCCTCTTGCACCGATTGCACCGCCACCCGGCGCGCCGGGCGCAGCAAGATCGCGTCGAGCCGGCCAGCGCGCGGGAACTGCCGCATGAGTTCGTGGAGGTCCGGCATGCGGCGATTGTCGATGGCGGCCCTCTTTTCGGCCGGCGAACTTTCCCCTTATCGGCGCGGGGATTGCAGGAAACAAATGATGCCAATCTGTCAAAATCCAGCAAAAACCAATTAGAACGACCTACAAACACGCGTCACATCGCAACGCTGCCGTCATGCCGGACCTGATGCTGGAAGAAGTCGAAGCCGTGACCCTGAGCCCCCCGCTGGTGGTCCAGGACGATTCGGCCATGCGCGAGCGGCTTGCCTATGTGCTGTCGACACTGGGCTGCGACGAGCCGGAGATCGCGTGGGCCGACAGCGTTGCCGCGGCCAGGGAACTGCTCGATGCGCAGCACCGCCGCCGCGGCGCCCAGGCCTACGGCGTGGTGCTGGTGGACGTGGGCCTGCCCGGCGGCGGCGCGGTCGAACTGATCGGCTGGATGCAGACGCACCACCGGCAGGTGCCTGCGGTGGCCGTGGCGGACCGGCGCATGGAGCAGATCGTCTTCGCGGCGCTGCGCGCGGGCGCTATCGGTTACCTGCTGAAGGAAAACGACGACCTCGAACTGAGCATTGCCCTGCGCAGCATCGAACAGGGCGGCGCACCGATCGACCTCACCATCGCACGCTGCATCCTGGCCTGGCTCGCGTCCAGGCCCTCGGTGTCGGCAGCGGCGGCAGACGATTCACCAGCGCCCGTTGCGCTCGCATCGCACGAACGCAAGATCCTCGAACTCGTCTCGCAGGGCCAGAGCCATCACGAGATGGCCGAGTCGCTGTCGCTCTCCCGGCTGACGGTGGCCTGCCTCACGAAGAACATCTACCGCAAGCTGGCGGTCAACGCGCACGCCGAGGCGATTGCCTAGCTTCAGAGCTCGAGCACCAGCCGCCCCCCGCAGGCGCGCGAGCAGCAGGCCATCATCCGGGTGTGGGCGTCGCGCTCGGCGCGCGTCAGCACCACGTCGCGGTGGTCGACCTGGCCCGAGAGCACCCGCACCTCGCACGAGCCGCACAGGCCCTCCTCGCAATCGCTTTGCACGTCGACATTGGCGGCGCGCAGCGTGGCGAGCAGGGTCCTGTCCGGCGGCACGGTGAGCACGAGACCGGAGTCCTTGAGCTCCACTTCGAACGCCTGCTCCTTCGACGGATCGAGCGTGGCCAGGGTCGATTCGAAATGCTCCACGCGCAGCGCCCCCTCGGGCCAGGCCGCGCAGCAGTCTTCGAGCGCCTCGAGCATCCTGAGCGGTCCGCAGGCGTACACCTGCGCGCCCGGCACCGGCTCGGCGAGCAGCGCGCGCAGGTCGTTGCGACGGCCCCCGTCGCTTGCATGCACATGCAGCCGCTCGCCATGCAGCGCCGCCAGTTCGTCGATGAAGGCCATGCTGGCGCGGCTGCGACCGCTGTAGTGCAGTTCGTAGTCCATGCCCAGCGCCTTCGCGCGGCGCGCCATGGCGCTCACGGGCGTGATGCCGATGCCGCCCGCGATGAAGATGGCCTTCTGCAGCGATTCGTCGAGCCGGAAGTGGTTGCGCGGGCCGCGGATGCGCAGCCGGTCGCCGGCCTTCACGTTCGCATGCACCCAGGCCGAGCCGCCGCGGCCCTCGGGCTCGTGCAGTACCGCGATCTCGAGCACGCCCGTCTCGTCGGGATCGCCGCATAGCGAATACTGGCGCGACAGCGCGCTCGAACCGCATTCCACGTCGATGTGCGAGCCGGGCGTCCAGCGCGGCAGCGGCTTGCCGTCGGGCGACACCAGCCGCAGCCCCACGATGCCGTCGGCCACGCGCGTGACGCGCTCCACCACCACGGGCCGCGTCACCGCATGCCGCGAGGGCTCGCCGATGCGCACCGGCACCTGCACCTCGCGCAGGGCCGGGTTGCGGCGTTCGGGGTTGGCGGCCGGGTCCCATTCGACCCAGAGGTGCTCGGGCCCGCGGAAGGAAGTGTTCGGCACGTAGGTGAAGCGCTGCTCCGCCAGGCGCATGTGCGGCAACCGCCGGGTGAACTCCGACAGGAAGACCTGCATCTCCATGCGTGCGAGGTTCTTGCCCATGCACTGGTGCGAACCGTAGCCGAAGGTCAGGTGGTCGCTCGCGTTGTCGCGGCGGATGTCGAACAGGTCGGCATCGGCGAAGTGCCCTTCGTCGTGGTTGGCCGACGAGGTGACGATCAGCAGCTTCGAGCCGGCCGGCAGGTCCACGCCGTCGACCTGGGTGTCGCGGGTGACGAGGCGGCGCCAGGCGGCGACCGATCCGTTGTGGCGCAGGCACTCTTCCACCGCGTTGGGGATCAGCCCCGGGTCCTCGCAGAGCTCTTGCCACACGTGCGGGTGCTGCAGCAACAGCTTCATCGCATTGGCGGTCGCGTTGGCTGTGGTCTCGTGGGCGGCCACGATGCCGGCCATCATCATCGAATGCAGGTACGAGTCGGTCACGATCTCGGGATGCAGTTTCTGCTTGCGGATGCCGTATTGCATCCAGCCCGGCGCGTCCGGGTCCTGGCGCATCTTCTCGAGCACCTTGCCCGCGTACTGCCAGAAGTTGCCGACCGCATGCGCCACGGCCACCTGCTCTTCGGGCTTTGGCCGGCCCCAGGTGTTGACGGTGTGCGCGATCGAGTATTTGCGCAGCGTGTCCATGTCCTCCTCGGGCACGCCGAGGAAGTGCAGCGCGACCGTGAGCGGGATCTCCCAGAGCATCTGGTCGACCAGGTCGGCGCGGCCGTCGTCGATGAAGCGGTCGACGTAGCTGCGCGCCAGTTCGCGCACCATCGGTTCGTGATGCTTGAGCGCTTCGGGCGTGAACGGGTCCATCAGCACGCGGCGGCGCGGCATGTGCGCGGGCTCGTCCTCGTTGACCAGCGTGCGGTTCAGCGCAAAGCCGTACGAGGCGAGCACCGCATTGGCCTCGTCGCTCGTGGGCGTGATCTTCTCGAGCGCGTTCGAGGGGCTGAAGGTGATGTTGTCGCGGAACACCGCCTTGATGTCGTCGTAGCGCGTGACCACCCAGTAGCCGAGCTTCGGGCTGTAGAAGATCGGCTCCTTCTCGCGCGCCCAGCGCACGTACTCGGGCGGGTCTTGCTGGTAGCCGTCCTCGAAGGGGTCGAACTCGGCCGCGCGCGCGCTCACGGGGCAGCCCGTGGGCGTGCGCTCGGACGACAGCGGCCCGTGCGCGACGGGGCAGCCGGAGGTGCGCGGGCTCGTCATCAGTCCAGCGTGATCTTCAGATCACGGATCAGCTTGTGCCAGCGCGTGGTCTCGCTCTTGAGCAGCGCGGCGTATTGCTGGGGCGTGTTGGCCACCGGCTCCACGCCGAAGTCGATCATGCGCTTGCGCACCGCGGGCTCGTTGATGGCCGCCACCAGCTGGCGGTTGAGCGTGTTCACCACCTCGGGCGGCGTGGCCGAGGGCACCACCACGCCGACCAGCGCGGCGGCCTCGACGTTCTTGTAGCCGAGCTCGGCGAAGGTGGGCACGTCGGGCAGCTGCGGCAGGCGCGTGGGGTTGGCCACCGCCAGCGCGCGCACCTTGCCGCCCTTGATGAAGCCGGCGCCCGCGGCCAGGTCGACCATCATGGCCGGCAACTGCCCGCCCGCCACGTCGGCCAGCGCGGGCGCGGCGCCGCGGTACGGCACGTGCACCATGAAAAGGCCCGCCTCGACCTTGAGCAGTTCCATCGCGAGGTGGTGCGGGCTGCCCGCGCCGGCCGAGGCGTAGTTCATGCCGCCGGGCTTGGCCTTTGCCTTGGCGATGAAGTCCTTGGCCGTGGCGAAGCCGGCGTCGTTGCCGACCACCAGGATCATCGGAAACTTGCCCATCAGCGTGACGGGCGCAAGGTCGTTCGTGGGGCTGTAGCTCAGCGACTTGTAGAGCGCCGGGTTGAACACCAGCGTGCCGTTGTCGGCCGAGAGCACCGTGTAGCCGTCGGCCGGCGAGCGCACGGTCTCGGCGGCAGCCAGCGCGGTGTTGCCGCCGGGCTTGTTGTCGACCAGCACCGGCTGCCCCACTTGCGTGGAGAACGTCTGTGCGACTGTGCGCGCGAGAAAATCGGAGCCGCCGCCCGCCGCGTAGGGAACGATCCAGCGGATCGGCTTGGACGGGAAGGTGGCCGTCTGCGCGCCGGCGCTCGTGGCGGCCACGAGCGCCAGGGCCGCGATGCAACGAAGGAAGTAGTGCTTTGTCATGGGAATTGCCTCGGTGTTGTTCCGTATTGCGTAAGTATCATACGCATTGCGTAATCAAGAACTCAGGTCTAACCCGAGGCCTCCGGTGCCCGGTGCCGAGCACGTAACATCCCCGCCCACATGACCCAAGCCCCGGAAGTCCCTCCCATTCCCGCCGCCGGCCGCGAGCGGCGCCAGCGCGTGCAGTCGGCCGAAACCGGCATGGCGGTGCTCAAGGGGCTGGCCCACCTGGGCGGGCGCAGCAGCCTCACCGCGCTGGCCGCCCACGTGGCCGAAAGCCCGGCCAAGGTGCACCGCTACCTCGCGAGCCTGATGGAAGAAGGGCTGGTGCTGCAGGACGCGGCCTCGCAGCACTACTACCTGGGCACGGCGGCGATCCAGATCGGGCTGGCCGCAATGCGCCAGGCCGACCCGATCCGCGCGGCCGAGCCCGGCCTGCTGCGCCTGCGCGAATCGCTCGAGGTGACCTGCTTCGTCGCGGTGATGGGCAACAAGGGGCCGACCATCGTGCGTTTCGAGGAGCCGGGCCTGCCGGTCACGGTGAACGTGCGTGCCGGCTCGGTGATGTCGATGCTCTGGTCAGCGACGGGCCGCGCCTTCCTCGGCCTGCTCGACGAATCGCGCGTGCGCGCCCTGGCCGAACAGGAACTCGCCGAGGCACCGCCGGACATGCGCGCCACGCTCGACGCGGCCGACCCGATCGGCCAGTTGCGGCGCGAGGTGCAGCAGGCACGCTGCGCGATCGTGCGCGACACCTACTTGCGCGGCATCAGCGCAGTGGCCGCGCCGGTGGTCGACTATGCGGGGCGCGTGTGCGCGGTGCTGACGGCGCTGGGCGCCACCGGCGGCTTCGACCCGGCGATCGACGGCCCGATCGCGGGCGCAGTGCGGCGCGAGGCCGACGCCGCGAGCGCCCTGCTCGGCCACGGCGGCACGGCCTGACGGCCGCGCGCCTTGCTGTTCCTTCGCGCGCTTATTCGGCCCAGACCACCGCGCCGGTCCACGCAGTGGTCAGCACCACGATGCCGAAGGCGATGCGGTACCACGCGAACGGGATGAAGTCGTGCGTGCTGATGTACTTCAGCAGCCAGCGCACGCACAGCCATGCGCTCGCGAACGAGAACACCAGGCCTACGGCAAACATCGGGATGTCGGCCATCGTCAGCAGCGCCCGCTCCTTGTAGAGGCTGTAGGCGCCGGCACCGATCAGCGTGGGGATCGCCAGGAAGAACGAGAAATCGGTGGCCGCCTTGCGCGACAGGCCCAGCAGCATGCCGCCGATGATGGTCGAGCCGCTGCGGCTGGTGCCCGGGATCATCGCGAAGCACTGCACCAGCCCGACCTTGAGCGCATCCCACATCGTCATGTCGTCGACGTGCTCGACGCGCACCGAACCGGGCGGGCGCTTCTCGGCCCACAGGATGATGAAGCCACCGATGATGAAGGTGCTGGCCACCACCACGGGCGTGAAGAGGTGTTCCTTGATCATCTTGCCGAACACCAGGCCCAGCACCACCGCCGGCAGGAAGCCCAGCACCACGTTGATGGCCAGGCGCCGCGCCTTGGGCTGGCGCGGCAGCGCCACGATGGTCGAATGGATCTTCTGCCAGTACACCAGGATCACCGCGAAGATCGCGCCGGTCTGGATGGCGATGTCGAAGACCTTGGCCTTCGCATCGTCGAAGCCGAGCAGCGCGCCCGCAAGAATCAGATGCCCGGTCGACGAGATCGGCAGAAACTCGGTCAGCCCTTCGACGATGCCCATGATGGCGGCCTTCACCAGCAAAACGATGTCCACGCTTACTCCTTTAAAGAGCCGCAATTATGGCGAGGCATCGCGACAGTCCCTTCGGCCGGCCCCCGGGCGCCGCGGGGATTAGCCGGCCGCTTGACGCGTGCGCTGCCGCAGCGCCCGCACCGCGCTGTCGACCGTGGTGAGCACGGGCAGTCCGCTGGCCGCTTCGCAGGCGCTGCGCGCACGCGCCATGCTGAACTGCGCGAGCGCGATGCGGGTGCAGCCGCGCGCGCGCAACGCGGCGGCCTGGGCGGCGACCAGCGCATCGTGGCGCGCGGTGTCGCCGGCGTCGAGCGCTTCGAGTGCGCCTTCGGCCAGCACCGGCTCGAGCGCGGTCCCGGCCGGAAACTCGGACGGCATCGAGGCCAGCGTCGGCGCAAAGGTGGCGATGAGCCCGAGCCGGCCCGACGCGCCCTGCACCGCCTCGGCCACCATGGCTTCGTTCGGCTTGAGCACCGGAATGCCCGCATGCCGCCGGGCCACCGCTTCGATGCACGGCCCGAAGGCCGAGCAGGTGAAGAGGATGCCCTCGGCCCCCGCATCGACCGCGTACTGCGCGAGCCGCTGGAAGCGCTCGTGCATCGCGGCATCGAGCCCCTGCCCGCTGCGCGCCAGGTCGGCCGAGAGACTGTCGTCGAGCAGGTTCATGCGCCGGGCCTCGGGCCAGTCGCGCTCGAAGGCGGCGTTGATGGGCGCCACGGAATGCGCGAGCGCGTGGATCAGGGCGATGCGGGTCATGCGGCCGAATTATCATTGGAATACATGTTTCACCCAACCGCGAATGCGCTTGCATTCCGGCACATTTGTTCCAATGACAATTGCCAGAGACCAGATCCGCCAGCGCTTCAACGAACTGAGCCCCGCGCTGCAGCAGGTGGCGCGCTATGTGCTCGACCATCCGAACGAGGTCGTCACGGCCTCGATGCGCAGCGTGGGCGCGCGCGCGCAGAGCACGCCCGCCACGCTGGTGCGCTTTGCGCAGCAACTGGGCTATGCGGGCTGGCCCCAGCTGAAGGAAGCCTTCGCGGGCGACATGGGGCTCGGCTCCGACCCTTTTGGCGGACATGCGAAGCGGCTCGTCGGCCGTGTCCAGAACCAGGGCCTCGCGGGTGAGATCTTCGAAGTGCAGCGCCGCAACCTCGAAGCCACGCACCAGCAATGCGCCGACGCGCTGCGCAAGGCATGCGTGCTGCTCGAGAAGGCGGGCGCGGTGCATGCCGCGGGCTTCCGCGCCTGCTTTCCGATCGCGTTCTCGTTCGTCTATGCGTACCGGCTGTTCCGCACCGGCGTGCACCTGGTCGACGGCCCGGGCGGCTCGCTCGAGATGCAGCAGCGCGCCTTCGCCAAAGGCGATGCGTTGGTGGTCGCGAGCTTCGCGCCCTACTCGCGCGAGGCCCTGCAGGTGGCCCAGGCCGCCAAGGCAGCGGGGCTGCGCATCGTCGCGCTGACCGACAGCACGGCATCCCCGCTGTCGTTGCTCGCCGACGAGACGTTGCTGTTCACGATCCAGAGCCCGTCGTTCTTTCCTTCGGTCGCTGCGGGCGTTGCGCTGGCCGAAGCACTGGTCGAGCTGCTCGCGAGCCGCGCCGGCAAACCGGGCATGCGGCGCATCGACGAGGCCGCGGCGCAGCTGTTCGAGTCGGGCGCCTACCTGCGCCCGCGGAGCCCGCGCGCCTAGGGCGCCGAGGCGCCGGTCCAGCCGGCCTGCCATCCGCCGCCCAGCGCCTGGATCAGCGCGACGGCGGCGGTCTGCCGATCGACCTGCACCTGCACCAGCGCGCGGCGCGCATTGAGCGCGGCCGCCTGTGCGGTCACCACTTCGGTGTAGCCGGACTGGCCCGCACGGTAGCGGTTGAGAAACTGCTGTTCGGTCCTGTCGGCGGCGGCCGAGGCCTCGCGCCGCAGGCCTTCCTGCTGCGCGAGCGCCGCGCCGGCCGTGAGCTGGTCTTCGACCGCCTGGAACGCGCCCAACACCGTCTGGCGGTAGCGCGCCACGCTCGCGTCGTGGGCCGCCCTGGCCGAATCGACCGACGCGCCGATCGCACCGGCGTCGAACACCACCTGCGCCACCGACAGCCCCAGCGCCCAGAGCATGTTGGACGCATCGAACAGGTCCTTCACGCGGCTCGCGTTGCCGCCGACCGAGGCGCTGAGGCTGAAGCTCGGAAAGTAGGCCGAACGCGCGATGCCGATCTGCGCATTGGCCGCGGCCACCGCGCGCTCGGCCGCCGCGATGTCGGGCCGGCGCTGCAGCAGCGTCGACGGCACGCCGGTCGGGACGCCGGGCACGGTGGGCGTCCAGCGCGCGGGCGGCAAGCTGAAGTCGGCCGGCGCCACGCCGACGAGCATGGCGATGGCATGCTCGAACGTGGCGCGCGTGCGCTGCAGGCCCACGCGCTCGGCCTGCGCATTGACGAGCTGCGTCTGCGCCTGCAGCACGTCGGTCTGCGCCGCAATGCCGGCCGCATAGCGGTTGCTCGTGATCTCGAAGGCGCGCTGGTAGCCTTCGATGGTCTGGTCGAGCAGCACGATCTCGGCGTCGGTTTCGCGCAGCGAGAAATAGTTGGTGGCCAGATCGCCGACGGCCGAGAGCCGCGCCGAGGCCAGGTCGGCCTCGCTGGCCTGCGCGTTGGCCTGGGCGCTGCCCACGGCCTGCCGCAACCGGCCCCAGACGTCGGGCGCCCAGTCGACGCCGAGGTTGGCTGCGAAGGCGCTCGACGCATTGCTGCTGCCTCCGAGGTTGCCGCTGCGCCGGCCGCTGCCGTCGATCGCGACCGACGGGAACAGCGCCGCGCGTTCGCCGCGCACCAGTGCGCGGGCCTGGGCGAAGTTGGCCACGGCCGCGGCGATGTTCTGGTTCGAGACGTTCACGCGCGCGGCGAGCTCGTCGAGCGTGGGGTCGGCAAAGAGCTTCCACCATTCGCCGCGGTCGAGCGCGTCGGCCGGCGCGGCGGGCAGCCAGCCGTCGGCGGCCGGCTGCTCTTTCCAGCCCGCGGGCATGACCGCAGCGGGCGGCTGGTAGGCAGGCCCCACGGCACAGCCGGCCAGCACCGCCGCCAGGGCGAGCGCGGACAGCGAAAGGATGCGGGGGCGGCGATGTGTCATGGCAGGGTCTCGTTCATTCTCTTCAGGTCTGCGCGCCGGCCGCGCGGCTCAGGTGCCGCTCGTTGCCCGAACGCCGCCGCAGCTTGTCGAGCAGCACGTAGACCACCGGCGTGGTGAGCAGCGTGAGCAGCTGGCTCGCGACGAGGCCGCCGATGATCGCCACGCCGAGCGGCTGCCGCAGTTCGGCGCCCTGGCCAAAGCCGACGGCGAGCGGCAGCGCGCCCAGGGCGGCGGCGAGCGTGGTCATGAGGATCGGGCGGAAGCGCAGCAGGCAGGCTTCGCGCACCGCTTCCACGGCCGAGATGCCGCGTGCGCGCTCGGCCTCGAGCGCGAAGTCGATGATCAGGATCGCGTTCTTCTTCACGATGCCGATCAAAAGGAACAGCCCGATCAACGCGATGATCGAGAACTCCATGCGGAACAGCAGCAGCGCGAGCACGGCGCCCACGCCGGCCGAGGGCAGCGTGGTCAGCACGGTGACCGGGTGCACCAGGCTCTCGTAGAGCACGCCCAGCACGATGTAGATGACAACGATGGCCGCCAGGATCAGCGCGAGCTGCTGCCCCTGTGACTGCTGCGCCGCGAGCGCCGTGCCCTGGAAGCTGCCGCGCACGTTGGTGGGCATGGCGATGTCGGCCTCGGCCTGCGCCACGATGCGGCGCGCATCGTCCAGCGTGGTGCCCTCGCTCAGGTTGAACGAGACGGTACTCGCCAGCTCGGTGTCCTGGTGATCGATGGAACTCGGCACCGCGCGCTCGCTGACCTTGGCGATGGCCGAGAGCGGCACCATCTGCGTGGTGTTGGCCGCCAGCGCCTGGCCTGTGGAGGCCGTGCGCAGGCCCGGGTTGGCCGAGGTGGTGGTCGAAGTGCCGGTGCTCGCGTCGGTGTTGCTGGCGAGCGAACTCACCGTGGCCGCACCGTTCGCGCTGGTGGCTGCGGTGAGCGTCGACGGCACGTACAGGTCCTTCAGCACCACGGGCGCACGCTGGTAGCGCGGCGCCCATTCCATGATGACCGAGTACTGATTGAGCTCGTCGTAGATGGTGGCGACCGAGCGCTGGCCGAAGGCGTTGTAGAGCGCGGCATCGACCGCGCTGGCGGTCACGCCGAGCCGTGCCGCGCTGTCGCGGTCGATCTCGACGAAGGTCTCCACGCCGTTGTCCGATTGGTCGCTGTCGACGTCGGTCAGCGCAGTCTCCTGGCGCAACCGGTCGGCGAGCCTCGCGGTCCAGGTGCGCAGGTCGCCCAGGCTGTCGCCCTTCAGCGTGTACTGGTAGGTGGAGTTGCTCGAGCGCCCGCCCATGCGCAGGTCCTGCACTGGGCTCAGGAACACGCGCAGGCCGGTGAGCTGGCCCAGCTGCGGCCGCAGCCGGGCGATGACCGTGGCGGTCTTCTCCTTGCGCTCGGAGGCCGGCTTGAGGTTGACGAACATGAAGCCGCCGCCCGAGCGGCTGCCGCCCGAGAAGCCCACCACGGTGTCGACCGCCGGGTCCTTGTGGATGATGTCGACCGCCTGCCGCAGCTTCTCGGCCAGTGCCACCGACGAGATGCTCTGGTCGGCACGCAGGCCCGCGTTGAGCTGGCCGTTGTCTTGCTCGGGGAAGTAGCCCTTCGGAATGGCGGTGAACAGGTACACGTTGAGGCCGACCACCGCGAGCAGCAGCACCATGACCACGGCCTTGCTCGCCAGCGCCCAGTCGAGGCTGTGGGCGTAGGTGCGCAGGCTCCACTGGTAGCCGCGCTCGGCCATGCGCGCGAACCGGCCGGGCGGCTTGCCGCCGGGCGTCTCGGGCCGCAGCAGCATGGCGCACATCATCGGCGTGGTGGTGAGCGAGATCACCAGCGAGATCAGCACCGCGACCGACAGCGTGACGGCAAACTCGCGAAACAGCCGTCCGATCTGCCCGTCCATGAACAGCAGCGGAATGAACACCGCCACCAGCGACAGGCTGATCGACAGCACGGTGAAGCCCACCTCGCGCGCGCCGCGCAGCGCGGCCTCCATGCGGCCCACGCCGGCCTCGATGTGGCGGCTGGTGTTCTCGAGCACCACGATGGCGTCGTCCACCACGAAGCCGGTGGCCACCGTGAGCGCCATGAGGCTCAGGTTGTTGAGGCTGTAGCCCAGCAGGTGCATCACGCCGAAGGTGCCGAGCAGCGACACAACGGTGGCCACCGCGGGAATGATGGTGGCGCGTGCGCGGCGCAAAAAGAGGCCGACCACGAGCACCACCAGCACGATCGAGATCATCAGCGTGGCCTCGATCTCGCGCAGCGACGCGCGGATGGAGTTGGTGCGGTCCGAGGCCACCTGCACCTCGATGTCCTGCGGCAGCTGCGCACGGAGCTCGGGCAGCAGCTCGCGCACGCCGTCGACCGTCTCGATGATGTTGGCACCGGGCTCCTGCGTGACCAGCACGATCACCGCCGGCTGCCCGTTGAACAGGCCCAGCGTGCGCGTGTTCTCCACGCTGTCGATCACGCGCGCCACGTCGCCGAGGCGCACGGCCGCGCCGTTGCGCCAGGCGATCACCATGTCGCGGTATTCCGCCGCATGGCGCCCCGGCGCGGGCGTGTAGATCTGGAGCCGGCGCTCGTCGCCCTCGATCGCGCCCTTGGGCCGGTTGGCGTTGTTGGACTGGATCGCGGCGCGCACGTCCTCGGTGCTGATGCCGTAGCGGTTGAGCGAGAACGGCTCGAGCTCGACGCGCACCGCGGGCAGCGAGCCGCCGCCGATCTCGACCTCGCCCACGCCATCGACCTGCGAGAGCTTCTGGCTCACGATGTTCGACACGGCCTCGTAGATCTGGCCCGGCGTGCGCGTCTTCGACGTCAGCGCCAGGATCGCGATCGGCGCGGCGGTCGGATTGCGCTTGCGGTAGGTCGGGTTGCGCCGCAGCGTGGCGGGCAGATCGGCGCGCGCCGCGTTGATGGCGGCCTGCACCTCGCGCGCAGCGCTGTCGATGTTGCGCGACATGTCGAACTGCAGGCTGATGCGCGTCGAGCCGTTCGAACTGGTCGAGGTGAGTTCGTTCACGCCGGCGATCACGCCGAGCCGGCGCTCGAGCGGCGTCGCCACGCTCGACGCCATGGTGCTCGGGCTCGCCCCCGGCAGGCTGGCCGTGACCGAGATGGCCGGGTAGTCGACCTGCGGCAGCGGCGACACCGGCAGCGCGAAAAAGGCCGCGATGCCGGCCAGCGCAATGCCGACGGTCAGCAGCACCGTGGCGATTGGACGCTCGACGAAGGGCCGCGACAGGTTCATTCGGCCACGGCCTCCCGCTGGCGCCCGAAGCGGCGACCCAGCCGGTCGAAGGCCAGGTAGACCACCGGCGTGGTGAACAGCGTGAGCACCTGGCTCACCACCAGCCCGCCGAAGATCGCAAGGCCGAGCGGCCGGCGCAGCTCGGCGCCCTCACCCCAGCCGAACATCAGCGGCAGCGCCGCGAACAGCGCCGCCAGCGTGGTCATCAAGATGGGTCGAAAACGCAGCAAGGCCGCCTGGTGGATGGCCTCCTGCGGCGACTTGCCTTCGCGCCGCTCGGCGTCGATCGCGAAGTCGATCATCATGATCGCGTTCTTCTTGACGATGCCGATCAGCAGGATGATGCCGATGATGCCGATCACGCCCAGGTCGTTGCCCGTGAGCATGAGCGCGAGCAGCGCGCCCACGCCGGCCGAGGGCAATGTCGAAAGGATGGTCAGCGGATGGATGTAGCTCTCGTACAGCACGCCGAGCACGATGTACACGCACACCACGGCCGCAAGGATGAGCCACAGCTGGTTGGTGAGCGACTTCTCGTACGCGCCAGCGGCACCCAGGAAGGTCATGGTCATGCTCGCGGGCATGCCGATCTCCTTGGCGGCCGCGCGGATCGCCGCAACCGACTTGCCGAGCGCCACGCCCTGGGCGGTGTCGAAGCCCACCGTGGCCGAAGGGTACTGCGCCACGTGGGTCACCGCCAGCGGCGCGGGTTGTTCGCGCACGGTGGCGATCGACGACAGCGTGGTGGCCGCACCGCTGCCGGTGCGCAGCTGCAGGTTGCCGAGCAGCTGCGGCGACGACAGCGCCTCGCGCTGGGCCTCGAGGATCACGCGGTACTGGTTGGTCTCGGTGAAGATAGTCGAGACGATGCGCTGGCCGAAGGCGCTGTAGAGCGTGTCATCCACCGAACTGGCCGTGATCGACAGGCGCGAGGCGGTGTTGCGGTCGATGTCCACGTAGGCCGCGAGCCCCGTCGCGCCGGCGGTGGTGGTGGCATTGCGCACCAGCGGCTCGGCGCGCAGCCGCTCGGCCAGCTTCTGGGCCCAGGTGTCCACCGTGGTGGTGTCCACGCCTTCGAGCGAAACGCGGAATTCGGTCGGCCCGGTTTCGGCATCGATGGTCAGGTCCTGCGTGGGCTGCAGGTAGAGCGTGACGCCCGCCACGGCGCGCACGCGCTCGCGCAGGCGCTGCATCGTGGCCTCCTGGTCGCCGCGATCGGGCCGCATGTTGATGAGCATGCTGCCGGTGTTGAGCGCGGTGTTGTTGGCCGCGTCCACGCCGACCACCGAGCTCACGCTCGCCACCTCGGGGTCGGCCAGGATCGCGTCGGCGGCCTGCAATTGCAGCGCGGCCATGCGCGTGTACGAGACATCCTGCGCGGCCTCGATGCGCGCCTTCAGCTGGCCCGTGTCCTGGGTCGGAAAGAGGCCCTTCGGAATCACCGCGTAAAGCAACACGGTGAGCGCCAGCGTGGCAACGGCCACCACGAGCGTGAGCGGCTGGTGCCGCAGCACCCAGATCAACCACACGTCGTAGCGCGCGATGACGCGGTCGAAGAAGCGCTGCACGCTCGCGCCAAAGCGCCCGCCCTCCTCCGCCTGCGGCCGGAGCCAGCGCGCCGACATCATCGGCACCAGCGTGAGCGAGACCACGGCGGAAATCAGGATGGTGATCGCCAGCGTGACGGCGAACTCGCGGAACAGCCGGCCGACCACGTCGCCCATGAACAGCAGCGGGATCAGCACCGCGATCAGCGACACCGTGAGCGAGATGATGGTGAAGCCGATCTGCGTGGCGCCCTTGATCGCGGCCTTGAACGGCGGGTCGCCCTCCTCGAGGTAGCGAGCGATGTTCTCGATCATCACGATCGCGTCGTCCACCACGAAGCCAGTGGCGATCGTCAGCGCCATCAGGCTCAGGTTGTTGAGGCTGTAGCCCAGCAGGTACATCAGCCCGCAGGTGCCGATCAGCGAGATCGGCACCGCGAGGCTCGCGATGACCGTCGCGCGCACGCTGTGCAGGAAGAAGAAGATCACCAGCACCACCATCACCACCGCCAGCGCCAGCTCGAGCTGCACGTGCGAGACTGAAGCGCGGATGCCGGTGGTGCGGTCGCTCAGCACCTCGACCTTGAGCGAGCCAGGCAGCGAGGCCCGCAGTTCAGGCAGCTGCTGCTTGATCGCTTCGACGGTGCCGATCACGTTCGCGCCCGGCTGGCGCTGCACGTTCAGGATGATCGCCGGGTACATGCCAGCCCCCACGCTCGGCACTGGCGTGTCCTCGCTGCCCCCCGAGGGGGCGCTCGCCGCCTTGGGGCGGCCCGGCGGCGGCTCGGCCGGTGCGGACGCATCCTCGCCCCGCAGCCCCGCCCACGCCCCGAGCTGCGTGTTCTCGGCGCCGTCGACCACGCGCGCCACGTCGGTCATGCGGATGGGCGCGCCGTTCTTCCAGGCGACGATCAGGTTCTTGTAGTCGTCCGCCGCGAGCAGCTGGTCGTTGGCGTTGATGGTGTAGGCCCGCTGCGGCCCGTCGAAGCTGCCCTTGGCGCTGTTGGCGTTGGCTGCGCTGATGGCGCTGCGCAGCGTGTCGAGGCCGATGCCCACCGACGCGAGCGCATTGGTGTCGGCCTGGATGCGCACGGCCGGGCGCTGCCCGCCCGAGAGCGACACCAGCCCGACGCCGCCGACCTGGCTGATCTTCTGCGCGAGCCGCGTGTTCACAAGGTTCTGCACCTCGGTCAGCGGCATGGTCTCGGAACTGACGGCCAGCGACAGGATCGGTGCGTCGGCTGGATTGACCTTGGCATACACCGGCGGCGCCGGCAGGTCGGCCGGCAACAGCGAGCCGCCGGCATTGATGGCGGCCTGCACCTGCTGCTCGGCCACGTCGAGCGTCTCGTCGAGCGCGAACTGCAGCGTGACGATCGAGACGCCCGCCGAGCTGACCGAACTCATGCGGTTGAGCCCCGCCATCTGGCCGAACTGGCGCTCGAGCGGTGCCGTGACGGTGCGGCTCATGACCTCGGGGCTCGCGCCCGGATAGAGCGTCTGCACCTGAATGGTCGGGTAGTCGACCTGCGGCAGCGCGGCCAGCGGCAGCAGCCGCAGGCCCACGAAGCCGGCCAGCACGATGGCCAGCATCAGCAGCGCCGTGGCCACCGGCCGTTCGATGAAGGGACGGGACGGGCTCATCGCGCGGGCACCTCAACCTCGATCACTGCGGCGGGCGCTGGCGACGGCGCTCTCCACCACGCGGACCCGATGCCGCGCCACGCGGGCCGGCCGCACCGCCACGCGGGCCGGCGCCGGGCCGATCACCCTGCAACTGCACCACCGCGCCGTCCTTGATGCGGTCGCCGCCTTCGGTCACGACGTTCTCGCCGGCACGCAGGCCCGAGGTGATCGCTACCACCTCGGCATTGGCCTCGCCGCGCTTCACCGCGCGCATCGAGACCGTGCGGTCCTCGTTGATCACATACACGTAGTCGCCATTCGGGCCGGTGCGCACCGCCGTCACCGGCACCACCACGGCGCGCAGCTTGCGCAGCAGCAGTTGCACGTTGACGAACTGGCTCGGGAACAGCGTGGTCTGCGCATTGGCGAAGCGGGCCTTGGCCCTCACGGTGCCGGTGGTGGTGTCGACCACGTTGTCGAGCGTCGAGAAGGTGCCGGTGTCGAGCGTCGCCGCGCGCGTGCGGTCGAACGCGGTCACGGGCAGCGGTTCGCCGCGCGCGAGCTGGGCCTGGATGTCGGGCACGCGGTCTTGCGGCACCGAGAACTGGACGTCGATCGGGTTCATCTGCGTGATGACCGCGATGCCGGTGGTCGCGTTGGCGGTGATGGTGTTGCCCGGGTCGACCGCGCGCAGCCCGATGCGGCCGGCCACGGGGGCGGTGATGCGGGTCCAGTCGAGGTTCAGCCTGGCCGAGGCTTCGGCGGCCCGGTCGGTGGTGACCGTGCCTTCGAGCTGCCGCACCAGCGCGGCCTGGGTGTCGACCTCCTGCCGCGCGATGGAGTCCTGCCCGAGCAGCGTGCGGTAGCGCGCAAGGGTGACGCGCGCGGCCGCGAGCTGCGCCTCGTCGCGTTCCCGGGTGCCACGGGCCTGCATCAGCGCCTGCTCGTAGGGGCGCGGGTCGATGCGCGCGAGCAGCTGGTTCTTGGCCACGGTCTGGCCTTCGGTGAACATCACCTCGGTCAGCACGCCGCCGACCTGGGCCCGGAGCGTGACGGTGGCGAGCGGGGTCACGGTGCCGAGCGCATCGATGGTGACCGGCAGCTCGGTCTCGCGCGCCGCGGCATGGCCGACCGTGACGGTCGCGCCGCCGAAGCGCGACGCGCCTGCAGCGCTGTCTTTGCGGTTGATGAGGTACCAGGCCCCCGCACCGACAGCCAGCAGCAACAGCAGCGCGAGCAGGCTGCCCAGCCAGCGCCGGCGGCGCGAAGGCGGACGCGGAGAGGGAGAAGGGACGGGGTGTGCCGGTGGGGCAGCAGGCGAATCGCCGGAAGAAGGCTCGGAGGTCGGTGATTCCATGGGGTGGGGCAGTGCGCAGTACAGCCGCTAGTGGACCGCTGGATCGTAGCGCGCCTGTCTGTCGGACCGTAAAGCGACGGTAAAGCTGCAAAGAATGCCCACGTTTCGCACGCCGTCGCCGCGCCTCGCGCCGCCGTGGCGCATTTCGTCGCACGCCGATGGCCGCGCCGGCCACCGATCGGCACAGTCCGCTCCATCGAAGCTTTCTTTCTGGAACCGCCATGCTGCTCGAGATCATTCTTCACACCCCGAAGTGGGTCTTCGCCGTCTTCGTGCTCCTGCTGTGGCTGGGCGCAAGGCAGCTGCTGCCAGGCCGCAGCGGACTCGGCCGGCTGACCGCGGTGTCGGTCGGCATGACCGGCCTGTCGCTGGCGGGCGTGCTCACGGCCTTCGGCCCTTCGCCCGGTGCCCTGCTCGGCTGGAGCCTCGCGGCGGCCGCCATGGGCCTGGCGGTGCTGCAGGCTGCACTGCCCGCCGGCGTCCGCTACGACCCCGCCGCGCGCAGCTTCCACCTGCCCGGCAGCGCCGTGCCGCTGGTGCTGATGATGGGCATCTTCTTCACCAAGTATGCGGTCGGCGTGGCGCTGGCCTTGCACCCCGCGCTGCACCGACAGGCCGCCTTCGCGGTCGGCATTCCGATGCTGTATGGCGCCTTCAGCGGCATCTTCGCCGCGCGGGCCCTGCGCCTGTGGAAACTGGCGCTCCGCACCGCCGCCATGGCACCCGAAGTGCGCCCGGCCTAAGATCGCCAGCCGCTTCATCGACATTTTTCTTCAACCCCCTCACGGAGAACCGTCATGAACCCTGCACAGCCCCACACCCACGCTTCTGCCTCCGAACTCGAGCGGCTCGCCCGGCGCCGCGCCGGCGCCAAACTCGGCTGGTTCATCCATGCCTTCGTCTATGTGCTGGTGAACCTCGGCCTGGTCGCCCTCTCGGCCTCGCGCGGCCACACCTGGGCCGTGTATCCGCTGCTGGGCTGGGGCCTAGGGCTGTTGATCCACGGAACGGTGGTCTGGTTCGTCACGACCGGCGGTGGCTTCTATGACCGGCTGGTGGCGCGCGAGCGCCGCGCGCTGCACGGAGGCGGCCGTTGGTAGAGTCCGCGGCGCCCGCCTCCGGCGGCCTGCTGGGCGCTGGCACGCTGCGCGACCTGTTGCGCCATGGCCTGATCACGGCAGCCTGCTGCTGCGTCATTGCCGCGATCATGGCCGCCACCATGCGCGGGGCCGACGGCAAGTGGAGCAACCAGCTCGTCTACTCGCTCTCGATCGGCCTGATCAGTTGGCTGTGCATCGAGGCCGGCCGGCTGCTGTTGACCCGCGGCGAGCCGGTTCGCTGGCCTCGCGGCGCGCGGGGCATCGTGCTGGTGGCCGTGAGCGTGACCATCGGCTTCGTGGTCGGCCAGACCATTGGCGACGCCTGGAGCGGTCGGCAGATCCTGACGTTCTACAAATCCGGCCGGGTGCAGGTGATCGCCACCATTGGCGTTACGCTGGCCGCCACGGCCGGCATGTCGTACCTGTTCTATACCCTGGGCAAGGGCCGGTACATGCAGGAGCAGCTCGATCTGGCCCAGCGCAATGCCACCGAGGCGAGGCTCAAGCTGCTCGAAAGCCAGCTCGAGCCGCACATGCTGTTCAACACGCTGGCCAACCTGCGCGTGCTGATCGCCACCGATCCGCCGCGCGCCGTGGCCATGCTCGACCGCCTCAACAGCTACCTGCGCATGACGCTCGGCGGCTCGCGCGCGCTCTCGCACCCGCTCGCGGCCGAGTTCGACCGGCTGGCCGACTACCTCGAACTGATGTCGGTGCGCATGGGCGAGCGACTTCGCTACACGCTCGAGCTGCCCGACGAGCTGCGCAACGCGGCCGTGCCGCCGCTGCTGCTGCAGCCGCTGGTGGAGAACAGCATCCGCCACGGGCTCGAGCCGCAGGTCGAAGGCGGCGAGATCGCAGTGCGCGCGCGGCGGATCGACACAGAGCTCGTGATCGAAGTCAGCGACACCGGTGGGGGCTTCGATGCTGCACACCCCGGCGCGCTGGGCGATGGCGGCGGCTTCGGGCTCGGCCAGGTTCGCGAGCGGCTCGCTGCCATGTACGCCGACCGGGGCCGCATGGACTTGACGACCGGCCCCGCGGGCGGCACCCGCGCCACCTTGCGCTTTCCGTTGCAGCCCCACGCATGAACCCCACCGCCCTCATCGCCGAAGACGAGCCGCTGCTCGCCCAGGCCCTCCAGGCCGAACTCGCCGCGGCCTGGCCCGAACTCCAGGTGCTCGCGATCGCGCGCGACGGCAACGCCGCAGTGCACGAGGCGCTGCGCCTGCTGCCGCAGGTGCTCTTCTTCGACATCCGCATGCCCGGCCAGGACGGCCTCGGCGCCGCCGCCGAACTGGCCGACCGCTGGCCGGCGGACGAAGCGCCGTTGCCGCAGCTCGTCTTCGTGACCGCCTACGGCGAATACGCCGCCCGCGCCTTCGAGACCCAGGCCATCGACTACGTGCTCAAGCCCGTGCAGCCCGCGCGGCTGCAGAAGACCGTGCAGCGGTTGCGGCTGGCGCTCGACACCCAGCGCCCTACCGCCACCGCCAGCGACGAAACGCTCGAGCAGACACTCGCGCAGTGGCGGCGGCTGCTCGCCGCCGGTGCCGGTGCCGGTGGCCCGCCCGCGCAGTCACCCGTCGCGGCGCCGCTGCGGATGATCGCGGCGAGCGAGACCGGCGGCGCCACCGTGCGCATGGTGCCGGTCGACGAGGTGCTGTATTTCGAGGCCGCGGACAAGTACGTGCGCGTGCTCACCGAGCGCCATGAATACCTCATCCGCACCCCACTCAAGCAGCTGCTGCCCCAGCTCGATGCGCAGGCCTTCTGGCAGGTGCACCGCGCCGTGGTCGTGCGCAGCGCCGCCATCGAGGCAGTGCACCGCGACGAGGCCGGCAAGCTGAATCTCGCGCTGCGCGGCCGGCCCGAGAAGATCCCCGTCAGCCGGCTCTATGCCCATCTGTTTCGCGCCATGTGAAACGGCCATGAAAAAAGCCGGCCCCGTCGAGGGACCGGCTTCCTGATCTTGCGGGAAGGCACCGTCTGGCGATGCCGCACCGGCTCAACGCCAGTGCTGATGGCGGTGGTGGCGATGATGGCGGTAGTGGCCGCGCGGTGCGTAGTAGGCCGGCGGCGCGTAGTACACCGGGGCCGGACGGTAATAGACCGGCGGCGGCGGGCGGTAGTACACCGGCGGGGGCGGCGCGTAATACACGGGCGCCGGCGGCGGGTAGTAGGCCGGGGCGCCCACACCCACGGCCACGCCCGGGATGCCCACGCCGATCGACCAGCTCACGTCGCCGCGGGCGCTGGCCGAAGTGGCCGCAAACAAGGCGCCGAAGGCCACGAGACCTGCGCCGGTCCATTTGAAGAAGGTTGAACGTGTGAGGCTCATGATCTGGAACTCCTGGTTGGGGCGTTGCCGCCCATGTAGGTATTGAACGCGCCAAATGCAAACCGGTTGCCCGCGCGAATGTGAAGAACGTTGCCAAAGGTAACGGCAAAAGAGCGCAATCTAGAATGCCGCAATGACCTCCCCGACCGACAAAGACAGCGCGAAAACCGCCGCTGCCCCGAGCAATTTCCTGCGCCACGTGATCGAGAACGACCTCGCGCAGGGGGCTTATTCCGGCCGCCAATGGGGCGGCTCGCCCGGTGACGCCGCCCATCATGCCGACGGCATGCCCGACCCGGCCAAGGTCCGCATGCGCTTTCCGCCCGAACCCAACGGCTACCTCCACATCGGCCACGCCAAGAGCATCTGGCTCAACTTCGAACTGGCCCGCGAATACGGCGGCGTCTGCCACCTGCGCTTCGACGACACCAACCCGGAGAAGGAAGAGCAGGAATACGTCGACGCGATCCGCGATGCGGTCCAGTGGCTGGGCTACGAAACCTTGCTCGCCGACCGCCCGAGCGCGCCCGGCACGCTGCAGCCGCACGAGTACTTCGCGAGCGACTACTTCGACTTCATGTACCGCGCAGCCGAATACCTGATCGGCGCCGGCCTGGCCTACGTCGACGAGCAGAGCATCGACGAGATGCGCGCGAGCCGCGGCGACTTCAACACACCCGGCAGGAACAGCCCGTTCCGCGACCGCACGCCCGAAGAGAACCTGGCGCGCTTTCGCGAGATGCGCGACGGCAAGCTGGCCGACGGCGCCGCCACGCTGCGCGCGAAGGTCGACATGGCGAGCCCCAACATCAACATGCGCGATCCGGCGCTCTACCGCATCCGCCGCGCCACCCACCACAACACCGGCGACAAGTGGTGCATCTACCCGATGTACACCTATGCGCACCCGATCGAAGATGCGCTCGAACAGATCACCCATTCGATCTGCACGCTCGAGTTCGAGGACCAGCGCCCCTTCTACGACTGGCTGCTCGACCGCCTGGCCGAAGGCGGCCTGATCGCGAGCCCGCATCCGCGCCAGTACGAGTTCGCGCGGCTCAACGTCACGCATGTGCTCACGAGCAAGCGCAAGCTGCGCCAGCTGGTCGAAGAGAAGCACGTGGACGGCTGGGACGATCCGCGCATGCCCACGCTCGCGGGCCTGCGCCGCCGCGGCTACACCCCCGAGGCGCTGCGCCTGTTCTGCGAACGCAGCGGCACCACCAAGTCGGGCGGCTGGATCGACTACGCAAGCCTCGAAGCGGCGCTGCGCGACACGCTCGATCCGATCGCACCGCGCGCCATGGCGGTGCTCGACCCGGTCAAGCTCGTCATCACCAACTGGGGTGAAGCGATGGGGGGCGACGAGGTGTTCGACGAGTGCTCGGCGCCCGTGCACCCTCACCATCCCGAAATGGGCAAGCGCGCGTTCAAGCTCGGCCGCGAGGTCTGGATCGAGCGCACCGACTACGAGGACGTGCAACCCAAAGGCTTCTTCCGGCTGTTCCCCGGCAACAAGGTCCGGCTCAAGTACGGCCACGTCATCGAATGCACCGGCGGCACGCGCGACGCCGAAGGCCGGCTCGTCGAGGTGCAGGCCACGCTGGTGCCCGACACCAAGAGCGGCACGCCGGGCGCCGACGCGGTCAAGGTCAAGGGCAACATCACCTGGGTGGCCGCGGCCGATGCGCTGCAGGCCGAGGTGCGGCTGTACGAGCGGCTCTTCGCCGCGGCGAATCCGGGCAGCGGCGAACTGCTCGACGAGCTCAACAAGCAGAGCCTGCAGGTTTGCCCGGCATACGTGGAGCCTTCGCTGGCGACGGCCGAGCCCGGCGTGGCCATCCAGTTCGAGCGTCATGGCTATTTCGTGGCCGACAGCAAGGCCGATGCGGCAGGCAAGCGGGTGTTCAACCGGGCGGCCGGCATGCGGGACGGCTGGAGCAAGTAGGCAAGACAGAAAGCGACCTTGCTCATACGCTTCAACAAGCCCTACGGCGTGCTCAGCCAGTTCACGCCCGAGGGCCGCTGGCGGGGGTTGAAAGAGTTCATCGAGGTGCCGGGTGTGTACGTGGCCGGCCGCCTCGACGCCGACAGCGAAGGCCTGCTGCTGCTCACCGACGATGGCCGGCTCCAGGCGCGCATCGCCGATCCGCGCTTCAAGCTGGAGAAAACCTACTGGGTGCAGGTTGAAGGCATGCCAACCGACGCCGCATTGGCCGCGCTGCGCGACGGCGTGCAGCTCAACGACGGTCCTACGCGGCCGGCCCGCGCCCGCGTGCTCGACACCACCCCCGACGTATGGCCGCGCCAGCCGCCCATTCGGGAGCGAAAGAACATTCCGACGACCTGGCTGGAACTTGCGATCAGCGAAGGCCGCAATCGGCAGGTACGGCGCATGACCGCCGCCGTGGGCCTGCCCACGCTTCGCCTGGTTCGCGTGGCCATCGGGCCGCACACGCTCGAGGGCCTGGCGCCGGGCGCCTGGCGCGCGTAGCGCGGCAGGCGGCAGGCGGCAGGCGGCAATGCGTTGCAGGTTGCAGCAGTTTTTTTATTCGATCTCCATGCACGACATCCGACCCCACACCGCCCCCGACCTTCTCGCCCCCGCACTGACCCGCCGCCTGGCATTGCTCGGCGCGTTGGGCCTGTTCGCCGTCCCCGCAGCCTCCGCAGCCGCGCCGGCAAGGCAACAGCCGGCGCACGCCGGCGTCTGGCCACAGCCCAGCCAGGTGCCCGGCGGCGTGGCGCGCCTGTCGCTCGGACCCGCCACCGAGCGGCCGGCGGCCTTCTCGGGCGAGCAGCCGCTGCTCGTGTTGGGCGACGCGATCGAATGGACCGCCATCGTCGGCATTCCCCTCGCGGCCACGCCCGGCGAGGCGCACATCACGGTGCGCACCGACCACGGCAGCGACCGGCAGGTCGCCTACACCGTGGCCGACAAGCGATATCGGGAACAGCGCCTGAACGTGGCGCCGCGCACCGTCGACCTCTCGGCCGAGGACCAGGCGCGCTTCGAGCGCGAGCGCGACCACCTCGCCACCGTGACCGCGACCCGCACCGCGCTGCGCCCCGACGCCGCGCTGCAGATGCGCGTGCCCGTGCCCGGCCGGCGCTCGGGCTCGTTCGGCCTGCGCCGCGTGTTCAACGGCCAGCCGCGCAATCCGCACAGCGGCATGGACATCGCCGCCGCCACCGGCACGCCCGTCGTCGCGCCGCTCGCCGGCCGCGTGATCGACACCGGCGACTACTTCTTCAACGGCGGCACCGTCTGGCTCGACCATGGCGGCGGCCTCCTGACCATGTACTGCCACCTGAGCCGCATCGACGTGAAGGTGGGCGACCTGCTCAAGACCGGCGAACAGCTCGCCGCGGTCGGCGCGACCGGCCGCGTGACGGGGCCGCACCTGCACTGGTCGGTGATGCTGAACCGGGCGATGGTGGACCCGGCGCTGTTCGTTGCAGCCTGACAAGGCCGCACTACACTGCGCCCCATGCGCCCCTCCGAAGCCGTCTCCCTGCACCGCGCCCGCATCCGCGAGATCGCCCTTCGCCATCACATGCGCAGTGTGCGCGTGTTCGGCTCGGCATCGCGCGGCGAAGACGGCCCGGACAGCGACCTCGACCTTCTCGTCGAACCCACGGCGCAGACGACCATGATGGACATCGGCGCGATTCGCCACGAACTCAAGGACTTGCTGGGCGTGGAGGTCGATGTGCTGACGCCGAACGAACTGCCGCCGAAGTTCCGGGAGCAGGTGCTGCGCGAAGCCGTGTTGCTATGACGCGGGCAGATACCCGGCGAGTTTCTGACTACCTGGGCCATGTGTTTGAGGCGATTGGCAACATCGAGGCCTACACCGAGGGCTTTGTGCGCGAAACATACCTGGCTGATCGCAAGACTCAGGACGCAGTCCTGCGCAATCTCGAAGTCATTGGAGAGGCCTGCAACAACGTCGTGAAGCACCACGCAGCCTTCGCGGCCGCGCATTCGGAGATCCCCTGGCGCGTGGCCTACGAGATGCGAAACGCACTTGCGCACGGCTACTTCACGGTAGACCATGCGATCGTCTGGCAGACCATTCAGAGCGACCTGCCATCGCTCCGGAGGCAGATCACCAAGCTGCTGCACGCTGTGGGCTGACCGGCCCGCCGCTCAGATCGGCTTCGTCAGATACACCGCCTCGCGTCCCACGATCACCTTCTGCGCGGGCATGAACACCGTGCAGTCGTCCACGGGCGCGTGGATCTCCTCGGGCCCATTGGTGGCGATCAGCTCTCCCTTGGCGAAGGTCTCGAAGCCGATCAGCGGACGCACGAAGGCGAAGTCCTCGCTCTGGATCACATGCGTCTGCAGCAGCTGGAAGCGCCGCTGGGCCCCCGGTGCGGATGCGTTGGGGCGTGGGTCGATGAGGCCGAAGAAGGCCAGGAAGTCATGGGCGACCTCGGTGGCCAGGTCCGATGCGGAACGCAGGAAATGCTGGCCGCACTCGACCACCATCGCCACGCCCTCGCCGTCGGGTCCGCCATGGCGGCCGTACTGGATCAGCGGCGTGCCCGAGCCCAGGCCGTCGGGCATCACGAGGTGAACCGGCGGGTGGCCGATCGCCATCGCGACCCTGGCGTTGCGCTCGAAGGCCGGGTAGACCCAGAACGGCACCACGGGCTGGCTCGTCGAATGGATGTCGAGAATGTGGTCGGCCGCCTCCACCACGGGCCGCAGGATGCGCGCGCGGCGCAGTTCCGGGCTGTCTTCGGCGCCATCGAGCCACTCGGGCGACCAGACGCGATTGAGGTTGTGCACGATCTGGCGGCTGTCGTAGGGCGACGCTTCCTGGAACGATTCGTAGGCGTCGATGTTCGCGAAGCTCACCGTGAGCGTGCCGATCTTCGGTCGCACCGCGTTGTCGAGCAGGTGCGTGGCGGCCGTCATGCCGCAGATCTCGTTGCCGTGGGTGAGCGCGTTGATGAGCACGTGCGGGCCGGGTCGGCCGGATTCGAAGCGGTGCACGTAGTCGATGCCGACATTGCCCTCGCGGTAGGCGGAAAGATCGCGCGGGAGGACTTCAAAGGTGGGCGGGGTCTGGGTCATGGCGGCCGGTGGTGAAGGAGCGGATGTGGCGCGAGTTTGCTACAGCCGCCGCCCTGCGTCTTTGGCTTTGCCGAAGCTTGCACGATCGACAATGCGATGCCCGCAACACCACGGAGCCCGCGCATGCCGTTCCCGTCGCCCCGCCACCTGTCGATTGCCTGGCTCAGCCTGGTGCTGGCCACGGCCACCAACGCGCAGGACGCCGCTCGGCGACCGGACCCGCCCGCGGCCGAAACACAGCAGCAACCGGTGTTCACGCGCGCGCGCTTCGTCGCCGCGCACGAGGACGCCGGCAAGCCCTACGTCCGCCTCACGCTGCTGCCGCGCGCCAAGCTGCCGTTTTCCACGCAGACCTTCAGGCTCGCCGATCGCGCGCTGCTGGATGGCATCCCCGATGGCTCGCCCGTGGCGTTCGTCGCGCGCCGCATCGACGGAGAGAACACCGTGGTCGCCCTGCGCGCCGCGGCGGAGTGCAAGCGCTTCCAGAAGTGCTGATGAGCCTCACCAGTTGACTTCGCGCTCCGGCGTGGCCGAGATGTGGTGGATCGACAGGTCGGCGCCGTCGTATTCCTCTTCCTGCGTGAGCCGCAGCCCCATGGTCGCCTTGAGCACGCCGTACACCGCGAAGCCGCCCACCAGGGCCCAGGCGACACCCATCGCGGTGCCGATGAGCTGCGCGCCCACGTTCACGCCCCCGATGCCGCCGAGCGCCTGCGTGCCGAAGATGCCGGCCGCGATGCCACCCCAGGTGCCGCACAGGCCGTGCAGCGGCCAGACGCCGAGCACGTCGTCGATCTTCCATTTGTTCTGGGTGAGCGTGAACATGGCGACGAAGATCGCGCCCGCCACGCCACCGACCACCAGCGCGCCGAGCGGATGCATCAGGTCGGAGCCCGCACACACCGCGACCAGTCCCGCGAGCGGGCCGTTGTAGACGAAGCCGGGGTCGTTGCGGCCCATGGCCAGCGCCACCAGCGTGCCGCCAGCCATTGCCATCAGCGAGTTGACGGCGACCAGGCCCGAGATCTTGTCGATGGTCTGCGCGCTCATCACGTTGAAGCCGAACCAGCCCACGCAGAGCACCCAGGCGCCGAGCGCGAGGAACGGGATGTTCGACGGCGGGTGCGCCGAGAGCGAGCCGTCGCCCCGGTAGCGGTTGCGGCGGGCGCCGAGCAGCATGACCGCCGGCAGCGCGAGCCAGCCGCCCATCGCATGCACCACCACCGACCCGGCGAAGTCGTGGAATTCATGGCCGGTGACGGCGGCGATCCATGCCTGGATGCCGAAATGCTTGTTCCAGGCGATGCCCTCGAAGAACGGATACACCAGGCCCACGATGACGGCGGTGGCGATGAGCTGCGGCCAGAACTTGGCGCGCTCCGCGATGCCGCCCGAGATGATGGCCGGGATGGCCGCCGCGAAGGTCAGCAGGAAGAAGAACTTCACGAGCTCGAAGCCGCTCTTTGCCGCCAGTTCGGTCGCGCCCACGAAGAAATGGGCACCGTAGGCGACGCCGTAGCCCACGAGAAAGTAGACGAGGGTCGACACCGAGAAGTCGACCAGGATCTTCACGAGCGCGTTGACCTGGTTCTTCTTGCGCACGGTGCCGAGTTCCAGAAAAGCAAAGCCCGCGTGCATGGCCAGGACCATGATCGCGCCGAGAAGGATGAACAGCGCGTCTGCGCCCTGTTTGAGTGCGTCCATGGGAGCTTCTTGCCTTGTTGTGGTTGGATTTGGTGCGCCGCGCCACCATTCGGCAGCACGGCGGACCGCAGAAGCAAAAACGGTGCCCAAAGAGCGTCTCTGTGGTGCGCGCGCACCGAAACGGGCGCCGCATCGCGGTGCGCCCGCATCCGGTTTTCAGGCGGCCGTGCCGCGCAACGCTTCGCGGTAGCGGCGGCTGCAGGGCACGGTGCTGCCGTCGTGCATGTGCAGCCGCGCATCGCCGCCGTCGAGCGGCTCGATCTCCTTCACGCGCGAGACGTTCACCGCATGGCTGCGGTGCACGCGCACGAAGAGCGCCGGATCGAGCTGGCCCAGAAAGTCGGTCAGCGTGGCGCGCAGCAGGTAGTCGTGGCCGTTGACGTGCAGGCCGACGTAGTTGCCCTGGGCCTGGAGCCAGTCGATGTCGCCCGCGGCGATCAGGAATTCGCGCCGCAGCTTGCGCACCAGGAAGCGCTCCGGCCGCGCTGGTGGCGGCGGTGCCGCCGAAGCTGGCCTTTCCTCGGGCGCTGTCGATGGCGCCGGCTCCGGCGCATCGAGCACGCGCGCCTCGCCCTGCAACCGCAGCATGAAGACGCCGTACACCCAGATGCCGAACACCATCGCCAGGTAGGCGCGCACGTCCTTCAGGTATTCGTAGCCCCAGCGGCCGGTCCAGCCGGCGAAGTCGTAGCGTTCGCCGGCGGCCGCATAGACCAGGGCCCGCAGCGCGAACATCGCGGCCACGTGCACCAGGCTGAACACCACGCTGCCGGCCAGGTGCCAGGCCAGGTAGTGCAGCAGCCGGTTGCGCGCGAGCGGCGCAAGCCGGCGCTGGAGCGCGACCACGGCCGGCACCAGCGCCAACAGCACCAGATGGCTCGAGACCTCCCAGGTCACGATCTCCCAACCCGCGCGCGGCACTGAGCGGTCGCGCGCGTCGACCAGCGCCACTGTGGTGTTGAAAAGCGCCTGCAGCGCCATGAAGACGATCCAGAAACCCACCTCGACGCGCCGGCGCACGGGTTCGTAGCGCTCGTACAGGTTGCGGGAGGCATCGCTCATGGCCGGCATTCTCGCGACCTTCGGGCTACGGGGCCGGTGAATTCCGTCCCTCGCTGGCCACCGCTCGTCACAAAAGCCCGCCGCTTCGTCACCGGGCAGCCCGCAGCGGGCGGGGAGGCGCCACCATGCAGCGCATGAATCCGAACCCCGCCCCGCCCTCGCGCCGCCACGACATCGATGCGCTGCGTGCACTCGCCTTCGGGCTCGTGATGCTCTACCACGTGGCGATGTACTACGTGGCCGACTGGCCCTGGCACCTCAAGAGCCCGCACGCGGCCGAATGGCTGCAGTGGCCGATGCGCGCGCTCAACATCTGGCGCATGGACCTGGTGTTCCTGATCTCTGGCGTGTCGCTGGCTTTCCTGTGTCGCGGCCAGGGCACCTGGCAGCTGCTGCGGGGCCGCGGATTGCGGCTGATGCTGCCGCTGGCCTTCGGCATGGCGGTAGTGGTGCCGTACCAGGCCTATGCGGAAGGCATGGCCAGGGGCCTGGTCGCGCCGGGCTTCGGCGCCTTCCTGCTGCGCTACCTGCCGATGAACGATCCCTGGCCGCCCGACGCCTTCACGGGTGCGGCGTTCGGCATCACCTGGAACCATCTCTGGTACCTGCCCTATCTGTTCGCCTACACCGCGCTGGTCGCGCTGACGCTGCCGCTCTGGCGTTCGCGCGCGGGGCGCCGGCTCGGCGACGGCTTCAACGGGCTGCGCGGTGCAAAGCTGATGCTCCTGCCGGCCCTGCCGCTGGCGGCGTGGACGATGCTGCTGGCCCGGCACTTTCCACCCACGCACGACCTCGTGCACGACGTCTACCTGCACGGCATCTACTTCACGGTGTTCCTGTATGGCTGGTGGATGGGCACAGAGACGGCGAGCGGCATCTGGCGCGAGCTGGAGCGCCTGCGCTGGGCCTCGCTTGCGCTCGCGGCCACGGCCTTCGGTGCTTTCGTCCTGCTAAGGCTCCGCACCGGGACGCCGCCGCCCGCGGTGATCGATCTGCTGCGCATGCTCTACCTGTGGTTTGCGCTCGCCACGATCCTCGGCCATGCGCACCGCCACCTGAACCGGCCCTGGGCGTGGCTGCGCTGGGCCAACGAATCGGTCTTTCCCTGGTACATGCTGCACCAGACGCTGATCGTGGCGGGCATCGTGCTGCTGGCGCCGCTGGCGCTGGGCCCGATGCTGGAGCCGACGCTGCTCGTGGCGCTGACCTTCGGCGGCTGCTGGCTGCTGACCGACGGGCTGATCCGCCGCCTCGGCTGGCTTCGGCCGCTGTTCGGCCTCAAGCGCCGGCGCGGGGCTGCTGCGGCGCCGCTTGCTCCGGCGCCACCGGCACCAGGATGGCGTTCCCGGTCGCCACGAGCTTGAGGCTGTCGCCTTCGCCCTGGCCATAGAGTTCGGCCGCGGCAAACACCTGCTTGCGCCCGGCCTTCACCACCTTGCCGCGCGCCACGAAGACGCGGCCGATCGCGGGCGAGAGGCAGTTGACCGAGAACTGCGACGCCAGCACCCGCCCCGACACCGTGGAGGCCGCGAAGCCGCAGGCGGTGTCGAGCAGCGCGCCGATCATCCCGGCATGCAGGAAGCCGGCGTACTGGCCCATGTCTTCCTCGCGCCACGCCATGCGCAGCTCGGCTTCGCCGGCTTCGGCACGCGTGACCTCGAAGCCGGCCCAGCGGTTGAAGGCAGCCATCTTGTTGATGGCCTGGATGGTGTCGAGCATGGCGGTCTCGCTTTCGAAAAGTGGATGGAGCCACTCTACGAACGGCAGCCTTGGCCTGCGGTCGCGCCCGCGACGGATCCGGTGCGAGGAGTTGCCTTGGCGACAGGACCGCGCAAGCAAAGCGCCGCAAGCGCCAAACCGAAGGCCGTCGAACCGGCCCAGGCGCGCCACAGGTTCGCGGCATTCCAGCGCTCGCGCACCTGCGCCCAATCGGACGGCAGCGCCAGCGGGTCCCACGACTCGGTATAGGCATTGAGCGGCAGGTTCACGCGCGCGGTGAAGAGCACGATGCCCAGCGCATACAGCAACCCCGCAGCCGCCAGGCACCAGAACCAGCGCTCCCGCCATGCCGGCCATGCCGCCAGCACCGCCAACGCGCACAGCAGCGGCGGACCGAAAAAGAAGCCGAAGAACATCGCATGGCGCACGTTTCGGTTGAGACTGGACTGCACCTGCGCATAGGTGTTGCCGTCCATCTGCAGCGTCGCGAAATTGACGTTGGCGCTGTAGGTCCAGAAGAAGCCGGCCATCACGCCCAGGCAGAAGACGGCGAGCGCGTGCAGCCCGAGCTGCACGGACATCGGCGGAAAACGGAACATGGGGTGCCTCGTCGAATAAAAAGCGCCACTGTCGCAGCGTCGCCGCCGCGGCGCCTTAACCGCCGATAAGACCCATGGACGCGCGCAGCCGCGACAACGAGACGTCCGTCATGCCCAGGTACGAGGCCAGATGCCTCAGCGGGATGCGCCCGGTCCATTCGGGGCGCTCGCGCAGCAGTGCCTCGTAGCGCTCGCGCGCCGTGCATTGCAGGAAGGCCTGCTCGCGCCGCATCTTGTCGTCGAGCAGGCCCGCGAGCGCCTGCAGCCGCACCGCGGTCCACGACGGCAGGCCGGCCACGGCCGCTTCGAGCGCGGGGAACGGCAGGCACCGCACGGCCGACGGCTCCAGTGCCGCAATGAAGAAGGCCGCCGGCTCGCGACGCAGCGCATCGGTCACGGGCCAGATGAAGGCATCCTCCGCATGAAAGTTCTTGTTCGACTCGCGGCCTTCGCGGTCGATGTAGAACAACCGCAGGATCCCACGTTCGACCCAGAAAGCATGCTGCCACGGCGCGCCCGCCGGGAGCAGCATGGCATGCGGCGCGAGCGTGGTGCGCTGCGCCTGGCCCGCCAGAGCGGCCAGCGCGCAAGCGTCGAGTTCGGGAAAGCGCCGCGCCAGCGCCTGCATCCAGTTGCAATCCGCGGGTTCAGAAGACACCGGCCTGCTCCGGTCAGGCGTCCGGCGTTGCCGTGGCTTGCGGACCGGCCTTGCCGCGCTTGCCCCGCGCCGCCTTCTTCGCGGCGCGCTCGGCGTCGATGCGCTGGCCCTCGGCCAGCCAGGCCGCGAACTCCTCGGGCGTCTCGAGCGTGATGCGCCCGAGATTGCCCGCGCGGAATTCGTGCATCACGATCTCGGCTGCCTTCTGCAGGTTGACGCGCCCCTTGCCGAGCAGCGCACCGCGCTTGCGGCCGATGGCCTCGAGCAGTTCCTCGTCCGTCATGGCGGCGAGGCTGGCGGCGTCGTCTTCGAGCTTGAAGCGCACGCCGATGCCGCCGGCATAGTGCGCCTTCAGGTAGCCGAGCAGTTCGAGCGCGACCTCTTCCTCGTCGAAGGCATTGCGGCCCACCGCGCCACTGGCGGCGAGGTTGTAGCCGCTCTTGGGCACCACGATGCGCGGCCACAGCATGCCCGGCGTGTCCCACAGGTAGAAGTCGTCGGCCAGCGTGATGCGCTGCTCCAGCTTGGTGATGCCGGCCTCGTCGCCGGTCTTGGCCTTGCGGCTGCCCGTGAGCGTGTTGATGAGCGTCGACTTGCCGACGTTGGGAATGCCGCAGATCAGCACGCGCATCGGCTTGGCCATGCCGCCGCGGTTGGGCGCGAGCTCGTGGCAGGCGCGCACGATGGCCTGTGCGGGCGTGGTCAGGCTCGCGTCCAGCGCGATCGCGCGCGTGGCGGGCAGCGCGTTGTAGTGCGCCAGCCAGGCGGCGGTGCGCGCCGGGTCGGCCAGGTCCTGCTTGTTGAGCACCTTCAGCGCGGGCCGACCGGCCGTGAGCTCGGCAAGCATCGGATTGGCGCTGGAGCCCGGCAGGCGCGCATCGAGCAGCTCGATGACCACGTCGATGTCCTTCACGCGCTCGGTGATGGCCTTCTGGGTCAGGTGCATGTGACCGGGGAACCACTGGATCGCCATCGGTGGGTGTTCTTTCCTTGAGGTACGGGGGCTGCATTGTGGCCCGGGATCGTGCAAGCCTTTGCGGGCAGGCAACCGACACCTTAGTTCGCAGCAAGCGCGCCCCGCCGCGCGCAGAAGTTTTTTACATCGCCGTGCGCGCTTCCGCGCCTATCATTTGCTCGAGGGCGGCGCATCGGTGCGTCGGTCGAAGCCAGAATTCTTGATAGATGGAGTGCAAGCGATGAAACCGGTCTCCGAACTGCTCAAGCGCCACCAGTCCGCCGCATGGCGCACCTCGCCCGATGCCAGCGTGTTCGACGCGCTCGAGACCTTGGCGCGCTTCGAGGTCGGCGCGCTCATGGTGATGGACGGCGAGAAGCTCGTGGGCTTCCTGTCCGAGCGCGACTACACCCGCAAGGTGGCGCTGCAGGGCAAGAATTCCAAGGAAGTGAAGGTCTCCGAGATCATGACGCCCGACGTGATGACCGTGACACCACAGACCCGCACCCGTGCCTGCATGGCGCTGATGAGCCAGCGCAAGTTCCGTCACCTGCCGGTGGTCGACGGCGACAAGGTGGTGGGCATGATCTCGATCCAGGATCTGATGGACGACATCATTTCCGACCACGAGGAAACCATCGCGCAGCTCACAACCTATATCCAGAGCTGAACACCGCCTGTCCCCAGGTAGGGGCACACGCCTACGCCGGACGGCACCGATCCGGGTGCAAAGTGGGCCTTCGTCCAATTCATCCGAGCAGGGAGTTTTCGCATGCAGATTCAGGTCAACACGAGCAATGGCGTGGACAACAAGGAAACGCTGGAGCGTTGGGCCGATACCGAGATCACGCAACAGCTGAGCCGCTTCGCGGGAGAGGTGACACGCGTCGAGGTGCACCTGAGCGACGAGAACCACGACAAGGCTGGCGCAGCCGACAAGTGCTGCACGATGGAAGCGCGCCTCGCGCACCACCAGCCGCTGGCCGTGACCCAGCATGCCGCCGGGCTCGACGAGGCCTTCCGCGGTGCGACCGAGAAGCTCAAACGCCTGCTCGACCACACGCTGGGGCGGCTGCACAGCCACCGCGACCGCGAATCGATTCGCAAGGATCCGGGTTTCATCGCCGAGTAACGGCAGCGCGGCAGCGGCTCAGCCCCGCGCCGCGTTCGCCTTCATTGCCTTGCCGACCTCGTTGGTGCCTTGCGCGGCACCGCTTTGCGGCACGGTCTCTCCCTCGCGCGAGATCACGTCGGCGAGCCGCTCGGCCAACTGCTCGGGCGTGTCGGTGCCAATGCCGAGCCAGGCGCCCTGCGTCAGCGTGATGTGCGCAGCCTCGAAAGTGCCGGCGCCCGCGCAGAGGATGGTGCGGTTCGGTGCGTCCGCCGATGCCAGCACCAGCATGGCCGGCACCACTGCCTCGGGCTTGAGCGCATCGAGCACCTCTTGCGGCATCAGGCCTTCGGTCATGCGCGTGGCCGCGGTGGGCGCGAGGCAGTTGACACGGATGTCGTTCCTCGCGCCCTCGATGCTCAGCGTCTGCATCAGCCCTACGAGCGCGAGCTTGGCCGCGCCGTAGTTGCTCTGGCCGAAGTTGCCGTAGAGCCCCGAGGACGAGGTGGTCATGACGATGCGGCCGTACTTCTGCTCGTTCATGAGCGCCCAGACGGCCTTGGTGCAATTCACCGCGCCCATCAGGTGCACGTCGAGCACCAGCCTGAAATCGGCGAGGGCCATCTTGGCGAAGCTCTTGTCGCGCAGGATGCCGGCGTTGTTCACCAGGATGTCGACGCGGCCCCAGGCATCCACTGCCTGCTGCACCATCGCCTGCACCGCGGCGAAGTCCGTCACCGAAGCACCGTTGGCGATGGCCTCGCCGCCCGCTGCGCGAATCTCGGCGACGACGCTTTCGGCGGCGCTCGACGAGCCGCCAGAACCGTCGGCGGCGCTGCCCAGGTCGTTGACCACAACCTTGGCGCCGCGCGCCGCAAGCGCCAGCGCATGCTGGCGGCCCAGGCCGCCGCCGGCGCCCGTCACGATGGCCACGCGGCCGTGGAAGTCGATGGTACTGTTGCTCATGGGTCGCTCTTTTACCCCAGAAAAGCGCAGCGGCACGAGCGGCCGCCCGCCCCTTCAGTCGCGCGCGTGACGCAGGGTGTCGCAGTAGGCCACCAGCTGGTCGAGTTCGGCCGACTTGTCGAAGAAGGCGTCGGCGCCGAGTTGGGCCGAGCGCCTGCGCATGTCGGCCGTCGCGTAGTTGCTGAGCACCACCACCTTCTGCCTGGCGCGGCGATTGCGGCAGGCCCGCACCACCCCGAGGCCGTTGCCGCGCTCGAGGAACAGGTCGACGATGGTCAGGTCCCAGTCGTCGTGGTGGGTGTCGAGCCAGTTGACGGCCTCCTCCTCGGTGCTGGCGCAGGCCACCACGTCCGCATCGGCCACGTCATGGAGGAACCCGACGAGGTTGTCGCGGATGAGGGCACTGTCCTCGACGAGGTAGGCCTTGACAGTCATGCCGGCATCTCCGGCACGGCCAGGCGCCTGAAATGGGAGCTGCGGGATCTTGGAAGCTGCATGGGTCCCATGGTCGCCGCGGTGTGTGCGGCCACGGTGAGCGATGCAGGCCAATGCCTGTAGGCGATTGGCGCCCGCGCCTGTGGTCATGGCGGAGAGGCGCCGTGAGACGCAGAGGACACAGGGCCGCCCTTGGCGGGCCTCAGGCCGCGACGGCCACGTTCCTGTAGCCGATGCCCAGCCGCGCCGGCGACACGTACTGCTCGCGATAGATCTCGAACGGCATTGTGTCGGCGGCTTCGATGCGCTTCTGTTCCTGGATCGAGGCCTCGGTCATGCGCTCGAACCCGGCCTGCTGCTCGGGCGGGAACGGCAGCGCGAGCATCGCGGCGCGCGCGGCTTCCGAGCGGGCGCGCACGAAGCCGATGAAGGAGTTGCCGTACTGCGATTCGACGGCCGCCAGCACGCGGGCCGATGGCAGGCTGTCTGGTGCCTGCAGCGCCGCCAGCGCGGCGCGCACCGCCTCGGCGTGCTGCGTGCCGCCGTGGGCGGCGTCGAGCGCCTCGGCGATCGGCAGGCACTGTTCGACCAGCTCGACGCCCCAGTCGGCCAGCGCCACCTCGCGGCCCCCGCGCAGCAGGCGCAGGCCCGGCTCGCGCCCGCGCGCGGCGGTGAGGTGCTGGTTGTGGGCCAGTTCGGCGATTTCCTGCGGCGTGTCGTCGGGGCTGTCGGCGAGCAGGCACTGCAGCAGGAACACGTCGATGAAGCGCATCGTCTGCGCGTTGATGCCGACGGGCTCGAACGGGTCGAGGTCCATCAGCCGCACCTCGACGTACTCGACGCCGCGCTCGCGCAGCGCATGCAACGGACGCTCGCCAGGGTGGATGACGCGCTTCGGGCGGATGGTGCCGTAGAACTCGTTCTCGATCTGCAGCAGGCTCGTGGCCAGCTGGTTGTAGTCGCCGCCGAGGTTGCGGATGCCGATCGCCTCGTAGCCGGGCCAGGGCCGCGTGAGGGCGTCCTGCAGCGAGGCACCGTAGCCGTCGAGGCTGTTGTAGCTCACCGCGAGCGAGGCCTGCGCGTCGCTCTGGTAGCCCAGGCGCCCCATGCGCAGCGAGGTGCCGTGCGGCATGAACATGCTGCCGTCGCCGAGCGGCTGCAGCTCGTGGGGGCGACCCGCCACGAAGCTCGAACACAGCGCGGGCGAGGCGCCGAACAGGTACAGCAGCAGGAAGGCGTGGCGGCGGAAGTTTCGGATCAACGCGAAGTACTGGTCGCTCGTCACGTCGGGCAGCGACCAGTTGTAGTGGATGCCCGAGATGGTCTGCATGCGGCGGCCGTAGCGGTGGCTCAGCCCCATGCGGTAGACGCTCTTGGCGCGCCCCACGTTCGACGAACCGTAGCGCCCGATCGGGATGGTTTCGTCGGTCGGCAGGCCGCAGGGCATGCTCGACACCCAGAGCCGCTCGTCGCCCAGCGAATCAAGCACGCGGTAGGTGAACTGGTGCACGCGGGTCAGCTCGTCGACCGCCGCCTCGACGTCGGCATGCACGCCCGTGATGAGCTCCAGCTGCGATTCGCTGAAGTCGGTGGTGATATGCGGGTGGGTCAGCGCCGCCCCGAGCGCGGCCGGATGTGGCGTCAGCGCGAGCTTGCCGTCGGGCAGCGCGCGCAGGCTCTCCTTCTCGATGCCGCGCCGCATCCCCTTCAACCGCGCGGCCGAGAGCGCACCCAGCCTCTCCTGCAATCTGCTGCTCATATTGTTATGCCCGTCAATTCCTGAGGGGCTGGAAGGTAGCACGGCCGCCCGGGCACTGCTCGTGCAGGGAAACCCGGCATCCGCTATGCTGCGCGCCCGCTATGTTTTCGATAGCTGGGACCATGGCTTCAGGCGAGCACGCGCAGCAGGAAGCGGTTCAGGTCGGCGATCTCCTCCATGCAGACCGAATGCGCCATCGGGTACTCGTGCCACTCGACCGCGTGGCCCAGCGCGGCGAGCGCGTCGCGCGACTGCAGCGCCCGCGCCAGCGGCACCACGGGGTCCTGCCGGCCATGGGCAAGGAACACCGGGGTCTCGTGGTTGGCGGCATGGCGTTCGGCCGCCGTCGTGGCGGCGATCGGCAGGTAGCCCGAGAGACCGACGATGCCCGCCAGCCGCTCGGTGTGGCGCAGCCCGGTCATCAACGCCATCGCGCAGCCCTGCGAGAAGCCCGCCACCACGATGCGGCCGGCCGCGATGCCGCGCGCCTTCTCGTTCGCAATCAGCGCCTCGATCGTTGCCTGCGAGCGACGCAGGCCGGCCTCGTCCTCGCGCTTGCCGAGGTCGGACATCACGATGTCGTACCAGGCCGGCATCTGGTAGCCGCCGTTGATGGTGACCGGGATCATCGGCGCGTTCGGAAACACGAAGCGCACGGGGCCCACGGACGACAGGTCGAGTTCGTTCGCGATCGGCACGAAGTCGTTGCCGTCGGCACCCAGGCCGTGCATCACGATGACTGCGGCGGTGGGATGAGGTGCGGTTTCTATTTCGATGGGGGGACGGGACATGGTCGTCGGCAAAAAGGTATTCGAAAGGACTCAAGGAACCAGACCTTAGCGCATTCGGACCGGCCAGTCCGGGACCCCGCAGAATGCAACACAATGGCGTTCCGAGAAAACCATGCGCCCGCCCCCAAAGCCCTCCCCGTCCGCCGCACCGTTCGACAGCGAGGCCCTGCTGCGCGCCGCCGGCCTGCGCGTGACGCGCGCGGCGCAGACGGTGCTGGCGCTGCTGGCGCAGGCCTCCCAGCCACTCACGCACGACGACCTGGTCGCCGCCTACACCGCCGCAGCCGGCACGCGGCCCGACCGCGTGACCGTCTATCGCGTGCTCGACCGCCTGGTCGAGGCCGGCCTGTGCGATCGCCGCGTCGGTGCCGACCGCACCAACCGCTTCTCGCGCCACGTGGACGCCGCATCGGGCCACCGCTTCGAATGCGATCAGTGCCACAAGGTGCTCGCACTGCCCGCCGATCCCGAGCTGCCCAAGGTCATGAGCCGGCTGGGCCGGGAACTGCGCAAGCACGGCATCGACGCCCGCCGGACCGCGTTCACGCTGCACGGCACCTGCGGCGAATGCAGCGGCTGAACGCGTGATGCCACAGCCGCCGCTGCCCGTCCTCTACAGTTTTCGCCGCTGCCCGTATGCGATGCGCGCGCGCCTTGCGCTGCTCGCAAGCGGCCAGTGCTGCGAACTGCGCGAAGTGGTGCTGAAGCACAAGCCGGCCGACATGCTCGCCGCCTCGCCAAAGGGCACGGTGCCGGTGCTCGCGCTGCCCGACGGCACGGTGATCGACCAGAGCCTGGACATCATGCACTGGGCGCTCGGGCGCAGCGACCCGATGCACTGGCTGGCGCCGGCCACGGGCTCGCTCGGCGACATGCTCGCGCTGGTGGCCGAGTGCGACAACGGCTTCAAGCCGCAGCTCGACCGCTACAAGTACCCGCAGCGCTTCGAGGACGCGGCCCCCGATGCGCACGAGCGCGGCGCGCAGTTCCTGCTGCGGCTCGACGCCCTGCTGGCGCCGGCGGGGCAGCTCTTCGGTGCAGCGCCGGCGCTGGCCGACGCCGCCGTCATGCCTTTCGTGCGGCAGTTCGCGATGGTCGATGCCGCATGGTTCGGCATGCAGCCGTGGCCGCACCTGCACCGCTGGCTGGCGGGCTGGACCGCGTCGGCGCTGTTCGAGCGCGCCATGCACAGGCATGCGCCTTGGCAAGCCGGCGCGCCCGGGATCGTCTTTCCACCATGATTCGCGCACGACAACAGGAGTTCCTCCCATGCAGACATCCGCCGGCGGCAGCGCCCGCCACTTCTCGGGCACCTATGCCGAAGCCCGCGCCAAGTTCCTCGACGCAGCCTCCGCGCGCGGCGCAGCGATCGAGAGCTTCGTGCACCCCGCGCACCGCGGTGCGCTCGGCGAGGAATTGGCCACCGACCTGGCACTCATCGGCGCGAAGGACGCGAAGAAGCTGCTGCTCGTGACCTCCGGCACGCATGGGCCCGAGGGCTTCTGCGGCTCGGGCGCGCAGGTCGCCACGCTCGACGACGCGGACCTGCTGGGCCGCCTCGCGCAGGCCGGCGTGGCGCTGCTGCTGGTGCATGCGGTGAACCCGCACGGCTTCTCGCACCTGCACCGCACCAATGAAGACAACATCGACCTCAACCGCAACCACATCGACTTCGGCGCGCCGCTGCCGGTGAACGCGGGCTATGCCGAGGTCGAGCCGCTGGTGCTGCCGGCCAGCTGGCCGCCGACGCCCGCCGACGAGGCGGCGCTTTCCGCCTACATCGCGCAGCACGGCATGCGCGCCTTCCGCGAAGCCGTCACCAAAGGCCAGTACACCTCGCCCGACGGGCTCTTCTACGGTGGCACCGCGCCGTCGTGGAGCAACCGCACGATGCGCGCGATCCTGCGCAGCTACGCGGCCGCGGCCACGCACATCGGATGGATCGACATCCACACCGGGCTCGGCCCCTACGGCCACGGCGAGAAGATCTACCCGGGGCGCAACACGCCCGAAGACCTCGCGCTGGCGCACGCCTGGTGGGGCGCCGACGTGTTCGCGCCGTTCGCGGGCGACTCGGCGTCGGCCGACGTGTCGGGGCCGGTGGTGTCCATCGCCTACGACGAGTGCCCCGGCGCGCGCATCGCGCCCATGGGGCTGGAGTTCGGCACCCTGCCCGACCTGGAGGTGCTCACGCGCCTGCGCGCCGACACCTGGCTGCGCCGCCACCCCGAGGCGCCCGCATCGCAGCAGCGCGAGATCCGCCGCCAGCTGCGCGACGCGTTCTACTGCGACAACGACGAATGGAAGGGCATGGTGCTCGGGCAAACGCGCGTGGTGCTGCTGCAGACGCTGCAGGGGCTGCGCGCGGCCTGAAGGCCCGCATCGGGCGGCCTTCCTCAGCCGAGTTCTTTCAGCCGAAGTTCGGCGCCCGCCGCTCGCGCAGCGACGCCACGCCCTCGCGCACGTCGGCGCCCGCGAAGCCCATGAACTCGAGCGCGAGCGAGGCGTCGAAGGTCGGCCCCGCCTGGCGCAGCCAGTTGTTGAGCGCGTACTTGGTGAAGCGGATCGCGCTCTGGCTGCCGGCCGCGAGCCGGTCGGCGACCTCGTAGGCGCGCGCGAGCAGGTCGGCCTCGTCCACCGCGAGCGACACCAGCCCGATCCGTTCGGCTTCCTCGCCGCTCACGGGCTCGCACAGCAGCAGGTGGTACTTGGCCTTGGCCATGCCGCACAGCAGCGGCCAGACGATGGCCGCATGGTCGCCCGCGGCCACGCCGAGGCGCGTGTGGCCGTCGACGATCTTCGCGTTCTTCGCCGCGATCGAAATGTCCGCCAGGAGCCCCGCCACGAGCCCCGCGCCCACCGCCGGGCCGTGCATGGCGCTCACGATCGGCTTGTCGCAGTTGATGATGTTGTAGACCAGGTCGCGCGCTTCTTTCCACACGCGCTGGCGCACCACGTCGTCGGTGGTCATGTCCTGCACCATCGCAAGGTCGCCGCCGCCCGAGAAGCCCTGCCCCTCGCCGCGCAGCACCGCACAGCGCACGCTCTCGTCGGCCGCCACGTCGCGCCAGATCTCGGCCAGCTCGCGGTGGCCGTCGTGGCCGGCAGTCGGCAGCTTGCCGTTGGCGGCGCGCATCTGGATGTCGAGCACCGCACCGTTGGCGCCGCGGCGGGTGATGGAAAGGGTCTGGTAGCGCGCGTAGTCCATGGCATGTCTCCGTCGATGCCCACGAAGGGGCGGTGTTACTTCTTCGCTGCCGCGATGTCGCGGCAGCGCTGCAGCTCGGCCTCGAAGCGCGATGCAAGGCCCGGCTCGCAGGCGTCTTCGTTGGGCATGAGCCGGCACATGCCGACCACCGTGTAGTCCATCACCGCCGAGGTGCACATCGCGTAGGGCGCAAGCTCGGGGTTGGCGGTTACCTTGAAGCCCCAGCGCTCCGAGAACTCGACGGTCCGGGCGATCGCGCCGTGAAAGAAGCCGCGGTCCCTGGCGGCCACGGCCGCCTCCATGCGCGGCAGTTCCTCGTTGAGGTAGCCGACCGCTTCGAGCGGGAAGGCGGCAGGGCTCTGCTGCTGCGCGCTGGCCAGCGAGGCCGCCAGCACGAGCGGCAAGGCGGCGAGCGTTCGGCGCAGCACGGGGGAAGAAAGGATGGACGGCTGGCGGCGGTGGTGGTGCATGGCCCGTGATTCTGCAACGTCTGGACGCATCGCCAAGGGCGCCCCAATGGCTTACCGGCTCTTTTTTTGGCGATCGAACTTGCGCCAGTACTGGAATTCGTCCTCGTGCACCTCGAGGTCCACTTCGGACACCCGGGCTTGCAATCGCTCCTGCACGTCGGCCACGGCCTTGTTGTAGACGATGGGGCCGATCTCTTCCAGGAAGAAGGCCAGCAGCGCCCCTGCCGCGACATTGCCGATCGGCTCATCCATGTTCTCGCGAAAGTAGCGTTCGATGGAGGCAATGGCCTGCGGGCGGGCGTCCTTCGGAATCTCGAGGGTCATGGCGGCGGCTTTTCGATGTCTGCGGGCTGTCGATTCTGCCCGGCCTCTCCTTGCGACAATGGTGCACCTCCCGTTCCACACCCACACCGCTTTCGCCCGAAACAACCATGGCCTCCAAACAACTCCGCACACGCGACCGCGGCATCCTCTGCATCGTGATCGGCGCCGCCGTGCTGCTGGCGCCGCGCTTCCTGCAAGGCACACAGTGGTTCGAGATGATCGCGGGCGCCTACCTCGTCGGCTGGTTCGCGCTGGTGCTCGGCGTGGCGCTGGTGGTCGTCGACCTGGTGCAGCGCGCCAAGGGGCGGCGCTGAGGCTCAGCGGCGGAGCTTCTTGACGAGCTCGACCACTGCGAGCACCACGGCGCCGGCCACGAGGCCGACCGCCGCATTGGCCGCCATCGAGCCGAGCGTGCCGAACACGCCGCCCGCGGCTTCGGCCCAGGCCTCGACCGCATGGCCGAGCTTCGGCACGCCGTGCACCAGGATGCCGCCGCCCACGAGGAACATGGCCGCCGTGCCGGCGATCGAGAGCCCCTTCATGAGCCAGGGGGCCGCCGCCAGGATGCCGCGTCCCAGGCCGCGCGCCGCCGCGCTCGCGCTCTTGCTCAGGTGCAGGCCCGCGTCGTCGAGCTTCACGATGCCGGCGACAAGGCCGTAGACGCCGACCGTCATGATCATCGCGATGCCGACCAGCACGCTGAGCTGGGTGGTGAACGGCTGGCCCTGCACGGTGCCGAGCGTGATGGCGATGATCTCGGCCGACAGGATGAAGTCGGTGCGCACGGCGCCCTTGATCTTGTCCTTCTCGACTGCGACCACATCGACGGCTTCGTCGGCCACCGCCTGCTCGTGGCGCGCGGTGTCGGCCGCGTGCTCTTCCTTGTGCAGGAACTTGTGGGCGAGCTTTTCGCAGCCTTCGAAGCACAGGAAGGCGCCGCCGACCATGAGCAGCGGCGTCACCAGCCATGGCAGCCAGGTCCCGATCGCCAGGGCGGCGGGCACGAGGATGGCCTTGTTGACGAGCGAGCCCTTGCACACGGCCCAGACCACCGGCAGCTCGCGCTCGGCCTTGACGCCCGAGACCTGCTGCGCGTTCAGCGCGAGGTCGTCGCCGAGCACGCCGGCTGTCTTCTTGGCAGCGACCTTGGTGAGGACCGAGACGTCGTCGAGGACGGTCGCGATATCGTCAAGCAGCAGAAGCAGGCTGGAGGCCATGGAGAGAGTCGGAAGTTGAACAGGGAAGCGGAGAGCTTATCCGCAAGCCGCTCAGACGACGCTGCGCTTGAGCCGGATTTCTTCGATGCGCACCGTGCCGAGCGCGGTGGTCTTGGCGGTCTTCATCTCGCGCTTGAAGCCTGCGAGCTCGTGGAAGCGCATGGCGCGCTCATTGCGGATCGGGACCCAGATGGTGACGGTGGTGCAGCCCTCTTCCTCGAGGCCTTCGCGTGCGGCGTCCCAGAGCGCGACGCCGACGCCCTTGCCCCAATGCTCGGGTTTGACGTAGATGGCCCAGATCTCGCCCGTGGTGGACGGCGTCTTGGGGTCGCGCGAGCGGTCGAAGCCGACGAAGCCGACGACTTCGCCGTCGTGCACCGCCACCTGAACCTGCGGTTCGCTGAACTCGATGGCCTCGCGCCACTTGGCTTCGCGCGTGGCGGGCGTCAGCGCGCGCAACTCTTCTTCGGGCAGGATACCTTCGTAGGCAGCCTTGGCGGCCACGGCGTGGATCTCGGCGACAGCCTTGGCGTCGCGCATGGTGGCGGGGCGAACTTCGTAATCGGACATGGATGCTGGGGAATCGGATGGAACCGCGTATTGTCGCCGCACAGCTAAACTGCCTGCTGATCAACGCCGCACGCGGCATCGGAAGGACGCCATATGGCCAAAGGTCAGCAACGCACAAGCAAGGAAGCCAAGAAACCGAAGAAGGACAACGCGCCGCCGAAACCGGTGGGCGGCGGCATCGAGCCGGTGCGCACCCTCACCACCGCGGTGATCCCGCGCGGCAAGCTCAAGAACAAGTGAGCGACGCGCCAGCGCCCGGCACCCCGGTGGCGCCCCCGCCGCCGGCGCAACCGCGCAACCCGCTGCACGGGCTCACGCTCGAAGCCATCGTCAGCGCGCTGGCCGCGCACTATGGCTGGCAGCGCCTGGGCGAGATGGTCCCGGTGCGCTGCTTCACGACTGACCCGAGCGTGGCATCGAGCCTCAAGTTCCTGCGCAAGACGCCGTGGGCGCGCGAGAAGGTCGAGAGCCTGTACCTCTTCATGCTGCGCGAGCAACGCCGCGAGCAGCAGCACCAGGCGCGGCCCGCGCGGTGAAGGTCCGGCTCGAACCGTCGGGCCTGGTCTTCGACGCCGAGGCCGGTACCACGCTGCTGAAAGCCGCCGCGGCGGCCGGCATCGAGATGTCCAGCTCGTGCCGCAACGGCACCTGCCGCACCTGCATCTGCCAGGTGGTCTCGGGCCGCACGCGCCACACCATCGAATGGCCCGGGCTGAGCGCCGAGGAAAAGGCCGAGGGCTGGATCCTGCCCTGCGTGGCCGAGGCGCAGGGCGATCTCACGCTCCACGCGCCCGCGGCGTTCTCGCACTTCTGAAACGCTGGCGCGGCTACCTGCGCACGACCGGCTGCAACGCCACCACCAGCCGGTCGCGCTGCGCCAGCGAGGGAAAGAGCCGGAACCATCCGAGCGCCACCAGCATGGTGCCCACGCCGCCGAGCACCACCGAGCCCACAGGCCCGAGCAGCGCCGCCGTGGCGCCCGATTCGAACTCGCCGAGCTGGTTGCTGGCGCCGATGAAGATCGAATTCACGGCGCTCACCCGGCCGCGCATGGCATCGGGCGTCTCCAGCTGAACCAGCGTCTGCCGGATCACCACGTTGACCATGTCGGCACCGCCCGAGACCGCGAGCGCGATCAGCGACACGATAAAGCTGCGCGAGATGCCGAACACCACCATGCAGAGCCCGAACAGACCGACCGCCATCAGCAGCGTGCGGCCGACGTTGCGCTCGATCGGTCGGCGCGTGAGCGCGATCGACATCACCAGCGCCCCCACCGCCGGCGCGCTGCGCAGCAGCCCCAGCCCCCACGGCCCCGTGTGCAGGATGTCCTTGGCATAGATCGGCAGCAGCGCCACCGCGCCGCCCAGCAGCACCGCGAAAAGATCGAGCGAGACCGCGCCCAGCACGGGCTTGCGCTTCCAGATGAAGTCGACGCCCGCAAACACCGTGGCGAGCGTGACCGGCTCGCGCGCGGCCGGCGTGTGGGCATAGCGCAGCCGCAGCACGAGCGTGCAGGCCACCGCGAAGCACAGTACCGTCGCGCCGTACACCACCGCCATGCCCGCCACGAACAGCAGCCCGCCGAGCGCGGGCCCGCCGATGATCGCGCCCTGCATGCCGGCCGAGCTGAAGGCCATCGCACGCGGCAGCATGGTGGGCGGCACCAGCAGCGGCGTGAGCGCCTGCTGCGCCGGCATCTGGAACGCGCGCACCGCCCCGAGCACCAGCGACAGGCCGAGCAACAGGCCGCGCGAGTCACCCTGACGCAGCACCGCGGCCAGCAACGCCAGCGCCACGATGCCCTGCACCGCGAAACAGGCCGCCACGATGCGGCCGCGGTGGTGCCGGTCGACCACGTGACCGGCCAGCAGCGCCAGCAGCAGCGCGGGAACGAACTGGTAGAGGCCGACGAGCCCGAGGTCCCAGGCGCTGCCGGTGAGCTCGTACATGTGCCAGCCGATGGCCACCATCAGCATCTGCGAGGCTGCGGTGCCGAAGAGCCGCGCCACCCAGAGCCGCATGAAGGGCCGTTCGCGCCGGAGGTCGGCAAAGCTGGGTGCGGAAGAAGAAGCGGGGGCGGGGCCGGACATTCGTTTGAGGATAGCCGAGCGCCAGGTCTCTACACTCCGGCGCAGCCATGACCGACCTCGATGCGATCACCCTCGTCCACGAAGACGCCCACCTGCTGGTGCTCGACAAGCCCGCCGGCCTGCTCTGCGTGCCCGGGCGTGGCGAGGACAAGCAGGACTGCCTGAGCGCGCGCGCCCTGCGGCGCTGGCCCGACGCGCTGATCGTGCACCGCCTCGACATGGCGACCAGCGGGCTCGTGCTGCTGGCGCGCAGCCCCGCGGTGCAGCGCGCGCTCGGCGATGCCTTTGCGGACCGCCTCGTGCACAAGCGCTACGAAGCCATTGTCGACGGCGCGATGCCGGTACAGCACGAGAAGGAGCAGGCGTGGTCGGTCATCGATGCGCCCCTGATGGCCGACTGGCCGCGGCGTCCGCTGCAGAAGGTGGACCCGGCGGGCAAGCCCAGCCTCACGCGCTGGCGTGAGCTCGGCTCGGCCGCTGTGAGTTCTTCTTCAGATGGCGCGGCGATGATGGCCACCCATGTGCTGCTCGAGCCGCTGACTGGACGTTCGCACCAGCTGCGCGTGCATCTGCTGTCGATCGGCCATCCGATCCTCGGCGATGCGCTCTACGGCAGCGACGAGGTCCGTGCACGCGCCCCACGGCTGCTGCTGCATGCGAGCGAACTGGGCTTCGTGCATCCGGCGACGCAGCAGCCGGTGCGCTTTCGCAGTGCGCCGGACTTCACGCTCGCCGCGCTCTGCGGGCCTGCTACAGCCCGCCCTTGACCACGAGCACGGGCATCGGCGCGTCCTGCAGCACACGCTGCGTGACGCTGCCGAGCAGCAGCTTCTCGATGCCGCTGCGGCCGTGCGAGCCCATCACGATCAGGTCGGCCGCGATGGCGATCGCGGTGTCGACGATGCCTTCATGCACCACATGGCCGTCGATCACGCGCTGGTCGCTGTGCAGGCCCTCGGCCGCGAGCGCGGCCACGCCGCGCGCCAACGCCGCATTGGCGCTGGCCGTGGCGGCGGCAAGGTATTCGTTCTGGCCGAGCGCATAGTCGGCGCCCACGCCGATGAAGGGGTAGTTGTCGATCACGTGGATCAGCGTGATCCGACTTCCGAAAGCCAATGCCAGGCCGCTGGCCTTGCTGACGGCGAGCATGGAAGTTTCGGAGCCGTCGATCGGAACCAGGATGTGATTGAACATTGGCGGACCTCACTTTCGTTCGCATACAGACAGGCGCGGCTCGCGCGGAGCCGGCCCTCGAATTTAACCCCTGTGCCGGGGCAGACACTGTAGGACTCGGACCAGCGGGATCAATCCCCCTGGAAACCCTCAGCGCGGCAGGTGACGACGAGCGTGTCGCGCCAGCCGGCGCTGCCCTCGTCGAGCGGCTGGATCGGCGTGGATTCGTGGATCACGCGCGCGTCGTCGAGCAGGAGCAGCGTCCATGGCTCGGTCATGGTGAAGCGCTCCCCGCGCCGCCCATTGGCCTCGAAGACGCGCGTCTCGCCGCCCTTGATGCCGCTGCGGCCCACCAGCGCCACCGCAACGAGATCGACCCCATCGCGGTGCGCGCCCTCGGGCGTGGGCCGGCCGATGCCGCCCGCTGTGTCGATGCGGAACTGGTGCGCCTCGACGAACCAGGGCCGCGCGGCATGGCCGCGCATGCCGCTCGCGGCCTCGGCGAGGCGCTGCATCAGCCGCTGCCACGCCGGCTGCACGATGGTTGCCTCGTGCATCGGCGCGAACCAGCGCTGCATGCCGCCATGCAGCGCGTTGTATTCGACCGGCTGCCAGTGCGCGCGGTGCGGCACCTGCGCCACCGCATCGCCCTCGACCGTGAAGCATGCGTGGCGCCGCGTGCGGTAGCGGCCGCCGTCCTTCAGGTATTCGTCGGGCGGAAGGTCGCTCCAGTCGGCATGCAGCGCCTCGAGTGCGTCGAGCGGCATGCCGAGCCATTCGCTCACCGCCTGCGGGCTCAGCACCGCATAGCCCTGCTCGCGCAGCGCGGCCGTGAGTTCGGCGGGCGCGACGAACGGCGGCGCGAAGGCGGCCGTGGTCACGATGCAGTGACTTTCACGTCCTTCCAGAATGCCACGCGGTCGCGGATCTGATCGGCTTCGGGCTTGGGGTCGGTGTAGTACCAGGCGGCATCCGTGAGGAGTTCGCCGTTGACCAGCAGCGAGTAGTAGCTGGCCATGCCCTTCCAGGGGCAGGTGGTCTTGTGGTTGCTGAAGGTGACGTGCTCGCGGTGGAGCGAGTCCATCGGGAAATAGTGGTTGCCTTCGACGAGCACGGTGTCGTCGCTCTCGGCGATGGTCACGCCGTTCCAGGTTGCTTTCATGTTCTGCTCTCCAGGGTGCGGGTGCTTCTGTGTTTGGCTTTTTTGGCCCGCGAGGGGGTATTGTGCATCCGCGGACTGGCTTGTTTTTCGGGGCCGGGTCTCGCCCCGGCGGACGAGCTACAGGTCGGCCCTCTTTTGCCCTCTCCCGGAGGGAGAGGGAGCAAGAACAGCCGGGCGCGAATGGAGGCCCGGACGAGACCCGGCGCCTCGGAAAAACTCAAGCCCCCAGCCAATGCACGCTGAACAGCCTCTCCGGATCCGTCCATACCTTCCCCGGCCGAAACCCTGCCTTCACCGCCAGCGCCCGCAGCCCGTCGACAGTGAACTTGTGCGAGTACTCGGTGTGGATCGTCTCGCCTTCCTCGAAGCCGAAGCGCTCGCCGCACAGCGACACGGTCTGCGCCCGCCGGCTCACCAGATGCATCTCGATGCGCTGCTTCGGCGCGTTGTAGAACGCCGAATGCGCGAAAGCGTCGATGTCGAAGTCGGCATCGAGCTCGGCATTGGCGCGCTGCAGCAGGTTGAGGTTGAACGCCGCGGTCACGCCTTGCGCGTCGTTGTAGGCCGCATGCAGCCGGTCGGGGGCCTTCACGAGGTCGACGCCGATCAGGAGCCCGCCGCCGCGCAGCATGCGCGCCGCGAGCTGCAGGAAGGCCAACGCATCGTCGGGCTCGAAATTCCCGATCGTCGAGCCGGGAAAGAAGCCCACGCGCTTGCCCGCACCCGGCAGCGGCGCGGGCAGCACCAGCGGCATCGTGTAGTCGGCCGCGATCGGCTGCACGGCCAGCGCGGGATAGTCGGCCTTCAAACGTTCTGCGGCAGCTTCGAGGTGCTCGCCCGAGATGTCGATCGGCAGGTAGCGCTTCGGCGCTTCGAGCGCATCGAGCAGCAGCCGCACCTTGGTCAGCGATCCCGCGCCGAACTCGACGATCTCGGCGCCCGGACCGGCCTGCTCGGCGATCTCCGCGGCGCATTCGCCGAGGATGCGCAGCTCGGTACGCGTGGGGTAGTACTCGGGCAGATCGCAGATCCGGTCGAACAGCTGCGAGCCCGCGGCGTCATAGAAGAACTTGGGTGAGATGCTGCGCGGGCGGCGCGACAGCCCCGCGAGCATCGCGCGGCCGAATTCCGACAGCGGGGCATCGGTAGAAGGCTGGCGCTGCTGCTGCGCCGTGGCGAACGACAAGGAAGACGACGAGCTGGAGGGATTGCGCATGATTCAAAGGTCTTTGGCGAGCCGCAGCCCGGAAAACTGCCAGCGCGCGGCCGGCGGGAAGAAGTTGCGGTAGCTGGGCCGCGTGTGCCCGGCTGGGGTCGCGAGGCTGCCACCGCGCAGCACGAGCTGGCCGACCATGAACTTGCCGTTGTATTCGGCCGCGATGCCGGGCATGGGCTTGAACCCGGGGTACGGGTCGTAGGAGGAGCGCGTCCACTGCCAGACATGGCCGGTCATCTGCGAGATGCCGGGCGTGTCGAAGGCGGCCTCCCATTCGAACTCGGTCGGCAGCCGCGCGCCGGCCCATTCGGCATACGCCGCGGCCTCGTAGAAGCTCAGCTGCGACACGGGCGCATCGGGCTCCATCGGCCGCACGCCGTGTAGCCCGAACACATGCCAGCCGGCCTGGTGCTGCTGCGCCGTCGCGCCGAGCCGCGGGTCGTCGGCATCGAGCCAATAGGCCGGATGCCGCCAACCCTGCGACTGCACCGCGGCCCAGCCGTCGGAGAGCCAGAGCTCGGGACGCCGGTAGCCGCCGTCGGCGATGAACTGCGCGTACTCGCCGCAATTCACGAGCCGGTCGGCGATGGCATGCGGCTGCAGCAGCGCTGCGTGGCGCGGCGTCTCGTTGTCGAAGGCAAAACCCCGCTGCGGGCCTTCATGGCCCACCTGCACCACGCCGCCCGGCCGCGACAGCCAGCGCATGGGCACAGGCACGGCCGCGAGCCGCAGGGCCGGGCCTGCGGCGGGCTTGTAGGCCGGCAGCAGCGGGTTGCACGACAGCGCATGGAGGATGTCGGTGAGCAGCAGCTCCTGGTGCTGCTGCTCGTGGTGCAGGCCGAGCGTCAGGATCGGCTCGATGGTTGCCCAGTCCTGCGCGCCGATGTCGCTGTCGAGCCATGCGAGCACCGCCTCGTCGACATGGCGCCGGTAGGCCCGCACCTCGTCGACCGAAGGCCGCGTGAGCAGCCCGCGCTGCGGGCGCGGATGGCGCGGGCCAAGCGCCTCGTAGTACGAATTGAAGAGGTAGTGCAGGCGCGTGTCGAACGGCGTGTAGCCCACGGCATGCGGTTGAAGCAGCACAGTCTCGAAGAACCAAGTGGTGTGCGCGAGGTGCCACTTGGTCGGGCTCGCGTCCGGCATCGATTGGATGCACTGGTCTTCGGCCGAGAGCGGCGCGGCGAGCGCCAGGCTGGCGGCCCGCACCTCGCGAAACCTGTCGCGCAGTGCGCTCGCCGCCGGGGTGATCGGCCGGGAAAGCGTCATGGTGTCTCCAGTCGGGTCAGCCGGAAGTTGTAGCCGATCGGCGTGACGGCGGCGCGTAGGACAAGTTCGCGCACTCGCTCGCTCGCCCGGAAGAATGTCAACGTCCGGCGATCGGCCAAGGGACGGCCACTTTGGCACAAGACGCGGCGGCGTGCACGGCGGCTGCGTATCATCCGTTCGATATGCAAAGCCCCAATGCCCCCGCCCGTGCGCACGTGGTCATCGTCGGCTGCGGTTTCGGCGGGCTCGAAGCCGCCCGCAAGCTCGAACGCGCCGATGTGGACGTGACGGTGATCGAGAAGACCAACCATCACCTGTTCCAGCCGCTGCTCTACCAGGTGGCCACGGCCGGCCTTGCGGCACCGTCGATCGCAGCCCCGGTGCGCGCGTTGTTCCGCCGGCAGCCGCGCATCACCACGCTGCTCGGCGATGTCGGCGCGATCGATCCGGCGGCACGTGCGGTGCATCTGGCCGACGGCAGCCGCGTGGCCTACGACCACCTCATCGTGGCCGCAGGCGCCACGCACAGCTACTTCGGCCATGACGAATGGGCACCGCTCGCGCCAGGCCTCAAGACGCTGGCCGATGCCTTCGAGATCCGCCGCCGCGTGCTGATGTCGTTCGAGGCGGCCGAGATCGAGACCGATCCGCAGCGCCGCCGCGCACGGCTGACCTTCGCGGTGATCGGCGCCGGACCGACCGGCGTCGAAATGGCCGGCACGCTGGCCGAGATCGCGCGCCACACGCTCGCGGGCGAATTCCGCCACATCGATCCGGGCAGCGCGCAGGTGCTGCTCATCGAAGGCGGCCCGCGTGTCTTGCAGGCGATGCCCGAGAGCCTGAGCCAGAAGGCGCTCGAGCAGCTCGAGCGGCTCGGCGTCGACGTGCGGCTCAATGCGCGCGTGACGGCCATCGATGCCGATGGCCTCGAAGTGCAGTCCGGAGGCGGCGGCGCCGATGGCGCGCCGCCCAACAGCTATCGCGTCGACAGCAGCTGCGTGGTGTGGGCCGCGGGCGTGGCGGCCTCGCCGCTCGGCCGCATGCTCGGCGAGGTGACCGGCGCCGAATGCGACCGCGCGGGACGCGTCAAGGTCGAGCCCGACCTGAGCCTGGCCGGGCATCCCGAGATCAGCGTGGTCGGAGACCTCGCGGCGGCGCTGAGCCACGCGCCCGGCCAGGTGCCGAAGCCGGTGCCCGGCGTGTCGCCTGCCGCCAAGCAGATGGGCCGCGCGGCGGCCGCAAACATCCTGCGCCGCATTGCCGGCGAGCCCACCGTGCCCTTTCGCTACCGCGACTACGGCAACCTCGCCACCATCGGCCGCAATTCAGCAGTGGTGGACCTCGGCACGCCGTTTGGTCCGCTGCGATTCAGCGGCCGGCTCGCGTGGCTCTTCTGGCTGTTTGCGCATGCCTACTTCCTGATCGGCTTTCGAAACCGCATCGTCGTGATGATGGACTGGGCGGGCGCCTACTGGAGCTTCCAGCGCAATGCACGCGTGGTCGCCGACGTGCAGGGCCGCAGCGAATCCTGAGATGTCGCTGGCCTTCTGGATCGCGTTGCATGCGCTCGATGCGGCGTTCTGGCTCTGGGTGCTGCGCTGGGGCGGCGCGGCCTGGCTCGAGGGCACCTTTGCCTCCGGCTTCCTGGTCAGCATCTTCGCGCCGCGCTGGAGCGCCGAAGGCCTGCGCATGTTCGCGCTGCTGATGCTCGTGGTGTGTGCGGTGAGCTTTGTCGCGGGGCTCTTCGTGCCGTCGCTGCGCTGCCTCTACGGCGGCGCCTGCTGAGCGCGGCAGCTCAGAACGGCGCAAAGCCCTCGGACCGGCTCTCGCGCTGGCGCTGGCGCCACTTCCAAGGCGGCGTGGGCCTGGCGCCAGCCCACAGCCCCACGCGCTTTTTGCGCGCGCTGCGCTGCAACTCGTCCAGCTTGCCGCCGTGCCGCGCGGCGCTGCCATGGAAGTCGTACACCCAGGCCCAGCCTTCCGTCACCATCCAGGTGGCGGCGTCCTGGCCGTCGCAGCGCACGTCGGCCACGGTGCGGCCGTAACGGTCGGTGTCGCGCTCGGTGATGAGTGCCTGCTCGAGGTAGCACAGCCGGCTCAGCGCCTGCCTGCTGCGCCGTCCGTAGGGTTGCGAGAACTCGGGCGCGTCGATGGCCGTGATGCGCACCCGGACCTCCTCGTACGACCCGATGCGCCCGCAGCGCGCCGTGAGCGTCTCGCCATCGCTGACGCCGACCACGAGGCAAGTCCGCGCAGCGGCCTGCGACGCGAGCGGCAGGGCCACCAGGACACAGCAGGCGAGCAGATGGCGAAAGAGGCGCAGGGGCATGGCAGGCGATGAAGAGAAGACCGTGGCGGCGAAAGCCACGGATTCTCCGCGCGAAGCGCCCGGGGCCGCGCCTGCGAACCGCCTGTTACGCGGCGGCGGCGGGTGTGGCCGAGGCGTTCTCGTCCTCTTGGAGCAGCCGCCACATCACCTTGCCGCTGCCGCTCTTGGGCAGCGCGTCGACGAACTGCACCTTGCGCGGGATCTTGTAGACCGCCATGTTCTCGCGGCACCAGTCGATGATCTCCTGCTCGGTGGTGTCCTTGTGCGTGGGGCGCAGCACCACCACCGCTTTCACCGACTCGCCGCGGTAGCTGTCCTTGGTGGAGATCACGCAGGCTTCCTGGATCGCCGGATGACGGAACATCAGCAGTTCCACCTCGGCCGGCCAGACCTTGAAGCCGCTCGCATTGATCATGCGCTTGAGCCGGTCGGTGATGAAGAAGTAGCCGTCCTCGTCCATGCGGCCCATGTCGCCCGAGCGGAAGAAGCGCTTGCCCTCGAACTCCACGAACGTCGCCCGCGTTGCGTCGGGGCGCTTCCAGTATCCCTGGAACACCTGCGGCCCACGGATGATGATCTCGCCCGATTCGCCGACCGGAAGTTCCGCCAGCGTGTCGGGGTCGACCACGCGCGCATCGGTGCTCATGAACGGAATGCCCAGGCACTGCTGCTTGGGATGGTCCGACGGATTGGTATGCGAGGGCGCGGCGGTTTCGGTGAGGCCGTAGCCTTCCTGGTACTTGAGCCCGTACTGCTCGAACAGGCGCTGCGCCACGGCCTGCGGCATCGCGGCACCGCCGCCGCCGATGTAGTTCATGCTCGAGAGGTCGTAGCCTGCGAAATTGGGACTGGCCATGAGGTCGATCACCATGGTCGGGATGTTGGTCCAGCTCGTGACCTTCCAGCGCGAGATCAGGCGCCCGGCCACCTCGCGATCCCAGCGCGGCATGACGACCAGCGTGGCTCCAGCGAGGATCGCGGTGTGCATCATGCTCACCACGCCCGTGATGTGGAACATCGGCACCACCGCTAGCACCACCGCCTCGGAGGTCGCCTGGCCCCAGAGCTGGCCCGCCACCGCGTTGTGCATCAGGTTCGAGTGGTGGTGCACGCAGCCCTTGGGCAGCCCCGTGGTGCCGCTGGTGTAGGGCAGCAGCGCCATGTCGTCGGCGCCCACCACGTGCGCGGGCGCGGCATGGCCGGCCGCGAGCGCATCGGTCCAGGCCGTGACCTGGCCGCCGTCGAGTTCGGGCAGCGCATGGCGCGTGCAGAGCCAGTCCTTCCAGGCCGGCGCGGGCGCGTCGTCGCCGCCCGCGTCGGCGTCGAAGGCATCGGTGAACTGCGTCACCACAAGGTGGGCCAGCCGCTCCTCAGGCGGCAGCGCATTGCTCGCCTTCGCCAATTCGCCCGCGAGATCGCCGGTGGTGATGGCCACCTTGGCGTCGGGATCGACGATGTAATGCTTGAGTTCCTCGGCGCGGTTCATCGGATTGACCGGCACCACCACCGCGTTGGCGCGCAGGATCGCGAAGTGCGCCACCACGAGCTGTGGGCAGTTCTGCATGTCGAGCACCACGCGGTCGCCGCGGTTCACGCCCAGCGCATGCAGCGCACCGGCCAGGCGCTCGACCTGGTCGGCCAGCTCGCGGTACGACGTCACCCGGCCGAAGAACACCAGCGCCGCCTTGTCCGGGTAGCGCGCCGCCGATGTCGCCAGGTTGTGCCACAGCGAGGTGGCGGGCACGGTGATCGAATGCGGCAGGCGCTTGGGCCAGAACGCGTGGTGCGGGCGTGTTTGCATGGTCGGTCGGGCGGGGAAAAGAAGACAAGGAAAAAAGGCAGGCCGCAGCCTAAGCCGAGCCGCGCGCCGCTCCCATCGGGGAAGCCCCCGGGGGCGTCACCTTGGCGACGCCGTCGCGTTTCCGGCATGGCGCAAGTGCGCCGCTACACTGCGAAAAAGGACTTAGAACCGGACCGGCCGCAGCGGCACGCGCCCTACAGAGACTGGAATGAAAGCAAACGAAGCAGGACCGACCTCCCCCGCCAAAAAAAGCCCGCGCAAGATCCCCGCGGATGGCAAGAAGGGGACCGGCACGCCTCGCCTTTCGAAAGAGGCGCGCGAGCAGCAGATCGTGCAGAAGGCGATCCAGGTTTTCGCGGAACGCGGCTTCAGCGCGAGCACGCACGAGATCGCGCGCGCGCTCGGCATCACCCAGCCGCTGCTCTACAACTACTTTCCGACCAAGGAAGCGCTGGTCGAGCGCGTCTACGACGAAGTGTTCGTGCGCAGATGGGATCCGGTCTGGGAAGACTGGCTGTCCGACAGCACGCAACCGCTGGCCGCCAGGCTCAAGCGCTACCTGAAGGACTATGCGCGCTTCGTGTTGAAGAGCGACTGGGTCCGCATCTTCATTTCGGCGGGCCTCTCGCGCGAAGGCATCAACCAGCGCTATGTCGCTCGACTGCGGGAGCGACACTTCCTGGTGATCGCGCGCGAGATGCGCAAGGAATACGGCATCCCGGAGCCCACCAGCGAGGAAGAGCTGGAGGACGAGATCGACCTGATCTGGTCCATGCACTCGGGGGTGTTCTACATCGGCGTGCGCAAGTGGATCTATGCGCTTCCGGTGCCCAAGAGCATCGATCGGGTGATCGACATGCGCGTCGACAGCTTCCTGCTGGGCGCACCGCAGGTGCTGAAGCGCTCACGCGAGATCGCGAGAGATCACCCCTCTTCCACGACCGGTCGCGCCGCAGCGCTTGCCGGCTCCGACACCGGCAAGCGCTGATCCTGGCGCTCAGGCCGGCTTGATCCGGACCGCCCGCTTGGGCCTGGACAGAAAAGCCAGGAATGCAAAGCCGATCGTGATGGCGCCCTGGAAAGCCCAGGCGGTGTCGAACCCCCAGCCGTCCGCGATCATGGTGAACAACGGCGGGACGGTGGCGCCACCGACGGCAACGATGCTCAGCATCAGCCCGATCGCCGTCGGTACATCGGAGATCAGGAAGCCGCTGTCGCGCTCACCCGGAATGGACACCCACGGCACGAATGCGGCGATAAGTGAAGCCCCGATGACAGCGGCAGCGATCTGGAGGCCCAGCAGGTCCAGGTGAGGGATCAGGAAAAACATGAGCGCTTCGACCGCGCAGGCGCCCACGAAGGTGGGAAGCAGCCCGAATGCGCGGTCGGACAGCCACCCCCCGATGAACCCACCCGCAATGCCGCTGAACATCAGGATGGCACCGATGCCTTCGGCCACGGAGGCGTCGACGTTCAGCGTCGTCTGCGCGTAGTGCGGCAACAGCTGCGCAGCGCTGAAGTAGCTGCCGTACGCGCCCAGCAGTGCCAGCCCCATGACCCAGAGCGTCGGATTGCCGAAGACGCGGCGCAGCGAGTTCTTGCCCAGGTGATGGCCCTCGAGCACATCGCCGCTCCCGCTCGGTGGCGTGGGAAAGAGTGCCAGCACGAAGACCAGCGTCGCCAGGCCGATGCCTGCGCCGATCGCCAACCCCTCCCGCCAACCGAGCGATGCAACGACCGGGCCCCAGCCGAACAGGCCGATGGCGGCGCCCAGGGTGAAGGCCCCGCCCTGGATCACACCGTTGGCCGTGGCGAGCTCCTTGCCGCGAAACCAGGCGGCGGTAAGACCGATGGCGCTGCCGATGAAGACCGAGCCGCCGACGCCGCAAAGCAGCCTCCCCGCCAGAAGGATCTCGTAGGACGGCGCCCAGGCCGAGACGGCCGCGCCGATCGTCTCGACCACGATCCCGAAGAGCATCGCGTTGCGCATGCCATAGCGCTCCGCCAGCCAGCCGCCGGGAATGTGCGCAATGCCGTATCCCGCGATGAAGGTGCCCACGATGACGCCCACCTGCGCAAACGACAGCTGCATCTCTTTCGCGATCTCGCCGAACGCCGGAACGATGCAGAACCAGTTCAGCGTGAACTGCAGGAACGCAATGAAGATGATTGCCAGTGCGGCCCAACGATTTTTCATGATGCTCTCTCGCCGTTGTTGAAGATTCAGGCATGGCTCGGCCCTGCAGGCGCCACGAGTGCGCCTGCAAAGGGCTGAAGCGTTATTGCGGCATTCCGGCATCGAAGCGCCGGGCCGCGCGGTTCAGGTCAGGCGCCTGCGACCGCGGACGGCGATGTGTAGAGCCTGTTCCAGAAGAGGAGCGGCCTTCTCTCGCTGGTCAACAGGTTCTTCACCGCCGCTATGAAGAGCCGGTGCGACCCGGCATCGGTGGTCGACACCACCGAGCACTCGGCGGAGATGGCGCCGCCGGCCATCAGCGGCTCACGCCCCGCGCCCTGGCTGATCCATTCGACGCAAGAGAAATCGTAGGGCTCGCCCGATCGCGGCCGTCCCGCGAACATGTCGGCAATGTGCGCCTGGTCGTCGGCGAGGATGTGCACGGCAAATGATCCGGTCGCCGTCATGGCGCTGCACATGCGGCTGTTCCGGTTGATGCACACCGACACCAAAGGCGGATCGGCGGAAACGGACAGGAACGAGCTGACCGTCAGTGCCATGCGCTGGCCGTCGGCCATCGTCGTGACCACGCAGACCGGCGACGCTGCCTGGCGCATGGCCGACAGGAACGATTCCTTGGAGACCGGCTCTGCATCCCGCGCGCAAGGCACCTCGCACGCGGTCCGGGACGGGAATGTCTGAAGCATTTGATCTTCCTTCCGTTAGTCGTCGAGCGCCTCGACACCGCACGGGAGACCGAGCAGGACGCGGCCGTACGTCGACGCGTTGACATCCCAGTTCTGCGTGATGTGGCGATTGGCCACCGTCATGTCGACTGCGCAGCGCGATATCGGGTTGCGCTCGTAGATCACGCCGCCGCCGCCGGCTTCGAGCACGAGGTTCACCGCCGATGCTGCGAGCTTTCCGGCGTAGGTGGCAATGGCCCGGTACCGCGTCCTGTCCTCGACGCTCGCGCTGCCGCCGCCCTTGTAGAGCACTTCGATTTCCGCCAGCACCGAGTAGATGAGCTGGCGCGCGGCCAGCACCTCGGTCCTGGCTTGCGCCACCTTGACCTGCTGTGTCGTGAAGCTCGCGACATTGCTGCCCGACATGGTGGAAGCGCGCTTGCGTGCGTTCTCGAGGTAGTACTCGACCGCTGCTTCCGCGATGCCGAGCGGGGCGCATCCGATGAAGCAGCCGAACATCGCGTACGGCGGCGCCTTGTACAGCCAGCTCGTGTTGAGCTTCGAACCGGGGCTGCGGCCGTTTCCCTTGAGGTCGTCCATGCCGACCGCCCTGTGCTCGGGCACGAAGACATCGGAGAAGGTGACGTCATGGCTCGACGAACCACGCAGCCCGATCGTGTACCAGGTGTCCAGGACCGTGATCTCGTTGCGCGGCACGACGAAATGCAGTTCCTTCGGCTTGCCCGAATCGTCCACCATGCAGTCGCCGGTGAAGATCACCCAGTCGGCGATCTCGACCCCGCTCACGAAGGGCCAGCGCCCCGTCAGCCGGTAGCCGCCGTCGACCTTCACCGCCTTGCCGATGCCGGGAATCAGGATGCCGCTCAGGAGCGCGTCGGGCGCCGAGCCCCAGACCTCTTCCTGGGCCTGCTCTGGCCAATTCGCGAGCTTCAGGTTGTGCTGCAGGTTCTGCGCCAGGATCCACGCCGTCGAACCGCAACCGTGGCCAACCTCCCGCAAGATGTCGGCGCCTTCGACCAAGCCACCTTCGGCCCCGCCATAGCGCCTGGGCTGCCACAGGCGGGCCACCCCCGAAGACTTGAGCCGCAGCCGCGTCTCTTCGGGCGGTCGGCGCATCGCGTCGGTCATCGGCGCCATCTCGCGCAGGAACGGGATCATCTCCCGCGCCCTCGCCACCAGTTCGGCGCCTTCGAGATGGCTGCTCGCGTTCTTTACCGGGTAGTCCATTGCACTTTCTCCTTGCTCAAGATGGCTGGGTGGTTGCGGGGTCAGGAAAGGATCGGGTCGACTCGAGGGTTTCGACGGGGAAGTTCAGTTCGATCGTGATGCCCGACGGATCTTCGAGAAACATCTGGTGCAGGCCCAGGCCCGGCACCGCTCGTTCGCGGTAGCTGATGTCGCCAGCCTCCAGCCTTTCCCGGAATTCCTCAAGGCCGTCGGCGAGAAAGGCAAGGTGGTCGATCACGCCCGTGCCAAGTTCGTCATCTTTCCTCGCGCCCAGGTAGGCGGCAAGGCCACTCCCGTCGCCGGCGGTGCCGATCAGATGCACGACGCCATGGTCCTGTTCATCTTCATCCTGGTAGAGCCAGGCACCGGGAAAGTCGAGGCGGGGTCGATAACCCTCGCGCAGGCCAAGGATCTCGACATAGAACTTCTTCGAGGCTTCGAGCTTCGATGTTCTGACCGAGTAGTGACCCAGTTTTCTAACGGGCATAGGGCTCCAATACAAATGATCAATCAATAAATTGTCATTTACGAGAATGGTTCAGCGCATGCGGAGCCGTAAGCCATTGTCTTAAATGATCGTTTGATAAATAGTACATCGCGCCCGCGGGCGTCTGCAAGCCTGGGAGAAACCCTCGGGCGCATGAGTCCGGTCGATCGGCCGAGATCGGGCCAGATGCGCGACTACAGACAGCCGGGGCTGTTCGAGCGATACAGGAGCCTTCTCAACTTCGAATCAGAGGAACCCCATGGCAGCAGAAAAGCACGCGAGCGTCCGCTGGGAAGGCGCCGGCAAGACCGGCAAGGGCCAGATCAGCACCGAGACCGGTGCACTCAAGGACTATCCCTACGGCTTCGCGAGCCGCTTCGAGGACGACCGGCGCGGCACCAACCCCGAGGAAATCGTCGGCGCGGCGCACGCGGCGTGCTTCACGATGGCCTTTGCCTTCGCGCTCGAGAAAGAGGGGCTCACGGCCACCCGCATCGACACGCGCGCCGCCGTGCGACTGGCCAAGGACGGCGAAGGCTTCAAGATCGATCGCATCGCGCTCGAGCTCGACGCGGCCGTGCCCCAGCTCGACGAGGCGAAGTTCCAGCAGATCGCCGCCGCAGCAAAGACCGGCTGCCCGCTGTCGAAGGCGCTCGCGAGCGTGCCCGAGATCACGTTGAAGGCGACGCTTTCGGCCTGATTGCCGCGTCGCCGAGGCCGGTCGCGACGCCGAGGCGTGCCGCGAGGTGCGCGGCGTCGTAGGGTGCATGCACCTTCACGTCGTTGTCGAAGTAGCAGTACACGTCGCGCGGCTTCCGTCCCGCGCCGCGGCGCGGGCCCGCGAGCCGTGCGTCCTTCACCTGGCGACCTTGGCGCCAGGCATCGATGCGCGCAGCCCAGCGGTCGAGTGCCGCGTCGTCGTAGCCGCTGGCGTAGAGCTCCTTGTCGCCATGCAGCCGCATGTAGACGAAATCGGTGCACAGGTCTTCGAGCAGGGGCCAGCGCCCCGCCGTGTCGGCCACCACCAGCGCCACGCCGTGCCGGCGCAGCATCGCGATGAACTCGGGGTTCTCGAAACTCGCATGCCGCACCTCGACCGCATGCCGCAGGCGCAGCCGCGCAGGCACCTCGAGGAAGGCGCGACCCTCGACCTTGTCGTCGTGCTGCCGCGCCAATGCGAGCGCCGAGCGGCCGTTGCGCGGCAGCAGCGAGAAGAAGTCGTCGAGCCGCTCTGCGTCGAACGAGAACGTGGGCGGCAGCTGCCACAGCATCGGCCCCAGCTTGGCCCCGAGCGCGAACACGCCCGACGCCAGGAAGTTGGCGAGCGGCGTGCGCACATCCTTAAGGCGCAGGATGTGCGTGAGGTAGCGCGGCCCCTTCACCGCGAACACGAAGCCGTCGGGGGTTGCGTCATGCCATGCCCGGTAAGACGCGGGGCGCTGCAGCGAATAGAACGAGCCGTTGATCTCGATCGTGGGCAGCATGCGCGAGGCGAACTCGAGCTCCTGCCGCTGGGCCAGGCCCTCGGGGTAGAAACGGCCGCGCCACGGCGCATAGCGCCAGCCCGAAATCCCGATCCGCGTCTCGCCTTGCATGGTTCGCCGTTGTCGTTCGGCTGGCGGCGGGTGCACGTAGGAAGATGCCCTGTCGCCAGGCCGGCCGCCCGGCGGCCGCGACAATGGGGGAACCGCACAGCCTGTGGCAAGCTCCGGAACGTATGCAGACCCCTCCTTCTTCTCTTCGGCATTCCCCATCCCGGCGCCGGCTGCTGCGCGCCCTGGGTGCCGCCGCGGCCCTGCCGCTGCCGCTCTCGGCGCTGGCCGGCTTCAATTTCTTCACGAGCGAATACACCGCGACCCGCGACGAGCTGCAGGCGCAGATCGCGAAGCGCTTTCCGGTGGCCGAACGCTATGCCGAGATCTTCATGGTCGGCCTGCGCGATCCGCAGCTGGGCCTGGATGCGCGCAGCAACCGCGCCGCCATCACGGCGATGTTGACGATCGCGAGCCCGCTGCTGGCGGCCTCGCCGGTGCAGGGCCTGGTGTCGGTCAGCAGCGCCTTGCGCTACGACGCGGCGGCGCGCGCCCTGCGACTCGACCAGCCCAAGGCCGAACGTCTGGAATTGCAGGGCGTGCAAGGCCGCGATGCGGAACGGCTGCAGAAGATCGGAGCGCTGGTGGCGCAGGAGCTGCTCCACGGACAGGTGCTGCGCAGCTTCACGGCCGAAGAGCTTACGGTCGGGCGCAGGACCTACGAGATCGGCGACATCACGGTCCAGGACGACGGCATCAAGGTACAGCTCAAATGACATCCCTTCTCTTCCGGCCGCGTGCCATCGTCGCGGCCTGCCTGGCCGGCGCGATGCTGGCCGCGGGCTGCGCGGCGATCATGCCGCACGCCAAGCAGCACTTCGACCTGCAGGCCCACCGCGGCGGCCGCGGCCTGGCACCCGAGAACACGCTGGCCGCGTTCTCGAACGCACTCGACCTCGGCGTGACCACGCTCGAACTCGACATCGGCCTCACCGCCGACGGCGTGGTCGTGGTTTCGCACGACACCCGCCTCAACCCCGACCACACGCGCGACGCGAACGGCGCCTGGCTCGCGCCGAAGAGCGGGCCCGCGGTCCGCGCGCTCACGGCCGCGCAACTGCAGGCCTACGACGTGGGCCGCCTCAACCCGGCGAGCAACTACGGCAAGCAGTTCGCGCTGCAGCTGCCGCGCGACGGCGAGCGCATTCCGACGCTGGCCGCGGTGTTCGACCTGGTGCGTGCGCGCGGCGCGCATGCCGCCACGGTGCGCTTCAACATCGAGACCAAGATCGATCCGACACGGCCCGACGAGACCGCCGCCCCGGAACCGATGGTGCGCGCGTTGCTCGCGGAGATCGACAAGGCGCAGATGGGCGGCCGCGTGACGGTCCAGAGCTTCGACTGGCGCACGCTCGCGCTGGTTGGACAGCTTGCGCCCCAATTGCCGCGCGCCTATCTGAGCTCCGCGCGCACGCTCAAGGACCGCCGCTGGACGGCCGGGCTCGATGCCGCGGCGTTCGCCTCGACGCCGCAGCTCGTGAAGGCCGCGGCGGGCGCCTCGCCGGGGCCCGTGAGCTGGTCGCCGGCGCACGCCGACCTCACGGCCGCGGCGGTCCGCGAAGCGCAGGGCCTCGGCATGAAGGTGCTGCCCTGGACCGTGAACCAGCGGGCCGACATGCTGCGGCTCATGGACTGGGGCGTGGACGGCATCATCACCGACTACCCCGACGTGCTGCGCGACCTGATGCGCGAGCGCGGCCTGTCGCTGCCGCCGCCCGGAAAGGCTGCTTCGTGAACGCCGAGGCAGTACGGCAGCTCGGCGCGATCGCCGCGCAGGTCGAGGCGCTGCGCAGGGGCAGCGGCGGCTCGGTCGCCGCGTTCTCGGGCGAAGCCCGCGCCAGCACCGAACTGCTCGCGGGCCTGCCGCCGCGCTATGGCGACGTGCTGCTGAACCTGCTCGACAGACTCGAATCGAGCGCGCTGTTCAGCGAGGAAAGCTGCTCCTTCAGCCAGAAGGACCTGCTCGACAACCTGCAGGTGTGGGTCGACAAGGCCCGCGCGCAACTCATCGACTGATGTTTCCGAAAGAACCTGCCATGCAACGACGCACCCTCTTGCTGCGCGCCGCCCCTGTGATCGCGCTGGGCGCCACCGCCACCTGGCCGCTTTCCGCCGCGGCCGCCGCGCCAATGATCGAGATATGGAAAGACCCGAACTGCGGCTGCTGCCAGGACTGGGTTGCGCACCTCGAGGCGAACGGCTTCGCGACCCGCGTGCACGACGACGGCAATGGCGCCGCGCGCGCACGGCTCGGCATTCCGACGGCGCTCGGTTCGTGCCACACCGGCCGGGTCGGCGGCTACGCGCTCGAAGGCCATGTGCCGGCCCGCGAGGTGCGCCGGCTGCTGCAGGAGAAACCGAAGGCGATCGGCCTTGCGGTGCCCGGCATGCCGATCGGTTCGCCAGGAATGGACGGCCCGGCCTATGGCGGCCGGCGCGATGCCTACGAGGTGCTGCTGGTGCAGGCCGACGGACGCAGCCGGGTCTACCAGACTTACCGCTGATCCAGCGGCACCGGTCAGCCGAAGCGCGCCGGGCTGAAGGCGTCGAGCGCTATCTCTGGCGCAACACCCGCCAGCAGTTGCGCCGCCAGCCGGCCGGTGCGCGCCGAGCCGCACAGGCCGACGTGGCCATGCCCGAAGGCGAGCACCACATCGCGGCTGGCCGCCACAGGCCCGATGCACGGCAGGCCATCGGGCAGGCTGGGCCGATGGCCGAGCCAGTGCGTCACCGCGACATCACCAGCCTGCGCCGCCGCCGCGGGAAACATCGACAGCAGGTGGCGGCGCAGGATCTCGGCCCGGCGCCAGTCGGGCGCGGCCTCGAGCCCGCCGATCTCGACCTGGCCGGCAGCGCGCAGGCCGCCGTTCATCCAGTGCGCAATGAGCTTGCCGTCGGCCGCCATCGTGGGCGTGCGCGGGCCGGCAGTGGCGCCTTCGATGACCACGTGGTAGCCGCGCTCCGATTCGAGCGGCACCGCCGAGCCCGCGGCCGCCGCAAGCGGCCCCGAGCGCGCGCCGGCGCAGATGGCCGCAGCGTCGCATTCGATCTCGCCGGCCTCGGTCTGCACCGCGCGCAGGCGCCCGCCCTCGATGCGGAAACCCGTGGCACGCGTGGCGGCGCGCTCGGCACCTGCGGCTTGCGCATGGCGCGCGAGCGCGGCCACGTAGGCACCCGGATCGCGGCAGTGACCCGCCTCGGGCACGAAGATGCCGAGCGTGTAGCGCTCGGCGAGGTCGGGCTCGCGCTGCCGCAGTTCCGCCGCTGGCCATTCCTCCCATTGCACGCCCGTACGCGCACGCACGCGCCAGGCGAGCGCATCGCTTTCGAACTCCTCGCGCGAGCGGTAGGCATGCAGCAGGCCGCGCTGCTCGATGAGCTGCGGCACGCCGGCCTCGGCGGCCAGTTGTGCATGCAGGGCCGGAGCGTCGGCCAGCAGCGTGCGCAATGCGTCGGCGGTGCGCTGCACGCGCGACTCGGTCCAGCCCGAGGCGAGATAGCGCAGCAGCCATGGCAAGGCGCGCGGCAGGTGGCGCCAGCGCACGGCCAGCGGCCCGAGCGGATCGGCGAGCCAGCCTGGCACCTTGCGCCAGGCACCGGGCAGCGCGGGCGGCACCACCGAATGCGACGACAGCCAGCCCGCGTTGCCGTAGCTCGTCGCGTGGGGACCGCCGGGTTCGCCAGGCTCGATCACGGTCACGCGCAGCCCCGCGCGCAGGGCCTCGATGGCGGTGGCGCTGCCAACCGCGCCGGCGCCGATCACGACGGCATGGCGCAGGACGGCGGGCGTGGAGAAACTTCTTGCAACTGTCATGACGCTGATCGTAGAGGGTGTGCGGCCCATAATCGGCCGCCATGCCCGTTCCGTCCCCCGCACACTCCTCGCCGGCTGCGCCGTCCTCCGGCGCCATCACCGATGTCGCCGGCATCGAGGTCGGCCACTTCTCGGACACCCGCCGCCCCACCGGCTGCACCGTGGTCCTCGCGCGCGAAGGCGCCGTGGCCGGTGTCGACGTGCGCGGGGCCGCGCCCGGCACGCGCGAGACCGACCTGCTCTCGCCCGGCAACCTGGTGCAGCAGGTGCACGGCATCGTGCTTGCAGGCGGCAGCGCCTGGGGCCTGGCCGCGGCCGACGGCGCGATGCGCTGGCTCGAGGAACGTGGGGTCGGGCTGGACGTGCGTTTCGGCACGCTGCCCATCGTGCCCGCCGCGGTGCTGTTCGACCTGCCGCTCGGCGATGCGCGCATCCGCCCCGATGCCGAGGCGGGCTACGCCGCGTGCGAGGCGGCAAGCCGCACGGCGCCGGCCGAAGGCAACGTCGGCGCCGGCAGCGGCGCCCTGGTCGGCAAGCTGTTCGGTTTGCAGAGCGCCATGAAGGGCGGCATCGGCACGGCCTCGGTCACGGTGGGCGGTGTGACGGTGGGCGCGTTGATCGCGGTGAACGCGCTCGGCGACGTGATCGACCCCGACACCGCGCAGCCGGTGGCCGGCGCGCGCACCGAAGACGGCCATGCACTGCGCGACACCCGCCGCGCCCTGCTGCGCGGCGAGCTGCCACGGCCGCTGCTCGCCGGCACCAACACCACGATCGGCGTGGTCGCGACCGATGCGGTGCTCACGAAGGTGCAGGCCAACCGCCTGGCCAGCGTGGCGCACGACGGCCTGGCGCGCGCCATCAACCCGGTACACACCATGAGCGACGGAGACACGCTGTTCGCGCTTGCCACCGGCCGCGTGCCCATCGACGGACCCGATGCCGGTACCCGGCCCGGCATGACGGTGCTCGGCACCATGGCCGCCGAGGTCGTGGCGCGCGCCACCCTGCGCGCCGTGCTGGCCGCGCGCGCGGTCACGGTCGGCGCGCTGCACTTCCCTTCCGCGGCCGACCTTGCGGCCGCAACGAAAGACTGATCCCGCCATGGCCATGCCCAAGACACTGAAGCTGATCCTGCTGTCGATCCGCGACCTGATCGCCTCCGCCGGTCCCGTCGTCTTCCTCGTGATCGGCGTGCTGATCGCTGCCTACTGGTGGCTCGATCCGCAGCCGCCGCGGCATGTGACGCTGGCCACCGGGCCGAGCGGCAGCGCCTATTCGCAGTTCGGCAAACGCTATGCCGAGGCGCTCAAGGCGAGCGGCATCGAGGTCGAGCTCAAGGCGACCTCGGGCTCATCGGAGAACCTCGACCTGCTGCGCAACGGTGGTGCCGACGTGGCTTTCGTGCGCGGCGGGAGCGCCGATCCGGTGGCCGACGAGGAAGCCGGGCTCACCTCGCTCGGCAGCCTGTTCTTCGAACCGATCTGGCTCTTCTACCGCGCCGACTCCGCGCAGAAGGTCGACCGCAAGACCGGCACGCTGACCTCGCTCGCGCAACTGCGCGGCCTGCGCGTGAACGTCGACATGGCGGGCAGCGGCCTGCCCGAGATCATGGAGCGACTCTTCAGGGCCAACCACGTCGAGGCCGACGCGCTGCAGCTGTCGAACCTCGAACAGGCCGCCGCCACCGAGGCGCTCCAGGCCGGGCTGCTCGACGTCATCGTGCTCGCCTCGGCGCCCGAATCGCCGCAGGTGCAGCGGCTGCTGCGCGCGAGCGACATCAAGCTGATGGACTTCGGCCAGGCCGACGCCTACTCGCGGCGCTTTCCGTTTCTCTCGGCGGTCACGCTGCCGCGCGGCGTGGTCGATCTCGCGCGCGAACTGCCGCCCTCGGACGTGACACTGCTGGCCGCCACCACCTCGCTGCTCTCGCGCGAGGAAACCCATTCCGCCCTGCGGCAGCTGTTCGCCGAAGCCGCGCAGGGCGTGCACAGCGACGCCGGCTGGTTCAACCGCGCGCGCGATTTTCCGAACACGCGCACCAGCGAACTGCCGGTGAGCCCCGAGGGCGACCGCGCCATCAACGGCACGCCGCCGTTCTGGCAGCGCTACCTGCCCTTCTGGGCCAGCAACCTGATCGAGCGCATGTGGCTCGTGCTCGGCGGCCTGCTGGTGCTGATGCTGCCGCTGAGCCGGGTCGTGCCGCCGCTCTACCAGTTCCGCGTCAGGCGGCGCGTGTTCCGCTGGTATGCGCGCCTGCGCGACATCGAGACCAAGGTCGACACGCGCCAGGGCGAGCGCGAGGAATTGCTCGAAGAACTCGAGGAGCTCGACCGCGTCGTCAACAAGGTGGCCGTTCCGCTCTCGTACGCCGACGAGCTCTATGCGCTGCGCAACAACATCCACACGGTGCGCAAGCGGGTGCAGATGCGCTGGCCGCAGCCGGGCGACTTCGCGCCGCGCGCGGCAGCGGCCGCAGGGCCTGCAGAAAGCGCTTGACTTCGAGCGCGCTCGAACTTCGAGAATTCCCGCCATGGAAGCCAGCCTGACCATTGCGGAAGTCGCGCAGCGCACCGGCCTCACGGCCCACACGCTGCGCTACTACGAGCGAATCGGACTGATCGCCGCGGTGCCCCGCGCACCGGGTGGCCAGCGCCGCTATGCGAGCGCCGACCTCGACTGGCTGGCTTTCCTGTTGCGCCTGCGCGAGACCGGCATGTCCATCCAGGGCATGCGGGCCTTCGCCAGGCTTCGAAGCCAGGGGGACGCCAGTGTCGGGAAACGGCGCGAGATGCTCGAACGGCACCTTGCCGAGGTCCAGGCCAAGGTGGCGGCGCTGCAGCAATCGACACAGGCGCTGTCGCTCAAGATCGCGCACTACCGCGCCATCGACAGGAAGCGTTCCTCGTCACCGGGCACCGCGCCCGAAGGAAAGACGAGCGATGACAGACATTCAATCCAGCGACGCGAACCACGACGGCCACGACAACCTGCGCTACCGGCGCGGACTGGCGAAGCTCCACGAAATCGACGGTGAGGGCGGCGTCAAGGTCGTCGAGAGCCTGGCCGGCATTGCACCCGACTTCGCTCGCCTCTTGATCGAGTTTCCGTTCGGCGACATCTATTCGCGCCCCGGCCTCGACCTGCGCTCGCGCGAGATCGCCGTGGTGGCCGCGCTCACCGCCATGGGCAATGCCGCGCCGCAGCTCCGGGTGCATATCCAGGGTGCGCTCAATGTCGGCGTCACGCGCACCGAAGTGATCGAGACCATCATGCAAATGGCGGTGTACGCGGGCTTTCCGGCCGCCTTGAACGGGCTGGCAGCCGCGCGCGAGGTGTTCGCCGCGCAGACCGAACTGGAGGAGGCTGCATGAAGCACCGTGATTTCCGCGTGCGCCTGCCGCTGCTCGGTCTGGCGCTGCTTGGGCCCGCAATGGAGGCGCCCGCCCTGCCGGCCTGGACGCTCGCGCCACGGCCTCTGCATGCCGGTCTGGCATCCCCGGTCGGCATGGCCTACGACGCGGCAGGCCATCTGCATGTCGCGAACTGGTCGGCCGGCACCGTGCTGCGCTTCGCACCAGACGGCACCCGCAAGGTGTTCGCATCGGGCCTGAGCGGACCGAGCGGGCTGGCCATCGGCCCTTCCGGCGACATCTTCGTGGCCTCCTACAACGAGGACCTGGTGTGGCGCTTCACGCCTGGCGGCAGGCAGAGCGTGTTCGTGCGCGGCCTGGCGACACCGGCGGGCCTGAGCTTCGACAGCAAGGGCCGGCTGCTGATCGCGAACCGCCGCACCCACCAGATCCTCGCGGCGCATCCCGACGGCACGATCGACGTCGTCGCCGAAGGCTTGCAGACGCCGGTCGGCGCGGTCGAGCTGCCGAGCGGCGAGTTGATGGTCAGCAACATCGCGGGCGGCATCTCGCTGGCCGGACCCGGCGCACGCGCAAGCGCACGAACCATCCATGATGGGCTGCGCAGTCCGGGGCCCGGCATCGTCGCAGACCGAGAAAGCGACGCCGCGTACGTGGTCGACTATGGCGGCACGACGGTGAGCCGCATCGACCGCGAGGGCCGCCGCACCGTGCTGGCGGACGGCCTCGCGAGCCCGGTAGGGCTCACCCGCACGCCCGACGGCCATCTGCTGGTCGCCACGTGGGGGACGAACGCGGCCTTCCGGCTGGAGCGGCCGGCAGCGACGCCAGGAAGTCATCGACCAAGGCTTCAGGGGCTTCCAGCGGGACCAGGTGTCCGGCGCCTGGAAACACGGTGACCGCAACGTCACCCGGCAGCCTCGACGCCAGTTCGGCGGCCTGTGCAGCGGGCAGCCATGGATCATCCTCGCCCCAGCCGATGCGTGTCGCGCAACGAACCTCACCCAGTCGAGCGGCCAAGGGCCTGGTGTGTTCGGGCGTCAGCTGTGCCATCTGACGATAGAACGCGGCCTGCCCTGCCTCGGTCGTCCACGGACGGCTGAGCGCATCGACCCAATCCGCAGCGCCGCGCGAGGCGGCGCTCGCCCCCGCGATGTATTCGCGCACGATGGCGGTGTGAAAGCGCGGCGGCAGTGCGGCGAAGACGTTCTGGTTCTGCGCCAGGAGCCGGAACAACGGCGAACCCCAAGGGTCCAGCGTGACGGCATCCAACAGGTACAGCGACGCGAAATCACGCTGCGCCAGGAGGTGTGCGCCGAGCGCCACGGCACCGCCGACGTCGTGCGCAATGACATGCGGTTCGGCAAGCCCCCAGTGATCCAGAAGCGCGGCAAGGCGACGCCCCTGGCGCCGAAGATCGGCCATCTGGCCGGCAGGACCGATGGAAGCGCCGTAGCCGGGCATGTCCCAAAGAAAGACGCGATAGCCGGCGGCCATGAGAAGTCGGGCGGCAGGCATCATGACGGCCGCGGAGAACGGCGTGCCGTGGCAGATCACGACATCGCCCAGGGCCCCTGCTCGCGGCGCGACGACATAGGTGGCGACGATCGCATCGTCGATCTCGACCGGCATGGACCGAGGGAGCGTGAGGTCATGGGTGTGATGCATGGCACCAATTCTGGAACTTCAGGTCGACCTGAAGTCAAGCGGTACCATCGGCCGATGAAGATCGGTCTAGCCGCAAGAGAAATCGGCGTCGCCGCCCACGTGCTTCGCCATTGGGAAGACGAGGGTGTTGTGGTCCCGGCCCGCACCGACGCAGGCCATCGCGACTACGGCGATGAACACCTGCAGCGCCTGCGCATCGTGTGCGCCTGCCAGGAAGTGGGCCTCAGCCTTGCCGAAATCCGCAGTATTCTTCACCGCGGCGAGCATGAGCGCGCGCAGGTGATCGACAGGAGGCTGCAGGCGATCCGGCGGCAGAAGCAGGAACTGGACGCCGCGCAGGCGTTCCTCTCGCACGTAAGAAGTTGCCGGCACGACCTCACCACGCGATGCGAGGACTGCTCGCGGTACGCGCAACGGCGCCCAGCGTCCCCTCCTCGGCCGCTCGCAAAGGCAAGCGGCCGCGCACGAGCTACTTGAGGGCCTTGTAGCGCATGCGCTTGGGCTTGGCGCCTTCTTCGCCCAGGCGCTTCTTCTTGTCGGCTTCGTACTCCTGGTAGTTGCCGTCGAAGAAGGTCCACTGGCTGTCGCCCTCGGCCGCGAGGATGTGGGTGGCGATGCGGTCGAGGAACCAGCGGTCGTGGCTGATGACCATGACCGTGCCGGCAAACTCGAGCAGCGCGTCTTCCAGCGCGCGCAGCGTTTCCACGTCGAGGTCGTTCGACGGTTCGTCGAGCAGCAGCACGTTGCCGCCCGCGATCAGCGTCTTGGCCAGGTGCAGCCGGCCGCGTTCACCGCCCGACAGCGTGCCGACCTTCTTCTGCTGGTCGGCGCCGTTGAAGTTGAAGCGGCCCGCGTACGCGCGGCTGGCCATCTGGAACTTGCCGACGTTGATGATGTCCAGGCCGTTCGAGATGTCTTCCCACACGGTCTTGTTGTTGGCGAGTTCGTCGCGGTGCTGGTCGACGAAGGCCATCTTCACGGTCTGGCCGATGACGACCTCGCCCGAATCCGGTTTTTCCTTGCCCGCGAGCAGCTTGAACAGCGTCGACTTGCCGGCGCCGTTCGGGCCGATGATGCCGACGATCGCGCCCGGCGGCACGGTGAAGCTCAGATTGTCGATCAGCATGCGGTCGCCGAAGGACTTGCTGACGTTGTGGAACTCGAACACCTGCTGGCCCAGGCGTTCCGCCACCGGAATGAAGATTTCCTGGGTCTCGTTGCGCTTCTGGTATTCCATGTCGCTCAGCTCCTCGAAGCGGGCGAGGCGCGATTTGCTCTTGGCCTGACGTGCCTTCGGGTTCTGGCGCGACCACTCGAGTTCCTTCTTCAGGGCCTTGGCGTGGGCTTCTTCGCTCTTCTGCTCCTGCGCCAGGCGTTCGCCCTTCTGCTCGAGCCAGGTGCTGTAGTTTCCCTTCCACGGAATGCCGCGACCGCGGTCCATTTCCAGGATCCACTCGGCCGCGTTGTCCAGGAAATAGCGATCGTGGGTGATGGCCACCACGGTGCCCGTGAAGCGCTGCAGGAACACTTCGAGCCACTCGACCGATTCGGCGTCCAGGTGGTTGGTCGGTTCGTCGAGCAGCAGCATGTCGGGCTTGGACAGCAGCAGGCGGCACAGTGCCACGCGGCGCTTTTCACCGCCCGACAGCAGGCCGATCTTGGCGTCCCACGGCGGCAGGCGCAACGCGTCGGCGGCGATTTCCAGTTGATGTTCGGAATCGGTGCCAGCGGTCGCGATGATGGCTTCGAGTTCAGCCTGCTCGGCCGCCAGCGCATCGAAGTCGGCGTCTTCGGCACCGTAGGCGATGTACACCTCTTCGAGGCGCGCCTTGGCCGCAAAGACTGCGCCCATCGACTCTTCAACCGATTCGCGCACCGTGTGCTCGTGGTTGAGCTTGGGTTCCTGTTCCAGATAGCCGATCGTCATCCCCGGCATGGGCAGTGCCTCGCCCTCGAACTCCTTGTCGACGCCCGCCATGATCTTGAGCAGCGTGGACTTGCCCGAGCCGTTCAGGCCGAGCACGCCGATCTTGGCGCCGGGGAAGAAGGAAAGGGAAATGTCTTTCAAGAGCTGCCGCTTTGGCGGCACGGTCTTGCTGACACGGTTCATCGAATAGACGTATTGAGCCATGGTGTGTGTGGGTGAAATCGGTTGGAGCTTGGGGAAATTATGCCGGGCGCCGGAATGCGGCGTTCAGCCGTCGCCCTCTGCGCTCTTGTCGCTGGGGTCTCAGAACGGTCCGGCACAGGATTTCGCTGGGCAATTGAAAAAGTTCTAAGCCACAGTTCTTGCCACTTTGCATTTTCGCAAGGGCTTCCGTGAAAAAGCCCCGCCTGGGCCTTCTTTGCACGCCCAAGCCACCGCAAAAGCGTTGATAGGCTCGAACCATAAAAGATCGCCGCGTACGTCAAGCGCGGCCGATGAAAGCGCCCACTCATTCTGGCGCACCAAACGCTCAACAGGGAAGTCAATGTCAAAACACGTCTTACTGCGCGGGACGCAGCTCTCGTTGCGCGCGCTCCACGCCGCCTCGGCTTTAATCGCCCTCATGCTGGCCTGCGCCGTACTTGCCGGATGCGCCGGCGCACCCCCTGCCACGCCAGTGGCCGCGCGGGCTCCTGCGCCCCGAACGGCTGCGCCTCCGACTCCCCTCGCTTCGAGAAGCACTACCGCGCCGGTGCCGCGCATCCATGTGCCTCCTCTTCGTTGCACGGTCGACGTCTACGGCGACAGCATCATGGCAAACAACAGCACGGATGAGCGACCACTCGCCGCGGTTCAGAAAAGGCACCCGAAGCTGACGATCATCGACCATTCGGCGCCAGAGGTACTGCTTACAGAACTTGGCCGAAAATTCAATGACGATGCGCGCACTGGCCACTGGGTGGTGATCGAGAACGGCGTGATCGATGCATGGCGAAACGTGAATCCGGCGCAATTCGTCATGACGCTGAAGAGCATCGTCGAGCGCATACGCGCAGAAGGACGCGAGCCGATCCTGACCGGTTTCTCGCACCAGACCATCGCACCCGCGCTGCATATCCACAAGGGTCAACTCATTCGGCGCGACCAGTACAACGAACTCACAAAGCGACTCGCGGCCAACATGAACGTGGCGTTTGTCGACTGGGATTCGGTGCGCTTCAACGGTCCCGACGATCTTCAGGACGGCGTTCATCCGAACCTCGACTACAGCAACCGGCTTTTCGACAAACTGCTCGCGACGCTCGTTCGCGTGACCGATTGCAGATAACGAAAAGCGTTCAGCGTCCGACTCATGCGACAATAGCGCTGTTGCCGGGTCCAGTTGCCCGCAACGCCGGCTCTCTGCCGGGGACGAAGAAAGCCCATCCAGCCTTGGCAACCCCAAGCGCCATCAACCCTCTTGCGAGGGTGGACTTTCCGGCTCCCACCCCTGACCTTCATCTGCCTTGACTGGCTCGGCGTCACCATGACGCCAAGCGGGCCGATGTCACTGCGCCGTGTATGGCGCTTATTGTTTCCAATGAATTTTGACGAACTGAAGCTGGCCCCTGCCATCTTGAAGGCTGTGCACGAGCACGGTTACGACACCCCCACCCCCATTCAGGCACAGGCCATCCCGGCCGTTCTCGAGGGCCACGACCTGCTCGGCGGCGCCCAGACCGGCACCGGCAAGACGGCCGCCTTCACGCTGCCGATGCTGCACAAGCTCAGCACCAGCACGCGCGCCACCAACAAGTTCGGCGGCATCGGCGTGCGCGCCCTCGTGCTCACGCCGACGCGCGAACTCGCCGCCCAGGTCGAGGAATCGGTGCGCACCTACGGCAAGTACCTCGAACTCGATTCGACCGTGATCTTCGGCGGCGTGGGCATGAACCCGCAGATCAGCAAGCTCAAGAAGGGCGTCGACATCCTCGTGGCCACGCCGGGCCGCCTGCTTGACCTGCAGCAGCAGGGCATGCTCGACCTGGGCCAGGTCGAGATCCTGATCCTCGACGAAGCCGACCGCATGCTCGACATGGGCTTCATCCACGACGTGAAGAAGATCCTCGCGCTGGTGCCCAAGCAAAAGCAGAGCCTGCTGTTCTCGGCCACCTTCAGCGACGAGATCCGCGACCTCGCGGCCACGCTGCTCAAGAATCCGCAGAGCATCCAGGTCACGCCGCGCAACACCACCGTGCAGCGCATCACTCAGGTGATCCACCCCGTGGGCCGCGGCAAGAAGAAGGCGCTGCTCGCGCACATCATCAACGAGAACAAGTGGAGCCAGGTGCTCGTGTTCACGCGCACCAAGTTCGGTGCCAACAGCGTGGCCGAATTCCTCACCAAGAACGGCATCCAGGCCATGGCGCTGCACGGCAACAAGAGCCAGAGCGCGCGCACGCAGGCGCTGGCCGGCTTCAAGAGCGGCGACATCCGCGCGCTGGTGGCCACCGACATCGCAGCCCGCGGCATCGACATCGACGAGCTGCCGCACGTCGTGAACTACGAGATCCCGAACGTCAGCGAAGACTACGTCCACCGCATTGGCCGCACCGGCCGCGCCGGTTCGAGCGGCGAGGCCGTGAGCTTCGTCTGCATGGACGAAGAAGGCTTCATGCAGGAGATCGAGCGCTTCACGAAGCAGACGATCCCGGTGCAGTTCATCGAAGGCTTCGGCCCCGAGGAAGGCGAACGCGCCGAACCGATCGCCATGGGCCGCCAGACCATCTGGGGCGGCGCAGGCCGTCCGCCGAGCCGCGACGTCATGCAGGCGGCCGCCAAGGCTGCCCGCACCGAGATGCTGCAACGGGTCCGCGAGAACAAGGCCGGCCAGGGCGGTGGCGGCAACGCCGGTGCCGGCAATGGCGGCGGACAGCGCCGCGGTGCTGGAGGCGGTGGCGGTGGCGGTCAAGGCCGCAATGCCGGCGGCCAGGGACAAGGCCAGGGTCCGCGCGGCCAGGGCGCCCGCCCGCCGCAGGGCCGCGGCCCCCAGGCGCCGGCGCGCAGCGCACCGCACCAGCACGCGCCGCACCAGCACCTGCCGCATGAAGAGCGCCAACCGCGCCATCATGGCAACAGCCACAGCCCCACGCAGGCCAACCAGGTGGCGCACCTGCGCGCCGAAGCGGTGGAAGGCGCGGCAGGCCAGCCCGATCCGCTGCGCACGAGCGTCGACCACATGGGCGGCGGCCGCGGACGCGGCGGGCGTCCGGGTGGCGGCGGCGGCTACGGCGGCAGCCGCTCGGGCGGCGGTGGCCGTTCGGGTGGTGGCGGTGGCTACGGCGGTGGCGGCGGTGGTGGTGGCGGTGGAAACCGTTCGGGCGGCGGCGGCGGCCGTTCGTTCGGGCGCTGAGCCGAGGCGCGGGCCGAACACCCGCGCTTCACACCAACAAAGGGCACCTCTCGGTGCCCTTTTTTCCTTGCATCGGCGTCAGGCAGGCCGCACGACGACAAGACACAATCGCACGCCATGGCCCACATCCCGCCCAACTACGCCACCCTCTTCGTCGCCACCTGCAACCTGCTGAATCTCGCCAACCCGCACCGGGTCTTCTACGAGAACCAGGAGCCCTACGACGAACGCGGCCACGAGCGCAAGATCGAATGGACGGGCGAACGCTTCCGCACGCTCAATGCCGACGTGCTCGCGGTGCAGGAGGTCTGGGACGAGGCCGCGCTGAAGGCCGCCATCGCGCGCAGCGGCCTGCGCTACGACTTCGTCTCGGTGCCGGGCGCGGAGAACACGCCGCCGCTGAACGGCGCACAGGGCACGCCGCGGGTGGGCATCGCGACGCGGCTTCGCGTCGAGCATGCCCAGTCGTTCGTCGACTTCCCGCCGGGCTTCGGCGTCGAGGTGCCGGGGCTGGGGCAGCACACGCGATTCGAACGCCCGCCGTTCCTCGTCACGGTGCGCATGAAGCATGGCCAGCCGGTGCACGTGCTGACGGTGCACCTGAAGTCGAAGCGGCCGAAGTTCCTGCTCGATGCAGCGGGCCAGCCACTCGAGGACCGCGACGACCGCAAGGTCGGCGCGATGGCATCGCTGCGCTCGCTGCTGATGCGCGGCGCCGAGGCGGCCGCGCTGCGCTGCATCGTGATCGACCTGCTGGCGAACACCCGGGTGCCGCTGGTGGTGATGGGCGACTTCAACGACGACCCGCACAGCGTGACCACCCAGCTGGTGGCCGCCACCGCCGAGGTCGCCTACGACAAGGGCGCGCGCGACGTGGCGCTGTTCAACGCCTACGAGATGCAGGGCGAATCGGCGCTCAAGAAGGACGTGGCCTATTCGCACATCCACCAGGGTTTTCCGGCCGTGCTCGACCAGATCTTCGTGAGCGAGGAGTTCGTCGCCACGGGCCGCAACAGCCTGGGCGACGTGCGCCGGGTCGACTACTTCAACGACCACCTGCACGAAGGCCGCGACCGCTCGCGTTCGGACCACGGCTTCGTGCGTGCGCTGCTGCGGCTGCGCACGGACTGACGGGTCGCCCTTTCCCGGCCTTCAGGCCTTCGACACCCGCACCATCGCATCGGCGCGCTTGTGCAGGTCGGGCAACAGCTCGAGGCCGAGGCCCGGCTTGTCGTTGAGGCTGATCATGCCGTTCTCGACCTTCGGCAGCTCGGTGACGAGCTCCCGGTACCAGCCCGTGAAGAAGGCGCGCACGCTCTCCTGAACCAGCGCATTGGGCGCATGCAGGCTCAGGTGCGTGGAGGCGGCCCAGACCACTGGCCCGGTGCAGTCGTGCGGCGCCACGGGCAGCTGCCAGGCGTCGGCCATGGCGGCGATCTTCCGCGCTTCGGTCAGGCCGCCGCACCAGCTCAGGTCGAGCATCGCCACGCCGGCCACGCCGGTCTGCAGATAGTCCTTGAAGCCCCACTTGTAGCTCAGCGTCTCGCTCGCGCAGACGAGCGCCTTGCAGTCCCTTGCGTACTGCGTGAGCAGGTCGAGGCTGTCCATGCGGATGGCATCCTCGTGCCAGAAGGTGTCGAACTCCTGCAGCGCCCGCGCGATCTTCTGCGCCATCGGCAATCGCCACAGGCTGTGGAACTCGACCATGATGTCCATCTTGCCGCCCACGGCCTTGCGGATCTTGCGGAACGGTTCCAGCGCGGCATCGAGGTCTCCGTTGCTGATGTACTGGCCATGGCTCTTCTCCGCGGCCGGGTCGAAGGGCCAGATCTTCATCGCCGTGATGCCTTCGGACAGCAGCGATTCGGCCAGCTCGTCCGCATGGTGCAGGAAGCCCTGCAGGTCTTCGTAGGGGCCGTTGTTGTTGGCGAGCCCCCAGTTCGAACTGGTCTGGTTGGTGGCGCTACGGATGTATTGGTAGCCCGCGCAGGTGTTGTAGATGCGGATGGCGTCGCGGCTCTTGCCGCCGAGCGCCGTGTGCACCGGCATGTTGGCGGCTTTGCCGAACAGGTCCCAGAGCGCGATGTCCACCGCCGAGTTGCCGCGCGTCTCCACGCCCGATCCGCGCCATCCGAGGTAGCCCGTGATGTCGCGGTTGCGCGCCTCGATCTGCAGCGGATCGGTGCCCAGCAGCTTGTGCGCCGCCCACTCGTGCAGGTAGGCCTCGACGGCCTCTGCACCCATGAAGGTTTCGCCGAGGCCGACCAGTCCCTCGTCGGTGTGCAGCCGCACCCACAGGATGTTCGGGAACTCGCCGAGGCGGATGGTTTCGACTTTCGTGATTTTCATGAAGAGGGTCCAAAAAAAGAAAAAGCCGCAGCGGCTCGCACCGCGCGGCTTTCACAGGGGACTCAGGCCATGCCGGGAAGCCTCAGCCTCCGCGTGCCTTCTTGAGAGCGTCCGTCACGACGCCCACGGCCTCGGCGCCGATGGTCGGCACGTTCTTGTCATACACCGGCTTGACCTTCTCGAGCATGCGCTTCTGCTCGGCGGCCGAGACCTCGTTGACCGTCATCGTCTTGCGCAGGTTCGCGAGCGACTTCTCGTTGAGCGCGCGATTGGCTTCGCGCTGGACCTTCTGGCCTTCCTTGGCGGCTTCGCGCAGCACGGCCTGCTCCTGCGGGTTGAGCTGGTCCCACAGCTTCTTGCTGTAGAGGATCAGGAACGGCGTATAGGCGTGCCGCGTGACGCTCAGGTACTTCTGCACTTCGCTGAACTTCGAGGTCTCGATCGTCACGAAGGGGTTTTCCTGGCCGTCGATGGTGCGGGTCTCGAGCGCGGTGAACACCTCGCCGAAGGCCATCGGCACGGCGTTGGCGCCCAGCGTCTTGAACGAGTCGAGGAAGATGTTGTTCTGCATCACGCGCAGCTTCACGCCCTCGAAGTCCTCGGCCTTCGCGACCGGCTTTTTGCTGTTGGTGAGATTGCGGAATCCGTTCTCCCAGTAGGCCAGGTTCACGAGGCCGGCGGCTTCGAGCTTCTTGTTGAAGTACTCGCCCGCGGGACCATCGAGCACCGCGTCGGCCTCCTTCTCGCTGGCGAACAGGAACGGCAGGTCGAAGGCGCCGAGCTCCTTCACGATGCCCACCAGCGGCGAGCTCGAGGTGCACACCATCTCCTGCGTGCCCGCACGCAACGCCTGCGTGGCCGGCAGGTCGCCGCCCGCCGCACCGCCCCAGAAGGCGACGATCTTCATCTTGCCGCCAGTCTTGGCGGCCAGCACTTCCTGCATCTTCTTCACGCCCACGCCCACCGGGTGGTCCTCGTTCACGCCGTTGGTGAACTTGATCGTGCGTTCGGCAAATTGGGCGATGGCACCGGTCGATGCGAGCAGGCCGCCGGCCACGAGGGCGGCGGTCATCAGGGTTCTGCGAAACAGCATGCTTGTCTCCTTCGATTGCAAGGGTTGGTTGATTGAATGGACTGACAGAGAAAGGATAAAAACTAGCGCCCCATCCACCACTGGAGCGGCACGGTCACGAGTTGCGGGAAGAACACCAGCGCGAACAGCACGACCAAGTGCGCGATGAAGAACGGCATCACGCCCTTGAAGGCATCGTCCATCGAGATGCGCGCCACGCCGCTCACCACGTTGAGCACCGTACCAACAGGCGGCGTGATCAGGCCGATGGCGTTGTTCATGATGAACATCACGCCGAAGTACACCGGGTCGATGCCGGCCTTGAGCACCACTGGCATCAGCACCGGCGTGAGAATCAGCACGGTCGGCGTGAAGTCGAGTGCGGTGCCCACGATGACGATCAGCACCATCATCATGAACATCAGCAGGATCTTGTTGTCCAGGAACGGCTCGAGCAGCGAAACCACCTCGGCGGGAATGTTCGCCACCGTGATCAGCCAGGCGCTGACCATCGCGGCCGCGACGAGGAACATCACCACGGCCGTCGTCTTGCCGGCCGCGAGCGTCAGGCGGTAGAGGTCGCGCACCTTCAGTTCACCGTAAACGAAAACGCCGACGAGAAGCGAGTACACCGCGGCCACCACGGCCGCCTCGGTGGGCGTAAACACGCCGAACTTCATGCCACCGATGATGATGACCGGCAGCGCCAGCGCGAGGCTGCCCTGCGCCGTGACCTTGAGCCGTTCGCCCCATGGCACGCGCGGCGACGAACGCACGTTCTCCTTCTTGGCCACGATCCACCAGGCGACGCCGACCGCCAGCCCCATCAGGATGCCGGGCACGATGCCCGCGAGGAACAGCTTGGTGATCGACACGTTGCCGGCCACGCCGAACACGATGAGGCCGATCGACGGCGGAATCACCGGCGCGATGATGCCGCCCGCGGCGATGAGGCCGGCCGAGCGGTTCAGCTGGTAGCCGGCGGCCTTCATCATCGGGATCAGCAGTGCGGCCAGGGCCGCGGTGTCGGCGACGGCCGAGCCCGAAAGCGAGGCCATGATGATCGCCGCCAGCACTGCCACGTAGCCCATGCCGCCGCGGTAGTGCCCGACCCAGGCCATCGCGAGGTTCACGATCCGCCGGCTCAGGCCGCCGGCATTCATGAACTCGCCGGCCAGGAGGAAGAACGGCACTGCAAGCAGCGGAAAGTTGTCGGCGCCGTCGACGAAGCGCTGCGCGATGATCTGGCTGTCGAAGGCCGGCAGGCCGCCGGTGGCGGCGAGCCATGCCATCAGCGAGACGCCGCACACCAGCAGCGAGTACGAGATCGGGATGCCCAGCGCCATGGCGCCGAGCAACGAGACGATGAAGATCGTGACCGTCATGGCGCCACCTTTGCTTGCGCCGGGGCATCGAGCACCTGGTCTTCGGATTCCCTGACCTGAATCAGTTCATGGTCGGGCACGCGGCCCCTGAAGAGCCGCCAGAGCTTGTCGATGTTGAAGAGCGCCATCACCACCGACACGATGTAGCCGATGCCGTAGATCCAGATCATCGAAATGCCGACCACGGGCGAGATGTTGGTCACCTGCAGTTCGTGCATCTGGTAGGTGCCCATGAAGAACAGCACGTTGCAGAACAACATGAGCGCCTGGCTCAGGAAGAAGCAGAGCTTCTTGCCGCCGCGCGGCAGGTGCTTGATGAGCGTGTCGACCCCGAGATGCGCGCCCTCGCGCATGGCCACCATGGCGCCGATGTACGTGAGCCAGATGAAGCAGTAGCGCGACATCTCGTCCGACACCGAGATGCCGGAGTTGAATCCGTAGCGCAGCACCACGTTGCCGAACACCATGATGACCATCGCCACCATGCACGCGACCACGAGGAACTCCAGCACGCGAAAAAAACCGTCGACTGCGCTCTTCATCACCTTCTCTCCTGTCTTGCGGTGTTGTTATGGAATGGGTCGCCGTCCGCTCGCTAGAGCGGAAAGGCCTTGAGCTGCGTGGCCGGCCGGCTGATGCGCGGCAGCTTCTTGCGCGACGCCAGCACCTGCTCGATGTCATGGCGCGCGCCGTCGATCAGAACCAGAACGGCCTTCTCGGCGCGGGCCGATTCGCGCGCGATCACGGCGTCGAGCACTGCGCGGTGCAGCGGCAGCGACGTGGCAGGCCCGTCTTTTCGGCTGGTGGAGATCTCGAAGCTGGTGCGCAGCAGCGCGCCCAGCGCACGGCTCATCTGCACCAGCATGCGGTTGTGGCTGGAGCGGATAAGTCCCTGGTGAAAGCGCAGGTCGGGCGTGATGTAGTCGCCGCCGAACTCGATGGCGCGCTTCATGCCCGCGTAGGCGTCTTCCATCTCGGCGATGTCCGCGGCCGTGGCGCGCAGCGCGGCCAGCCCGACCGCGGCAGGCTCGACCACACGGCGCAGGTCCTGCAGGTCGCGCAGGAACTCAGCCGAGAGGCCGGCCTGCGTCTGCCAGACGATCACGTCGGCGTCGAACCAGTTCCACTGGTCCGACGGCTGCACGCGCGTGCCCACCTTCGGGCCGCTGGTCACGAGCCCCTTGGCGATCAGCGACTTGATCGACTCGCGCACCACGGTGCGGCTCACGCCGAGCGCCTCGCACAAGAGCGGCTCCGGCGGGATCGACGCGCCGGGCGCATAGCGACCCGCAACGATGTCGCTGCCGATGCGGTCGACCGTGTTGCCGTGGACGTTTTTGATCATGCCTGCGTGCGTTGTGGTTGTTGTCCGGTCCCTGGTCCGGCCGCTCGGAAACCCTGAACGGCGGATGGCGTGTCGCGCTTATCATATGATGATTGAAAATTGTTAACGGCAGGAAAAACCCTGACCTGCCGGCATTCCTTCCAGCCACGGAGACAACGATGAGCACGCCACCGAAGAAGAAGAAACCCGAAGAACTGCGCAGCCAGCAATGGTTCGGCCGCACCGACCGTGACGGGTTCATCTACCGCAGCTGGGTCAAGGGCAAGGGCGTGCCGCACGACCAGTTCGACGGCCGCCCGGTGATCGGCATCTGCAACACCTTCAGCGAACTCACGCCCTGCAACTCGCATTTCCGCACGCTCGCCGAGCAGGTCAAGATCGGCGTCTACGAGGCCGGCGGCTTCCCGCTCGAGTTTCCGGTGATGTCGCTCGGCGAGACGCTGCTGCGTCCCACCGCCATGCTGTACCGCAACCTCGCGAGCATGGACGTGGAAGAGAGCATCCGCGGCAATCCGCTCGACGGCGTGGTGCTGCTCATGGGCTGCGACAAGACCACGCCCGCGCTCATGATGGGCGCCGCCAGCGTCGACCTGCCGACCATCGGCGTCTCGGGTGGCCCGATGCTCTCGGGCAAGTGGCGCGGCCAGGAACTCGGCTCTGGCACCGGCGTATGGCAGATGAGCGAGCAGGTGCGTGCGGGCACGCTCAAGCTGCAGGACTTCTTCGAGGCCGAGAGCTGCATGCACCGCAGCCACGGCCACTGCATGACCATGGGCACCGCCAGCACCATGGCGAGCATGGTCGAGTCGCTGGGCATCGGGCTGCCGGGCAATGCGGCCTACCCCGCCGTCGACGGCCGCCGCAACGTGCTTGCGCGCATGGCGGGCCGGCGCATCGTCGACATGGTCCATGAAGACCTCCACATGTCGAAGATCCTCACGCGCCAGGCGATCGAGAACGCGATCAAGGTCAACGCGGCCATCGGCGGCTCGACCAACTTCGTGATCCACCTGCTCGCCATCGCGGGCCGCATCGGCGTGGAACTCACACTCGACGACTTCGACCGCCTCGCCTCCGAGCTGCCCTGCCTGGTGAACCTGCAGCCCTCGGGCCAGTTCCTGATGGAAGACTTCTGCTACGCCGGCGGCCTGCCGGTGGTGATGAAGGAAATCGCCGACCTCCTGCACAAGGACGTGATCACCGCGAACGGGCAGACGCTCTGGGAGAACGTGAAGGACGCCGAGAACTACAACGCCCAGGTCATCCGCCCGCTGGCCGAGCCCTTCAAGGACAAGGCCGGCATCTGCGTGCTGCGCGGCAACCTCGCGCCCAACGGCGCGATCATCAAGCCGAGCGCGGCCACGCCCGGGCTGCTGGTGCACAAGGGCCGCGCGGTGGTGTTCGAGAGCGCCGACGACCTGCACAAGCGCATCGACGACGAGGCCCTCGACATCGACGAGCACTGCATCATGGTGCTCAAGAACTGCGGCCCCAAGGGCTACCCCGGCATGGCCGAGGCCGGCAACATGCCGCTGCCGCCGAAGGTGCTGCGCAAAGGCATCACCGACATGGTCCGCATCAGCGACGCACGCATGAGCGGCACCGCCTACGGCACCGTGGTGCTGCACACGGCGCCCGAGGCCGCGGCGGGCGGGCCGCTGGCGCTTGTGCAGGACGGCGACATCGTCGAGCTCGACGTGCCGAACCGCCGTTTGCATCTGCACGTCAGCGACGAAGAGCTCGCGAAGCGGCGCGGGAAATGGGTTGCGCCCAAGGCGCCGCTCGATTCGGGCTACTGGAAGCTCTATGTCGACACGGTGCTGCAGGCGGACCAGGGCGCCGACCTCGCGTTCCTGCGTGGCCGGCGCGGCCCCTTCGTGCCACGCGACAACCACTAGGATGGAACGCCCCCCGAAGCGCCTGCGGCGCCTCCCCCCACTGGGGGGCGCACCCAGCGGCCTGGCAAAGCCAGTTCCGCGGGTGCACTGGCTTGCGCCTGTCGGGTTTGATGCGATGCGGGTGGCGCGTCGTGCCATGGGGCACTGAATGGAAAAGAGGCTGGTCGCGATCGACTGGGGCACGAGCTCGCTGCGCGGCGCATTGCTCGATGCCGGCGGCAAGGTGCTCGAAGAGCGCAGCGATCCGCGCGGCATCCTCAAGGTGCCTGCGGGCGGCTTTGCCGCGGTGTTCGAATCCCTGTTCGCCGACTGGATGCAGCCGGGCGGCACGCGCTGCCTGATCTCCGGCATGGCCGGCAGCAAGCAGGGATGGGTCGAGGCGCCCTACTGCGCGTGTCCGGCGGGCCGGGTCGAGATCGGGCGCAGCATCATCGACATCGATGCTGGCCTGCCTGGTGCGCGCGTCGCCATCGTGCCGGGCCTCAGCGACGCGCACGACGGCGTGCCCGACGTGATGCGCGGCGAGGAAGTGCAGATCCTCGGCGCGGTGGCGCTCATGGGCGTGGACGAAGGCGTCTTCGTGCTGCCCGGCACGCACAACAAGTGGGCCACGGTCAAGAAGGGCCGCGTGACGGGCTTTCGCACCTTCATGACGGGCGAGTTCTATGCGCTGCTGAGCCAGCATTCGATCCTCGCGCGCACGCTCCGGGCCGATGCGCCGCTCGACGAGGCCGCGTTCGCGCAAGGCGTGGCGCGCGCCGACAACGGCCAGGGCCTGCTGCACAACGCCTTCGGCACCCGCACGCTTGCGCTGTTCGACCGCCTGCCCGCGCAGGAGGTCTCGAGCTATCTGTCGGGCCTGCTGATCGGCGAAGAGCTGCGCACGCAATCGCTGCACGCCTTCGGCGAGGTGGTGCTGATCGGCGCGCCGGCGCTGACCGAGCGCTATGCCCTCGCACTGCGCACCACGGGCGTCGCCACGCGCACGCTCGGTGCCGAAGCCACATGGGCCGGACTGCACGCGCTGTCCGGCTTTCTCGACGCAGACAGGAGCTCGACGTCATGACCACCACGCCCCGCGAAAAATTCGATACAGCGATGCGCGCGCTGCCGCTCGTCGCGATATTGCGCGGCCTCACGCCGCCCGAAGCCGCCGACATCGGCGATGCGATCGTCGCGTCGGGTTTCGGGCTGCTCGAGGTGCCGCTCAATTCGCCCGATCCCTACGCCAGCATCGCGCTGATGCGCGCGCGCTTTCCGGCCGCGCTCGTGGGCGCCGGCACCGTGCTCGACGTGCAGCAGGTGCGCCATGTGCACGACGCCGGCGGCGAACTGGTGGTGGCGCCCAACTTCGATGCCGACGTGATCGCCGAGGCCGTGCGGCTCGGCATGGTCTGCCTGCCCGGCGTGATGACGCCGACCGAGGCCTTCGGCGCGCTGGCGGCGGGCGCGACCGGGCTCAAACTGTTTCCGGCCGAACTCGCGTCGCCGGCGGTGGTCAAGGCCCTGCTCGCTGTGCTGCCGCCGGGCACGCCGTTGATGCCCGTGGGCGGCATCACGCCGGCCAACATGGGCGAATGGCGCGCGGCCGGCGCGGCCGGCTTCGGCATCGGCTCCGCGCTCTACAAGCCTGGCAAGTCGGCAGCGCAGGTGCGTGCCGATGCCGAGCGCTTCGTCGCCGCATACACGGGCGCGACCCGCGCCTGAACACCCTTCGCTTCATCCATTCATTCACGTCCACGAGGAAAGCGCGATGTCCGCAGATCAGCAATACGCCAGCCCCGCCGTGCGCACCCTGCGCGAAGACCTTGCGCTCGCACTGCGCGCTGCCGCCCACCACGGCCTGTCCGAAGGGGTGTGCAACCATTTCAGCGTCATGCTGCCGGGCGCCCAGGACCGCTACCTCATCAACCCGCGCGGCCTGCACTGGAGCGAGGTCGGGCCCGACGACATCGTGCTGATCGACGTGCATGGCGAGGTGCTGGCCGGCCGCCACCGCGTCGAGCCGACCGCGCTGTTCATCCATGGCGCGGTGCACCGGCTGACCGGCCATGCGGTGGTGCTGCATTGCCACATGCCCTATGCCACCGCGCTCACGCTGACGGCCGACCGCGCGCTCGACCCGACCCTGAGCCAGAACGCGATGCGCTACATGAACCGCATCGCGATCGACGCGGTGTACAACGGCCTCGCGCTCGACGATGCCGAGGGCGAGCGCATTGCGCGCGCCATGACGGGCAAGGACGTGGCCTTTCTCGCGAACCATGGCGTGGTCGTGGCCGGCGCCACGATCGCCCATGCCTATGACGATCTCTACTACCTGGAACGCGCCTGCCTGCACCAGGTGATCGCGCAGTCCACGGGCCGGCCGCTGGTTGCGGTCGATCCCGCAATGGCCGCGCATGTGTCCAAGCAGATCCAGGGCGAGCGCGAGCAGTCCGACCTGTTTTTCGAGGCGCTGCGGCGCCTGCTTCCCGCGCCACATTGAATTCCGGACGGTGCTGCGGCTTACAGCTCTTCATGGGATTTCGCTCCAGCCTTACAAAGCGTTCACATGGCGCCCCGACGATAGGGCTTCCAACCACTCCATCGGAGTCGCCATGAAAAAGCTTGCAATCGCCACCAGCGCCGCCGCCCTGCTCTCCATCGCCGCATTCAGCGTTCCGGCGCAGGCCGGGCCCCGCGAAGGGTTCATCCAGGCCCAGGTCTACGTGGTCCCCGGCCCCCCGCCGCCGCCGCGCCATCGCTACTACGCGCCGCCGCCCCCGCCGCATCACTACTACGGTTCGCGCTACTACCGCGGCCACGACCATCGGCATCGCCACTGGGAACGCCGCCACGGGCGCAGGGACTACGACCGCGACGGCGTGCCCAACCGCTACGACCGCCGGCCCCACAACCCCTACCGCTACTGATCGCGCGCGCTCGGCGTTCAGGCGGCCGACCTCGAACCGAGGTCAGGCCTGCGCCATGCGCCGCAGCAGCCCGCCCGGCGTGCGCGGCCAGCCGACGCGGCCGAACCATGCGCCGCCGGCGATCGCCGAGGCGATCAAAATGCCGTACACCACGAGCGCCGCGCCCTGCACCGCGAACACGCTCGCGAGCCCGCCGCCCCAGTGCAGCACCAGCCAGCCGCCGAGCCCGGCGACCACAAGGCGCGCCACATTGCCGAGCACCGGCCACAGCAGGCGACCCGCCCCCTGCGAAGCGAAGTACAGCGCCAGCCCGACACCGAAGAAACCGTAGAACGGTCCGACCAGGCGCAGGTACTGGGCGCCGGTCTCGAGCATGGCGGGATCGCTGCCGAACAGCAGCAGCCAGGGGCGTGGAAACAGGGCCGCCGCGAGGCCGATGGCCTCGGTCAATGCGAAGGCCAGCCCCGCCCCGGCCCAGGTGGCACGCAGCGCGCGCTCGCGCTGGCCCGCACCCATGCAGGTGCCCACCATCGCGACCAGCGGCGCGCCGAGGCCGAACACCAGCGGCACCAGCAGGTACTCGAGCCGCGACGCGGTGCCGTAGCCGGCGAGCGCACCCGTGCCGAAGTGCCCGGACAGCGCGGTGGCGATGCCGATCGACAGGTTGGTGGCCACCGTGGCGATCGCCGCCACCAGCCCGATGCGCAGGATGTCGCGAAAGAATGGCCAGCGGAACTGCATGGCCGCCAGCCTGGGGCGCAGCAGGCTCTTCGGCGAGCGCAGGTAGACGATGAGCGCGATCGAACCCAGCAGGTAATACAGCAGCAGCGCCATCGCGCCGCCCGCGATGCCCATGCCCGGCAGCGGCCCCCAGCCGAAGATCAGCAGCGGCGAGGCGGGCACCAGGAAGAACACGCCCGCCACCGTCACCCGGGCCGGCACCGCCATGTTGCCGGTGCCGCGGATCACGGCCGAGAGCGAGTTGAAGAGCCACACCAGCACCGCGCCCGCGAACACCCAGTTCGAGTACGTCAGCGCCGCATCGAGCGCGGCACCGCTGCCGCCCATCACCCCGTAGAGCCAGCGTCCGCCCGCCAGCAGCGCCAGCGTGAAGCAAAGCCCGAAGCCGATGGCGATGACCACCGCATGCCACACGAGCGCATCGGCATCGCCGCGCCGGCGCGCACCGAGCGCGCGTGCGATCGACGAGGCGATGCCGCCGCCCATCGCGCCGGCCGACGTCATCTGCATCAGCATGACGATCGGAAACACCAGCGCCATGCCCGCGAGCGCATCGGTGCCGAGCTTGCCGACGAAGTAGGTCTCGATGAGGCCGACCGCCGCCTGCGCCACCATCACGAGCACATTGGGTGCGGCAAGGCGCAGCAGCGTGGGCACGATCGGCGCCTCGAGCAGGCGGCGCGTGCGCGGATCGAGTTGTTCGGCCTGGAGCGGGCTGTTGTTCATGGTGCGTCTCCTGCGGCCGGTCAGGCCCGTGCCGCGGCCGTTGCCGGACCGCCGACCGCCTTTGCCGGCCGGCGAATCGCCAGCACCACCACCGCGGCGACCAGGCAGGCCGCGCCCGCCGCGTACAGCGCCGGCGTGTAGGTGAGCAGCAGCGTGCGCACGAAGCCCGCGCCATAGGCGGCTGTGGCGGCGCCCAGTTGGTGGGCCGCGAAGATCCAGCCGAACACCATGCCGACCTTCGCCGGACCGAACTCGGCGCCCGCGAGCTTGACAGTCGGCGGCACGGTGGCGATCCAGTCGAGCCCGTAGAACATCGCGAACAGTCCCAGTCCGTAGATCGTGAACTCGGAATGCGGCAGCCAGAAGAGCGACAGCCCGCGCAGGCCGTAGTACCAGAAGAGCAGCTTGCGGTTGTCGTAGCGGTCCGAGAGCCAGCCCGACAGGATGGTGCCCACGAAGTCGAAGGCCCCCATCATCGCGAGCACCGAAGCGGCCGGCACCGCAGCCATGCCGAAGTCGCTGCACAGCGAGATGAAGTGCGTCTGCACCAGGCCGTTGGTGCTCAGGCCGCAGATGAAGAAGGTGCCCGCCAGGATCAGGAAGGTGCGGTTGGTCGAGACCTCCTTCAGCACGCGGAACGGCGTGGCGAAGTTCATCGCCGCCGCGGGTGCCGCTGCGGGCGGCGCGCTGCCGGGCACGGCCTTCTCGCCATAGGGGAGCAGGCCCACGTCCGAAGGCCGGTTGCGCACCAGGCACAGCGCCAGCACGCCGATCAGCGCGCTGCCGATCACGACCGGAACGATGGCCGAGCGCCAGCCCCAGTGCTCGATCATCCAGGCCGCGAACGGCAGAAAGGCCAGCTGCCCGGTCGCTGCACTGGCCGTGAGCATGCCGATCACCAGCCCGCGCCGCGCGACGAACCAGCGGTTGGCCACCACCGCGCCGAGCACCAGCGCCGTGAGGCCGGTGCCGAGCCCCAGCATCAGGCTCCAGAGCACGAACAGCTGCCACAGCTGCGAAGCCGTCGTGACCAGCGCCATGCCCAGCCCGACCAGCGCCAGCCCGCTGCACATCACCGCGCGCAGGCCATAGCGCTCCATCAGCACGGCGGCGAACGGGCCCATGAGTCCGAACAGCGCAAAGCGCAGTGCGAGTGCCGAGGAAATCTGCTCGGTGCTCCAGCCGAATTCCTTGCCCAGCGGCTGCAGCATCGCGCCCGGCAGGCCCAGCGCGGCCGACATCGTCAGCATGGTCAGGAAGGTGACTGCGGCGACGACCCAGCCATAGTGGATGCCACGGCGCTGCAGCCAGGCGGAAACGGTGTGGGCGAACATGGAACCTCTTGCGCTGCTCGGCGGAGTGAGTGGGAGAAACGGGGGGTATGCGAAACCGTCAGTCCGGCAGGTCCGGCGCGCCATCGGCGCCCAGCAGGTCGAGCGACTCGTCGATCAGCTGGTGCAGCGCCAGCACGCGCTCCAGGCCGAGCAGGGCATTCAGGTTCTGCTGCGCGGTCTTCCAGTGCTGCTGCGCCTCGCGCCACTTGGTGTCGCCTTCGGGCGTGAGCACCAGCAGACGGCTGCGTGCATCGGCGCCCGCACCCTGCTCCACCCAGCCCGCGGCGATCAGCGGCTGCAGGTTGCGGCTCAGCGTCGAAGCCGTCATCTTGAGCTCGGCCGCAAAGTCGACCGGCCGCACCGGGCCCAGCCGCCGCAGGTTCGACAGCAGCGAGTATTGCGTCGTCTTGAGGCCGCTCTTCGAAACCTCGGCGTCGTAGTACTGCGAAAGGCGGCGCGTGAGCTGCCGCACCTTGAAGCTGGTGCAGCCGCGAGGCTTGGTTGGGGTGTCCATGGAGCGCGATTGTAGATACAACCGTTGCATATGCAAGCTACCATGCGCGACAATGACCACAGGAGAGACTCAGGAATGACAACCACATCCCAACTCGATGCATGGATCGCCGAAGAGCGGCAGGTCGCCGAACGGATCGAGAACGGCCCCGGCCCGGGCCTGGCCCGCCCCGAGCAGATCGCCGGCAAGACCGGGCTCGAGACGATGCAGGCGATGCTGAACGGCGAGATCCCGTTTGCCGCCATCGCGAAGACGCTCGACTTCATGCTGCTGTCGGTGGGCCCCGGCCTTGCGGTGTTCCAGGGCACACCGCTCGCGCAGCACCTGAACCCGCTCGGCACCATCCATGGCGGCTGGGCCGCCACGCTGCTCGACTCTGCGCTGGGCTGCTCGGTCCACACCATGATGCCGCCCGGGCGCGGCTACACCACCGCCGAACTCAGCGTGAACTACGTCAAGGGCCTCACGCCCAAGGTGCAACGCGTGCGCGCCGAGGGCAAGGTGATCCACTGCGGCCGGCAGCTCGCCACCGCCGAGGCACGGCTCTTCGGGCCCGACGGCACGTTGTATGCGCACGCCACCACGACCTGCCTGGTATTCGAAGCGCCGCCGGCCAAACCATGAGCCCGGACTCCGCCATGCCGTCCAGCCCCGGGCCGGCGCCCTCGCCCGCCGCCGTGCTGCAGGCGCTGCTCGCCGAGCGCTACAGCTGCCGCGGGTACCTGCCGCAGCCGGTGCCGCGCGACACCATCGACGCGATCCTTCAAGCGGCGCAGCGCACCGCGTCCTGGTGCAATTCGCAACCGTGGCAGGTGATCGTGACCAGCGCCGCGGCCACCGAGCGCTTGCGCCAGGCCTTCGATACACCCGAAGCCGCGGCCGAGGTCGGTTACGACATCGCGCCGCCTGCGGAATACCGCGGCGTGTACCAGGCGCGCCGCCGCGAGTGCGGCTTCCAGCTCTATGAGAGCGTCGGCGTCGCGCGCGGCGACCGCGAAGCCTCGCAGCGTCAGGCGCAGCAGAACTTCAAGTTCTTCGGCGCGCCCCACCTGGCGCTCGTCACCACCGAGGCCGCGCTCGGCACCTACGGCGTGCTCGATTGCGGCGCCTACGTGCACAACTTCATGCTGGCCGCGCGCAGCCTGGGCGTCGCGAGCATCGCCCAGGCCGCCGTCGCCTCGCGCGCCCGCTTCCTGCGCCGCTGGTTCGACATTCCCGACGACCGCCAAGTGGTGTGCGGCATCGCGTTCGGCTTCGAGGATCCGTCACATCCGGCCAATGGCTTCCGAACTTCGCGCGCCGCGCCGGCCGAGGCCTGTCGCTGGGTCGAGTAGCCCACTGCCATGTAAGTCCAAGGCAGTCGATTCCCGTCGTACGCAGTGATAATGATTCGCATCGTCAGCGATTTGTGGCGATGGTTTCCAAAACACACACCCGCACAGGAGGATTCCTTCATGACCGACCGCTTCGGCATTCAAGGCCGCGCCGCACGCGCACTGATCGGCGTGAGCGCCGCCTGGCTGGCAGTTGCCGCGCTGCCCGCCCATGCCGCCAACGACGAGCTCACGCTCTACACGACGCGCGAGCCCGGTTTGATCCAGCCGCTGATCTCGGCCTTCAGCGCCCAGAGCAAGATCAAGGTGAACACGGTCTTCGTGAAGGACGGCCTGCTCGAACGCGTCAAGGCCGAGGGCGCGCGCTCGCCGGCCGACGTGCTGATGACGGTGGACATCGGCAACCTCATCGACCTGGTCGACGGCGGTGTGACGCAGCCCGTGAAGTCGACCGCGCTCGAATCGGCTGTGCCGGCCAACCTGCGCGGCGCCGACGGCCAATGGTTCGCGCTCTCGCTGCGCGCGCGCGTGCTCTACGCCGACAAGACCCAGCCGATCACCAGCTTCCGCTATGAAGACCTGGCGAACCCCAAGTACAAGGGCAAGGTCTGCATCCGCGCCGGCCAGCACCCCTACAACACGGCGCTGATCGCCGCCATGATCGCGCACGACGGCGAAGCCAAGACCGAGCAGTGGCTGCGCGGCGTGAAGGCCAACCTCGCGCGCAAGGCCACGGGCGGCGACCGCGACGTGGCGCGCGACATCCTCGGCGGCATCTGCGACGTCGGCCTGGCCAACTCGTACTACGTCGGCCAGATGAAGAGCGCCAAGGAAGGCACCGACGCGCGCAAGTGGGGCGATGCCATCAAGGTGGTGCGCCCGACCTTCGCCAGCGCCAAGAGCGGCGGCACGCACGTCAACATCAGCGGCGCGGCCGTGGCGAAGAACGCGCCCCAGCGCGAGAACGCGGTCAAGCTGCTCGAGTTCCTGGTGTCCGAACCGGCGCAGGCGCTCTACGCGCAGGCCAACTACGAATACCCGGTGCGCAAGGGTGTGGCGCTCGATCCGATCATCGGGCAGAGCATCGGCGAGCTGAAGGTCGACCCGCTGCCGCTGACCGAGATTGCCAAGCATCGCAAGCAGGCCAGCGCCCTCGTCGACAAGGTCGGCTTCGATCAGTGATGGAGACGGCGGGATACACCTTGCCGGTGCCCGCATGCTGATCACTCGGCGCCAGCCGCCGGGACTGCAAGCCGCAGGCCCGGCCTGGCGCTTCGCTTCGCTGGCCATCGCGCTCGGCGTGTTGGCGCCGGTGCTGGCGCTCGGCTGGCTTGCCCTGGGCGCCGGTTTCGCCCAGTGGGGGCCGCTGTTCGCGCACGTGCTGCCGCAGGCGGCGCTCAACACGGCGCTGCTGCTGGCGGGCGTCGGCACGCTGGTGCTGGTCATCGGCACCGGCTGCGCCTGGCTGGTCACGGCCTGCGACTTCCCGGGCCGGCGCGTCCTGCATTGGGCACTGCTGCTGCCGCTCGCGATGCCGACCTACATCGTCGCCTTCGCCTACCTCGACCTGCTGCACCCCATCGGGCCGGTGCAGGGCGCGATCCGCTGGATGCTGGGCTTCGAGAGCCCAAGGCAATTTCGCCTGCCCGACCTGCGCTCGATGCCAGGGGCGATCTTCGTACTCGGCTTCGTGCTGTACCCCTACGTCTACATGACCGCGCGCGCCATGTTCATGACGCAGCCCGCGCACCTGCTGGAGGCCGCGCGCACGCTGGGCGAAAGCCGGCGCGGCGCGTTCTTCCGCGTGGCGCTGCCGCTCGCACGGCCCGCGCTGGCCGTGGGCTTGAGCCTGGCGCTGCTCGAAACGCTCAACGACATCGGCGCTTCGGAATTCCTCGGCGTCAACACGCTCACGGTGGCGGTCTACACCACCTGGATCACGCGTTCCGACCTCGCGGGCGCGGCGCAGATCGCCTGCGCCATGCTGCTCGTGGTGGTGGCGCTGGTCTGGCTCGAGCGCAACGGCCGGCGCCACCAGCGCTTCGGCTCGGCGCAGCGCATGCGCGCCATCCAGCCCCGTCGCCTGCACGGCAGCGCCGCCTGGCTGGCCACGGCCACGGCCGCGCTACCGGTGGTGATCGGCTTCGTGGCGCCGGCGCTCTACCTGGTGTGGGAAAGCGCCAAGCGGCTGCACCAGGGCAGCGGCATTTCGCAGGGCCTGCTGGCCAGCCTCGGCAACACGATCACGCTGGCCGCCGGTGTCACGGTGGTGGCGGTGGCGGCCGGGCTCGTCGTGGCATGGGCCACGCGCAGCCAGGGCACGCGGCCCAACCGTGCGCGCTGGCAGGCCCGCGCGGCCACGCTGGGCTATGCGCTGCCGGGCACGGTGCTCGCCATCGGACTGCTCACGCCCGCCCTCGCCTTCGACGCCGCGCTGGCCGGTCTGCTCGGCCTGCCGGGCCTGCCGCTGATGGCCGCGGGCGTGGTGCTGGTGGTGGCCTGCGCGATACGCTTTCTGGCCATGCCGGTCGGCGGCATCGAGGCCGGGCTCGCGCGCATCCCGCCCGCGATCGAACAGGCGTCGCGCCTTCTCGGTGAAACCACGGGCGGCACGCTGCGCCGCGTGCACCTGCCGCTGCTGCAGCCGGCCATCGCCACGGGCGCACTGCTGGTGTTCGTCGATGCGATGAAGGAACTGCCCGCCACGCTGCTGCTGCGGCCGGCCAACTTCGACACGCTCGCCACCTGGCTCTATGCCGAGGCCGCGCGCGGCACCTACGAAGAAGGCGCGATCGCCGCGCTGGCCATCGTGGTGGCCGGCCTGCTGCCCGTGGTGCTGCTCGCGCGCCATCAACTCGGCACGCCTTCGGCGCTGCCGCCCCCGGATTCCCCATGAGCGTTCCCCTTTCCATCGAAGCGATCCAGCTCGCGTACGAAACGCCGAAAAGCGGCCTGCACACCGTGGTGAGCGACTTCTCGCTGGACCTGCCGGCCGGCGGCATCGCCTGCCTGTTCGGTCCGTCGGGCTGCGGCAAGACCACGGTGCTGCGCGCGATCGCGGGCTTCGAGCCCGTACGCGCGGGCAGCATCCGGCTCGGCGAGGTGCTGCTCTCGTCGCCCCAGGTGCACCTGCCGCCCGAAGAGCGGCACGTGGGCATGATGTTCCAGGAGTACGCGCTGTTTCCGCACCTCTCGGCCGGCCGCAACGTGGCCTTCGGCCTGCGCCGGCTGGCGCGCGCGCAGCAGCAGGCGCGCGTGTCGGAGATGCTGGCGCTCGTGGGCCTGGCCGATGCGGACGAGCGCTTTCCGCACGAACTCTCGGGCGGCCAGCAGCAGCGCATCGCGCTCGCGCGCGCCCTGGCGCCTTCGCCCGCGCTGCTGCTGCTCGACGAGCCCTTCTCCAACCTCGACGGTGGCACGCGCGAGCGCCTGACGCAGGAGGTGCGCGGCATCCTCAAGCGCGCCGGCCAGACCGCCATCCTCGTCACGCACAACGAAGCCGAAGCCCACGCGATGGCCGACCGCATCGGCGTGATGCATGGCGGGCGCATCACGCACTGGCTCGACACGGCCGCGCCTTAGCACAAGCCGCCCAAAAGGCGGATGGGCTTTTCGGGAAAAGGTTTTCGCAAGCCGCAAGAATCGCGGCCGACCGACCACAACCCCGAGCGAGAACGCAAAGCCATGCCACAGTCCCTCACCCTCGTCAGCCACCTGCTGTGCCCCTACGTGCAGCGTGCCGCCATCGCGCTGCTCGAGAAGAACGTGCCCTTCGAACGCATCGTCATCGATCTTGCGAACAAGCCGCAGTGGTTCCTGGACATCTCGCCGCTCGGCAAGGTGCCGCTGCTGAAAGTCGAGCGCAGCGACGGTAGCGGCGAAGCCGTTCTGTTCGAGAGCAACGTGATTTGCGAATACCTCGAAGAGACGCAGCCGGGCCCGCGCCTGCATCCGCAGGACCCACTCGCACGCGCCGAACACCGCGCATGGATGGAGTTCGGCTCGGCGATCCTCGCCGACCTGTGGGGCTACGAGACCACGCGCGACGCCGAGGTGTTCGCGCAGAAGCGGCAAGCGCTCGCGGCCAAGTTCGCGCGCGTCGAGGCCGCGCTCGGCGCGGGCCCCTACTTCGCAGGCCAGGACTTCAGCCTGGTCGATGCGGTGTTCGCACCGGTCTTCCGCTACTTCGAGGTGTTCGACGCCATCAGTGACTCGCACCTGTTCGATGCGCTGCCCAAGGTCGTTGCCTGGCGCCATGCGCTGGCCGCGCGGCCCAGCGTGCGCCATGCAGTGGTGCCCGAATACCCGGCGCACCTGCGCGAATTCCTGCGCAAGCACGAGGCGCACTTGCTCACCCTGGCCGAAGGCCGAGAATAGACGCCTTCCCCCACAACGACACAGAGAGAGAACCCACGAGATGCGACTTCTCCACACCATGCTGCGCGTCGGCAACCTGCAGCGATCTATCGACTTCTATACCAAGGTCCTCGGCATGAACCTGCTGCGCACCTCGGAGAACCCCGAGTACAAGTACAGCCTGGCCTTCGTGGGCTACGGCAACGGCAACCCCGAGCAGGCCGAGATCGAACTCACCTACAACTGGGGCACCGAGCGCTACGAGCTCGGCACCGCCTACGGCCACATCGCGCTCGGCGTGCCCGATGCGTATGCGGCCTGCGAGAAGATCAAGACGGCCGGCGGCAACGTAACGCGCGAAGCCGGTCCGGTGAAGGGCGGCACCACGGTGATCGCCTTCGTGACCGACCCGGACGGCTACAAGATCGAGCTGATCCAGCGCGCGGAAAGCGCCGAGGGCGGCGGACTGCGCTGAACCGAAGGCGCAACAACGCCCTGGCCGTCAGCAGCCCAGCAGCTCGGCCAGTTCGACGATGTCCCGCGCGTGCAGGCTGTTCTCGGGATTCGGCGACACGTCCTTGGGCTGCGCGCGGCCGTATTCGAAAGGCCGCTCGATGTAGGCGGTCTTGAGGCCGCAGACGCGCGCTGCGGCAAGGTCGTCGTGGTGCGCGGCCGCAAGCATCACTTGCCCGGGCGTGGCATCGAACACGCCCGCCACGCCGAGGTAGGTGCGCGGGTCGGGCTTGTAGGCCTTGAAAACCTCGGCCGAGAGCACGCAGTCCCACGGCAGCCCGGCGCGCTTGGCCATCTCGGTCAACAGGCCGAGGTTGCCGTTGGACAGCGTGCAGATCGTGAACTTCTTCTTGAGCCGCGTGAGCCCCTCGACCGCATCGGGCCAGGCGGGCAACCGGTGCCAGGCGCGGCTCAGTTGGCGCTTGGCGGCGGCATCGAGCCGCTCGGTCGCGCCGAAGTCGCGCAGCACCTGCTCGAGCATGCTCAGGTGCAGTTCGTCGAGCAGCGTGAAGCCGCCCTCGCCCGCCGCGATGCGCTCCATCACCGACTTCATCGCCGGCTGGTAGCCGGCGCGCCAGGCGAGCGCGAAGCTCGCGCCATCCACGCCAGGCAGCGCCTGCTCGACCTCGGCGGCGATGCCGCTGTGCCAGTCGACCACGGTGCCGAAGACGTCGAACGCGATGACCCGAAGGTCGCTCGCGTCGAAATGATCGGCGTTCATCTCAGCGCGCCAGCTGGCTCGCGGCGCGTGCCAACTGCTCAATGCGTGCCCAGTCGCCGTCGCGGATCGCATCGGTCGGCACGATCCACGAACCACCCACGCACGCCACGTTCGACAGCGCGAGGAACTCGGCCGCGTTGCCGGCATGGATGCCGCCCGTCGGACAGAAGCTCACCTCGCCGAACGGTCCCTGCCAGGCCTTCAGCATCGGCAGCCCGCCGGCCTGAAGCGCCGGAAAGAACTTGAGCGCGGTGTAGCCGTCTTCCTGCGCGGTCATGATCTCGCTGCCCGTGGCCACACCCGGCAGCAGCGGCAGGCCCAGGTCGTGGCAGGCCTTGCCCACTGCGCGCGTGTAGCCCGGGCTCACGCCGAACTTCGCGCCCGCGAGGGCCGAGGCCTGCGCGTCGGCTGCGCTGCGGATGGTGCCGGCGCCGGCCACGGCCTCGGGCACTTCCTTCGCGATGGCCTCGATGCATTCGAGCGCCTGCGGCGTGCGCAGCGTGACCTCGAGCATGCGGATGCCGCCGGCCACCAGGGCGCGCGCGAGCGGAATCGCATGCTTCACGTCGTGCAGCACGATGACCGGGATGACTGGTGCATCGCGCATGACGTCGAGCGCGGTGAGTGTGTTCTTCATAGCCATGAGCAGGCTCCTTCTTCTGCGGTGAGTGCGTTGCGCCGCATGCCGGCGAACAGTTCGCGGCCGAGGCCGTGGCCATCGGCGATGCGTTGGGCCTCGGGCATTGTCGCGGTCTCGCGCTCGGCCCATTCGTCGTCGGGCACCAGCACCGCGAGCGTACCCGCCACCGCATCGAGCCGGATGACGTCGCCGTCGCGCACCTTGGCGAGCGGCCCGCCGGCGGCGGCCTCGGGCGAGACGTGGATCGCGGCGGGCACCTTGCCCGAGGCGCCGCTCATGCGGCCGTCTGTGACCAGCGCCACGCGGAAGCCCTTGCCCTGCAGCACCGACAACGGCGGCGTGAGCTTGTGCAGTTCGGGCATGCCGTTGGCGCGCGGCCCCTGCCAGCGCACCACGCAGACGACATCGCGGTCGAGCTCGCCCGCGGTGAAGGCCTGCTGCAGCGCGGCCTGCGAATCGAAGACGCGCGCGGGGGCTTCGATCACATGGCGGTCGTCGGGCACCGACGACACCTTGATCACGCAGCGCCCGAGGTTGCCGTTGAGCAGCTTCAGGCCGCCGGTGGCGCTGAAGGGCTCGCGCACCGGCCGTGCAATGGCTTCGTCCTTCGAGGGCGCCGCCACATGCCAGGCCAGCCGGCCGTCGCCCGCCAGCGCTGGGATGCTCGCGAATTCGCGGAGGCCGCCGGCGCGCACGGTCAGCACGTCGGCATGCATGAGGCCCGCGTCGAGCAGTTCGCCGATGACGAAGCCGGGACCGCCCGCGGCCTGGAAGCCGTTCACGTCGGCGCTGCCGTTGGGATAGACGCGCGTGAGCAGCGGCACGATGTCGGAGAGCCGCGAGAAGTCGTCCCAGTCGATCACGATGCCGGCCGAACGCGCCACGGCCACCCAGTGGATCAGGTGGTTGGTGGAACCGCCCGTGGCGAGCAGCGCCACCATGGCGTTGACGATGCAGCGCTCGTCGACGAGTTCGCCGATCGGCGGACACTGCCATGGCTTGTCGCCCGCCTTGCCGAGCACCGTGCGCACGGCCTCGCGCGTGAGCGCTTCGCGCATCGTGTCGCCGGGCTGGATGAACGCGGTGCCGGGCACGTGCAGGCCCATGGCCTCGAGCAGCATCTGGTTGCTGTTGGCGGTGCCGTAGAAGGTGCAGGTGCCCACGGTGTGATAGGCCGCCATCTCGGCGTCGAGCAGGCCCTGCCGTCCGACGAGGCCCTGGGCCGCCTGCTCGCGCACCTTCGACTTCTCGCCGTTCGACAGGCCCGAGGGCATCGGCCCGGCGGGCACGAACACGGTGGGCAGGTGGCCGAAGTGCAGCGCGCCGATCAAGAGGCCGGGCACGATCTTGTCGCACACGCCGAGCATCAGCGCGCCGTCGAACATGTCGTGCGTGAGCGCGACCGCGGTGCCCATGGCGATGACGTCGCGGCTGAACAGGCTCAGTTCCATGCCGGGCGTGCCCTGCGTGACGCCGTCGCACATCGCCGGCACGCCGCCGGCCACCTGGGCGGTGGCGCCGAGGCTGCGCGCCTCGTGCTTGATGATGTCGGGGTAGCCCTGGTACGGCGCATGGGCCGAGAGCATGTCGTTGTAGGCGGTAACGACGCCGATGTTGGGTGCGCGCTCGGCCACCACGCGAAATTTGTCGTTGGCGGGAATGCCGGCCACGGCATGCGCGACGTTGGCGCAGCCCATGCGGTCGGCCCCGCGGTCGCGGTTGCGGATCTCGGCGAGGCGCTGGAGGTACGCGCTGCGCGTCCCCCGGCTGCGTTCGCGAATGCGATCGGTGACGTCAAGGACGGTGGGGTGTGTGCTCATGGGGATGTTCTCGGTCGCGCTGCCGGCATGCCGCCACTGTCGCGTAGGCGACCTGCGAACTGGCATTCAATAGTACCAAGATGACACGGCCGAGACCGAAAGCCGTCACCCCGGCGGTGCCAATCGTCGCGCTCCAGCCCAGTGCACCCGCGGAACTGGCTTTGCCAGGCCGCCGGGTGCGCCCCCCAGTGGGGGGAGGCGCCGCAGGCGCTTCGGGGGGCGTCCTTAGTCCACCAGCTTGACTTCGACCCGGCGCGCTTCCGCGTCGTTGCCCGAGCCGGCCGTGACCGCCGGCCGCTGCAGGTCGATCTTGGCGGGCGGCACGCCCAGCCCCACGAGCACCTCGCGCACCATGTCGGCGCGCTGCTTGGCCAGCCGCTCGTTGAGCGCCGGATCGCCGGTCGTGTCGTGGAAGCCCGAGACCACCGCCTTGCGGCCGCTCTCCACGCCATGGATCACCGTGGCCAGGGCCTCGGCCGCACCGGGTGCGAGGTCGGCGCTGCCGGTGGCGAAATAGAAGTTCACGACGCCTTCGCCGACGCGGACGCTCGCGCCGTCGGGGACCACCACCGTGACGGTCTCGGTCACCTCGTTCACCGTGGTCGTGGTGGTCTCCGGCGGCTCAGCATCGCCCACCAACTCCACCGCGGGCCCTGCGGGCGCCGCGCGCTGGCCCTGCTGCCAGAACGCGATGCCCCCCACGAACAGGAGCACCAGCGCGATCAGGGCGACCAGAAATCCGAGTACGAAATTCTGCTGCGAGTCTTGGTCGCTCATGGGGGGACGATCTCCGTGTGAGAGGGGGGAAAGAGGCCGATGAATAATGGTGTCGTGAACCATGATCGTGAAATTGTAGGCGCCACCCCCCCGAATCCCGTGTCGGACCCGGGCCCGCCCGGACCGGATCCAATGCCCCGTCCGCTGCGCGATCCCGCGCCCCTGCTCGCGCAGGCCATCGCCGAGTGGGGCGGCCGCGACGACCTGTGGCTCTTCGGCTATGGCTCGTTGATCTGGCGCCCCGAGTTCGACTTCGTGGAGCGGCGCCCGGCCTGGGTGCACGGCTGGCACCGCGCGCTCAAGATGTGGAGCCGGGTCAACCGTGGCAGCGTGCAGGTGCCGGGCCTGGTCTTCGGGCTGCTCTCGGGCGGAAGCTGCCGCGGCATGGTGTTCCGCGTGCCTTCGTCGCAAGCCCTCGACACGCTGCGCAGGCTCTGGCTGCGCGAGATGCCCACGGGCGTGTACGACCCGCGATGGCTGCGGTGCAACACCCCCGAAGGCCCGGTGCGGGCGCTGGCGTTCACGCTCTCGCGGCGAAGCCCCAACTTCACCGGCGAACTCAGCGAAGACCGCTACCGCCACATCTTCACCCATGCGGTGGGCCGCTACGGCAGCTCGCTCGACTATGCGCGCCAGACGCTGATGGAGCTGACACGCCATTCGATCCACGATGCGGCGCTGGCGCGGCTGGTTGCGCTGGCGCAGGCCCAGGAGGCCCAGGCGCAGTCCGAGGCATCGGCCGATTGCGGGACGACGCCGCCTCCGGTATATGTTCCGGGGTCTCCGGACAAAAAGAACGAAGCTTCGCCCGGCGAATCTTCATTTCCTCCTTCTTCTGCACCCTCCTCCGGACCGTCCAAGGAACAACCATGAACCATCGTCTTTTCGTCGCCACCGGTACCGCACTCGTCGCCAGCGCCCTGCTTTCGGCCTGCGGCACCATGATGGGCGGCAAGCCGAGCGCCGCCGCCGAACTGATGCCCACCGCGGCGATCTCGCCCAACCCCACGCGCGGCACGGTGACCTTCACCGCGCTCGACCATGGCGTGCGCGTGGCCGGCGAAGTGCGCGGCCTGGCGCCGGGCAGCGAGCATGGCTTCCACATCCACGAAAAGGGCGACTGCGGCGACAACGGCAACGCCTCGGGCGGCCACTTCAACCCCGCAGGTGGCACGCACGGCAAGTTCGCCGCGGCGGGCAGCCATGCCGGCGAAATGCCGAGCCTCGTGGCCGATGCCAAGGGCGTGGCGCGCTTCAGCGTCGACAACCATGCGATCTCGCTGACCGAGGGCGCTCCGAACAACGTGGTGGGCCGTGCGCTCGTGGTGCACCGCGATCGCGACGACTTCACGAGCCAGCCGGCGGGCAACTCGGGCCCCCGCACCGCCTGCGCGGTGATCACGCGGCGCTGAGCGCCCCGGCGCCGCTTCCGGGCGGGGTTATGTCCTTTGGCGCCAGAGCGCCTCGGCGCGCGCCAGGGCTTCGGGTGTGTCGATGTCGGTCACGATGCCGGCATCGTCCACCTCGAGCTCGGCGACCGCGTCGACGGCGCGCATGGCCTTGAGCACCGATGCGGCACCCGACGGCCCCTGCAGCGCCGCGAGCTGCGCCCGACAGCCGGCACCGAAGCCCACCGGATGGCCGCGCTCGCCGCGGTAGTGCGGCTGCACCGCACGTACCGGGTCCGCGAGCGCGCCCGCCACTTTGCGCAGCGTCTCGGGCAGCACCAGCGGCAGGTCGCCCGGCAGGATGAGCCAGCCCGCCGCATCGGGCGTGGCCCGCACCGCGGCGGCGATCGAATCGCCCATGCCCGGGTGCCCCGCATCCTCGAGGTGCCAGGGCAGTCCGCTCGCGCGCACCGCATCGATCGTGCGCTGGAGCATCGGCCTGCCCGCGAGCGGCGCCTGGAGCTTGGAGCCCGTGCCGCCGGCCGCGATGAATCGCTCGCCGCGGCCCGAGGCCAGCACGATCACCGTCGGGGATGCTGCATTCGCCGTTGCCATGCGCCGAGTATCTCCGCATGCGCAACAATCCCGCCATGACCGCCCCACTCACCAACGAAAGCCTGGCCGCGCTGCGCAAGAGCTACGAGCGCGCCGAACTCGGCGAGACCCACAGCGACGGCGATCCGTCGAAGCAGTTCGAACGCTGGCTCGGCGAAGCCATCGATGCCCAGCTCCCGGAACCCAACGCCATGACGCTGTGCACCGTAGGCGGCGACCTGCGGCCATCGAGCCGCATCGTGCTCATCAAGGGTTTCGACGCGCGCGGCATCGTCTGGTACACCAACTACGAAAGCCGCAAGGGCCGCGAGCTCGCGGGCAACCCGTATGCGGCGCTGCAGTTCCACTGGGTCGAGCTGGAGCGCGTGGTGCGCATCGAGGGCCGGGTGGAGAAGGCAAGCGCCGAGGAAAGCGACGCCTACTTCGCGAGCCGGCCACTCGACTCGCGCATCGGTGCATGGGCCAGCCCGCAGAGCGAGGTCATCAGCGGTCGCGACGTGCTCGTGAAGAACGCCGCCGCGGCCGCCGCACGGCACCTGCTGTCGCCGCCGCGTCCGCCGCACTGGGGCGGCTACCGGCTCGTGCCCGATCGCTGGGAATTCTGGCAAGGCCGCAAGAGCCGCCTGCACGACCGGCTGCGCTACCGGCTGGAAGACGGTGCCTGGCTGCGCGAGCGACTCGCCCCGTAAGGTGGGTCAAGCCTCACATGAGGCAACCTTGAACTCCACGCGGCGGTCGAGCGCATCGCTCGCATCGTCGGCGCCGGTGCCCACGATGTTCTCGCGGAAGCCCATGCCCGACTCGCGCAGCTTTCTCGCGAGCGGCGGCGCCTCGCCCACGAGCCGGTTCCTCACGTAGACCGCACGCTGCAGCGACAGCCGCTCGTTCACCGCCTCGGAGCCGGTGCGGCTGGTGTGGCCGGCGACCACCACGCAGGTGTCGATCTGCGCCGCCTGGCGCGCAATCTGCCTCAGCCACATCGGGTAGGCCGAACTGATCTTCGGATCGGCCATGAAGTCGGTCGAGCCGGGCTTGAACAGAAACTTCACGCTCAGGTTGTTGGTCTCGAGCCCGAGCCGGGCCAGGGTGCCGAAGGTCTTCTCCGCATCGGCCGTGCGGCCGAGCTGGGCCTGCGTGAGATAGAGCCCGCTGTAGACGCGCAGCTGCTGCCCATCGGCACGACGCGATGCGGCCTCGTAGCGGCTCAGGGCTTCGCTCATGCGGCCGGCCTCGTAGGCGGCGGTGGCTTCCTGCAACACCGTCGAGGTCGGCAGCCGCTCGAGGTAGAGCGCATCGGCCGGCTGGCCAGGCTGCGTCTCGGCGGTGCGGATGTAGCCCTCCACGCCGCGGTCCTTCGGGTTCACGGGGCTGTCGCGGAAGAAGGCCGTGGGCCGCGTGTCGAGGCTCGCATCGCTGATGCGCGCCACCGACTGCGCGATCACCACGCCGCTCTTGATCTCGGTCAGCGCAAGGTTGAGCCGGTAGCGGCTGTCCGCGGCCTCCTTGTCGCGCACCAGCGTGCCGTTCAGCACGTATTGCGCACGCTCGATCTCGGCATTGTTGAACGGACTGACGGTGAACTGCTTGAACTGCGACTGCATGCGCTGCACGATGCGCTGCTCGGCCACGCGCGTGACCTCGGTCTGCTGGCCGCTCGCACCATCGAGCAGCGGGTCGATCACGATGCGGCGCTGCGTGACCGACGACTCGACCTTGGCCAGGAAGGCCGGCAGCTTCTGCGTCTGGACGATCAGATCGTCCACCGCCTGGTTCACGGCCTGGTCGAACGGCATGGCGCCGGTCGGTGCCGGCCGGTGCGCGCAGGCAGCGCCCAGCAGCACGGCAGCGGCAGCGAGCGCCCAGGCGCGCAGCGCCGAGCCGATCGTCGGTTGGGTCTTCATCATCAGCATTGGCTCCTCAAGATCTTCATGTCCTCGTCCGACAGCGGCTCGCCCACGGCCGCGCGCATGTTGATGTCGGTACAGCGCTTCGGGGGCGGCGCCTTCCTGGCGACCTCCAGCGAAGCCGGCGGCTGTTGCTTCGACTCAGCCGCGGGTTGCGGCCTCGTCCTGGACACCGGCCTGGCCGCGGGCGGCGCTTCGACCGAACTGACAGGCGGCGCCTTGATGGCGAGGCACGGCGTCCGGCACGGCTTGGTACCGGCCGCCGGGGCCGCCGCCGAGGGCACGGCACCGCACAGCGCCGTCACCATCGCGATCGGCGCCATGGCGAGAAACCGCGAAGACCGCGCCTGGTGAATCATCTGCGAGCGACTGTAAAGCGGCCGGCGCGCTGCGCCATCTCGCCAAATGGCCACCCTGCCGAACGGCATAGGCACCCATCACGTGCGCAAGAACGGCGGCTAGAAATGCCTCAGGGCAGCCAGTGCACCAGCGTCATCACGAGCGTGAGCGTGGCCAGGGCCAGCACGGTCGACATCGCCACACTCGCCGTAACGAGGTCTTCGGAAGTGCGGTAGCGCTGCGAGAACAGGAACACGTTGGCGCCAATCGGCAGCGCCGCCGCCACCACCATCACCGTGAGCGGGATGCCGCGCACGCCGAGCAACAGGCCGATGCCGGCCACCAGCAGCGGATGCAGCAGGTTCTTCACCAGCGCCTGCGCCATCGCACCGCGCCAGTGCCGGCCGATGGGCGTGAGCGCCACGGTGATGCCGACCATCACGAGCGCCACCGGACCGAAGGCCTGGCCGAGCAACTGGATCGGCTTGTCGATGGCCTCGGGCATGACCAGGCCGGTCTGCGCGAACAGCAGGCCCGCAATGATCGGGATCGGCACCGGATGGACGATGGCGTTGCGCAAAGCGCGCAGCACCGTGCGGGCCATCGCACGCTGCGGCTGCGCACCGCCGCCCGCGCCCGCCGCCTGCTCGCGTGCCACGGCGAGTTCGAGCACCACGGTCGCGCTCGTCAAGAGCACCAGCGAATGCAGCGAGATCAGCGTGAGCAGCACCACCATCCCCGGGCCGCCGTAGGCCAGGCCGACGAGCGGGATGCCGATCATCACGGTGTTGCTGTAGGTATTGGCCAGCGCGACGACCGCGGCCGAGCGGTTGAAGCCGCGCAGCGCGAGCGTGGCCGCGAACAGCAGGCCCGAGGCGATGAAGTACGCGGCCACCGGCTTGAGGCTCAGTTCTTCCACGCGCACCGTGCTCATCGCACGGAACAGCAGTGCCGGCGCGAGCAGCAGGAAGATCAGGTTGGACAGGTCCTTGACGGCCGCGCCGCCGATCCAGCGGCGCTTGCCGGCAAGGTAGCCGGCACCGATCAGCAGCACGACCGGCAGCAGCGAAGAAATGACGAAGGAATTCACCGGCCGAGGATAGCCGAGCCCCCCGTCAGAACATCGCGCGCAACCCGACCTTGAGCGAACGACCCGGCAGTGGCGCGTTCGGGTAGACGGTGGTGGTCAGAATCGACGTCGGGCTGTAGGCCAGCTTGTTGCCGATGTTGTCGATGCGCGCATACCAGGTGAGGTTCACGCGCTGCACCTTCATGCGGTAGGCGATCGATGCGTTCCACAGCGTGAAGGCATCCGTCTCGCGCGCACCCACGCCCGGCACGCGGCGCTGCGCCGCGTTGTAGTCGAAGCCGAAGCGCGCGCTCCACGGGCCGTTGCCGTAGGCCAGCGTGGCTCCCAGGCGCAACGGCGCGATGCGTGGCAGCGGCTCGCCGGTGTCGAGGTTGCGCGCACGCACGATGTCGCCGCGCCATTCGAGGTCGAGCGTGCCGGCATCGGCCATGCGCGCAAAACCGTCGGTGCCCAGCAGGCGCAGGTTGCCGCTCGCCTCGATGCCGGTGAAGCGCGCGCGCACGCTGTTGTAGCGGTATTCGGCCAGCGTGTCGGTCGCCTCCGGATCGGTCACCACCTCGCCTTCCTCGTCGAGCGTGCGGCCCGAGGCGGTCAGGCCGATGTAGTTGCGAAAGCGCGTGACGTACGCATTGACGCGCGCGGTGTTGGCGCCCGACTTCCATTGCGCGCCGACGTCGAAACCCGTCGAGCGCTCCTTGTCGAGCGCCGGGTTGCCGACCTCCCAGGCCACCGTGGCCAGGTGGGGGCCGTTGGCCAGCATCTCGTAGTCCTTCGGCGCCCGCTCGGTGTAGGCGAGGTTCGAGGTCAGCTGCCATTGCGGAGTCAGGTTCACCAGCGCACCAATGGCGGCGCTGTGCGGGTTGAAGCTGCGCTCGCCGATCGCGAAGCGCGTGACGGAGGGATCGTCGGGATAGCCGAACGACGCGACGCGAACGCGCTCGGTGCGCGCGCCGAAGCTCAGGCGGCCCCAGGAGGTGCCGAGTTCCTCGTGCAGGAACAGAGCATCGGAGCGCGTGCGGCTGTGCGGCGCGAAGGCTTCCGCGCCGTCCGCGGCGAAGCGGCTGCGTTCGCTGCTGAACCCGACCAGGCCCTCGAGGTTGCCGATCTTCTGGTGGCGCGCCTCGATGCGCAGGTCGTTGCCGACATTCGAGAACGTGGTGCCGGCCTCGCGGCCTTCGAACTCGGTGTGGCGGTAGTCGGTGTGGCTGAACTTGGCGCGCACGCTGCTGATGAAGCCGCCCGGGCGCCATTCGCCTTCGAGCGCATAGCGGTCGGACCTCATGCCGATGGTCACCTCGTCCTCGGCCACGGTGCCGTAGTTGCTGCGGTAGGTGCTGGCCGAGGCGCCGATCCAGCCCTGGTCGAAGAACAGCGTGCCGCCCAGGGCGCCGCCGTGCGCTTCGTTGGCCGAATTGCAGATCTTGCGCGCAAGCCCCGGGCGCCCGGGCTTGGCGCATTCGAGATCGATCGGCACCGAAACGTCCTTCGAATCGCGGTTGAATGCATCGACGTGCAGCGCGAAGCGGCCGTTGCCGCCCTCGAGCAGCACGCCGCCGTTCTTCTCCTTGTTGCCGCTCGAATAGCCCAGGTCGGCGCGGCCGCCGAACCCATCGATCGGCTCGGACGGAATGCGGTTGTCGATCGCGTTGACCACGCCGCCCACTGCGCTGCCGCCGTACTGCAGCGCCGACGGCCCGCGCAGCACCTCGATGCGCTCGGTGACCAGCGCGTCGACCGGCACCGCATGGTCGTAACTCAGCGCCGAGGCATCGAGCGCGCCGCCGCCGTTCTGCAGGATGCGGATGCGGTCGCCATCGAGCCCGCGGATGATCGGGCGACTCGCGTTCGGGCCGAAGTAGCTGCTGCTCACGCCGGGCAGCGTGTCGAGCGTCTGGCCGAGCGTCGACTCGGAGCGCATCAGCAGCCGATCGCCCGAGAGCGTGGCGGTGGGCGCGATCAGGTCGGTGGCGCCGAGCGGATTGCCGGTGACGGCGATCTCGGGCAGGCTCGGCGCCGCGGTGGCGTTGCCGGTGGAAGAGGCAGCAGTCTGGGCCATGGCGGCCAGCGACGCGAGCGAAAGGACGGCAGCGCCGATGGCGTTGCGACGGAAATTGGGAATCATGATGAACACTCGTTGAACCAGGGGGCGACCGGCCGCCGACCGCAGTGCGGGGGCAGCCGTCGAACACGGAGGGATTCAGCGAGCGGAAGGCGGGCCGCGTGCGTCGAACAGCGCGACCCAGCGCGCGAGTGCCTCGCCCTGCAGCCAGGCGAAGGTGGCCGAGGGCAGCAGCACGGGGAGCATCAACATCGGCACGCCGGGCACACCCGCGCCGTCCGACAACTGGTCGTAGAGCCGGCAATCGGCGTCCGAATGGTCCCCGAACAGCTTGGCAAGCCCATCGGATGCGTGCGCGCGGTCGTGGTGATGATGACCGTGATGGTCGAACTCCGCGTGCGCAGTGGCCGTTGCCACCGCGGCCTGTGCCAGCCCCGGCATGTGCAACGAGCGGTGCACCAGCCCGAGCGAACCCGCGAACCACAGCGCCACCACCAGCAGCACGGCGAGCATGCGCGCCGGCAAGGCCGGACGCCGAGGTGCAGGGCGAGCGAAGTACAAGGGAGGGAACCGGCAGGTGGAAAAAATCGGAACCCGATATTGTCGCGGGTTGACGGACCGGGCGCGGGTCACTACATTACTAACCCGCGAGTCATTAAAATCATGCCCAGTCCCCGCTCCCTTGCCGACAAGATCTGCCCGGTCCGCGCCAAGCGCGAGCGCCGCAAGGAGGCGCGTCCGGGCGAACTGCTCGCGGCGGCGCTCGACCTGTTCGTCGAGAAGGGTTTCGCGGCCACCCGCGCCGAGGAAGTCGCGGCACGCGCGGGGGTCTCCAAGGGCACCCTGTTCCTCTACTTCCCGAGCAAGGAAGAGCTCTTCAAGGCGGTGGTGGTCGAGAACCTCAGCGGCCGTTTTTCCGAATGGAACCTGGAGTTCGAGGCCTTCGAGGGCACGACCGCCGAAATGCTGCGTTATTGCATGCGCGTGTGGTGGGAGCGGGTCGGCATGACCAAGGCGTCGGGCCTGACCAAGCTCATGATGAGCGAAGGCGCCAATTTTCCCGAGCTGGCCGAGTTCTATCGCAACGAGGTGGTCCGCCCGGGCCACCAGCTGCTGCGGCGCATTCTTCAGCGCGGCATCGACAGCGGCGAGTTCGCACCGGTCGACGTCGACCACGCCATCTATGCGGTGGTGGCACCGATGGTGTTCCTGATGCTCTGGAAGCACTCCGCCATGGTCTGCGTCGACGGCGAAGTCGCACTCGACCCCGCAAAGTTCATCGAAACCCAGGCCGAGACCGTGCTCCACGGACTCGTGCGCCGGGCGGACCCTGGCCGGGCCACCTAAAATTGAAGGTTTGTCCTGAGCCCCACAAGGAAAAGCCTGCCATGAACCCCACCCCCGACCTCGAGCGCCTGCGCTTCAACATGATCGAACAGCAGATCCGGCCCTGGGATGTGCTGGACCTGGAGATCCTCGAGCTGCTCGCCGCAATCCAGCGCGAAGAGTACGTGCCGCCCGCGCACCGCGGACTGGCCTTCTTCGACATGGAGCTCCCGCTCGGCGACGGCAGCGTGCCGGGCCAGGTCATGCTCTCGCCCAAGGTCGAGGCCCGCATGCTGCAGGACCTGCATGTGCAGAAGCACGAGTCCGTGCTCGAGATCGGCACCGGCTCGGGCTTCATGGCCGCCCTGCTCGCGCAACGCGCGGCGCAGGTGCTCACGCTCGAGATCGACCCGGTGCTGGCCGCCCGCGCCGCCGAGACGCTGCGCCAGAACGGCGTTGCCAACGTCGAGGTGCGCAACGCCGACGGCGCAGTGCCGCTGCCGAGCGGCCCGAGCTTCGACGTGATCGTGCTCAGTGGTTCGGTCGCGCGCATTCCGCAGAACCTGCTAGGTTCGCTCAAGGTCGGCGGCCGCCTCGGCGCGATCGTGGGCGAAGAACCGATGATGCGTGCCCATTTCGTCACGCGCACCAGCGAGAGCAAGTGGGACACGGTCCAGCCCTGGGACACCGTGGCGCCGCGCCTGCTCAATTTCCCCGAGCCCTCGCGGTTCTCGTTCTGAACCGGCAGGCCATCCGATGATCGATCAAGTCCGCCCCGCCGAGCTGGCCGCCTGGTTCGCGCAGAACCCCGACGCGCCGCCGGTGCTGCTCGACGTGCGTGAGCCCTGGGAGCTGCAGACCGCGAGCGTCGCGCCGCAGCAGGGCTTCACGCTCGTCGCCATTCCGATGAACGAGATCCCCGCACGGGTCTCCGAGCTCGACCCGGGCCAGCGCATCGCCTGCCTCTGCCACCACGGCGCGCGCAGCCAGCGCGTGGCCGCGTTCCTGAGCCAGAACGGCTTTGCAGCACTCGCCAACGTGGCGGGCGGCATCGACGCCTGGTCGGCGCAGCACGACCCGTCGGTGCCACGCTACTGATCGACATTTTCTTCAAGGACGTTCAATGCCCGCCAGGCCCAGGCTCCTGCCTCTTTCCGCAGCACTCGCAACGCTCTTTGCCACGCTGCTCGCACTGCCGGCCCAGGGCCAGACACTGAACGAACTCTACGCATCCGCGCGCGGCTTCGACGCCTCGTACCAGGGCGCCCGCGCACAGTACGAAGCCAATCTCGCGCGCGCCGCGCAGGCCAGGGCCGGCATCCTTCCGGCCGTCGGGCTCACGGCCGGCGTGAACCGCAGCAACATCGACATCGACACGCTCACCGGTGCCGGCCGCGGCAACACCACGCCGCGCGACTTCAGCACGCAGAACATCGGCATCAATGCGACGCAGCCACTCTACCGCCCCGCCGCCTGGGCCACCTACGAGCAGGGCAAGCGCCAGGCCGAGATTGCAGAGGCGGTGTTCACGCAGGCCGAGCAGGACCTGATCGTTCGCGTGAGCCAGGCCTACTTCGACGTGCTCGCGAGCCAGGACAGCCTCGCGCTGGTGCGGGCGCAGAAAACGGCCGTGGCCGAACAGCTCGCATCGGCGAAGCGCAACTTCGAGGTCGGCACCTCGACCATTACCGACACGCGCGAGGCACAGGCGCGCTACGACCTCGTCATCGCGCAGGAGATCGCGGCCGAGAACGACCTGCAGGTGAAGAAGGTGGTGCTCGACCAGCTCGTCGGCCGCCCGGGCAGCGTGCCGGTGCCGCTTGCGCAGCCCGTGGCGTTGCCGACGGCCACGCCGGCCAATATCGAGGCCTGGGTGGCGCAGGCTGAAGCGGCGCACCCCGCCATCCGCCAGGCGCAGCTCGGCGTGGACGTGGCGGGGCTGGAAACCGAGAAGGCCAAGGCGGGCCACAAGCCCACGCTGGATGCGAACCTCGGCTACAACATCACGCGCAACCCCGACGGTACCAGCACCAGCACCGTGGGCACGCGCATCAATGCCGCCACGGTGGGCGTGGTGTTCAACCTGCCGCTGTTCGCGGGCTTCGCCACCGAGAACCGCGTCAAGGAAACGCTCGCGCTCGAAGACCAGTCGCGCAGCGTGCTCGAGGGCACGCGCCGCAGCGTGGCTCAGGCCACGCGCGCGGCCTATCTCGGGCTCGTGTCGGGGGCCGGACAGGTGAAGGCGCTCGAGGCGGCCGAGGCCTCGAGCCAGAGCGCGCTCGATGCCAATCGGCTGGGCTACCAGGTGGGCGTGCGCATCAACATCGATGTGCTCAATTCACAGAGCCAGCTGTTCCAGACCAAACGCGACCTGGCCCAGGCGCGCTACAACGTGCTGCTGGGGCACCTGCAGCTGCGACAGGCCAATGGCACGTTGACGGTCGGCGACCTCGACGCGATCAATGCCACGCTGGCAACGAACGGCAGCACGTCCGCGGCGCCGTCTTCACTTGGTGAACGGCCACCGACCACTGCGCCCTCGTCGCCGGTCGCGCCGCCGCGCGTTCCGGTGGTGCCGCCGGTGCCGGTGCAGCCCTTCAATCCGCCGCCGCCCGCCATGCCGACGGCACCGCCGCCGCCGGTGATCCTGAATCCGCCGGTGCGCTGATACGCCGGCACCGGCGCATCAGTCGAGCGTCGGCTCCGCGCGCTCGGACTCGCCGTCGATCGGTGCGTCGGCGCCTGCCGCCGGGTCGGCCGCCTGCGCGATGGCCAGCACCGCCGCAGCCGTGCGCTCGGCGGCGCCGCGGTTGGCCGACGAGAAACCCAGCGCCGCTTCGGCCATGGTGGCCCGGCGCTCAGGGTTCTCGACCAACTTGAGCGCGGCGGTCACCGCCTGCTCCATTCCCTCGACGCGCAGCGAGGCGCCAGCTGCAAGCGACAGCTCGGCCGCCTCGGCAAAGTTGAAAGTCGAGGGCCCCATGACCACGGGGCAGCCGCAGGCCGCCGCCTCGATCAGGTTCTGGCCGCCGAGCGGCTCGAAGCTGCCGCCGAGCAGAGCGACATCGGCCAGGCCGTAGTAGAGCGCCATCTCGCCGAGCGAGTCACCGAGCCAGATCTCCCCATCGACCGGCGCGCCCGCCGCACTGCGGCGTGCCACCGCGAAGCCCTGCGCCTCGATCAGCGCGGCGACTTCGTCGAAGCGCTGCGGATGGCGCGGCACGATCATCCATTGCACCTCGTGCACGCGCCGCGCGATGGAACGGACGGCGCCCTGCTCGGGCGGCACGGGTTCGGTGGCGCCGAAGCGCTTGAGCATCTCGAGCAACATGCGTTCCTCGCCATCGCGCGAGCTCGCGAGCATCACCATCGGCTTGGGCAGGTGCTCGCGCAGCTTGACGGCCGTGGCGAGCTGGCGCGCATCGGGCGCGGCATCGAACTTGAGGTTGCCGTAGATGCCGGCCACCTTGGCGCCCAGTGAAACCAGCCGGTGCGCATCGGCCTCGGTCTGTGCCCACACGGCCGCCAGCGCCGAGTATGCAGGCCGCGCGAGCCACGAGAGGCGTTCGGCGGCGGCCAGCGATTTCTCGTTGAGGCGCGCATTGGCCAGCACCAGCGGGATGCGCCGCGCCTTGCAGGCGGCGGCCATCACGGGCCAGACCTCGGTCTCCATCAGCACGCCGATGCGCGGCTGAAAGCGGTCGAGGAAGCGCGCAACGGCACCCGGTGTGTCCCACGGCTGCCAGACCTGCGTGTCGCCGGGCTCGAGCAGCTTGGCGCCCTCTTCGCGGCCGGTAGCGGTGCCGTGCGTGAGCAGGATCGGAATGCCGGGATACTGCCGCCGCAATTCCGCAATCAGGATCGCGGCCGCGCGCGTTTCGCCCAACGATACGGCATGCACCCAGCACTGGGCCTCGCCGGTGACCGCCTCGTCATAGTGGCCGAAGCGCTCCTCCACGGCGACGGCATAGCCGGGCTCGGCCACCGCACGCCGCCGCAGCTTGCGGCGAACCAGCGGTTGCACAGCAGTGGTGAAAAGGCCGTAGAGGCGCAGCGCCAACGAACGCACGGTCTGTCCGGCCTAATGCGACGCTTCGGCGAGCGTCGCGTCGGCCTTCACGGTCCTGAGGAGCGCGAGCATCTCGTCGCGGATGCGGTCGAGCGCCGCGTCGGTCTGGCCCTCGAAGCGCAGCACCAGCACCGGCGTGGTGTTGGAGGCGCGGATCAGGCCGAAGCCGTCGGGCCAGTCGACGCGCAGGCCGTCGATCGTGGAGACCACCGCGGGCGCCGCGAAACTGGCGATGTCCACCAGCTTCTCGACCACCGCATGCGGCTCGCCTTCGGCGCACTTCACGTTGAGTTCGGGCGTCGAGAAGCTGGTGGGCAGTGCATTGAGCGCATCGCTCGCGTTCGGCGTCTTGCTGAGAATCTCGAGCAGCCGGCAGCCCGCGTAGGTGCCGTCGTCGAAGCCGAACCAGCGTTCCTTGAAGAAGATGTGGCCGCTCATCTCGCCGCCGAGCGGCGAATCGATTTCCTTCATCTTGGCCTTGATCAGCGAGTGGCCGGTCTTGTAGATCATCGGCTTGCCGCCGGCGGCCTCGATGGCCGGACCGAGGCGTTGCGAGCACTTCACGTCGTAGATGATGGTGCCGCCCGGCACGCGCGACAGCACGTCTTGCGCGAAGAGCTGCATCTGGCGGTCGGGGAAGATGTTCTGGCCGTCCTTGGTGACGATACCAAGGCGGTCGCCGTCGCCGTCGAAGGCCAGGCCCAGCTCGGCGTCGCCTGCGGCCAGTGCGGCCATCAGGTCCTTGAGGTTCTCGGGCTTGCTCGGATCGGGATGGTGGTTGGGGAAGTCGCCGTCGACCTCGCTGAAGAGTTCGGTCACTTCGCAACCGATGGCGCGGAAGATGGCGGGCGCCGACGCGCCGGCGATGCCGTTGCCCGAGTCGACCACGATCTTGAGCGGGCGTGCGAGCCGGATATCGCCCACGATGCGCGCGGTGTAGGCCTCGGTCACGTCGACCTTGCGCACGCTGCCGCCGGGCGCGAGCTTCGCGCTGCCGTCTTCGATGACCTTGCGCAGGCCCTGGATCTCGTCGCCGTAGATGGCGCGCCCTGCGAGCACCATCTTGAAGCCGTTGTAGTCCTTGGGGTTGTGGCTGCCCGTCACCTGGATGCCGCTGCGGCAGAGCGTGTGGGCCGCGAAATAGAGCATGGGCGTGGTCACTGCGCCGACGTCGATCACTTCGACGCCCGTGGCCACCAGCCCCTTGATCAGTGCTTCGCACAGCGCCGGCCCCGAAAGGCGGCCATCGCGGCCCACGGCCACGGCCGTTTCGCCGGCGGCGCGGGCGGCGCTGCCGAAGGCCCGACCGAGCGCTTCCGCGACCTCGGCGTCGAGCGTGACCGGCACCACGCCCCGGATGTCGTAGGCCTTGAAGATCGACGCACTGAGTTGCATGAAGAGACGGTCCTGTCGGTTTGGAAGACCGGCCATTGTAGGCAAGCGCTTCCGCACCCAGATGTCCGAAAACGGCCAGTTGAAACCAGTCGAAACCATATCATCCGTTCATGCCCCACCTTCCTGCATCCGCCGACACGCTCGAGAGCGACGCCTGCTACCTCGCGATGAAGACGCACGATGCGCGCTTCGACGGCCGCTTCTTCACCGCCGTGACCTCCACCGGCATCTACTGCCGGCCGGTGTGCCGCGTGAAGCTGCCGCGGCGCGAGAACTGCCGCTTCTTCCGTCACGCGGCCCAGGCCGAGGCCGAGGGCTTCCGCCCCTGCCTGCGCTGCCGGCCCGAACTCGCGCCCCGCGCGGCGAGCTGGTCGACCGAGGACGCCTCGCGCATCCTCGCGCTGCAGGCCGCGCGGCTTATCGACGAGCCCGACGCCTGGGCAGAAGAAGGCCCCGGCGCCGCGCAGATTGCCGCTCGGCTCGGCGTGAGCGACCGCCACCTGCGCCGCATCTTCGAGGTGCAGTTCGGCGTCTCGCCGCTGCAGTACCTCCAGACGCGCCGCCTGCTGGCCGCCAAGCAGCTGATTGCCGACACCCGGCTGCCGATGACGCAGGTGGCGCTGGCGAGCGGCTTCGCGAGCGTGCGTCGCTTCAATGCCGCGTTCCTCGCGCACTACGGGCTCAACCCGAGCGCGCTGCGGCGAGCCGGCGGCGCCGAGAGCGGCGAGGGCCAGGCCATCGAGGTGCGGCTGGGCTATCGCCCGCCCTACGACGTGCACGCGATGCTCGGCTTCTTCGCGCGGCGTGCGCTGCGCGGCGTCGAGGCCGCCACGACCGTCGACGGCAAGGCGCCCGCCAAGGGCGCCGACACGCCGGCGTTCGTGCGGCTCGCGCGCACCCTGCGCGTGCAGCACGGCACGCGCTCGCACGCGGGCTGGCTGCAGCTGCGCTTCGACACCGAGCGTGAGCAGATGCTGCTGTCGGTCAGCGAGTCGCTCGCCGCGGTGCTGCCGATCGTCATCAGCCGCGCGCGTGCGATGTTCGACCTCGATGCCGAGCCGATGGCGATCAACGCCACGCTGCACGGCGCTTTTCCGCACGGCGACGGCTTGCGCGTGCCCGGCACGCTCGACGGCTTCGAACTCGCGGTGCGCGCGGTGCTCGGCCAGCAGGTCACGGTGGCCGCGGCGCGCACGCTCGGCTCGCGGCTGGTCGAGGCCTTCGGCGAACCGCTGGCAACGCCGATCGAGGGCCTCGACCGGCTGTTCCCCACGCCCGCCGCGCTGGCGGCCGCGAGCGGCGATGCGCTCGGCCAGCTCGGCATCGTGCGGCAACGCCAGGCGGCGCTGCAGGCCATCGCGCGCGAAGTGGCCGCGGGCCGGCTCGCGCTGCATGCAGGCGCCGACGTGCCGTCGACCATCGCCGCGCTGCAGGCGCTTCCCGGCATCGGCGACTGGACTGCGCAGTACATCGCGATGCGCGCGCTGCGCTGGCCCGACGCGTTCCCGGCCGGCGACATCGCGCTGCAGAAGGCGCTCGGCGTGGGTACCGCGCGCGCCGCGAGCGAGGCTTCGCAGGCATGGCGGCCCTGGCGCAGCTATGCGGTGCTGCGCGCCTGGCATGCGCCAACGCCAGCCGCGCCGCCTTCGGCCGGCGCCGCAGTTTCCTTCGACAGCCAACCCTCAACGGCAGGCCCCGCAGCCTGAAACGCCATGAAGTTCAAGAGCAAGACCATCTACACCTCGCACATCGACACGCCGCTCGGCGGCATCACGATGGCAGCCACCGACCAGGGCCTCGCGGGCGTCTGGTTCGACCAGCAGCGCCACTGGCCCGACACCACGGGCTGGCAGACACGCGACGACCATCCGGTGCTCGTCGAGGCGGGCGCGCAGCTGCGCGACTACTTCGCGGGGCGGCGCAGCAGCTTCGACGTGACGCTCGATCTGTCGCATGGCACCGCGTTCCAGCAGAGCGTGTGGCGAGCGCTCCGCAACATTCCCGCCGGCCAGACGCTGAGCTACGGCACGCTGAGCGCACATGTCGGCAACCCGGCCGCGGTGCGTGCGGTCGGCGCGGCGGTCGGGCGCAATCCGATCAGTGTGATCGTGCCCTGCCACCGGGTGCTCGGTGCCGACGGCTCGCTCACGGGCTACGCGGGCGGCCTCGAACGCAAGACCGCGCTGCTCGAGCTCGAACGGGCGAGCCGTGCGATATTCGACGCCCCATGAGCACAACGAACAACGACACCGCGCCCAACCCCGCCACCCGGCCCAAGGGATGGCTCGTCGACCTCGTGCTGCTGGGCGCGCTGTGGGGCGCCTCGTTCCTGTTCATGCGCATCGGCGCGGCGGAATTCGGCGCGCTGCCCGCCGCGGCGGTTCGCGTCGGTGTGGCGACGCTGTTCCTGCTGCCGCTGCTGTTCATTCGCGGCCATGGCCCCGCGCTCGCCACGCACTGGAAGGCGTCGATGGCCATCGGCGTGCTGAATTCGGGCATTCCGTTCGCGCTGTTCTGTTTTGCGCTGCTGACCATCAACAGCGGCCTGGCCGCGGTGCTCAATGCCACGGTGCCGATGTTCGGCGCGCTCGTGGCCTGGGCCTGGTTTCGCGACCGGCCCGACGGCTCGCGCATCGTGGGCCTCGTCATCGGCTTCGCCGGCGTGGCCATGCTCGCGAGCCGCAGCGCCGGCCTGCATGCCGGTGCCGACAACCATGCGGCGCTGTGGGCGGTGTTGGCGTGCCTTGGGGCCTGCGCGAGCTATGGCGTGGCCGCCAGCGCGACGCGGCGCTTCCTCGGCGGCGTGCCCGCTCTCGCCACGGCCACCGGCAGCCAGATCGGCGCGACGCTGTTTCTCGCGCTGCCGGCGCTGTGGTTCTGGCCCACGCAGATGCCGAGCCTGCGCGCCTGGCTCGCACTGCTGGCGCTCGGCATTGCGTGCACCGGCCTCGCCTACATCCTGTTCTTCCGCCTGATCGCCAACGCCGGCCCGGCGCGGGCACTGACCGTCACCTTCCTGGTGCCGGTGTTCGCGGTGTTCTACGGCGCGGTGTTCCTCGGCGAGAACATCACGCAGTGGATGCTGATCTGCGCGGCGGTCATCGTCTGCGGCGTGGCGCTGTCGACGGGACTCGTGAAGCTCTGGCCCGGTGCCGCAGCATCGCCTTCGCGGCCACGTTGATACTTTCTTGCTCGTCCTGGGGCGTGGGTCGACAACGTCCTACATACACAACGGCAAACTGCGCATGGGGTACCTCGGCAAGCGCCGGTAGCCTGGAGGCATTCAAAGGGGAGCGTTGCCCGGCAGCATCGCGTGCATGAAGCAGCACGCGGGCCCGAGGCCTTTTATTTGCCTGTCGAAGGATTTCATTCAATGCTGTTGCTCCGCTCCCACCCATTCGCCAACCCTGCCCGGCTGACGACATTGGGCGCACTGGCCGGTGTCGGCTTTCTCTGTGCACCCGCCCTTGCGTGGGCCGAGCCGTCGCCTGCACTCGACCGCTTCAGTTTCTCGGTCGGTGCCTTCAGCGCCGAACCCAAGTTCAATGCATCGGTCACTTCGGCCTACAGCGGTACGCTGCGCACGCGCGACCTCGAGCCCGGCCGTGTGACCATGCCGCGCATCACGGCCGACATGCTCCTGGGCGACAACCACGGTTTCTCGTTCGACTACTACCGCTACAAGCGCGACTACTTCGGTCAGGCTGCGGGCAGCGAATCCATCGGCGGCTTCGGCACGGTCAATGCGTTGGGCAATGCCAACATCGACGTCAAGCTCGAGTTCGCCAAGCTTTCGTACAAGTGGTGGATGGGCTCGGGCAACACCGTGTTCGGCCTCGGCGCGGGCGCCGCTTACTACCGCATCGACAGCAACGCGAACGCGATCGTCGCGGTCAATGGCCGCGTCGGCACCATCAACGAGGGCGGCAGCGACGACGCGATCGCGCCGCTGCTCGAACTGGGCGTACGGCACGCGATCAGCCCCGACCTGCGGCTCTTCGCCGACGTCTCGGGCGTGCGCAAGGGCGGCGGCCGCTTCCACGGCAACATCTACAACGCTTCGGCCGGGGTCGAGTGGTTCCCGGTGAAGAACGTCGGCCTCGTGTTTGCCTATGGCGTGACGAACATCGACCTCTCGCGCGAAAGCCGCACGGCGGAGACCCGCCTCAAGGTCAAGATGCATGGGCCTTCGGCCTTCCTGAAGGCGCGGTTCTGAGGCGCGGGCCCTAGGCCGGCAAGAGCGACGCGCTGGTGCGATCTACACTGGCGTCGTCACTCCCCTGCACCAATCACCATGTCCGACCTTTCCAGCTTTTCCATCACCCGCAAGTGGCCCGCGCGCCACCCGGACCGGCTGCAGCTCTATTCGCTGCCCACGCCCAACGGCGTGAAGGTGTCGATCCTGCTCGAAGAAACCGGGCTGCCGTACGAGCCGCACCTGGTGAACTTCGAGACGCAGGACCAGCTGTCGCCCGAGTTCCTTTCGCTCAATCCGAACAACAAGATTCCCGCGATCCTCGATCCCGACGGACCGGGCGGCCAACCGCTGGCGCTGTTCGAGTCGGGCGCCATCCTGCTCTACCTGGCCGACAAGACCGGCCAGTTCATCCCGACAGACGCGGCGGCGCGCTACGAGACCGTGCAGTGGCTGATGTTCCAGATGGGCGGAATCGGACCGATGTTCGGCCAGCTCGGCTTCTTCAACAAGTTTGCCGGCAAGGACTACGAGGACAAGCGCCCGCGCGACCGCTACGTGGCCGAATCGAAGCGCCTGCTCGGCGTGCTCGACCGGCGCCTTGCGGACCGTGACTGGGTCATGGGCGAGCGCTACACCATCGCCGACATCGCCATCTTCCCGTGGGTACGCAATCTCGTGGGCTTCTACGAGGCGCGCGAGCTCGTGGGCTTCGACGAGTTTCCGAACGTGGCGCGTGCACTCGACGCGTTCGTGGCCCGGCCGGCTGTGGGCAGGGGGCTGGCTATTCCGAAGCGCGGTTGAGGGGCAGCGGCGCGGCGGCGCGCCGTTCGCCTCACTGCAGCCGGCCGCGCCCGCACCGGGGTTCGGCACGCGAGGGCCTGAGCAGCGCTGCACCGGACAGCGCCCACAGGGTCAGCACCTCGTCGAGCGCACAGACGTTCTGCGGCGCCGTGCCGAGCCAGCGGACCAGCGCTTCGGCGCGCTCGCGCGAAGGTGCGTCATGCAGCGTGCAGAAGAGCCGCCAGGCGGCCTGGAACGCGGCGTCTTCGGACGGACGAATCTTGTCGTGTTTCATTCGCAGCCTCCTTCATGCAGCCAGGCCTTCGCCCGGCGCGCGCACACGGTCCTCGGCCGGACCGGCCATGCCTACGCATGCCTCTCTTTGGGTAGACGGACGAAGTGCGCCGGTGTTCAGTCGGGTGTTCCCCGATGCCAAGCGAGAGCGGCGGCATAACCGGCCGGCGCGTCGAGCGCCATGGCTTCGAAACAGCCCCACGCGGGCACCGCGCATTCGAGGGCGAAGCGCTCGCTATCGCCAGGGTGGATGCCGACCGACTGCAGGTGCTCGGCCATGCCGACGCCCACGGCCTTGAGCAGCGCTTCCTTGGCGGCCCAGCGCATGTGGAGCGCCTGCAGCGGGTCGGTGGCTTCGCGCACCTCCCGGGCTTCGCGCGCCGTGAAAGCCATCGAAAGGATGGCCTCGACGTCGAACCCTGCGCTGCACTGCTCGATGTCGACCCCCAGTGCGTGCACGGTGCGCGCATCGCCCAGCGCGATGAGCGCATGGGCGCCCGAATGCGACACGTTGAACGGTGGCACCGGCGCGCCGGGCAGGTCGACGAAGGGCTTGCCGTGCGCGTCGATCGCGATCGGCACCGCCATCGGCGCAAAGCCCACGCGCTCGGCCAGCAGCTCGCGCAAGGCGGCGCGCGCCGCCGTGAAGCGCACGCGGTCGGCGGTTCTTGCGAAGCGGTCGGCCCGGGCGCGCTCGGCGGCAGTCAGCGTCTGCCGGGCCGCCACGGCGTCGCACTGCGTGTCGAGATCAAGGCGGTAGACCTCGATGCCCGTGGGCAGCGGCGAATCGAGGCGGCGCATGGCATGGGCTTCGCGGTGGAAGCGATTCGTCGACATCTGTGATCCTCGGGCGGTTGAACAAGAACAGGCGCGTGGGGCGCGGCACCCGTTCAACCAGACGTTTGAGCGCGGGATCTGTTCACTTGGCGCGGAACCTGGGCCGACGCCCCCGCGCCCGGGCCTCTAGAATTCCGCCCCTTTGCCTCCCGGTTTGCCCGCTCCTCCCCGCATGAACATCGTCGTCAACGAAGAACTCAAAGCCTACATCGATCCCCTGGCCCCGGAGGAATACGAAGCACTGGAACGCAGCATCCTGGCCGAGGGCTGCCGCGATGCGCTGGTGCTGTGGGGCGACGTGCTGGTGGACGGGCACAACCGCTACGGCATCTGCCAGAAGCACGGCCTGCCGTTCCAGACGGTGCAGAACACGCGCTTCAAGACCATCGAGGACGTGCACCTCTGGATGATCGACCAGCACCTGGGCCGGCGCAGCATCTCCGACTTCCTGCGCGGCGTGCTGGCGCTGCGCAAGAAGGACATTGTCGACAACCGCCGCGCGCGTGCGGCGGCCGAGACGGCGTCGCCCGACGACGCACCATTCGACGGGGACACGCCGCCCTCGGCCGAGCCCACCACGGCCCTGCCGCCGCCCGCGCCGCTCAACAGCCGCGAAGCCATTGCGCGTGCCGCCCGGCTCAGCAGCAACCAGGTGGTGATGATCGAGAAGATTCAGAAGCAGGCCGCGCCCGAGCTCGTGGCGGCGGTGAAGTCGGGGATGATCTCGATCAACACCGCGGCCGCGGTGGCGACGCTGCCGGCCGAGGAGCAGGTGTCCGCGGCGAGTGCGGGGAAGGACGAACTCCGCCAGGCCGCGAAGCGCGTGCGCGAAGCCAGGCGCAAGCCCCGCGAAGAAGCCGCCGGCGACAGCGACGCGTCCGGCGATCAGCCTGCGCCGCAGGCCGACCCGCTCGAAAGGCTGGCGCAGCGCGTGGCCGAACTCACGGCCGAGAACGAAGCGCTACGCCGCCAGGTGGCCGAACTGCAGGCGCAGTTGGCCACCGCCAGCTAAGGACTACAGCCGGATCTCGGTGATCTTCGCGCCCGAGAGCGAGACACCGGCCTCGAGGCCCACGTTGGTGAGCACGAAGCCCACCACCGGCTGGCGCATCGTGTTGGTGTCGATGCTGCCGTTGGCGCCGATGTTGGCGGCCGCCACTGTGGCGTCGGCACCGGCCGTCCATCCCTTGCTGTTGCGGAACTTGTCGAGCGCGGCCTGGTTGGTGAACACATAGATCACCGCCTTCGACTGGGCGCCGGCCTGGAAGCCGATCGAGCCCGCCGTCGTGCTGTAGTAGGACTGCGTGCTGCCTTTCACGCGCAGCGCGCCGCGGCCGTATTCGGCGCCCACGCCCATGCTCGCACCGACCACGGCCGGGAACACCAGCACGCCGCTCGACGAGGCGACCAGTTCGCGTGAACCCTTCGCGGAGTTGTAGAGCTTGGACAGCGCGGCGTCGACCTGCGCATCGATCGAAGCGCGCGACGACATGGCGCTGGACTTGTCGTCGGGGCGCGTGGTGGTGCAGCCCACGACGGCGACGCCGCCGACCGCGACGGCGCATGCAATGGCAAGGCTGCGGAAATGAATGGATGGCATGGCGTTCTCTCCTCTTCTTTGACTGACATGATGGGAAAAGCCGGGCGCTTTTTGCGGCCGGCCGCCTCTTCGGCTTCTCCATGCTACGTCCGGCAAGCCGCGCCAAAAGCGGCTTGGGAAGACCGCCTACGCGAAGTCGCGACGGCCTGGAATCGTTGGCCCCGCCGACCGCCATCATTCAGTCGGAGTTAACGATTGAATCAATTCAGTTCAACCACCTCCTCCACCGGATTGCCTACAGTACAGCCATGCAGACCCCACCCGGCACCCTCCCGCTCGGCACGCCCGCCGCCCTCATCGACCTGCCGCGCATGCAGCGCAACATCGCGCGCATGCAGGCGCGCATGCAGGCGCTCGGCATGCGTTTTCGCCCGCATGTGAAGACCACCAAGTGCACGCCCGTCGTACGGGCCCAGCTGGCCGCGGGCGCGCAGGGCATCACCGTGTCGACGCTCAAGGAGGCGGAGCAGTTCTTCGCCGATGGCGTGACGGACATCCTCTATGCGGTCGGCATGGCGCAGCACCGGCTGCCGCAGGCACTGGCGCTGCGGCGGCAGGGCTGCGACCTCAAGATCATCACCGACAGCGTGGACTCGGCCCGCGTCATCGCAGAGTTCGGCCGCGCGCACGACGAGGCCTTCGAGGTGTGGATCGAGATCGACACCGACGGCCACCGCTCCGGCATCAAGCCCGAGGAGGCCGCGCTGCTCGCGGTGGGCGACGCCCTCGCGGCGGGCGGCATGCGGCTGGGCGGCGTGCTCACGCATGCGGGCTCCAGCTATGAGCTCGACACACCCGCGGCACTGGCCGCCATGGCCGAGCAGGAGCGCGCGGGCTGCGTGCGTGCCGCCGAGCGCCTGCGCGCTGCCGGCCTGCCCTGCCCGATCGTCAGCGTGGGCTCGACCCCGACCGCACTCTCCGCCGAGCGGCTCGACGGCGTCACCGAAGTGCGCGCAGGCGTCTACGTGCTGTTCGATCTGGTGATGCACAACGTCGGCGTCTGCACCACCGACGAGATCGCGCTCAGCGTGCTCACGACCGTGATCGGTCATCAGGTGGACAAGGGCTGGGCCATCGTCGATGCGGGCTGGATGGCGATGAGCCGCGACCGCGGCACGCAGAAGCAGAAGCACGACTTCGGCTACGGGCTGGCCTGCAGCCTCGACGGCCAGGTGCTCGAAGGCTACGTGCTGAGCGGCGCCAACCAGGAGCACGGCATCCTGTCGCGCGAAGGGGCGCCCGACACCGACATTGCGCAGCGGCTGCCGATCGGCACGCAGTTGCGGATCCTGCCCAACCACGCCTGTGCCACGGGCGCCCAGTTCCCCGCGTACCACGCGCTGTCGCAGGACGGCACGCTCGCCGCATGGAGCCGCGTCCATGGCTGGTGAACCCGTGCGCCCGCGCTACGTCGCGCCCCCGGGCCTGCCGACGCCCGGCGGCCATTACAGCCACGCCACCGTGGCCAACGGCTTCGTCTTCGTTTCGGGGCAGTTGCCGATCGCACCCGACGGCACCCGGCTGGGCGACGCCCCGTTCGAGCAGCAGGCGCGCCAGGTGCTCGACAACGTCGAGGCCGCGTTGCGGGCAGCCGGCAGCGGCATCGACCGGCTGGTGCAGGTTCGCGTGTACCTCGACACGGTCGACAACTGGCCGGCCTTCAATGCGGTGTATGCGCAATGGGCTGGCGCGGCGCGGCCTTCGCGCGCCATCGTGCCCACGGGGCCGCTGCACTTCGGCTTCAAGGTGGAGATCGAGGCCGTGGCGCTGGCCTAGCAGCGGCGCCGGTCTGCTGGCGGGCGCATCCACACAAGGTGTTGCGTTTCGCGTGGCCGGCACCCCGGCGTCGCGAGGTTGTATCGTCGTACGATTCGTTAACAAAGTCGCCTCCCAAGGCGGCTCCGAAACGTGCCACGAAAGCAAACCAAAGGATGCATTCACTGAATCTCGCGCTCTTCGAGGCGCTCGCAGCCGGCTTTTCCCCGCCCTCCACGCTGCTGCAGCTTGCCTCGGCGATCGCGCTGTGGTCCTCGTGGGCCTGCGCGGCCGTGCTCGCCTGGGTGGCTTGGCGCCGTGCATCAGAACGCGGCCAACTTCTCACCGTGCTCGCGGCCGGCGGCGCGGCTTCGCTGATCGCGCACGAGATCGCGGCGTCCATCGGCATGCCGCGGCCCTTCATGGTCGGGCTCAGCCCGGCGCACGTGCCGCACGGCGTGCGCGCGGGGCTGCCGAGCACGCACGCCACGGTGATGTTCACCATGGCCTTCATGCTGCTGTGGCGGCGTCCGCTGCGCGACGTGGGGCTGTTCCTGCTCGCAGTGGCCGCGGCAACCGGGTGGGCGCGCATCCACGTCGGCGTCCATTTTCCTTTCGACATCGCCGCCGGCGCGCTGCTGGGCGCGGGCATCGCTGCCGCGCTGTGCGCGGCGCGGGCGGTGGCGGCGCGGCTCGCACCGCGCGACTGCGCCAGCCTGCTGGCGAATCCGCTGCGGCGGCTCGCGGGCGGTGGCGCGGCACCTTGCGTGGTGCTGATGTTCATTGCGGCGGCCGCCTGGATCGGCATCCAGACGCCGCATGCGTTCGGCCCGTCGATGCTGGAGGAAAACGGACCGATCGAGAACGGAACGATCCAGCTGTACCTGCTCGCGGCGCTGTGCTTTCTGCTGGTGCGCGTCGAAGCCATGTCGCAGTGGGACCGCGCGGCGGTCTGCGTCGTGCTGCTCGGCTTCGCGGCGCGCGAGGCGCATTGGCTGCTGGCGCATCTGGATGCGCAGGCGCATCTGCTGCGCGGCCCCGCGACGCTCGCGGTGTTCGTGCCTGTCGCCGTCGCCGGCGCATGGCTCGCGCGGCGCGCATGGTTGCAGCGCGGGCCACTGCGCGCCTGGTCCCGCTGGCGCCCCGAAGCGATGACGCTGATCACCTTCGGCGCGGTGGTCGGTGCCGCGCTGGTGCTCGACCAGATTCCTTCTTCGGCATCTGCGCAGTCCGCGTACCTGATGCTGAGCTTCGAGGAGGTCCTGGAGCTGTGCTTGCCGGTGCTCGCACTGCTGGCCGCACTGCAGGCGAGGCTGGGCAGCACGGACGCCAGGCGCGGGCGAATGGCGAGTGCGGCCTGACGGGTGCGGGGCGCCTCGGCGTCAACTTCATAATCGCGGCTCCCCTGAAACCTAACGAACCACGAATGAACGAGCCGCCCCCGTGAGTGCTGCAGATTTTCTCTTGTCCCCCGCGGTGCAGAAGCTGCTGCAGGTCGTCTACGCCGCCCCCGACCAGCCGCACGCGGCGAGCGAACTGGCCCGGCGCACGAAGCTCGCGCCCGACCAGGTCGAGCGCACGATCGAACACCTCGTCGAGAGCGGCATCCTCGCAAGGCAGAAAGGCGAACCCGATGCGCCGGCCACGGCCACGGTCACGCTCGACCGTTCGTTCGTGTTCCATCGCGAGCTGCGCAGCATCGCGTTGAAGTCATTCGCCGCGGCCGAACCGATCCGCGCCATGCTGCGCGCCAAGTTCAAGGACGCGGTCGTGCGTGCCTTCATCCTGGGCGAGGACGCGCACGACAGCACCGTCGAGCTTCTGGTCGTGCATGGCGCGGTCATGCCCGACCGCGCGGCCATGGCGGCGGCCTGCCAGAAGCTGTCGAAGTCGCTGCATCGCCACCTGCAGGTGCACGTCATCTCGAACGCCCGCTTCGAAGGACTGACGAGGCCGCGCGACGTGCTGGCCGAAAAACTCGCGGCGCCCTCGGCGTTCGAGATCGTTGCGCCGGGCGACACCAAGGCGCAGTTGCCGACCGCGCGACGCGGCTTGCTGCACAGCGCGAAGAGGACGTTGGCGGCGCTGTCGCCTAGGCAAAAGCGTCCGTAGGCGAGCTCCGGCACAGGCTGGTGCGGCGGCTACGCGCTGAGCGGCGCCAGCACTGGCGCGGCAGGCAAGCTCCGCGCATGCGCCCTCAGGCAGGCGATGAAATCCATGAGTGTGGCTGAGACGTGTTCGCGGTTCCACACCACGGTGATCGGGCCGAAGCGGATGTTCGAATCAAGGGCGATCTTCCTGAACAGCCCCAGCGAGGCCATGTAGTCCGCCATGGATTCCGCACACACGCCGACATAGTCGCCCTTTTGCAGCAGTGCCTGCATCATGGCCAGCGACGCGGTTTCTGCCTTGGGCACCAGCCACGATGCCTGTTGCTCGATGAGATAGGCGTCCATCTGGATGCGAGTGAGCGTACCAAGGGGCGGCATCACCCATTGCTCGCGCAGCACGTCGGCAAAGCCCGGCGGCTGCTTGCTGTCCCAGTGCTTGCTGCCCTGGCCGATGACGATGCTCACCTGGTCGTCGAAAAGCACGTGATGCGCCAGCTGCGGCTTGTGCGCCCTTGCATCCAGCACGCCGATCACGGCATCCATGGCACGCGTGTCCAGGCCCTTGAGCAGGTCGTCGAACAGCCCGTCGTGGATGGACACGGCCACATCGACATGGCGCTGCTGGAACGCGGTCACGGCTTCGGGCAGGCCGCCGGCGATGCCTGCCCAGACGCTGCCCACGTTCAGACGCGGCACGCGCCCCGCAGCCACCGCATGCATCTCGCGGCCGGTACGCACGATATCTCCCAGCACGGTGATGGCCAGCCGCTTGAGCAGATGCCCCGCAGGCGTCAACTGCACCTTGCGCCCGCGCACCATCAGCGGCGTACCCGCCACGCGTTCCAGTTCTGTCAGCCAGTGCGACATGGCAGATTGCGTCATGTGAAGCCGCGCCGCCGCCTCGGTCAGCGTGCCCGCCTCGTCCAGAACCAGAAAGGATTCCAGATGCCGGACCTTGATGCCCCGCGCCCAGGAAAGGCCTTCTGAACGTTCAATCATGAGTAAACCTTCATATATCCATTTTGCATTTTCACTAGGTAGATGGCTGCCTTTGTCATGAAAATTACCTCATCTTTCATGACAAGCCCCGGAGGAATCCCTGTGTCCAAAGCAATCACGAACGTCTACAAGATCCTGATGGGTGCCGCGGTCGCGGCTACCGCGGCGACCACCGTGTACGCGCAAACCTCCTATCCCAGCCGTCCCGTGCGCCTGGTCGTATCGCAGGCCCCTGGCGGCAGCAGCGACACGATCGCACGCATGTGGGCCGAACACGCAGGCAAGGCCATTGGCGCCACCATCGTGGTGGAGAACAAGCCCGGTGCGGGCGGCATCATTGCCGCACAGAGCGCGTTGAATGCGCCCGCCGATGGCTACACCCTGCTGCTGGGCAGCGTGTCGCTGATGGTGCTCAACCAATTCACCTACAAGCCGCTGCCCTACAACCCAGCGCAGGATTTTGTTGGCGTGACCATGCTGACCACCGTGCCGTTCGTGCTGTCGGCCAATCCAGCCACGGGCATCAAGACGCTCAAAGATTTGACGGAAAAAGCCAAGGCGGCACCCGGCAAGCTGAACTTCGCATCCGCCGGCCTGGGCAACTCCACTCATCTTGCCGTCGAACTGATGGCCAATGCTCTGGGCATTTCGATGACCCACATCCCTTACAAGGGCGAGGCCGACGGCATCCTGTCCACCATCGGTGGGCAGACCGAAGTGATGGCACCGGTGTATGGCACTGCCCTGCCCCACATCAAGAACCACAAGCTCAATCCGCTGGCCGTGTTGTCGCCACAGCGCACCCCTGAACTGCCCGATGTGCCCACCCTTGGCGAGCTGGGCGTGAAGGGCTTTGACAACATGGGTTGGAGTGCGGTGGTGGCACGCACCGGCACGCCGCCCGACATTGTGGAAAAGCTCAACAAGGCGACGGCAGCCTTCCACAAGAGTCCCGACGTGCAGGCCAAGCTCAAGAGCATGGGCGTGATCCCCATGTCCGGCCCTTCCGCGCTGGTCATGGAAACGGCGGCGCGTGATACCAAGGCCTGGGGGCCTACGCTCGAGGCGCTGAATCTCAGCGCCAAATAAGCCATGAAAAAAGAAGCCATGGTGGTCTGTCCGCAGCCGGAGGCCGCCGAATCCGGCATTGACATCCTGCGCGCAGGCGGCAACGCGGTGGATGCTGCGGTAGCCACCGCGCTGGCCCAGACGGTGGTGGACCCGCTGATGTGCGGCATCGCGGGTTTCGGCACTGCCGCCGTGTACCTGCCCGGTGCTCAGGTGCATGAATATTTCGACTTCCACTCGCCCGCGCCGCTGGCGGCCAGGGAAGACATGTGGGAGCACCTGTTGGAGGGCGAGACCAGGGATGGCTTCGGCTTCATCCTCAAGGGCCGCGTCAACGACATCGGCCCCCAGTCCATCGGAACGCCGGCAACGCTCAAGGGCCTGGAGGCCATGCACCAGGCGCACGGTCGCTTGCCGTGGCGGCAGGTGGTGGAGCCCGCCATCCGATGGGCGGCGGACGGCTACTTTGTGCGTCCCGGCATGCACGCCTTCTGGATCGACGAGCCCAGCATGGGCCGCGTCGGCAACCTAGAGCGCCTGCAGTACTGCGAGGACAGCCGCCAGTTGTACTGCCGCCCCGACGGCCGCCCCAAGCCCATCGGTGCGCCGCTGCGCAACGAAGGCATGGCCGCCGTGCTGCGCCAGATTGCCGAGGAAGGCGCGCGCCCGTTCTACCAGGGCAACCTGGCGCAAAAGATGGTGGCGCACCTGCAGTCGCTGGGCTCGCTGATCACGCGCGACGACCTGGCCCGGTACCAGGTGCAGCGCAACGCGCCGCTGGTGGGCCGCTACCGCGACCGCACCATCACGACCAACCAGCCCCCGGGTGGCGGCGCCATGCTGCTGGAGATGCTCAACATCCTCGAGCACTTCGATCTGGCGAACCTGGAGCACAACAGCGTCGCCTACTTGCAGACGCTGTGCGAGGCCATGAAGAAAGCCACGATCGACAAGGACCGCTGCATCGGCGACCCGAAGTTCTTCGACGTGCCGCTCGATCAGTTGCTGTCCAAGGACATGGCCCGTGATGTGGCCGAGCAGATCCGCGCGGGTCATCGCTTCGACGTGGAACGCGTGAACCCCGGCGCTCTCGTGCCGCGCGACACCACCCATCTGAGCGTGGTGGACGCCGACGGCAATGCCGTCTCCCTGACCCACTCACTGGCCATGCCCTCGGGCATCATCACCCCGGGCATGGGCTTCCTGTACAACGGCTGCATGGGCGTGTTCGACCCGCGCCCGGGCCGCGCAGGCAGCATCCAGCCTGGCAAGAGCCGCTTCACCTCGTCATGCCCCACCATGACCTTCAAGGACGGCGAACTCGACGTGGTGCTCGGCGCCCCCGGTGGCACGCAGATCGCGATGGGCGTGCTGCAGGTGCTGCTCAACGTGATCGACCACGGCATGGAAATGCAGGCTGCCGTGTCGGCGCCACGCTTCTCGTCCACCAGCAACGCCATCGACGTGTGCAACCGCATTCCGCGCTCGACCACGCGCGCACTGGAAGCACAGGGCTACGCCGTTGGCCGCAACCCGTACAACTACACCATCGGCTGGGTGCACGGCGTGCAGGTACAGGCCGATGGCCTGCACGGCGGCGCCGACCCCGGCCGTGATGGCGTGGCGTACCGACTGCGCATGGATCCTGCGCGCTGATCGGTTGGGTCCGAACGTTGTCGGGCCGCTGGAGGGAGTTGAATCGAGACAACAAAAAGCCCCTGTAGCAGAGCTGCTACAGGGGCTTGTGTTTGGCGGAGTGGACGGGACTCGAACCCGCGACCCCCGGCGTGACAGGCCGGTATTCTAACCAACTGAACTACCACTCCTGGTAGACAACGTTCGCTCCTTGCGGAACCGAGTGTTGACAACTCGTGCCGGTTTCACTTGCGTGAAACTGGCGACCCTACGGGGATTCGAACCCCGGTAGCCACCGTGAAAGGGTGGTGTCCTAGGCCTCTAGACGATAGGGTCAAAACCTTGGACGTGCTGCGATCAGCACTTCTAACCTACTCGACACTTTGATGGTGGAGGTAAACGGGATCGAACCGATGACCTCTTGCATGCCATGCAAGCGCTCTCCCAGCTGAGCTATACCCCCATCTTGACCGTCGGGCTTTTCTTTTCAGAACTGCCTTGTTGTCGCTGTCGAGCCTCAGATTATAGACCGAGTTTTACGCCGCTTTCAAACGCTCGATCACTTTTTCTTGAGAAAAGATGGCGAGCACTGCATCGAGCGACGGCGTCTGCGGTGTGCCCATCACGAGAACGCGCACCGGCATGGCCAACACGGGCATCTTGAGCGAATGCGCGGCCAGGGCTTCCTTGATGGCCGCGGCGATCGCCGCCTTGTCCCACGTGGTGAGCGCTGCGAGCTTATCCGCCAACGTGGCGAGCGCGGGCTTCACCGCGTCGGTGACATGCTGCGCGCGGTCGGCGTCGCTCGGCGCCACGTCGGCATAGAAGGCCGCGGCCCAGTCGGCCAGCGCGACGGTGGTTTCGCAGCGGTCCTTGAAGAGCGCGCAGATGGCGACAAGCCGCTCATCAGCTTCAATGCCGCGCTTGCTCTTCAATTGAGCGGCCACCAGCGGCGCCAGCGCGTCGTCGGGCTTGGCCTTGATGTATTGCGCATTCACCCAGGCGAGCTTGGCCGCGTCCCACTGCGCCGGGCTCTTCGAGAGGTGCGAGCCGTCGAACCAGCTCACCATCTGCTCGCGCGTGAACAGCTCGTCGTCGCCATGGCTCCAGCCGAGGCGCGCCAGATAGTTGAGCATGGCTTCGGGCAGGTAGCCGTTGTCTTCGTAGGCGGTGACGCTCACCGCGCCGCGGCGCTTCGAGAGCTTCTGGCCGTCATCGCCGAGGATCACCGGCACATGGCCGAACTGCGGCAGCGGCGCGCCGAGCGCGCGGAAGATGTTGATCTGCCACGGCGTGTTGTTGATGTGCTCGTCGCCGCGGAACACATGCGTGATGTTCATGTCCCAATCGTCGACCACCACCGCGAAGTTGTAGGTGGGCACACCGTCGGGGCGCAGGATGATGAGGTCGTCGATCTCGCGGTTGTTGATGGTGATCTCGCCCTTGACGAGGTCGTTCCAGCTGACGTCGCCTTCGGGCGGGTTGCAGAAGCGCACCACGGGCGGCACGCCTTCGGGCACGGGCGGCAGCACCTTGCCGGGCTCCGGGCGCCAGCGGCGGTCGTACAGCGTCTTCTCGCCGCGCGCGCGCTGCGCTTCGCGCATCTCGTCGAGCTCGGCCGGCGTGCAGTAGCAGTGGTAGGCCGTGCCGGCCGCGAGCATCTGCGCGACGACTTCGCGGTAGCGCTCGAGGCGCTGCATCTGGTAGATCGGACCCTCGTCGTAGTCCAGGCCGAGCCAGTGCATCGACGCGAGGATCTGATCGGTGGAATCCTGCGTGGAACGGGCCACGTCGGTGTCCTCGATGCGCAGCACGAACTCGCCGCCATGGTGGCGCGCATAGGCCCACGAATAGAGCGCCGTGCGCGCGGTGCCCAGGTGAAGAAAGCCCGTGGGCGACGGAGCGATGCGGGTGCGAACTTTGGCGGTCATGTCGTTGTTGTTGATTGTGCGAAACCCGTCAGGGTGCCGAGGCCGCGTGCCAGGTCGGCCTTGATGTCCTCGACGTGCTCGAGACCGACGGCGACGCGGATCAGGCCCTGACCGATGCCGGCGGCCTGGCGCTGCACTTCGGTGAGGCGTCCGTGCGAGGTGGTCCCCGGATGGGTGACGATGGTCTTCACATCGCCGAGGTTGGTGGCAAGGCTCACCACGCGCGTGCTGTTCATCACGTGGAATGCATTGGCGCGCGCGGTCTCGGGCGTGTCGCCGACCACGTCGAACGACACCACCGCGCCGCCGAGCCCCGACTGCTGACGCATCGCGAGTTCGTGCTGCGGGTGCGATGCAAGGCCCGGGTAATACACGCGCGCAACACCGGGCTGCTTTTCGAGCCACTGCGCCACGTCGAGCGCGTTGGCGCAGTGCGCCTTCATGCGGATGCCGAGCGTCTCGATGCCCTTGAGAACGACCCACGCGTTGAACGGCGCAAGCGCCATGCCGGCGGTGCGCACCACAGGCCCGAATACGTCGTCGATGAGCTTCGACGGCCCGCAGATCGCGCCGGCCATCACGCGGCCCTGGCCGTCGAGGTGCTTGGTGCCCGAATGGATGATGAGGTCGGCGCCGAGCGATGCCGGTCGCTGGAGGATCGGCGTACAGAAACAGTTGTCGACCGCGAGCAGCGCCCCCGCGGCATGCGCCACGTCGGCCAGCGCGCGGATGTCGCAGACCTCGGTCAATGGATTGGTGGGGGTCTCGGCGAAAAGGAGCTTGGTGGTCGGCTTCAGGGCCGCGCGCCATTGCGCCACGTCGCTCTGCGAGACGAAGGTGGTCTCGACGCCGAACTTGGCGAACTCCTTGCCGAACAGGTTCAGCGTGGAGCCGAACACCGAGCGTGAGCAGATGACGTGATCGCCAGCCTTGAGCAGGCCCATGCACATCATGAGAATGGCGCCCATGCCGGTGGATGCGCCGATGGCCGCCTCGGTGCCCTCGAGCGCCGCGATGCGCCGCTCGAAGCTCGTCACCGTGGGATTCGACGTGCGCGAATACGTGAAGCCGGGCTCCGTGCCGGCAAAGCGGCGCGCGGAGGTCTCGGCGTCGGGCTGCAGGAAGCCGCTCGTCAGGAACAGCGCATCGGAATGCTCGCCGTACTGGCTCGGCGCCAGGCCGGTGCGCAGCGCGAGCGTGTCGGGATGCAGCCCGGGCGGAAGGGGGCGCTCATCGGTCATTTCACGCCCTCACTCGCTGTGATTGGGAAGCGCGAGACGCGACGAATCTTCTTCGGTCTCTTCGATGCGTGGGCGGTTGCCGTTCATGCGCGTGATGGCATCGGTGTCGATGTCGCCCGTCACGTACACGCCGTCGAAGCACGAGGCATCGAAGCCGTCGAGCGCGACGCCCGGCGAACCGGCAGTGCCCGGCGAACCCTTCATGACCGCGCGCTTCATCGCGTCGACGTCCTGGTAGATCAACGCGTCGCAGCCGATCAGCTCGCGGATCTCCTCGACCGTGCGGTCGTGCGCCACGAGCTCGTCCTTGGTCGGCATGTCGATGCCGTAGACGTTGGGGTAGCGCACCGGCGGCGCGGCGCTGGCGAGGTAGACCTTGCGCGCGCCGGCGTCGCGTGCCATCTGCACGATCTCGCGGCTCGTGGTGCCGCGCACGATCGAGTCGTCGACGAGCAGCACGTTGCGGCCCTTGAACTCGCTCGCGATCACGTTGAGCTTCTGGCGCACCGACTTCTTGCGCACGCCCTGCCCCGGCATGATGAAGGTGCGGCCCACGTAGCGGTTCTTCACGAAGCCTTCGCGGTACGGAATGCCGAGCAGGTGCGCGAGCTGCGTGGCGCTCGGGCGGCTCGATTCCGGAATCGGGATGATCACGTCGATCTGGTTCGGCGGCACGGTGGACACCACGCGCTTGGCCAGCGTCTCGCCGAGGTTGAGGCGCGCCTGGTAGACCGAGATGCCGTCGAGCACCGAGTCGGGCCGTGCGAGGTACACGAACTCGAAGATGCAGGGGTTGAGCGTGGGCGCCTCGGCGCACTGCATCGAGTGCACGTTGCCCTGCAGGTCGATGAACACGGCTTCGCCCGGCGCGATATTGCGCTCGAACGTGTGGCCCGAACCTTCGAGCGCGACCGATTCGCTCGCCACCATTACCGTGCCGTCGGCGCTGCGGCCCATGCTGAGCGGACGAATGCCGTACGGATCACGAAACGCGAGCAGGCCATGGCCTGCGATCAGCGACACCACCGCGTACGAGCCGCGCAGGCGCTTGTGCATGTTCTTGACTGCGGCGAACACTTCGGCCGGATTCAGCGGCACGCCGCGCGAGGCGCGCTCGAGTTCGTGCGCCAGCACGTTGAGCAGCACTTCGGAGTCGCTCTCGGTGTTGGTGTGGCGGTGGTCGGTCGAGAACAGCTCCGCACGCAGCGCGTGGGCGTTGGTGAGGTTGCCGTTGTGCACCAGCACGATGCCGAACGGCGCATTCACGTAGAAGGGCTGGGCCTCTTCCTCGCTGTAGGCATTGCCCGCGGTCGGGTAGCGCACCTGGCCCAGGCCCACCGCGCCCGGCAGCGCGCGCATGTTGCGCGTGCGGAACACGTCGCGCACCATGCCCTTGGCCTTGTGCATGAAGAACTTGCGTTCGAGCAGGGTGACGATGCCCGCCGCGTCCTGGCCGCGGTGCTGCAGCAGCAGCAAGGCGTCATAGAGCAGCTGGTTGACGGGTGCGTTGCTGACAACGCCGACGATTCCACACATGAACGATTCCTCTCAGGGCAGGTAGCTTGCCAACTTTTCAGGCAGCGCGGGTTTCAGGCCCTGCAATGCCGCATCGAGAACATTGGCGCTCAGCGAGTCGCGCCACCAGGCACTGTCGCTCAACGCCAGCAAATGAACAGTGACCGCCAGCACGAGCAAGGCCACCACGCCGCGCGCCGCACCGAAAGCCCCACCCAGAATGCGGTCCACAGGCCGCAGCCCGACCGCCGCAATCAACTTTCGCGTCAGCGCCGCCACGAGCCCGACGCCGAATGCCACCGCCACGAACACCAGCACGAACGCCAGCGGATAGCGCCAGGTCGCCTGCGGGTCGCCGAACGGCAGCCACGCCGCCACATCGGAGGCCAGCCACTGGGCGACGATGAATGCGGCCACCCAGCCCGCCAGCGAAATCACCTCGAACACCAGGCCACGCACCAGGCCAAACAACATCGACACGACGACGAACGTGACGGCGATCCAGTCGAGCAAGGCCACGGTGGCGGACTGTGGCTTCTACAACGTGAGGATGGCGGCCGGCAAAGACAAGGCCTTGACGCGCTCCGCCGCACGGGTGGCCTCTGCGCGCGAGGCAAAGGGGCCGACGCGCACGCGCGTGCGCTCGCCGCCCGAGGTCTTGGCCACGCTCACATAGGTCTTGAGGCCTGCCTTCTCGAGCTTCTGCCGCACGTCGCGGGCCTTGTCGGCCTCGGCGAATGCGCCCACCTGCACCACGAAGCGGCCGGCATCGTCGGCGGCTGCCGCCGGCTTGGCGGCCGTGGCGGCGGGCTTGCCTTCGAGCAAGGCGCGCGCCCGGGCAGCCTCCTCGGCCGCGGTCGGCTTGGCGGGCTTCGGCTCCGGCTTGGGTTCCGGCTTGGGTTCCGGCTTGGGTTCCGGTTTCGGCTCTGGCTTGGGTTCGGGCTTTGGCTCGGGCTTCGGCTCGGGTTTGGGTTCGGGCTTCGGTTCCGGATTGGCGGCAGCGGGCGGCGTGGGTGATGCGCTCGCAGCGGGCTTGCCCGGATCGATGACGGTCCCGTCGGCCGTCTCGGTGATGATGCCGCCGGCCGCAGGCGCGGATGCGACGCGCGGGCTGCCGCCCTCGCCCGCACCGCTGCTGTTGTTGCTGCTGGTGTTGGCGGCCGGGGCGGCAGGCACCGGCAGCGGCTTGACCTTGTTGCGGTCGGGAATCTCGATCGGGATGTCGACCGCGACCGGACGCGGTTGGGTATCGAACAGCAACGGGAACCCGATCACACCGACCAGCACCAGCACCGCCGCGCCCACGAGCCGATGCCGCGCGCGGCGACGCATGGATTCGACACTTTCCGCAGGCGCTGCAGCCGGAGCGCTGCGCCCTTCGTTGCCTTGTGGGCCGCGCGTGCGGAACTTGAAAAACGCCATGAAGTTCGATCCCTGAGGAGTGCAGCGGGGTGATGCCGGATGGTGCGGACGTGGAGCAGAGCTGTGGCGTTTCAGCCGCCGGGCAGCAGGTGTTTGGCCTGCAGCCGCGGGGTGCCGTTTTGGAGCACGCCACCCACGGTGAAGAACGATCCGAAGACCACGATTCTATCAGCGGGGTCGGCCTGCTCGATGGCCGCGCGCAGCGCCTCCATGGGCCCCGCGTGCACGCTGCCGGAGGCGTCGGCGCGCGTGTTCTGCGCCTGCCAGCGCGCGAGCAGGTCGTCCGCCTTGGCGGCGCGCGGCGTCGGCAGGTCGGTGAAATACCAGCGGTCGATCAGCGGCCCGATGCGCGCAAGGATGGGTGCGAGGTCCTTGTCGGCCATCACGCCGAACACGCCATGCGTGGTGGGATAGAAGCCCATCGCGTCGAGGTTCTCGGCCAGCGCTGCGACGGCATGCGCGTTGTGCGCCACGTCGAGCACCAGCGCCGGTTCGCCCGGAACGATCTGGAAGCGTCCCGGCAGCTCAACCATCGCGAGCCCGCTGCGAACCGCCTGCGCCGTGATCGGCAAGAGCGGCCTGAGCGCCTCGAGCGCCGCCAGCACGCCCGCCGCATTGAGGAGTTGGTTGGCGCCGCGCAGCGCCGGATAGGCCAGCCCGCTGTAGCGCCGGCCGCGGCCCGACCAGCCCCACTGCTGCTTGTCGCCCGAGACGTTGAAGTCGTGCCCGAAGCGCCACAGTTGTGCACCGACCGCGCCCGCGTGGTCGATCACGCTCTGCGGCGGCACCGGGTCGCTCACGATCGCGGGCTTGCCCGCGCGCATGATGCCGGCCTTCTCGAAACCGATGCGCTCCCGGTCGGGGCCGAGGTAGTCCATGTGGTCGAGGTCGATGCTGGTGATGACCGCGCAGTCGGTGTCGATGATGTTGACCGCGTCGAGCCGGCCGCCGAGCCCCACTTCGAGGATCGCGACGTCGGGCTTTTCCTCGGCCATGCAGCGCAGGATGCCGAGCGTGGTGAATTCGAAGTAGGTCAGGGCCATCTCGCCCCGCGCCGCCTCGACGGCCTCGAAGTTTGCTATCAGTTTGGAAGCATCGACGGCTTCGCCCGCGAGCCGCAGCCGTTCCTCGAACCGCACCAGGTGCGGCGAGGTGAACACCGCCGTGCGGTAGCCCGCATGCCCGAGGATCGATTCGAGCATGGCGCAGGTCGAGCCCTTGCCATTGGTGCCGGCCACGGTGATGACCGGGCAGTCGAAGCGCAGGCCCAGGCGGGTGGCCATTTCCTTGGCACGGTCGAGGCCGAGCTCGATGTTCTTCGGATGGAGTTGCTCGGCGCGCGCGAGCCAGTCTTCGAGGGTTTGCATGGAGGCCGGCATTGTCGCCGACCCGGTAAAGGCGCGGGCGGCCGGGTCTTCTCGGCCGAACCGCGGCCGCGCTTTCGCGGCATCATCGCGGGCATGACCATCCTCTACGGCATTCCCAACTGCGACACCGTCAAGCGTGCCCGCACCTGGCTCGCTGACAACGGCATCGCTTACACCTTCCACGATTTCAAGAAACAGGGCGTGCCCGAGGCCGAACTCGACCAATGGCTCCAGAGCCCCGGCTGGGAAGCCCTGGTCAATCGCCGCGGCACCACCTGGCGCAAGCTAGACGACGCCACGCGCAATGCGGTGGTCGATGCCGCATCGGCGCGCGCGGTGCTGCTGGCCAACCCGAGCCTGATCAAGCGGCCCGTGGTCAACTGGGGCGGCCGACACGGCGTTACCACGGGGTTCGACGCCGCAGCCTGGGCTGCTGTGAACGCCGCGTAAACCCGGGAACCCCGCCCCACCGCCGCCCTCCAACCCGATCTGCAGGAGAGAACACCATGAACAAACACGTTTTTCGAAGCCTCGCGGGCGTTTCGGTGCTCGGCATGCTGGCCCTGGGGGCCGGTGCGGTGCACGCGCAACAACAGCAGCAGGTGGTGCAGGCGCGCGTGATTTCCGCCACGCCGATCCGCGAGACCACCGGCAGCGACGTGAGCTACAACGTCACCTACGAATACAACGGGCGCCAGTACACCACGCGCACCGACAGCCAGCCCGGTGCCACGATCCCGGTCCAGGCCAACGCCTATGGCGTCACCACCTTGCCGGTCGCGCCGCAACCGCAGCTGCAAGCCTACCCGGTCGAAGCCGGCAACAGCCCCGGCCACAGCCAGCAGTACGAGCCGCAATACGAGCCGCAGGACCGCCGGGCCGACGGCTCGCGCTGGGACAACGTGGTGCCCGAGCCCGGCGTGGTGGTCTCCAATGCGCCGGCCCCCGCCCCCGTGTACTCGCGGCCCGCTCCGGTCTATGCGCCACCGGTCTACGCCCCGCCGGTCTACGTGCAACCCGCCTACGCCTACCCGTATGCACAGCCCTATGTGCAACCCTATGCCTACCCGCCGGTCGGCCTTTCGCTGAATTTCGGCTATTCGCGCGGCTGGGGCGGCCACCGCGGCGGCTGGCGCCATCGGCACTGGCGTTGAGGCGCCCGGCCCGCGCGGGTCGGCGCCGGGCAAGCCCTAAAATCGGGGACTTTCCAACCCCGGGGGTGCGCTGCCGCAGCGGCGCGTCTTCGACCCCACGCCGACCGCCCCTGCGCCGGCGCCATCCAATGACGACGACTACCGACACTCTCAACAGCGCCGCAGTGGCCACCAAGGCCAATGTGTATTTCGACGGCAAGTGCGTGAGCCACAGCCTCACGCTCGCGGACGGCACCCAAAAGTCGGTCGGCGTGATCCTGCCCGCCACCCTCACCTTCAACACCGGCGCGGCCGAGATCATGGAAGGCACTTCCGGCAGCTGCGAATACCAGTTGGCAGGCACCACCGAATGGATCGCTTCGGGCCCGGGCCAGAAGTTCAGCATCCCCGGCAACTCGAGCTTCCAGGTCCGCGTCACTGGCGAGCCCTACAGCTACATCTGCCACTTCGGCTGAACCGAGAGACGGACACCCACATGTCGACCATTCTTCAGAACGTACCCGCCGGCCAGAAAGTCGGCATCGCCTTTTCGGGCGGCCTGGACACCAGCGCGGCGCTGCACTGGATGCGCAACAAGGGCGCGATCCCCTACGCCTACACCGCCAACCTCGGCCAGCCCGACGAGCCCGACTACGACGAGATCCCGCGCAAGGCCATGCTCTACGGCGCCGAGAATGCGCGCCTGATCGACTGCCGCGTGCAGCTCGCCAATGAGGGCATCGCCGCACTGCAGGCCGGCGCTTTCCACGTGACCACCGCGGGCGTCACCTACTTCAACACCACGCCGCTGGGCCGCGCCGTCACGGGCACGATGCTGGTGTCGGCCATGAAGGAAGACGACGTCCACATCTGGGGCGACGGCAGCACCTACAAGGGCAATGACATCGAGCGCTTCTACCGCTACGGCCTGCTCACCAACCCGAGCCTCAAGATCTACAAGCCGTGGCTCGACCAGGTCTTCATCGACGAGCTCGGCGGCCGCGCCGAGATGTCGGCATTCATGCAGAAGGCCGGCTTCGCCTACAAGATGTCGTCCGAGAAGGCCTACTCGACCGACTCCAACATGCTGGGCGCCACCCACGAAGCCAAGGACCTCGAGCACCTGAACAGCGGCATGCAGATCGTGCAGCCGATCATGGGCGTGGCGTTCTGGAAGGACGAAGTCGAGGTCAAGCGCGAGACGGTGTCGGTGCGCTTCGAAGAGGGCGTGCCCGTGGCGCTGAACGGCGTGGCCTACCCGAACCTGGTCGACCTGATCCTCGAAGCCAATCGCATCGGCGGGCGCCACGGCCTGGGCATGAGCGACCAGATCGAGAACCGCATCATCGAGGCCAAGAGCCGCGGCATCTACGAGGCGCCCGGCCTCGCGCTGCTGTTCATCGCCTACGAGCGCCTCGTGACCGGCATCCACAACGAGGACACGATCGAGCAGTACCGCGACCATGGCCGCAAGCTCGGCCGCCTGCTCTACCAGGGCCGCTGGTTCGACCCGCAGGCCATCATGCTGCGCGAGACGGCGCAACGCTGGGTGGCGCGCGCGATCACCGGCGAGGTCACGGTCGAGCTGCGCCGCGGCAACGACTACTCGATCCTCAACACCGAGTCGCCCAACCTCACCTACAAGCCCGAGCGCCTGAGCATGGAAAAGGTCGAAGGCGCCTTCACGCCGCTCGACCGCATCGGCCAGCTGACCATGCGCAACCTCGACATCGTCGACACGCGCGAGAAGCTCGCGATCTACACGCGCACGGGCCTGCTGTCGGCGAGCCAGGGCGCTTCGCTGCCGAAGCTCGCGAACGACGACGAAGGCAAATAAAGCACGAGTGGCGCACCAAGGCGGCGGCGCTCAGACCACCACCGGCTCCGGCTCCAGCCGGATGCCGAAGCGCTCGTACACGCTGGTCTGGATGGCCTTTGCCAGGGTCATGACCTCGCCGCCCGTGACCGGGTTCTCGAGTCCGCCGCGGTTCACCAGCACCAGCGCCTGCCTCTCGTAGACGCCGGCATTGCCGACCGACTTGCCCTTCCAGCCGCAGGCGTCGATGAGCCACCCGGCCGCGAGCTTGATGGTGCCGTCGTCCATCGGGTAGTGCACGATCTTGGGGTCGCGCGCGATGATGTCGGCGCACTGCTCGGGCGTGACCGTCGGGTTCTTGAAGAAGCTGCCCGCATTGCCGAGCACGCGCCAGTCGGGCAGCTTGGCGCGGCGGATGGCGCAGATCCAGTCGAAGACATCGGTGGGGCTGGGCGTGAAATTGCCCGTTTCCTCCATCTTGCGCTCGAGGTCGAGGTAGCCCGCCACCGCCTTCCATGGCCGCGGCAGGCGAAAGCGCACGCGCGTGATCAGCGCCCGGCCCGAGAGCCCGAAGTCGGTCGGCCCGGCGGGCACGTGCTTGAACACCGAATCGCGGTAGCCGAAGGCGCACTGCGCGGCATCGAGCGTGAAGCTGCGGCCCGTGTCCAGGTCGATGGCGTCGAGCGAATCGAAGCGGTCCTGCAGCTCGACGCCGTAGGCGCCGATGTTCTGCACCGGCGCGCCGCCCACGGTGCCCGGGATGAGCGCCAGGTTCTCGAGCCCCGGATAGCCGTGCGCAAGCATCCACTGCACCGCCTCGTGCCAGGTTTCGCCCGCCCCCGCCTCCACGATCCAGGCGCGCGGAGTCTCTTCGACCAGGCGCAGCCCTTTGATTTCGACCTTCAGCACCAGCGGCTTCACGTCGCCGGTGATCACGATGTTGCTGCCGCCGCCGAGCACGAAGCGTGGCGCATCGCGCCACCGGGGGTCGGCCAGCAGCGCGGCCACGTCCGATTCGCTCGCGATGCGCGCCAGGTGCTGCGCGCGCGCGGCAATGCCGAAGCTGTTGTAGGGCTGCAGCGGGACGTTGTTCTCCACGATCATGGGAGAATTGTCGCATCCAGCTACCCGTGAATCAGGAGAGTCCATGCCGTCTTTCGACACCGTCTGCGAACCCAACCTGCCCGAAGTGAAGAACGCGGTCGAGAACACCGCCAAGGAAATCGCGACCCGCTTCGATTTCAAGGGCACGGCCGCCGCCGCCGAGCTCAAGGACAAGGAAATCACCATGATCGGCGATGCCGAGTTCCAGCTCGTGCAGGTGGAAGACATCCTGCGCAGCAAGCTCACCAAGCGCAGCGTCGATGTGCGCTTCCTCGACAAGGGCGACGTCCAGAAGATGGGCGGCGACAAGGTCAAGCAGGTCATCAAGATCAAGAGCGGCATCGAGAGCGAGCAGGCCAAGAAGATCACCCGCATCGTCAAGGACAGCAAGCTCAAGGTGCAGGCCGCGATCCAGGGCGATGCGGTGCGCATCACCGGCGCCAAGCGCGACGACCTGCAGGCGGCGATGGCGCTCATCAAGAAAGAGGTGCCCGACATGCCGCTGAGCTTCGACAACTTCCGCGACTGACCGAGCCTCGCATGCGCTCCCTCGTCGTCGCCGCAGCGCTGCTGCTGTGCGCTGCAGCCGGCGTGCAGGCGGCCAGTTCGGTCATGTTGACCGGCACCATCGGCAGCCGCGCGATCCTGATCGTGAACGGTGCGCCGCCCAAGACCGTGGCGGTCGGCGAGACCTTCCAGGGCGTGAAGCTGGTCTCACTGCAGGCCGAGCAGGCGGTGGTCGAGCTCGAGGGCAAGCGCGTCAGCCTGCGCATGGACACGCCCGTGAGCATCGGCGGCGGCGGTGGGGGCAATGGCGGCGGTAGCCGCATCGTGCTGCCGGCCGACAGCCGGGGCCATTTCATGACACAGGGCGCCATCAACGGGCGCACCGTCACCTTCATGCTCGACACCGGCGCGACTTCGATCGCGCTGTCGGCCGACGACGCCAAGCGCATCGGCCTGGACTACAGCAAGGCGCAACGCATCCAGATCAGCACGGCGAACGGCGTCTCGACCGGCCACAGGCTGCGGCTCCAATCGGTGCGCGTGGGCGATGTCGAGGTCTACGACATCGAGGCCGTGGTGTCACCGCAGCCGATGCCCTTCGTGCTGTTGGGCAACAGCTTCATCAATCGTTTCTCGATGCGCCGCGACGCCGACCAGATGGTCCTCGAGAAGCGGTACTGACGCCCCTCAGGCCGCTGCAGCGGCGGTGACGACGATCTCGATCTTGTAGGCTGCGTTGGCCATCTTGGCCTGCACGGTCGCGCGCGGCGGGGTGTTGCCGGCGGGAATCCAGGCGTCCCAGACCTCGTTCATCGCCGTGATGTCGCCGATGTCGGCCAGGAAGATCTGCGTCATGAGGATGCGCGACTTGTCGCTGCCGGCCTCGGCCAGCAGGCGGTCGACCATCGCCAGCACCTGCGCGGTCTGGCCGCGGATGTCCTGCGTGGTGTCGTCGGGCACCTGGCCCGCGAGGTAGATGGTGCCGTTGTGCACGGCCGTCTCGGAAAGGCGCGGGCCGACGTGGAAGCGGGTGATGGAAGCCATGGTCGTTTCTGTCCTTGTTGGTTTCGTTGGTTGCTCAAGCTTTTTTCTTCGCACCGAGCTTCGACTCGGTGCCGGCCGTGAGCCGGCGGATGTTCTCGCGGTGCCGCCATATCAGCAGCAGGCTCATCACGACGAGCGCGATCAGCACCGTGCGGTCGAGCGCCCAGGCGATATTGCCCCCCAGCAGGTAATACGCCGGCGCAAAGAAGGCCGCCACCAGCGAAGACAGCGACGAATAGCGGAAAAATACCGCAATGATCAGCCAGGTGGCGCCGGTGGCGAGCCCGAGCCAGGGCGCAATGCCCACCAGCACACCCGCGGCGGTGGCCACGCCCTTGCCGCCCTGGAAGCCGAAGAACACCGGATACAGGTGCCCGAGGAACGCCGCCAGGCCCGCTAGCGCAGCCACGCCCTCGCCAAGCCCCCACTGCGCGCCGAAATGCCGGATCGCGAATACCGGCAGCCAGCCCTTCACCGCATCGAGCAGCAGCGTGGCGAGCGCCGCGCCCTTGTTGCCCGAGCGCAGCACGTTGGTGGCGCCCGGGTTCTTGCTGCCGTAGCTGCGCGGATCGGCAATGCCGAGCGCCTTGCTCACGATGACGGCGAAGGACAGCGAGCCGATCAGGTACGAGATGACGATGGCGGCGAGGGAAGGCAGGTCGAGGCTCAAGGCGCGCTCCACGTGGGATGGATTTCTTTTCGTTCTGGTGGCCGGCAGCATGCAGGCGGGCTAGCTATTCTGCCAGCGCGCATTCCACCGGCTTGGCGCCGAGCAGCCGCACGCACACCTGCGGGTCGATCCCGATCAGGTAGCCGCGCCGGCCGCCGTTGAGCACGATGCGCGGCAGCCCCAGGATGCTCGACTCGATGTAGACCGGCATCTCGCGCCGCGTGCCGAACGGCGAGGTGCCGCCCACCATGTAGCCGCTGTGGCGCTGCGCAACCTCGGGCGTGCAGGGCTCGACCGACTTGGCACCGATCTGGCGCGCGAGGTTCTTGGTCGAGACGGTGCGGTTGCCATGCATCAGCACGATCAGCGGCTTCGCGTCCTGGTCCTGCATCACCAGCGTCTTGATGACCATGAACGGGTCGAGTCCGAGCATCTCGGCGCCGCGCTGGGCGCCGCCGTGTTCCTGGTACGCGTAGGGATGCTCGGTGAACTCAACCTTCGCGGCACGCAGCAGCTGGGTGGCCGGCGTTTCCGAGACGTGGGCGCTCTTCTTCGGCATCTAGTTGGCCGGGTCGCGCATTTCCCAGCGGATGCGGTCGATCTCGGCCAGCAGTCCGGCCGGCAGCTCGGTGCCCCAGGCGTCGATGTCCTCGTCGAGTTGGGCCAGCGTGCGCACGCCGATGATGGTGCTCGCCACCTGCCACTTGGCGCGGCAGAAACCCAGCGCGAGCTGCACCGGCGTGAGGCCGTTGTCACGCGCGAGCTGGTTGTAGCGCCGCGCGGCCGCGAGCGCCTCGGGCCGGCCCCAGCGCAGCTTGCGCACCGATTCGTAGCGCGTGATGCGCGCCTCCTGCGGCGCCTCGGGGCCGACGATGCCGCTCTGGTCGTACTTGCCCGTCAACAGGCCGTAGGCCAGCGGCGAGTAGGCCAGGAGCGACACGCCGAGCCGGTGCATCGTCTCATCGAGCCCGTTCTCGGCGAAGCGGGCGGCCAGGTTGTAGATGTTCTGCACCGAGGCCACGCGCGGAAGGCCATGCTGTTCGGCGAGCCGCACGAACTCGTGCACGCCATAGGGCGTCTCATTCGAGAGCCCGATCGCGCGCACCTTGCCCGCCTTCACCAGGCCGGCAAAGGCTTCGAGCTGCTCGAGGATCGAGTTCTTCGACCGCTCGCTCGCCGGGTCGTAGTAGAGGTTGCCGAAGGCCGGCACGTGGCGCTCGGGCCAATGGATCTGGTAGAGATCGATCACGTCGGTGCGCAGCCGCTTCAAGCTCGCGTCGCACGAGGCCACGATGTCGGCGGGGGTCATGCCCTCGCCTTCGCGCACCCACGGCGTGTTGCGCGCCGGGCCCGCCACCTTGCTGGCGAGCACGACGCGCTGCCGCACGCCGGGGTGGGCCGCGAACCAGTTGCCGATGATGGTCTCGGTGGCGCCGTAGGTCTCGCGGCGCGTGGGCACGGCATACATCTCCGCCGTGTCGAGAAAGTCGACGCCGCGATCGAGGGCGCGGTCCAGGATCTGGTGGGCCGAGGCTTCGTCGACCTGCTCGCCGAAGGTCATGGTGCCGAGGCAGATCGGCGTGACATGAAGGTCGCTCTGACCGAGTTGGATTTTTTGCATGCGCGAACTTTACTGTCGTCTGCCGGACTCTGCCGGTCGGCTGCACTTCGTATCATCGGCGCCCATGTACCAAGCCCTCCGCCCCTCGCGCAGCGAATTCGTCCCCGTGCGCAACCTCCAGTACCACGTGCGCACCTGGGGCCGCCCCTCGGCCGAACGCCCGCCGCTCGTGCTGGTGCATGGCTGGATGGACGTGGCGGCTTCGTGGCAGTTCGTCGTCGACGCCATGGCCGAGGAGCGCTTCATCGTCGCGCCCGACTGGCGCGGCTTCGGGCTGACCGATGGCGGCGGCGTCGACAACTACTGGCTGCCCGACTACCTGGCCGACCTCGAATGGCTGCTCGACCATTACGCGGGCGAAGGCGACGCGGCGCGCCCGGTCGATCTTGTCGGCCACAGCATGGGCGGCAACGTCGCCATGCACTATGCGGGCACCCGGCCCGAGCGCATCCGCCGCCTCGTCAACCTCGAAGGCTTCGGGATGCCGGCGCGCCGGCCCGACGAAGCGCCAGAGCGTTACGGGAAATGGATCGACGAACTCAAGCGCCTGCACCGCGGCGAGATGGACCTGTCGACCTATTCCGCGGTGGACGGCGTGGCGCGCCGCCTCATGAAGACGAACCCGCGCCTGTCGCCCGACAAGGCCCAGTGGCTCGCAGGCCACTGGTCGGCCGCGCGCAAGCAGCCCGACGGCAGCGAGCGCTGGCAGATCCTCGGCGAGGCGGCGCACAAGATCGTCAATGCGAACATCTTCCGCGTCGACGAGACGCTCGCGCTCTATGCGCGCATCGCGGCGCCCACGCTGATGGTCGAGGCCGCCGACGACAGCCTCCAGGGCTGGTGGAAAAACCGCTACACGCTCGACGAATTCCACGAGCGGCTGAAATCCGTGCCCTCAGTGCGGATCGAGCGGCTCGAAGCGTCGGGTCACATGCTGCACCACGACCAGCCCGAGCGCGTGGCGCAACTGATCGAGGATTTCCTCGCCTAGCCTTCCCGCTTCGCCGCCGCCCGCCGCAGCGCCGCGCGCGCCTGCAGCCGCGTCGAATCGAGCGTCGGCAGCGGCGAGTTCACGTCATTCATGATCAGCGGGATCTCGGTGCAGCCGAGGATCACCGCGTCGCAGCCGTCGTGCTCGCGCATGCGCTGGATCACGCGCCGGAAGGTCGCGATCGCCTCGGGCTTGAAGACGCCGCAGACCAGCTCGTCCATGATGATGCGGTTGATCTCCTCGCGCTCCTCGGCGGCGGGCCGCACGCACTCCAGGCCCACGGCCGAGAGCTTGTCGGGATAGACATCGCTCTCGACGAGCCAGCGCGTGCCCGTCAGCGCCAGGCGCCGAAAGCCGCGCCGCGCGGCCTCGTCGGCCACGCAGCCCGCGATGTGCAGCCATGGCAGCGGCGAGCGCGCCTCGATGAATGGCAGCGCCTGGTGGATCGTGTTGTCGGGGCAGACCAGGAAGTCGGCGCCCGACTTGGCGAGCTTGTCGGCGGAGGCGAGCATCACCTCGCCCACGCCGCGCCAGTCGCCGCGGTAGATGTGCGCCATGTAGTCCGAGAGCGACGGCGTGTGCATCGAGATTTCGGGATGCGCATGCGGCCCGAAGAGCGCCGCGCCTTCGACGCAGATGGTCTGGTAGCAGAGTGCAGCGCCCTCGGCGGAGCAGCCGACGATTCCGATGTGCTGGGTCATCCGCGCCATCCTACAAGCGGCGCCGCGGCGGCGGCAACCCTGCCGGCATGGACTTGCGCGCTGCCTTGGGACTTATGGCTTACTACAGATGGAAACGCCTGGGGCGTTCGCTCCGGCCGGTCCAAAACTGGCGCAGCCCGGGGCCATCGGGCCGGGCATGAGAAAATGTCCGGTTTCCCCGAACAGATCAGGACACCCCATGGACGCAGAACAAATCAACCAGATCGGTGCAACGCTTGCGGACCTGAGCGCCCGCACGGCAGATTTACGGAGGTATCTTTGACTACGATGCCAAAGCCGAACGTCTGAGGACGGTCAACGCATCGCTCGAGGATCCCAACGTCTGGAACGACCCCAAGAAGGCCCAGGAATTGGGCAGGGAAAAGAAGTCGCTCGACGACGTGGTCGTCACGCTCGACCGGCTCACCAGCGGCCTCTCGGACAACACCGAGCTCTTCGACATGTCGAAGGAAGAAGGCGACATGGATGGCCTGCAGTCGATCGCCGATGACGCCGCCGCGCTCGAGGCCGACATCAAGCAGCTCGAATTCCGCCGGATGTTCAACAACCCGGCCGACCCGCTCAACGCCTTCGTCGACATCCAGGCCGGCGCCGGCGGCACCGAGGCCTGCGACTGGGCCAGCATGCTGTTGCGCCAATACACGCGGTACGCCGAGCGCAAGGGTTTCAAGGCCCAGCTCGAGGACGAGACCCCGGGCGACACCGCCGGAATCAAGAGCGCGACGATCAAGGTCGAAGGCGAGTACGCCTTCGGCCTGCTGCGCACCGAGACCGGCGTGCACCGCCTGGTGCGCAAGTCGCCGTTCGACTCCTCGGGCGGGCGCCACACCAGCTTCGCGAGCATCTTCGTGTACCCGGAGATCGACGACTCGATCGAGATCGACATCAACCCGGCCGACGTGCGCACCGACACCTTCCGCGCCAGCGGCGCCGGCGGCCAGCACATCAACAAGACCGACTCGGCCGTGCGGCTCACGCACATCCCGACCGGCATCGTGGTGCAGTGCCAGGACGGCCGCAGCCAGCACAGCAACCGCGACGTGGCCTGGAAGCGCCTTCGCTCGCGCCTGTACGACCACGAGATGCGCAAGCGCCAGGAAGAGCAGCAGAAGCTCGAGGACAGCAAGACCGACGTGGGCTGGGGCCACCAGATCCGCAGCTACGTGCTGGACAACAGCCGCATCAAGGACCTGCGCACCAACGTCGAGGTCTCGGCCACCCAGAAGGTGCTCGACGGCGATCTCGACGTGTTCATCGAAGCCTCGCTGAAGCAAGGCGTCTGATGAAGGTCGAAGCGCTGATCTTCGACATGGACGGCACCATGATCGACTCCATGCCGGCGCATGCGCGCGCATGGGTCGAGTTCGTGGCGCGCCACGGCCTCGCGCTCGACGCGAGCGAGATCCTCGCGCGCACCACCGGCCGCACCGGCGTGGAGTGCATGCCCGAGCTGTTCGAGCGGCCGCTGTCCGACGCCGAATGCCTGGCGCTGGTCGACGAGAAGGAAGCGATCTACCGCACGATGTTCGGCGACAGCTTCGCAGAGGTGGCCGGCTTCACCGCCTTTGCCGGCGCCGCCGTCGCGCGCGGCCTGAAGGTGGCAGTGGGCACGGCCGGCGACCGGCACAACATCGAGTTCGTGATGTCGCGCCTGAAGATGGATCCGCTGCCGCTCGCCGTGGTGGGTGGCGACGAAGGCTTTGCCGGCAAGCCCACGCCCGAGATCTTTCTCGAAGCCGCGCGGCGCATCGGCGTGGCGCCCGAACGCTGCGTCGTGTTCGAGGATGCGCCCTTCGGCATCGAGGCCGCACGCCGCGGCGGCATGCGCGCCGTGGCCGTGTGCAGCACCCATTCCCCCGCCGAGCTCGGCGGTCCGCATGTGATCGCCGCGGTTCGCGACTACAACGAACTCGCCCATTCGAATTTTCTGGAGACCCTCGATGCTGCTGCAGCGTGACGCCCAAGGGCAACCCATTGCCATTCGCCGCGAAGACTATGCCGCCCCGGCATTCTGGATCGACACCGTCGACCTGACTTTCGACCTCGACCCCGCCAAGACGCGCGTGCTCAACCGCATGCAGCTGCGCCGCAACCCCGACGTGCCGCCGCAGCCGCTGCGCCTCGACGGCGACGAGCTCAACCTGGCCCGCGTGCTGGTCAACGGCCAAGGCGCCTCGTTCCGCATGGAAGGCGAGCAGCTCGTGCTCGACGGCCTGCCCTCGGCCCAGGAAGGCGCCTTCGAACTCGAGATCTTCACCACCTGCTGCCCCATCAAGAACACCAAGCTGATGGGCCTGTTCGTGAGCGAGGACACCTTCTTTACGCAATGCGAGGCCGAGGGCTTCCGCCGCATCACCTACTTCCTTGACCGGCCCGACGTGATGGCGACCTACACCGTCACGCTGCGCGCCGCCAAGGCCGCCTACCCGGTGCTGCTGTCGAATGGCAACCTCGTCGATCAGGGCGACCTGCCCGAAGGCCGCCACTTCGCCAAGTGGGTCGACCCGTTCCGCAAGCCCAGCTACCTGTTCGCACTGGTGGCGGGCAAGCTCGTCGCGCGCGAGCAGCGCATCACCGCGCGCAGCGGCAAGGAGCACCTGCTCCAAGTGTACGTGCGCGCCGGCGACCTCGACAAGACCGAGCATGCGATGAACTCGCTCATCAACTCGGTGCTGTGGGACGAGGCCCGCTTCGGCCTGCCGCTCGACCTCGACCGCTTCATGATCGTGGCCACGAGCGACTTCAACATGGGCGCGATGGAGAACAAGGGCCTGAACATCTTCAACACGAAGTACGTTCTGGCCAACCAGGCCACCGCCACCGACGCCGACTACGGCAACATCGAAAGCGTGGTCGGCCACGAGTACTTCCACAACTGGAGCGGCGACCGCGTGACCTGCCGCGACTGGTTCCAGCTCTCGCTGAAGGAAGGCCTCACCGTCTTCCGCGACCAGGAGTTCAGCCAGGACCTCTGCGCCGACGCGTCGGCGCGCGCCGTCAAGCGCATCGAGGACGTGCGCGTGCTGCGCACCGCCCAGTTCCCCGAGGACGCCGGCCCCATGGCGCATCCGGTGCGGCCCGACAGCTACATCGAGATCAGCAACTTCTACACCGTCACCATCTACGAGAAGGGTGCCGAGGTGGTGCGCATGATGCAGACGCTGGTCGGCCGCAAGGGCTTCGAGCGCGGCATCACGCTGTACTTCGAGCGCCACGACGGCCAGGCCGTGACCTGCGACGACTTCGCGCAGGCCATCGCCGATGCCAACCCCGACTCCGAACTCGCGCGCCTGCTGCCGCAGTTCAAGCGCTGGTACAGCCAGGCCGGCACGCCACGCCTCGCAGCGCACGGCGTGTACGACGCGCAGAACCGCAGCTACACGCTCAGCGTGGTCCAGAGCTGCCCGCCCACGCCGGGCCAGCCGACCAAGGAGCCCTTCGTCATTCCGCTGAACGTCGGCCTGCTCGACGCCAGCGGGCGCGAGCTGCCGGTGCAGCTCGAGGGCGAGAGCGAGGTCACCCGCGGCACCCGCACGCTGGTGCTCTCGCGTGCCGGCGAGCAGATCACCTTCGTCGGCCTCGACGCCGAGCCCGTGCCCTCGATCCTGCGCGGTTTCAGCGCACCCGTGATCCTCGACTTCGACTACACCGACGCCCAGCTGCTCACGCTGCTGGCCAACGACCCCGATCCGTTCAACCGCTGGGAAGCCGGCCAGCGCCTCGGCCTTCGCGCCGCGGTCAGGGGCATCGACGCGGTCGCGGGCGACACCACGCCGGTGCTCGACGACGCCTACGTCGAGGCCATGCGCAGCGTGCTGCGCCATCCGCAGCTCGACGCCGCCTTCAAGGAACTGGTGCTCACGCTGCCCTCGGAGACCTACATCGCCGAGCAGCTCGACGTGGTCGACCCGCAGCGCGTGCACCTGGTGCGCGAGGCCATGCGCGCCCAGCTCGCCACCGCCCTTTTTGCCGACTGGCAATGGGCCTTTGAAGCCCATCACGACACCGGCGCCTACAGCCCCGACCCCACGTCGGCAGGCCGCCGCGCACTGGCCGGCATGGCCCTGAACTTCCTGTGCCTCGCGGCGCGCGCCTCGGGCGACGCCGTGTGGCCCGGCAAGACGCTGCAGCGCTTCAAGGACGCGGGCAACATGACCGACCGCTTCAACGCGCTCAATGCGCTCGTGGCGTCGGGCCATGCGCTGGCCGGACAGGCGCTGGCGCGCTTCCATGCCCTGTTCAAGGACGAAGCCCTCGTCATCGACAAGTGGTTCTCGCTGCAGGCCGGTGCATCCGACCGCGGCGGCGACATCCTGCCCCTGGTCAAGCAGCTGATGAAGCACCCGGACTTCTCGCTCAAGAACCCGAACCGCGCACGCAGTGTGATCTTCAGCTACTGCAGCGCGAACCCCGGCGCCTTCCACCGCCCCGACGCGGCCGGCTACGTGTTCTGGAGCGAGCGCGTCATCGAGCTCGACGCCATCAACCCCCAGGTGGCCGCCCGCCTCGCACGCGCGCTCGACCGCTGGAGCAAGCTGGCCGAGCCCTACCGCAGCGCTGCGCGCGAGGCGATCGCGCGCGTGGCAGCCAAACCCGACCTGAGCAAGGACACGCACGAAGTGGTTACGCGTGCATTGGCCGGCAACTGAAGAAACTGAACACAGAAAGCATATGGCTCAACAACAGAAGATCTCCCTCACCCGCTACCTCGTCGAACAGCAGCGCGCCGACGGACTCATTCCCGGCCAGCTGCGCCTGCTGCTCGAAGTGGTCGCCCGCGCCTGCAAGAGCATCAGCCAGGCCGTCAACAAGGGCGCGCTCGGCGGCGTGCTCGGCACGGCCGAGAGCGAGAACGTGCAGGGCGAGATCCAGAAGAAGCTCGACATCATCGCCAACGAGGTGCTGATCGAGGCCAACGAATGGGGCGGCCACCTCGCCGCCATGGCCAGCGAGGAAATGGACAGCATCTACGTGGTGCCCAACCGCTACCCGCAGGGCGAATACCTGTTGATGTTCGACCCGCTCGACGGCAGCAGCAACATCGACGTGAACGTCAGCATCGGCACCATCTTCAGCGTGCTGAAGAAGCCCGACGACACCCCCGGCGTGCAGGAAGCCGACTTCCTGCAGCCCGGCACCGAGCAGGTGGCCGCCGGCTACTGCATCTACGGCCCGCAGACCACGCTGGTTCTCACCGTGGGCAACGGCGTCGCGATGTTCACGCTCGACCGCGAGCAGGGCAGCTTCGTGCTCACGCAGGAAGACATCCAGATTCCGGCCGACACCAAGGAATTCGCGGTCAACATGAGCAACATGCGCCATTGGGACGAGCCCATGAAGCGCTACATCGACGAATGCCTGGCCGGCAAGGAAGGCCCGCGCGGCAAGGACTTCAACATGCGCTGGATCGCCAGCATGGTGGCCGACGTGCACCGCATCCTGATGCGCGGCGGCGTCTTCATGTACCCCTGGGACAAGCGCGAGCCCGAAAAGGCCGGCAAGCTGCGACTGATGTACGAGGCCAACCCGATGAGCTGGCTCGTCGAGCAGGCCGGCGGCGCAGCCACCAACGGCAAGCAGCGCATCCTCGAGCTGCAGCCCACCAAGCTGCACGAGCGCGTGAGCGTGATGTTGGGTTCGCGAAACGAAGTTGAGCGTTTGACCCGCTACCACGCCGAAAAGGCCTGACGGAGTGGCTATAATCTGAGGCTTCGCCGGTGTAGCTCAGTCGGTAGAGCAGCTCATTCGTAATGAGAAGGTCGGGTGTTCGATTCATCTCTCCGGCACCAATACAGACAAAGCCCCGTTGCTATTAAATAAGTAGCAACGGGGCTTTTCTCATTGGCGATGGTAGTTCGGATCGATCACTCTCAGCGCCTCGGGCATCTTCTCTGCAATGGCAATCAACGTCTTGGCCGCGCCGGTCGGCTCGCGGCGCCCCTGCTCCCATTGCTGCAACGTGCGTACCGACACGCCGAGGAGCGATGCGAAGCCCGCCTGCGACAAGCCGGCATTCTCGCGCGCGGCCACCACAGGCGTGTAGACCTTGCGGGTCCTTCCGGCGCTCATCTCGCGGGCCGACTGCACGAGCAGCGCTTCGAAATCCTGATTCGATTCGAAGGCGATCAACTCGGCATCAGTCATCGGCTTTTTCTGCGGCATTTCGCAACTCCTTCAAGGTTTCGCCAGAGATCGAATCAAGGTTCGCTTTGGGGTAGATCAGCAGCAAGACGATTTCACCGGCGTTTCTGCGGTTGAAGTACACGACCCGGACGCCGCCGCTTTTGCCGGAGCCGCTTCGGCTCCAGCGCACCTTGCGCACTCCGCCGGACCTCTGAACAGGATCGCCGGCATCGGGATGCACGGAGATGTAGGCTGCGAAATCGCCTCTTTCTTGCTCTGTCCAATAGTTCGGCCATAGCTTCTGAAGGTCTGGGTTTCGACGACGGTGAGCATTCGATCGCCATACGCCAATGGCGCATATTTTAGGCGATTGTTCCGTGACGGCCATCACGAATTCCGCACGTCACTCCCGGGACTGGGCACCGCCCGCAAGAAACAGCACACTTGCAAGCCCCACACCCCAGACCTGATAAGAAAGGCACGCCCGATGCAAATCCGCGAACTCGCCACCGGCCTGCAATTCCCCGAAGGCCCGATCGCCATGGACGATGGCTCGGTGCTGCTGGTCGAGATCGCCCGCGGCACGCTCACGCGCGTGCGGCATGACGGGCTGGTGCAGGTGGTGGCCGACCTGGGCGGCGGGCCGAACGGCGCGGCCGTCGGGCCCGACGGCGCGGTGTACGTGTGCAACAACGGCGGCTTTCGCTGGCACACCGAGGCCGATGGCTGCCAGCGCCCGGTGGGCGAGGCGGACGACTATTCGGGCGGCCGCATCGAGCGCGTGAACCTCGCCACGGGCCGCGCCGAGCGGCTCTACGACACGGTCGACGGGGCGGCGCTGCGCGGGCCGAACGACTTGGTGTTCGACGCCGCGGGCGGCTTCTACTTCACCGACCTGGGCAAGGTGCGCGAGCGCGACATGGACCGGGGCGGCGTGTTCTACGGCCATGCCGACGGCAGCGGCGCGCACGCGATCGCACGGCCGGTGATGACGCCGAACGGCATCGCGCTGTCGCCCGACGGGCGCACGCTCTACTACGCCGAAACCGAGGGCGCACGGGTCTGGGCCTTCGACATCGTCGCGCCGGGCCGCGTGCGCAAGGACGGCTGGCCCTCACCGCACGGCGGCCGCATGCTCTGCGCGTCACCGGGCGGGCACTACCAGCGCTTCGACTCGATGGCGGCCGATGCGCTCGGCAACCTCTGCGTGGCGACGCTGCTGCACGGGGGCATCACGATCGTCGCGCCCGACGGCAGCAGCTGCGAACACGTGCCGCTGCCGGATCGCTACACCACCAACATCTGCTTCGGCGGGCGCGACATGCGCACGGCCTACGTCACGCTGTCCGGCAGCGGCCGGCTGATCGCCATCGACGACTGGCCGACGCCGGGGCTGCGGCTCAACCACCAGGCCTGAAGAACCGCGCCGGATTCAGGACACCACCTGGTAATACAGGTTCTGCGGATGCCGGGCCTGCGCGAAGAAGAACCAGCGTTCGGCCAGCAGGCCGGGCGCCTGCACCAGCACCGCGAGCAGCCACGGCCACGAGACCTCGCTCGCCAGCAGGCCCCACACGAGCAGCAGCGAAGGCAGCGCAAAAGCCAGCAGCAGGAAACCGAGCTTGACGTTGCGCAGCGCCGCGAGCGAGACGCCATGGAAGAACTCGCGCGTATTGAACGCGCCGGCCGACATGCCCATCGACTTCTGCACCAGATTGGCCCCCGGGATGCCGGTGGCCGACTGCAGCGTCGACTTGGGGCGCAGGGTCGCATTGCGGCGCAGCGACAGCGCGCGCACGCCCCAGGCCACGAGCGTGGCCGCCAGGGCCCACGGGCCGAAGACCTGCACGAAGCGCGCCTCGCCGGCCACCGCGCCCATGGCGCAGGCGAGCACCAGGCCCGACGACAAGCCGATCAGCATGAAGTTGGCGATGGTGATCGGATGCGCCCATTCCTCGATGAAGCGCAGGCAGGCGTAGATCATGGCGGTGCAGTACCAGAGCGCAGCGGCCCCGGCCAGCACCAGCACAGGCAGCAGCCATGCCGCGATCGCACCCGGCGTGGTGCCGAGCTGCAGCGAAAGCCACCAGGCCGCGACCAGTGCGATGAACGCCGGCAGCACGATCACTTCGCGCGACATCCACGAGGTGCGCCACATCAGCACCGCACGCCAGGCGCGCGACTTGCGCCCGAGGTGCAGGAACGAGGCCGCGAGGCCCGCGACCAGTAGCACCTCGGCGAACGCGAGCGCGGCGCTCAGGAAAGCGGGCGCGAGGCCGAGGCCGAACAGCACCGCGAGCGCGAGCGCGACGACGAGCCCCTGCGCGGCGCCGGCCAGCGTGGTGAAGAAAAGGATGGAGAACGCGGGATGCATCGGGCTACTCCTTCGTCTCGGCCGCCGGCGTGATGCGTCGCGGCAGGTACTGGTTGGCCGGGTTGGTCTCCCATTCGGGCATGAGCGCATAGCCACCGCGCTCGCGGATGGCGATCGACACCTCCGAGGTCGGGTCCTTCACGTCGCCGAACAGGCGTGCACCGGTGGGACAGGCCTTGACGCAGGCGGGCTTGCGGTCTTCCTTCGGCAGCTGCTCGTCGTAGATGCGGTCGACGCAGAGCGTGCACTTGGTCATGACCTGGCGCTCCTCGTCGAGCTCGCGCGCACCGTAGGGGCAGGCCCAGGCGCAGTACTTGCAGCCGATGCACTTGTCGTAGTCGACCAGCACGATGCCGTCTTCCTTGCGCTTGTAGCTTGCGCCCGTGGGGCACACGGGCACGCAGGGCGGGTCTTCGCAGTGAAGGCAGCTCTTGGGGAAGTGCACCGTCTGCGTGGCCGGAAAGGTGCCGGCCTCGTAGGTCTGTACGCGGTTGAAGAAGGTGCCGGTGGGATCGGCGCCGTAGGGCTTCTCGTCGGCCAGCGGACCGGCGCTGCCGGAGGTGTTCCATTGCTTGCACGACGTCACGCAGGCGTGGCAGCCGACGCAGACGTTGAGGTCGATGACCAGCGCGAGCTGCTTGGCCAGCGTCTCGCCGGGTTCGGCGCGCACGGTTCCCTGCCCGGCCCGAGCGGCGGGCGATGCGGGCGCAGGCGCGGGCTGCTGAAGCATGGCCGCCGGCGCCATCAAGTCCTTCAACCACTGCATCATTTCTTCGCCCTCCCAGCAAAGTACGTCAGCACGTTCGCCGCCTTGCCCAGCACACCCGGCGCCGTCGGCATGCTCGCGATCTGCGGAAAGCTCTCTTCGGGCTCGCCGGGCTCGGCCGGCCGGATGCGCACGCGCACGTCGTACCAGCCCGCCTGTCCGGTGATGGGGTCGGAGTTGCTGATGGTGCCGCTCGCGGTGCCCGCGCACGGCAGCTCTTCGCTGATGAGGTGGTTGAGCAGGAAGCCCTTGCGCGCTTCGTCGGCGCCCGGTGCGAGCTGCCAGGCGCCGTCGGCCTTGCCGATCGCGTTCCAGGTCCAGACGGTGCCGGGCTCGACAGCCTCGCTGTAGCGCAGCATGCAGCGCACCTTGCCCCACTGGCTCTCGACCCAGCACCAGCCGCCGTCGGCAATGCCCGCGGCCTCGGCCGTGCGCGGGTTCACATGCAGGTAGTTGTGGCTGTGGATCTGCCGCAGCCAGGCATTCTGCGAATCCCACGAGTGGTACATCGCCATCGGCCGCTGCGTGATGGCGTTGAGCGGATAGGCCTCGGTGTCGGTCGCTGCTTCCTCGAGCGGCGCGTACCAGAACGGCAGCGGATCGAAATACTTGGCGATGCGCTCGCGCAGCGCGTCGGGCGGCTGGCGGCCCTGCGTCTTGCCCTGGGCGGCGAGCCTGAAGCTCTGCAGCGTGTCGGAATACAGCGCGAGCTGCACCGGGTCGTTGCGCTGGCGCCAGCCCTTGTCCTTCGCGAAATCGAGGTACTCGCGGTTCCAGTTGCGCATGAAGTGCATGCTCTCGGGCATGTGGTACTGGAACACGCAGTTGTTCTTCTCGTAGGCTTCCCACTGCTTCGGATTGGGCTCGCCGCGCAGGTGCTCGGTGCCGTCCTTGCCGCGCCATCCCATCAGGAAGCCAATGCCCGGCGCCGGCTGAAAGTTGACGACGAAATCCGGGTAGCCTGTGAACTTGCGCCCGCCCTCGGGCGTGGTGAAGGCCGGCAGCTTGAGCCGCGAGGCCAGTTCGATCAGCACCTCCTGGAACGGCTTGCACTGCCCCATGGGCGGCACCACCGGCACGCGCACCGAATCGACCGGCCCCTCGAACTCGGAGATCGGCCGGTCGAGCATGCTCATCACGTCGTGCCGTTCGAGGTAGGTGGTATCGGGCAGCACCAGGTCGGCAAAGGCCACCGTCTCGCTCTGGAAGGCGTCGCACACCACCAGGAACGGGATCATGTACTCGCCCTTGTCGTCCTTGCGATTGAGCATCTCGCGCGTGGCCATCGTGTTCATGCTCGAGTTCCACGCCATGTTGGCCATGAAGATCAGCAGCGTGTCGATGCGGTACGGGTCGCCCTTGACGGCATTGGCGATCACGTTGTGCATGAGCCCGTGCGCCGACAGCGGATGCTCCCACGAGAACGCATGGTCGATGCGGATCGGCGAGCCGTCGGGGTTGATCGCGAGTTCGTCCGGGCTGGCCGGAAACCCCAGCGGCGCGGCATTGAGCGGCGTGTTGGGCTGGATCATGGCCGGGTCGTTGAAGGCCCGGTAGTTGGGCACGATGTGGCGCGGGTACGGCGCCTTGTGCCTGAAGCCGCCGGGCGCATCGATGGTGCCGAGCACGCTCATCAGGATGGCGAGCGCGCGCACGGTCTGGAAGCCGTTCGAATGCGCCGCCAGGCCGCGCATCGCATGAAACGCCACCGGCCGTGCCTGCGTGGTCGCATGCTTCTTGCCCCAGGCGTCGGTCCATGGAATGGGCAGCTCGAAAGCCTGCTGCAGCGCGGTCTCGCCCATTTCGCGCGCGAGCTGGCGGATGCGGGCGGCATCGATGCCGGTGATGGCCTCGGCCCATTCGGGCGTGCAGCTCGCCACGCGTTCGCGCAGCAGCTGGAACGACGGCGCCACGCGCGTGCCGTCGGCCAGCGTGTAGTGCCCTTCGAGCGCCGGGTCGCACCATTCGCCGATGCCTTCGGGATAGGCCGGCTTGGCGGTGCCGTCGGCGCGGTCCCAGATCAGCTTGTTGTGCGGATTGCGGCCATCGCCGGGCGGGCCGCGCTCGGGGTCGAAGGCGAACAGACCTTCGCGCTCGCCCTCGTCGAGCACCACGAGTTGCGGCGCATTGGTAAAGCGCTTGAGGAAGGCGTGGTCGATGAGGTTGGCGGCGATCAGCTCGTGCAGCAGCGCCATGAAGAGCGCGCCATCGGTGCCGGGCTTGATCGGAATCCACTCGTCGGCGATGGCGGAGTAGCCGGTGCGCACCGGGTTGATCGAGATGAAGCGGCCGCCCTCGCGCTTGAACTTGCCGAGCGCGATCTTCATCGGGTTGCTGTGATGGTCCTCGGCGGTGCCGATCATCACGAACAGCTTGGCGCGGTCGAGGTCGGGGCCGCCGAATTCCCAGAAGCTGCCGCCCACGGTGTAGATCATGCCGGCGGCCATGTTGACCGAGCAGAAGCCGCCGTGCGCCGCGTAGTTGGGCGTGCCGAACTGGCGCGCGAACAGGCCGGTGAGCGCCTGCATCTGGTCACGGCCCGTGAAGAGCGCGAACTTCTTCGGGTCGGTGGCGCGGATCTTGGCAAGCCGATCGGTCAGCAGCTCGAAGGCGTGCTCCCAGCTGATGGGCTCGAACTCGCCCGCGCCGCGCTCGCTGCCGGGCTTGCGCAGCAGCGGCTGCGTGAGCCGCGCCGGCGACACCTGCTTCATGATGCCCGACGCACCCTTGGCGCAGATCACGCCCTTGTTCAGCGGATGCGCGGGGTTGCCGTCGATGTAGCGCACCTCGGGGCCATGCTCGCCCTCGCGCAGGTGCACGCGGATGCCGCAGCGGCAGGCGCACATGTAGCAGGTGGTGGTCTTGACCTCGGTCTCGGCGGTGGGCGTGGGCGCCGCCAGTGGATCGTGCAAGGGTTCGCGGGAGAGGAAACTGAACACTGGCGGTCCTTTGTTTTTTCGAGCGTGGCGCAGCCGATGTTAGGTTCGTGCGATCGAACGGAAAAGCGCAGAATATTGCTAACCATGACCGGAAAAACAGATCAAGACCAGAGCCAGTCCACCCGGCTGCGGCTGAACCTGCGCCAGCTGGAGGTGTTCGTCGCCACTGCGCGCGGAGGCAGCACGCGCGCCGCGGCCGACCGGATCGCGCGCTCGCAGTCGGCCGCCAGCAGCGCGCTGGCCGACCTCGAGGCCTCGGTCGGCGTGCTGCTGTTCGATCGCATCGGCCGCCGGCTGGTGCTCAACGAGAACGGCCGCGCACTGCTGCCCAAGGCGCAGGCGCTGCTCGACCAGGCGGCCGAGGTCGAGGCGCTCTTTATCGGCGAGCACGCAGCGCCGCTGCGGGTGGCGGCGAGCTTCACCATCGGCGAATACCTGCTGCCCGAGCGGGTGTCGCACTGGACCGCGCTGCATCCGCAGAGCCAGGTGCACCTGCACATCGCCAACACGCGCGACGTGATCGAGGCGGTGGCGGGCTTCGACGTCGACGTCGGCTTCATCGAGGGGCCGCAGACGCATCCCGACCTCGTGGTGCGCGCCTGGCGCACCGACGAGCTGGTGATCGTGGCCGCGCCCGGGCATCCGCTCGCGGGCCGCGTGGCCACGCACCGGCAGCTGTCGCAGGCCACCTGGGTGCTGCGCGAGCACGGTTCCGGCACGCGCCAGGTGACCGACGCGTGGCTGATCCAGAACCTCGACCAGGTGCATGTCGGCTTCGAGCTCGGCAGCACCGAGGCGATCAAGCGCGTGGTGGCTTCGGGCACCGGCCTGGCCTGCCTGTCGCGCTACACCGTGGCGCAGGCCCTCGAAGACGGCCACCTGGTCGAGCTGCGCACCCGGCTGCCGGCCGGCATGCGGCGGCTCGCGACGGTGATGCACCGCGACAAGCTGCTCGGCCGCGCGACGGCCGACTTCCTGCGGCACTGCGGCGCGAGCGTGCCGCGCGGGGCGGTGGCGCCGCAGCCCTGAGCTAGCTGTCCGCCCTCGCCAGCACCGCCAGCGCCACCGATGCAATGCGCGAGAGCGCCGAATCCGAGCGCGAGGTCAGCACGATGGGCACGCGCGCACCGAGCACCAGCCCCGCGCATTCGCCGCCGCCGATGTAGGTGAAGCTCTTGTAGAGCATGTTGCCGGCGTTGAGGTCGGGCACCAGCAGCAGGTCGGCCTCGCCGCTGACGCGCGACGACATCTTCTTGATGCGCGCGGCCTCGGCCGAGATCACGTTGTCGAAGCCGAAGGGCCCTTCGACGATTGCGCCGGGCCATGCGCCCTCTTGGGCCATGGCCACCAGGGCCTGGGCATCGACCGTGGCCTGGATCGCGGGGTTCACGGTCTCGACGGCGGCGACGATGCCGACCTTGGGCTCGGCGACGCCGATCGTGCGCAGCAGCGCGACGGCGTTGCCGAGGATGTCGCGCTTGGTGGCGAGGGAGGGCGCGATGTTGACCACGCAGTCGGCCACGCCGAGCAGCTTGGGATAGCGCGGCAGGTCGAACAGGAAGATGTGGCTGATGCGCGTGCTGCCGCGCAGGCCCGTCTCTTTGTCGACCACCGCCGACATCAGCTCGTCGGTGTGCAGCGAGCCCTTCATCAGCGCGCCGACCGCACCGGCCTGCGCCAGCGCGGTGGCACGCCGCGCGCTCTGCGCGGGGTCCGCAGCGCCATCGACGATCTCGAACGCGCCCGCATCGACGCCGGCCAGCTCGGCTGCGCGCAGGATCTCCGCGCGCGGGCCGATCAGCACCGGCTCGCCGAGCCCCGCCTCGCGGATGCCGGCCGCGGCCTCGAGCGCGGCGGCATCGCAAGGGTGGACCAGGCCGATGCGCGCGTGCGTGGCCGCGGCGCGCGCGCGCACCACCAGCGCGTCGAGGTGCGGATGCGCAATGGGAAGCGACGGCATGCCGACTCCCGCCTGCCTTAGACGTAGTCCTTGTACTTGTCGAGGAAGCGCACCGGCTTGGCCAGCGCATCGCGGCGGAACGGATCGCCCAGTTCGCGCGTGCACATGATCTCGATCACGCAGGTCTTCTTCTCGTTCATCTGCATGTCGATGGCCTTCTTGAGCGCGGGGCCCACGTCCTCGATGTTGTCGACCACGATGCCTTCGGCGCCCATCGCCTTGGCGATGCCCGCGAAGCTCTCGCTCTCGAGTTCACCGGCGACGAAGCGGCGGTTGTAGAAGTCGACCTGGTTCTTCTTCTCGGCGCCCCACTGGCGGTTGTGGAACACCACGGCCGTCACCGGGATGTCGTGGCGCACGGCGGTCATGATCTCGACCATGCTCATGCCCCAGGCGCCGTCGCCGGCATAGGCCACGGCCGGACGGTCGGGCGCCGCGCACTTGGCACCGATCATCGTGGGCAGCGAGTAGCCGCAGTTGCCGAAGCTCATCGGCGCGAAGAAGCTGCGCGGCTCCTCGAAGCGCAGGTAGCTGTTGGCGATGGCGTTGATGTTGCCGATGTCGGTGGAGACCATCACGCGCGGCGGCATGGCCTTCTCGAGTTCGCGCAGCACCTGGCGCGGATGCAGGTAGGTGCCGCCGGTCGGGGTCTTCTCGCCCTTGGCCTCCTCGATCGCGTCCAGGCTGAACTGGTCACGCTCGTGGGTCCACTCGTCGAGTTCCTTCTCCCACGCGGCTTTTTCCGACTTGATCTTCTCGGCGCGCTCGGCCTTGGTGGCGTCGCAGGCGAGCGTCTTGCCCTGCAGGCGCTTGAGCAGTTCCTTGGCCGTGGCCTTGGCATCGCCGTGGATGCCCACGGTGATCTTCTTCACCAGGCCCAGATTGGTGTGGTCGGCCTCGACCTGGATGATCTTCGCTTCCTTCGGCCAGTAGTCCATGCCGTGCTGCGGCAGCGTGCCGAAGGGGCCCATGCGCGAACCGAGCGCAAGCACCACGTCGGCCTGCGCCATGAGCTTCATCGCGGCCTTCGAGCCTTGGTAGCCGAGCGGGCCGGCCCACAGCGGATGGCTCGCGGGGAACGAGTCGTTGCGCAGGTAGCCGTTGGCCACCGGTGCGCCCAGGCGCTCGGCCAGCGCCTTGCACTCCTCGACCGCATCGCCCATGACCACACCGCCGCCCGACAGGATGACCGGGAACTTGGCCGTGGCCAGCAGCTCGACGGCCGCGTTCAGGCTCATCTCGCCGCCCGCGCCGCGCTCCACGCGCATGGGCTTCGGGATCTCGGTCGTGATCTCGCCGTAGAAGTAGTCGCGCGGGATGTTGAGCTGGGTCGGGCCCATCTCGGAGATCGCGCGGTCGAAGCAGCGCGCGGTGTATTCGGCCATGCGCTTGGGGTTGTTCACATGCCCCTGGTATTTGGTGAACTCCTGGAACATCGGCAGCTGATTGGCTTCCTGGAAGCCGCCCAGGCCCATGCCCATGGTGCCGGTCTCGGGCGTGATCATCACCACCGGGCTGTGCGCCCAGTAGGCTGCGGCCACGGCCGTCACGCAGTTGCTGATGCCGGGGCCGTTCTGGCCGATCACCACGCCGTGGCGGCCCGAGACGCGCGAGTAGCCGTCGGCCATGTGCCCACCGCCCTGCTCGTGCACCACCGGGATCAGGCGGATGCCGGCCGGCGCGAAGATGTCCATCGCATCCATGAAGGCCGAGCCCATGATGCCGAAGATGTCGGTCACGCCGTTGGCGACCAGGGTCTCGACGAAGGCCTCGGAAGGCGTCATCTTCTGCACGCCGGTGACGGCTTCGCGGGTGGGTGCGGCGGGTTGCTTCTGGCTCATGGCATGCGTCTCCTGAAGGAATGGGCTTGGGGTTGCGTCTCGAAAGACGGAACTTCCTGTTCCGAATTTCATTTCGGCGAATATAGGCCCGCGATGCCGTTGCGTCAAACAAAATACAAAAAACGGGACGATTCGTCTTGTTTTTTGTAAAAAGACTATGATCCGGCCCATGAAAATCGTCAAAGGGCCTGTGCCCGTCCTGCCGGAGCCGGCCGCCGGCGACACCCCCACCATGCGCCTGTTCGGCTTGCTTGAAGTCATGGCCGCGAAGGACCAGCGCTATTCGCTGCAGGGCCTGGTGGAAGAAACAGGCATCCCAAAACCCACGCTGCACCGCATGCTCCAGCAGCTCGAAGGCTCGGGCCTGCTGCAGCGCGAGAGCGATGGGCGTCACTACGGCATCGGCACGCGGCTGCGGCGCCTGGCCGAGAACCTGCTGCTCAACGACAGCCTGCATGGCGCGCGCCACACCGTGCTGCGCCAGCTGGTCGAGGAGATCGGCGAGAGCTGCAACCTCACGGCGTTGTCGGGCAGCGAGGTGGTGTACCTCGATCGCGTGGAAACCGCGGCGCCGCTGCGCTTCTACCTGCACTCGGGCTCGCGCGTGCCGGTGCATTGCTCGGCCAGCGGCAAGGTGTTTCTCTCGCAGATGAGCCCGGCGCAGCGCCGCCGGCTGCTGTCGAACGCGCCGCTCGAGCCCTACACCGCCAAGACGCTGATCGATCCCGACGCGCTCGAGAAGGAAGTGCAGCGCGTGCGCAAAGATGGCTATGCGCTCGACAACGAGGAGTTCCTGCCCGGGCTGCTGTGCATTGCCGCGCTCGTGCCCTCGGGCGACGGCGCGCCGTCGAACCTGTGCATCGCGGTGCAGGCACCCGTGATGCGGCTCGATGCGGCCAAGGCGCAATCGCTGCTGCCCGCGCTGCAGCGCGCCGCGCTGGCGCTGAGCCGCATCGACGCCGACGCGGCCGCCGAGCGCGCACAGGCCTGAGCGCCTCCCTCACTTTTTTATTCGAAAGCCCCACCGTGACCGATACCGCAGAACTGCGACCCGACCGGATGCTGAGCGTGCGCGAGGTGTTCGGCATCGACACCGACCTGCAGGTGCCCGCCTTCGGCCCGTCCGAAGCCATCGACGACCATGTGCCCGAAGTCGATGCGGTGTACCGCTTCAACCCCGACGTGACGCTGGCCATCCTCGCGGGCTTCACGCGCGACCGGCGCGTGATGGTGCAGGGGCTGCACGGCACCGGCAAGTCGACCCACATCGAGCAGGTGGCGGCGCGGCTGAACTGGCCCTGCGTGCGGCTCAACCTCGACGGCCACATCAGCCGGCTCGACCTCGTCGGCAAGGACGCGGTGGTGCTGCGCGAAGGCCAGCAGGTCACCGAGTTCCAGGAAGGCATCGTGCCCTGGGCGCTGCAGCGACCCGTGGCGCTGATCTTCGACGAGTACGACGCCGGCCGGCCCGACGTGATGTTCGTGATCCAGCGCATCCTCGAGCGCGACGGCAAGTTCACGCTGATGGACCAGAACAAGGTGCTGCGCCCGCATCCGTTCTTCCGGCTCTTCGCCACCGCCAACACCGTGGGCCTCGGCAACCTCAACGGGCTCTACCATGGCGCGCAGCGGCTCAATCATGCGCAGATCGACCGCTGGAACATCGTCGCCTCGCTCAACTACCTGCCTGCCGACGAAGAGATCGCGATCGTGCAGGCGCGCGTGCCGTCGCTCGCCGACGAGGCAGGCCACGCGCTCGTCGCCTCGATGGTGGCGGTGGCGAGCCTCACGCGCCAGGGCTTCGCGGCCGGCGACCTGTCGACGCTGATGTCGCCGCGCACCGTGATCACCTGGGCCGAGAACGTCGAGATCTTCAAGGACCCGGCACTGGCGTTTCGGCTTTCGTTCGTCAACAAATGTGACGACGCCGAGCGGCCGCTCGTCGCCGAATACTTCCAGCGCTGCTTCGATAAGGAACTATGAGCGAAGCCCAGCAGCGCGCCCGGCAGGAAGAGCGGATCTTCGAGCTCTGCGCGGGCGTGGTGCGGTCCATCAGCGGCGAGCGCGACCTGCACTTTCGCGGTCAGCGGCTGCACCGCGGCCGCACGGCGCTGCCGTGGTTCGCGCCGCACCTGCATCCTTCGGCCGAGACGGACGACTTCGCATCGTTTCGCGGCGTGGCCGACGGGCTTGCGCTGCGGCTCAGTGCGTCCGATGCCGCGCTGCACGAAAGGCTCCGGCCCGAGGAGCCGGTCGAGCGCATGCTGTTCGAGATGCTCGAGCAGTTCCGCGTCGAGGCGCTGGCGCCCGACACCATGGCCGGCATGCGCCGCAACCTGCGGCACCGCCATGAACAATGGTCGCTCGCGTTCCACCATTCGGGCATGACCGACACCGCGCGCGGCCTGCTGCTGTACGCGGTGGCGCAAATCTGCCGCGCCCGCGTGAGCGGCCAGCAGGTGGTGGAAGAAACCGAGGACATGCTCGAGGCCACGCGCTTCGCGCTCGCGCCGCTGATCGGCCACGCGCTCGCGGGCCTGCGCCGCGACCGCACCGACCAGGCCGCGTATGCGGTGCATGCGCTGGCCATCGCACGCACCGTGGCCGCGATGCTGCACGAGGCCGGCGAGGACGCGAGCGCTGCGCGCGACGCGCACGTCGACGACAAGCGCAGCGTGTTCAGCCTCGTCGCCGACATGGACCAGGAGATCATCGAGCGCTTCACCACCGCCGAGTCGGGCCGCAGCGCGGTGCTCGACGACGCGGGCGGCACCTACCGCGTCTTCACCACCGCCTACGACCGCGAGCACGACGCCGCCACGCTGGCGCGCAAGGAAGTGCTCGCAGGCCATCGCGAGAAGCTCGACCGGCGCATCGCGGCCCAGGGCGTGAACATCGCCCGCCTTGCGCGCGAGCTGCGCGCGCTGCTGGCCGACCCGGTGCGCGACGGCTGGGACGGCGGCCAGGAAGAAGGTCTCATCGACGGCCGCCGGCTCGCGCAACTGGTGGCCTCGCCCACCGAGCGCCGGCTGTTCCGCACCGAGCGCATGGCGCCGGTGGCCGATTGCGTCGTGAGCTTCCTGATCGACTGCTCGGGCTCGATGAAGGAGCATGCCGAATCCGTCGCGATGATGGTCGACGTGTTCGCGCGCGCGCTCGAGCAGGCCGGCGTGGCCAGCGAAGTACTGGGCTTCACCACCGGCGCCTGGACCGGCGGCCGGCCGCAGCGCGAGTGGGTGCGCGCCGGCAAACCAGCGCACCCCGGTCGCCTGAACGAACGCAGCCACATCGTCTTCAAGGCCGCTGCCACGCCCTGGCGCCGTGCGCGCCCGGCCATGGCGGCGCTGCTGAAAGCCGACCTGTTCCGCGAAGGCATCGACGGCGAGGCGGTCGACTGGGCCTGCCTGCGGCTCGGCCAGCGCACCGAGGCGCGCAAGCTGCTGCTGGTGATTTCGGACGGCTCGCCGATGGACAGCGCGACGCACCTGGCGAACGACGCGCACTACCTCGACCACCACCTGCGCGATGTGGTGGCGCGCCACGAGCAGCGCGGCGACATCGAGATCGCGGGCGTCGGCGTGGGGCTCGACCTGAGCCCGTACTACAGCCGCAGCCATGTGCTCGAACTTGCCACCTCGACGGGCAACACGATCTTTCGCGAGGTGATCGACCTCATGGCGGGGCGGCACCGGCGCTGATCTTCCAGCCGTTCTCCGGGGCGGCGATGCACAACCAGCGTGCCCTGTGCCCAGGGTGCCGGGTGCTCCCCGCAGCGAAATAAAGAAGGAGCCGAAGGCGGGGGACATTCGCGGAGGGGAGTACCCGGTGGCCTGGGCACCCGCCCTGAAAAGAACCCCAGGTTGACAAACCACCCAACCCGTCCGACCATCGCGTTTCAAATCCAGGAACGACGTTCTATTATTTAGAACAACAAGAGACAATGGACTCCACGCTAGCCAAAGGCCTCGCCGCCATCGAATGGATGACCCGGCAACAACGTCCCTGCCGCGTCACCGACCTTGCACAGGCTTTCGGCATGGCGCGCAGCAACGCGCACCGCACCCTCCAGACGCTGGTCGAATGCGGCTGGGCCGTGCAAGACCCCGACACCAGCGCCTACCGCCCCAGCCTGCGGCTGTTCGAACTCGGCGCGCTCGTGTCCGAGGCCAGCGACATGGGCTCGCTGCTGCGGCCGCACCTCGCGGCATTGGCGCAGCAGACCGGCGAGACCATCCACCTCGCCGTACTCGACGGCGCCGAGATCGTGTACCTCGACAAGTTCGACAGCCCCCTGCCCGTGGCCGCCTATTCGCGCATCGGCGGCCGTGCGGCGGCATATTGCGTCGCCTCGGGCAAGGCGCTGCTCGCAGCGGCGGCGCCCGACGCGGCCGCGCTGCGCGAGAGCCTCGGCAGCCTCGTGGCACACACGCCCAACAGCATCACCGACTTCGATGCACTTCTCCAGGAACTCGAACGCACACGCGTTCGCGGCCATGCCGAGAACCGCGAGGAATGGCGCCTCGGCGTCTGCGGTCTCGGCGTGCCGGTGTTCAACGCACGCGGCGAGGCCGTGGCCGCGGTCGGCATGAGCGTGCCCTCGATCCGCTTCGCGCGGACGCAGGCGCGCGAACTCGCCGAGCGGCTCATGGCATGCGCGCGCGACGCGAGCGTCACGCTCGGCTACCGGGCCAGCCCGGCGCCGGTCACGCCGCTTCCGACTTCCACCACCAAGAGAAGGAGACTCGAATGAACCGGTTACTCGCCCCTGGGCTGCGCGCGACGCTTCTGTCCGCCGCCGCATTGGCTTCTTCGCTCGCCGCTCCCATTGCCGCGCACGCGCAGCAGGCTGGCGCGGACTACCCGTCCAAACCCATCCGGCTGGTGGTGCCGTACCCGCCCGGCGGCGGCACCGACGTCGTCGCGCGCATCGTGCAGGAGCGCTTCTCCGCGCTGTTGGGCCAGCAGTTGCTGATCGACAACCGCGGCGGCGCGGCCGGCTCCATCGGCACCGAGATCGTCGCCAAGTCGGCGCCCGACGGCTATACGGTGCTCTTCACGCTTTCGTCCCACACCATCAATCCGGCGATCTACCCAAAGCTGCCCTTCGACACCGCGAAGGACTTCACGCCTGTCGGCATGGTCGCGTCGTTGCCGCAGATCCTCGTGGCCAACACGCAGTTCGCGCCCAACACCGTGGCCGAGCTCGTCAAGCTCGCCAAGGACAAGCCCGGTTCGCTGTCCTTCGCCTCGGTCGGCAATGGCTCGCCGGGCCACCTGGCGGGCGAGCTCATGAAGCTGCGCACCGGCACGCAGATGACCCACATTCCCTACCGCGGCGGCGGCCCCGCCGTCACCGACCTCATGGGCGGGCAGGTGCCGCTGCTGTGGGTGTCGATCCCTGCCGCGGCGCAGTTCGTGAAGGCGGGCAAGCTCAAGGCGCTGGCAGTGTCGACCACCAAGCGCAGCGCGGCCTTCCCCGACGTGCCCACGATGCAGGAGGCCGGCGTTTCCGACTTCGACGTCGACTCGTGGTACGCCATGTTCGTGCCCGCGAAGACGCCGCAAAGCGCCATCGACAAGCTCAACCGCGTGATCAACACGGTCGTGAAAGAGCCCGAGATCCGCGACAAGCTGCTGGCGCAGGGCAGCGAAGGCGTGGGCGGCCCGCCCGAGCAGCTCGGCAAGGTGGTGGACACCGAACTCGTGCGCTGGCAGAAACTCGCCAAAGAGGCCAGCATCAAGGTGGACTGACCGACAACCGACGAAAAGACCCATGGAACATTCAACCGCACCCTCCTCTTCCCCCATCGCCGAACTCGTGGCGCGCGCCCGCGCTGCGCAGCGCATCTACGAGACATGGTCGCAAGCGCAGGTCGACACCGCGGTGGTGGCGGCGGGCTGGGCCATCATCGAACCCGCGCGCAACCGCGAACTGGCCGAACTGGCGGTGGCCGATACCGGCGTGGGCAACGTCGAGGACAAGGTGCGCAAGAACCACCGCAAGACCTTCGGCCTGCTGCGCGACCTGCAGGGCGCGCGCTCGGTGGGCGTCATAGCCGAAGACCCGGCGCGCGGCATCGTCGAGATCGCGCGGCCCGTGGGCGTGGTGTGCGCCATCACGCCGTCCACCAACCCGGGTGCCACGCCAGCCAACAAGATCATCAATGCGCTCAAGGGGCGCAACGCGGTGATCGTGGCGCCCTCGCCGAAGGGCTGGTCGACGGCGGCGCGGCTCATCGAATTCATCCACCAGCAGTTCGACCGCATCGGCGCACCTCGCGACCTGGTGCAGTTGCTGCCCTCGCCCGTCAACAAGCAGTCGACCGCCGAGTTGATGCGCCTGTGCGACCTGGTGGTGGCGACCGGCTCGCAGGCCAACGTGCGCGCCGCCTATGCGAGCGGCACGCCGGCATTCGGCGTGGGCGCGGGCAACGTGGCGGGCATCGTCGACGAAACCGCCGACGTGGACACGGCGGCCGATCGCATCCTGCTGTCGAAGACCTTCGACAACGCCACGAGCTGCTCGTCGGAGAACAGCCTGGTCATCGTCGATGCGGTGCGCGCAAAGATGCTCGCGGCCCTCAAGGACCGCGGCGCCGTCATGCTCGCCGACGCGCAGAAGGCCACGCTGCAGTCGCTGATGTGGCCTGAAGGCAAGCTCTCGCCCGCGGTCATCGGCCAATCGGCCCGCGTGATCGCCGAACGCGCGGCCGCCATGGACGGCGCCAACCGTGAGGGCTGGCTCGCCATTGCCGCCGCCGAACCGCGCGTACTCATGGTGGCCGAAGACGGCGTGGGCCATGCGCACCCGTTCTCCGGCGAGAAGCTGAGCCCCGTGCTGGCCGTTTACGCGGCGCGCGATTTCGCCGAGGCGGCCGCCACGGTCGAGCGCATCTACGCCTACGAAGGCGCGGGCCATTCCGTGGGCCTGCACAGCACGCGACCCGAACGCGCGCTGGCGCTCGGCCTCACGTTGCCCGTGTCGCGTGTGATCGTCGACCAGGCGCACTGCATCGCCACCGGCGGCAGCTTCGACAACGGGCTGCCGTTCTCGCTGTCGATGGGCTGCGGCACCTGGGGCAAGAACAACTTCTCCGACAACATGAACTACCGGCACTACCTGAACATCACGCGCGTGTCGCGGCCCATTGCCGAGCGCATGCCGAGCCAGGACGAGATCTTCGGCGCGTTCTTTTCGCAGTACGGAGCGAACTGATGGACAGGGCGGCCGGCGCGGACACCGTCCATGGCTTGATCGAGAACGCTGCCGCCCGCACGCCGCATGCGGTGTATGCGCTCTCCTGCGACAGCGGCGAGCAGCAGCAGATCGACTTCTCCTCGCTCGCAAGCGGCTGCCGGCGTGTGGCGGGCCTGCTGCACCGCGCCGGCGCACGACCCGGCGACACGGTGTCGGTGGTCATGCCGAACGGGCTGCAGACGCTGCGGCTGCTGCTCGGCGCGATGCATGCGGGTTGCGTGGTCAATCCGGTCAACCTGCTGTCGCAGCCCGACCAGATGCGCTATGTGCTCGCGCATTCCGACTGCCGCGTGGTGTGCGTCGCGCCCGAGTGGGAAGAACGCGTGCGCGCGATGCTGGTCGATGCCGGCCGGCCGGTGGACCTGCTCGTGGCCGCGCCCGATGCGGCCACGCTGCCCGGCGAAGACGATGACGATGACGAGGACGATCGGCAAGACAGCACGGCGTTAGCACCCCCCTCACCCGACGCCGTCGCGCTGCTGATGTACACCTCCGGCACCACCGGCCTGCCGAAGGGCGTGATGCTCACGCAGCACAACCTGGCCGCCAATGCGCACGCGATCGGCGCGGAGCATGCGCTCGGTGCGGCCGACCGCGTACTGGCCGTGCTGCCGCTCTATCACATCAATGCCTTCTGCGTGACCATGCTCGCGCCGCTGGCCTTCGGCGGCAGCCTCGCGATGCCGCCGAAGTTCTCGGCCGGGCGCTTCTGGCAACAGGCCGGCGACACGCACTGCACCTGGATCAACGTGGTGCCGACCATGATCTCATACCTGCTCGAGGGCGAGCCACCACCGCGCTCGCAGACGGCATCGCTGCGCTTCTGCCGCTCGGCCTCGGCCGCGCTGCCGCCCGAACACCACCGCGCCTTCGAGCAGAAGTTCGGCATCGGCATCGTCGAGACCATGGGCCTCACCGAAACCGCCGCGCCCTCGTTCTCGAACCCGATGGAGCCGGCGCTGCGCAAACTCGGCTCGGTCGGCCGCGCCTCGGGCTGCGAGGCGCGCGTGATCGACGCCGCCCTGGCCGAAGTGCCCGACGGCGTCACCGGTGAGCTGGCGATCCGCGGGCCGAACGTGATGCGCGGTTATTACAAGAACGACGACGCCACGCGCGCGAGCTTCACGCCCGACGGCTGGCTGCGCACCGGCGACCTCGGGCACCGCGACGCCGACGGCTTCTTCTTCGTGACCGGCCGCATCAAGGAACTGATCATCAAGGGCGGCGAGAACATCGCGCCGCGCGAGATCGACGAGGCGCTGCTGCAGCACCCCGCGGTGCTCGAGGCCGCGGCCGTGGGCGTGCCCGACCGCCACTATGGCCAGGAGATCGGCGTGTGCATCGTGCTGCGCGAGGGCTGCGCCTGCACCGAGGACGAACTGCGCGCCTTCAGCGCCACCGCGCTCGGGCGCTACAAGGCGCCGGGGCACTACCGCTTCGTCACCGACCTGCCGCGCGGCCCCTCGGGCAAGGTGCAGCGCCTGAAGCTGCTGCCGCTCTTTGCCGCATGACGGCGGCGGAACTGCTGGTGCCGCCGCTGGCGCCGGCGCTGCTCGCCTACAGCCTCTGCGTGGTGTTCGCGGCCGGCGTGGTGCGCGGTTTTGCGGGCTTCGGCTTCTCGGCCGTCACCGTGGCCGGGCTCTCGCTGGTGGTGTCGCCCGCGCTCGTGGTGCCCGCGATCTTCATGCTCGAAGTGCTCGCCAGCCTGAGCCAGCTGCGCGGCGTGGCGCGCGACGTCGACATGCCCTGGCTCGGCTGGCTGATGCTGGGCAACCTGCTGTTCATTCCGCTGGGCGTCGCCCTGCTCGCCTGGTTGCCCGAGACACCGCTGCGCCTGTTGATCGGCGCGCTGCTCATGGCAGCGGCGCTGCTGCTGCGCGCCGGCGCGCGCGCCACGCTCGTGCCCACGCGCGCGGTGCGCTTCGGCGCCGGCCTGGTGTCGGGCCTCATCAACGGCGTGGCGGCCATCGGCGGCATCGCGCTCGCGGTGCTGCTGAGCACCACCGCCATGACGCCTGCCGCGCTGCGTGCGACCATGATCGCGCTGCTGCTGTTCAGCGACGTGGTGTCGCTCGCGAGTGCCGCGCTCATCCCTGCGGGCGCGCATGCCTCGGGCTCGCTGCTCGGTCCCGACACGCTGAAATGGGCGCTCTGGCTCGCGCCCGCGATGCTGGCCGGCATCTGGTGGGGACAGCGTTCGTTCAAGGGCGTGTCGCCGGAGCAGTTCCGCCGGCATGTGCTGAATCTGCTCGTGGTGCTGGCGTCGGTGAGCGTGCTGCGCTCGGTGGTCTCGCTGCTGTCGGCCTGAGACGCTGCGCACGCCCGCTATGTATGCTGCGGCGACATGCTGATTTCTCGCGCTTCATTTCGTCGCCCGTGCCGGGCCGCACGGGCCGCCGCCACGGGGTTGGTGCTGTTCGCATCGGCGGTCACCACTGCCGTCGCGGCATCCCGTTGCGCCGACACGGCCATCCAATTTCCGCCACCGCCGCGCGCGCTCTCCATGGCGGCCGCCGCCGAGCGCGAGCACGCAGCCTTCGGCGCGCAGGCGATGGATGCCGAAGGCCGGCTCATCGAATCGGGCTGGTCGGAGGCCGACGCCTCGCGCCCGCTGCGCATGGGCCCCGCGCCGTGGCAGCGGGTGCACGGCTACTGGCAAGCGGTGCCAGAGCGCCGCAGCGCGCTGCCGTCGCTGGTGCGCTTCGGCGCGCTGCGACCGGCCGACCGCACGCTGCTGCTGCAAGCGCTCAACCAGGCCAGCGCGGCGCACCTGCAAGGCCTCGGCGTGGGCCCCGAACAGGGCCTCGATGCCGCCGAACTGCATGCAATGACAACCGCAGTGAACCGCGTCGCCGCCATCGACACGCCGTGGTCGGCCGCCTTCGTGAGCTGGCTCGCGCGGGAGGCCGGCCTGGGCGCGGACGAGTTCGTTTTCTCCGAAGCGCATGTGGACTATGCCGGCGCCGCCTGGCAGGCCGGCGCCGCCGAGGCGGCCGGCCGCGAGACGCGCTACGCGATGCGCGCCTGCGACCTCATGCGCACGCCGCCACGCGTGGGCGACCTCGTCTGCCATGCACGCGCGGCCCGCGCCGGGCTCGACCGCTTCGAGAAGATCGGCGAAGTACTCGCCACGCGGCCTACGGGCGGCGAGCCGCTTCCGATGCACTGCGACGTGGTGGTCAAGGTCGATGCGCGCGGCTTCGAGGCCGTCGGAGGCAACGTGCTGCAGTCGGTCACGCGCAGGCGGCTCGACTTCGCACCCGGCACCCGAACACTCGATGCGAGCTACCAGCCCGACCACTGCGACCCCGCCGCCGCGGGCTGCGTCGACCGGCACATGAGCCGGCAGCCGTGGTCGTTGCTGCTGCAGTGGCGCTGAGGCGCGGGGACGGGGCGCAGGACGCGCTCAGGAACACACATGATCCGCTTGGATGATGTGCACGCCAGGCGCACGCACACCGCTTCGGCTCCTACGTCGCCGAACGGTCTCTCTCGTCGTGTGCGGCGAAAACTTCGCTGGCCGATCGGTACTGCCCTTGCTCCATCTCGCGATGGCCTGACTCACCTTACAGCAGCCCCGCCATGCGCCCCGCCGCCGCCTCCAGCGCACCGATGCGCGCCACCGCATCCGCCATCGACATGCGCGCCGTCGGCGCATGCACCGCAAGCGCGGCGCGCACCGCACCCGCCGCGTCGCGCACCGGCACGGCCACGGCCACGAGGCCGGCGATGAACTCCTCGCGGTCGCGCGAATGGCCGCGCCGCGCGATCTCGTCGCACTCGGCGCGCAGCGCCTCGGGCGTCATGAGCGTATTGGCCGTCATGCGTTCGAGCGGCAGGCTGTCGATGATCGTGTCGCGCGCCTTGTCGGGCATCAGCGCCAGAAAGAGCTTGCCGCTCGCGGTGCAGTGCAGCGGCACGTGCGAGCCGACGTCGAGCGTCAGGCGCAGCGGCCATTGCGCCTCGACCCGGTCGAGGTAGAGCACCTGCGCGCCGTCGAGCGTGGTGAGGTTGCAGGTCTCGCCGACCTCGCGCACCAGCGCGGCCAGCACCTCGTGGCGCAGGCCGCGCACCGTGCCGTGGTTCAGCGTGTCCAGCGCCAGCTGGCGCAACGCGGGCCCGACGATGAACGAGCGCTCGTCCACGTCGCGCGCCAGGAAGCCGGTGCCCAGCAGTTGGGTGCAGATGCGGTGCGCCGTGCCTTTGGGCAGGCCGAGCTGCGCCGCGAGCTCGGCGAGGGTCAGCGCCCGGCCCTGGTTGGCCAGCAGCGCCAGCAGGCGCAGGCTGCGCTCGGCGGATGAGCCGGAAGACGGCTCCTCGGGGGTCGCGGAATCGGAAGAACTACGCACTGCGGCGGACGCGCGCACGGGTCGTGGCATACGGGTAAACCTTAAAAGTGGAACGTTGCGTTCCGAAAAACATTAGCCTAGGATGCATCGCATTGCGGCGATTGTTCCATTGCCCGGGAGTGCGATACACATGCGTGACGAGGAGTTCGACTACATCGTGGTGGGTGCCGGCTCGGCGGGTTGCGTGCTGGCCGGCCGGCTCAGCGAAGACCCGGCCACGCGCGTGCTGCTGCTCGAAGCCGGCCCGGCCGACAAGTCGCTCTGGATCCACCTGCCCATCGGCTACGGCAAGACGATGTGGAGCTCCACCTACAACTGGCGCTTCGAGACCGATCCCGACCCGAACATGAACGGCCGGCGCATCTACTGGCCGCGCGGCAAGACGCTGGGCGGATCGAGCGCGATCAACGGCCTGATCTACATCCGCGGCCAGCGCGAGGACTACGACCACTGGGCCGCGCTCGGCAATCCAGGCTGGGGCTACGACGACGTGCTGCCCTATTTCATCCGCTCCGAAGGCAACCAGCGCGGCGCCAGCGCCTTTCATGGCGGCGACGGGCCGCTGAAGGTATCGGACATCGCGGCCCGGCACGAACTGATCGAGGCCTTCATCGAGGGCGCCGAACAGATCGGCGTGCCACGCACCGAAGACTTCAATGGCGCCACGCAGGAAGGCGCGGGCTACTACCAGCTCACCACGCACAAGGGCTGGCGCTGCAGCACGGCCAAGGCCTACCTGACGACAGCGAAGAACCGGCCGAACCTGCGCATCGCGACCGAGGCGCTGGCCACGCGGCTGGTGCTCGACGGCCGGCGTGCGGTGGGCATCACCTACCGCCAGGGCGGCGAGACGAAGACCGCGCGCTGCCGCGCCGAGGTGCTGCTCGCGGCCGGGTCGATCCAGTCGCCGCAGCTGCTGCAGCTCTCGGGCATCGGCCCGCGCGCGCTGCTCGAGCGCTTCGGCGTGCCCGTGGTGCACGACCTGCCCGGCGTCGGCGAGAACCTGCAGGACCACCTGCAGATCCGCCTCGGCTACGAGTGCGCCAAACCCATCACCACCAACGACCAGCTCAACTCCTGGTTCGGGCAGGCGAGCATGGGCATGGAATGGCTGATGCACCGCACCGGGCCGCTCGCGGTCGGCATCAACCAGGGCGGCTGCTTCATGCGCGCGCTGAAGGACGAAAGCGGCAACCCGGTGGCCGCCACGCCCGACATCCAGTTCCACGTGGCCACGCTCTCGGCCGACATGGCCGGCGGCAAGGTGCATCCGTATTCGGGCTTCACCATGTCGGTGTGCCAGTTGCGGCCCGAGTCGCGCGGGCATGTGCGCATCCGCTCGCTCGATGCGGCCGAGCCGCCCGAGATGCAGCCCAACTACCTGGCGACCGAACTCGATCGCGCCACCACGGTCGCGGGCATGAAGGCGGCGCGTGCCATTGCCGAGGCGCCCGCGATGCGGCCCTACGTGAAGCGAGAGGTGAAGCCAGGCCCCGAGGCCGCGAGCGATGCCGACCTGCTGGAGTTCTGCCGCAACAACGGCGCCACCATCTTCCATCCCACCGGCACCTGCCGCATGGGCAGCGACCCGCTCGCCGTGGTCGATGCGCGCCTTCGCGTGCACGGCGTGGCCGGGCTGCGCGTGATCGATTGCTCGGCGATGCCGACGCTGGTGTCCGGCAACACCAACGCGCCCGCCGTGATGATGGCCGAGAAGGCCGTGGACATGATCAGAGAGGACGCGATGGCGTCCATGACTGCGCTTCAGCTTTAGGTTCGGTCGGTGTGAGCTTGGAAGTCCGCTGAAGGCGCACGGCCCGCGAGAGGCCGCGACGAAGACAACCCAAAGGAGACAGGCAAATGAGCGCAACGGTCGAAGAGAGAAAGATCCGCAAAGTCGTGATATCGGCGCTGGTGGGCGCCACCATCGAGTGGTACGACTTCTTCCTGTACGGCGTGGTGGCCGGCATCGTATTCAGCAAGCTCTACTTCCCGGGCAGCGACCCGGTGGTGTCGACCATGCTGGCCTACACCACCTTTGCCGTGGGCTTCGTCACGCGGCCGCTGGGCGGCGTGATCTTCGGCCACTTCGGCGACAAGATCGGGCGCAAGAGCATGCTGGTCATCACGCTGATGATCATGGGCGTGGCCACCTTCCTGATCGGGCTGGTGCCTACCTATGCGCAGATCGGCATCGCGGCGCCGATCCTGCTGCTGCTGCTTCGCATTGCGCAGGGCATCGGCCTGGGCGGCGAATGGGGCGGCGCGGTGCTGATGGCGTACGAGTACGCGCCCAAGGGCAAGCGCGGCTTCTACGCGTCGCTGCCGCAGATCGGCCTGGCCATCGGCCTGTGCATGGCTTCGGGCGTGGTGGCGCTGCTGTCGTGGCTCCTGACCGACGAGCAGTTCATGGCGTGGGGATGGCGCATCGCCTTCCTGCTCTCGGGCGTGATGGTGATCGTGGGCATGTACATCCGGCTGCACGTGCAGGAGACGCCGGAGTTCGCCGCAGTGAAGGCGCGCAACGCCGAATTGCGCATTCCCTTCGTCGACATGCTGCGACGCTATCCGGGCAACGTGCTCAAGGGCATGGGCGCGCGCTATATCGACGGCGTGTTCTTCAACATCTTCGGCGTGTTCTCGATCAACTACCTGACCGGCACGCTCAAGATCAGCCGCACCGACGCGCTGCTGGGCGTGATGGCGGCGGCGGTGGTGATGATCTTCTTCATTCCCTTCTTCGGCCGGCTCTCGGACAAGATGGGACGCGGCAAGGTCTACATGTGGGGCTCGATCATCACCGCGGTGTCGGCGTTCCCGGGCTTCTGGCTCATGATGAACAGTGGTGGCAACGTGCTGCTGGTGTGGCTCGCGATCATCGTGCCGTTCGGCATCCTGTACGCCTCGGTGTACGGGCCGGAGGCGGCGCTGTTCTGCGACCTGTTCGACGCCAAGGTGCGCTACACGGGTATCTCGTTCGTCTACCAGTTCTCGGGCATCTTCGCCTCGGGCATCACGCCGATCATCGCCACCGCGCTGCTCAAGTCGGGCGGTGGCCAGCCGTGGCAGATCTGCATGTACGTGCTGTTCGCGGGCGCGGTGTCGGCGGCGTGCGCCTGGATGATCGGACGCTCGCCGGCCATCGAGGAAGCGCCGGCCGAGGCGGTGCAACCCGCACGCTAGCTATTCGGCGGGGCAGTGCCCGAGGGTGAACAGCCCGACGTCGACCCGGCCCGACAGGAAGCCCGCCTCGCAATAGCAGAGGTAGTACTCCCAGAGCCGCTTGAACGAGGCGTCAAAGCCCAGCGGCTCGATCGCCGGCCACGCCGCCAGGAAGCGGTGACGCCACTCGGCGAGCGTGGCCGCGTAGCTGCCGCCGAAGGATTCGGCACGCGCCAGCGTGAGCCCGGCGCGGGCCGCCTCGGCTTCGAGCGCGCCGACCGACGGCAGCATGCCGCCCGGGAAGATGAAGCGCTGGATGAAGTCGGGGCTGCGCCGGTAGCGCTCGAAGAATTCGTCGGCGATGGTGATCACCTGCACCACCGCCACGCCACCCGGCGCGAGGCGCTGGCGCAGCGTGTCGAAGTACACCGGCCAGTAGCGTTCGCCCACCGCCTCGAGCATCTCGATCGACACGATGCGGTCGTACTGCCCGCCGGCATCGCGGTAGTCCTGCAGGCGCAGGTCGACGCGCGATGCCAGCCCCTCTTCGTCGACCCGTTGCTGCGCATGCGCGAGCTGCTCGGTCGAGAGCGTGAGGCCGGTCACGCGCGCGCCGTGGCGGCCGGCCAGCGCCAGCGCCAGCGCACCCCAGCCGCAGCCGATCTCGAGCACGCTGTCGTCCGGCGCGGGCGCGAGCAACTCGGCGATGCGCGCGATCTTGGCCGCCTGCGCTTCTTCGAGCGTTTCGTCGCCGGTCGCGTAGAGCGCGCTCGAATAGATCATCCCGGGGTCGAGCCACTGGGCATAGAACGCGTTGCCCATGTCGTAGTGGAAGGCGATGTTCTGCCGGCTGCCACGGCGCGTGTTGGCGCGCAGGCGGTGCATCGCGCGGCCGAACCACCGCGCGGGCAGCGAGGCCTCGAAGGCACGGCCCCAGCCTTCTTCGTTGCGGATGCCGAACTCGAGCAGCGCCGTCAGGTCCGGACTCGTCCAGTCGCCGTCGCGGTACGACTCGGCCAGGCCCATGTCGCCGCGCAGCAGCATGCGCGCGAGCGGGCGCCAGCGGTGCAGGCGGATGGCCGCATGCGGGCCGTCGGCCGCGCCGCGCCCTTCCACGCGTTCGCCGTTCGGCAGCTCCACGGCGATGGCGCCGCAGCGCACGCCGCGCAGCAGTCGCACCAGCAGCCGGCGCAGCGGCCGGCGGGTCCAGGCGGCGGGCGGGCAATGGACATCGGCCTCGAGGTTGTTCGACGCGGAAGGGGTGGAGGTGGTCGTGTTCATGCGTCCTTGGTTCCAACAACAATGCTCACAGGCTGCGCAGGCGCGGGCGGACAGCTGCGAAAGCGCGCGCCCTTGACCCACAGCCGAAGTGCTTCCCAGTGGATGGCGCCCACCACCTTCAGCGTCAGCAGCGGATGCGAGAAGAAGACCCGCGCGAGCGTCGCATCGCCGAGCGGGCGGCGTTCGGCATCGAAGCGCGCGACCAGCAGCGGACCTTCGGCGTCCGACGCGGTGATGCCGATGCCGAGCCCGGGCCGCAGCCGGTCGGGCAACTCGACGCGGAAGGCATAGTGCATGTCGATGTCGAGAAATGGCGAAACGTGGAACTGCTTGGCGCACTGCTGCGCGATGCGCTCGCCGTGACGCTCGGCCTCGTCCACCGCGATGAGGTAGCTGTGCCGCTGGCCGAAGGTGTTGTTCACCTCGTAGAGCACCGCCTGCAGGCCGCCTTCGGGGTGGTCGCAGAAATACACGCTGAGCGGATTGAAGGCATGGCCGAGGATGCGCGGCATGCTGAGCAGCCGGATGGCGCCGCCGGTGCGCAGGCCCGCAGCGAGCAATTGCCGCTCGACATGCGCGCGCAGCCCGAGGCCGTCGCCCGCGCCATAGTCGCGCGCATGCAGGCTGAACAGGTTGAAACGGTCGAACGAGAAGAGCCGGAGCCTGCGCGACAGCGCCGGCAGCGCGTCGATGTCCACCAGCATCGAGAACACGCGGTAGCCGAGGCGGTGGCGCGCCGGGCGCAGCCGCTGGTGCATGACGCGGCCGACGTAGAGCGCGGCGTCGTCGTTCAAGCGGCTGCCTCCACGCGCTGGCGCGGCCGAAGGCGGATGCGGTCCGATTCGCCGGCCACGTTCCATGGCCGGCGCACGCCGCCAAGCGCTTCGGCCACGGCCAGGCCGGCCTGCAGCCCGTCCTCGTGGAAGCCGGCACCGAAGTAGGCGCCGCAGAACCAGGTGCGGCGCTGCCCCTGCAGCGACCACAGTTCGTCCTGCGCGCGCATCGCATGCGGGTCGAACACCGGATGCTCGTAGACCTCGCTGCGCAGCATGTGACCGGGCGCGGGCTCGCGCACCGGGTTCAGCGTGAGGAAAAGCGGCGTGTCGTCGGCAATCCCCTGCAGCCGGTTCATCCAGTAGGTGACGCAGGGCGCTTCGGCGCGGCGGCGGTCGGCCGCGTAGTTCCAGCTCGACCAGACCGCGCGCCGCCGCGGCATCAGCGCCAGGTCGCTGTGCAGCACCGCGCGGTTGCGGCTGTAGCCGAAGGCGCCGAGCAGCCGCGTCTCGGCAGCACTCGGGTCGGGCAGCAGGCGCAGCGCCTGGTCGGCATGGGTGGCGATCACCACCTGGTCGAAGCGCCGCGGGGCGGCCGTTCCGTCGGTGCGCACCAACACCCCGCTGGCGTCGCGCCGCACTTCGACCGCGGCGCTGTCGAGCCGCAGCGGCTCGCCGATGCCTTCGATCAGCCGCGCCACATAGCGCGCGCTGCCGCCCGTGACGGTGCGCCACGCGGGCCGCTCGCCGAGGCTGAGCAGTTGGTGGTTCTCGCAGAAGCGCACGAAGGCTTCGGTCGGGTAGTCGCCCACGCGTGCGGCGGGCGTCGACCAGATCGCGGCGGCCATCGGGTACAGGTGGTCGTCGCGGAAGGCGCGGCCGTAGCCGCGCGCGTCGAGGTAGCTGTCGAGCGGCTGCAGGCCGAACCGCGCGGCATCGGCCGGCGCCTCGCGGTAGAAACGCACCAGCTCGCGCAGCATGGCCCAGAAGCGCGGCTTGACGAGGTTGGCGGGCTGCGCGAACAGCCCGCGCAGCCCGCTGCCCGAATACTCGAGCGCACCGTCGTCGAGGCTCACCGCGAACGACATCTCGGACGGCTGCGTCGCCACGCCCAGGTGCGCGAAGAGCGCCGTGAGGTTCGGATAGGCCGATTCGTTGTAGACGATGAAGCCGGTGTCGACCGCCACCGCCTGGCCGCCGGGCCCCGTCACCTGCACGGTGTTGCTGTGGCCGCCCGGCCGGCCATCGGCCTCGTACACGGTGACGCGGTGCCGCTGCGACAGCAGCCAGGCCGCCGCGAGGCCCGAGATGCCACTGCCGATCACGGCGATGTCGAGCGCGCTTTCACCCACGGTGCCAGGGGGCGGCAAGGAAGCGTCGGGGGCGGCGGCAACGGTCATGGAGGCTCCGGAAACAACATGTAGCCGCTTGTACGCAGCCGCTACCGATTTGGATTTGCCCGGGGGGTGCGCCGCATGCGCTGTGATCTAATCCCGCCGGCGGTGCGTAGGAGCAGCATGAACACCGTCCGACATGCCCAGGCACCGGTCCTCGCGCGGCCCCGATCGCGAGCGCCCTGGCTGTCGATGGTGACACTGCATCAGGGCCGCGACGCGATGCCGACAAGCGAAGAACTCAACTGCCTGGCCGAAGCCGTGGCGCGCCAGGGCGACAGGCAGGCCTTTGCCGCGCTCTTCAAGCATTTCGCGCCACGCGTGAAGTCGTACCTCATCCGGCTCGGCACCACCGAAGGTCTGGCCGAAGAACTGGCGCAGGAAGCCATGGTGAGCGTCTGGCGCAAGGCACCGAGCTTCGATGCGCGCCGCGCGAACGTCTCGACCTGGATCTTCACCATTGCGCGCAACCTGCGCGTCGACCATTTTCGCCGCATCGGCAATCGCCCCACGGCCGACGCCGACGAACTCGACGGCGATGCCACGCCCGACGACCTGCCCCAGCCCGACGACCTGCTGTTGACCCGGCAGCGCGAGGCCGGCGTGCGCGAGGCGATCGCCCAACTGCCGGCCGAGCAGGCGCACGTGCTGCGCCTTTCCTTCTTTGAGGAGCAGCCCCATTCGCAGATCGCCGAGACGCTCGGCCTTCCGCTCGGTACAGTCAAATCGCGCGTCCGGCTGGCCGTGCGCCATCTGCGCCGGCTGCTCGACGGATACGAACCATGACCATTCAACACCATCCTGCCGACGACCTGCTGCTTGCCCACGCGGCCGGCAGCCTCGAGCGCGGCCACGCGGTGGTCGTCGCGAGCCATCTGGAAGGCTGCGCGCATTGCCGCGAACGCATGCGCCTGCTCGAAGCCGCGGGCGGCGCGCTGCTCGACGCGTTGCCGCCCGAAGCCATGGCCCCCGATGCGCTCGCGCGCACCCTGGCCGCCATCGATGCACCGCCGCCACCACCGCGCCCGGCGCCCACCCCGGTGCCTCGGCCCGTGCTGCCGCCCGGCATGGCCTGGCCGCGCGCCCTGGCCGCCTGCCCGGCCACGCCCTGGCGCTGGCTCGGGCCGGGCATGCGCTGGAGCCGCGTCACGCTGCCCGACGATCCCGCGGCCAACGTCTTTCTGCTGCGCATCGCCGCGGGCAAGAACCTGCCGCTGCACACGCACAGCGATTCGGAGCTCACGCAGGTGATGCACGGCACCTTCCACGACGGCCGCGCACTGTTCGGCCCCGGCGACTTCGACGAGGGCGACGGGAGCTTCCAGCACCAGCCGGTGGTTCAGGCCGGCAGCGAGTGCATCTGCCTTGCGTCGGTGCGTGGACGGGTGCTGTTCGATGGGGTGATTGCGCGCACGCTGGGGGCGCTGGTGGGGATGTGACCGGGGGCGGTTGAAGAAAATCGTCTTTTTTGCGTCGACTGTCACAACGCCGAGCGCCCGCCCGTCTAAGAGGTATATCTCAACCTCAAGACCGAAGGAGTTCACCATGTCTCAAGCACGACTCGACTATCACGCCCTCGCGCCTGCGGCGGCCCGCGCCGGCGCCCAGTTCTCGTACGCCGCCGGCAAGACGCTGGACAAGCGCCTGCGAGAACTGATCAACCTGCGCATCAGCCAGATCAACGGCTGCGCCTTTTGCATCGACATGCACTGGGCCGACCTGGTCAAGCAAGGCATGGACCCCCGCCATATCAATGCGGTGGCCGGCTGGCGCGAGGCGGAGCGGTTCTTCGGCGAAGCCGAGCGCGCCGCGCTTAACTGGGCCGAGGCCGTCAACGCGGTGCCGCAGCGCACGCCCAGCGATGCCGACTTCGAGGCCGTGAGACGTCACTTCAGCGACGCCGAGGTCGCGGACCTCACCTTTGCGGTCTGCGCGATCCGCTCGTGGAACATGCTCAATGCCAGCTTCCACATGCAGGTGCCCGAGACGCCCTACGCGGCCGGCTGACTCAGCGCGCCGCGCCGAAGGTCAGCGCGGCCTTCGCGGCCGCGGCCGCCGATACGGCGGTCACGAAGGTGCCCCAGCACAGGTCGGCGATCGTCACGGTCCATGACCAATCCTTGAGCGTGGCCTGGTTGGTCAGGTCGTAGGTCGCATAGGCCAGGAGGCCGAGCAGCGCGCCGTGGCCCAGCGCGCTGAGCCAGCGCCCGCTGGCGAGCGCGGGCGATACCGCGAACACCACCACCCCGACGAGGTAGATCACGTAGAAAAGCACGGCCGGTGCGAGCGCGAAGCGTTCGAGCATCAGGTGGCCGAGCACCGGACGATAGAGCCGGTCGGCCATCGTGGTCAGCCAGATGGCGTCGAGCACCAGAAAAACCACGGCCGCGGCGAGGTAGGCGATGGCGAATTGCCGAAGGGACATGATGGAAAAACTCCTGTTGTTCGTGTGAAAGCCAAGAAGGCAAAAGATCACTTCAGGCGGTACGACAGCCTGCGCCCGCCCTCGACCGTCGAATCCAGCCCGAGCCATTCGCCCTCGGCCGAATACCAGACGTCGATCGGCTGCGCCGCGCCGTCGATGCGCCAGCGCATGGCCGCGATACTTTGGCCGCGCACCGCCAGCGTCCCGCCTGCCAACGGGCGGACCTGCACGCTCTCGTAGCGGCCGTTCTGCGCATTGAGCAGCCGCGCCTGGCGCTGGATGACGGGGTTCCAGTAGGCAAAGCTCATGACGCAGCCCGGCAGCGTCTGCGCGGCGGTGCCGGTGCCAACCGTCACGGCGAGCCCGTCGCCCGCGGGCTCGGCGCGCACCCGGCTCGTCTCGCCGTCGTCGTCGGTGCTTGCATCGAGCGTGCGCAGGCAGTCGCCGCGCCACTGTTCGACCGCACGGTGGCGGTAGCGGTACACGGTCAGGCCCAGCAGCTTGACGGCGAAGCCGGCCTCGCTGAGCACCTTGCGCGCTTCGGTCGGGCCCGTCACGCTGAAGCGGTGCTCGCCGATCGGCTTGTCGTCGAGGAAGACGCTGAAGTTCCATTCGTTCGCTTGTACGGCACAGGGCAGCGTCGCGCAGGCCAGCACGGCGACCCATTGCATTTTCGTCATGGTGTCTCCCTTCGCACAGGTCCGGGCAAGAACGCGTTGGTCCGCGCGATGTAGTCGCGGTAGGCCGGACGGCGTTCGGCAATGTCCTTCTCGAGCAGGCGCACGCCCGAAACCTTGAGCAGCAGCACCGTCATGAGCACGGGCGACACGATGCTCCAGGCGCCACCCCATCCCGCGCCGCCCATGGCCACGAGCCAGAGCCCCCACCAGACGCAACATTCGCCGAAGTAGTTGGGATGCCGCGTGTAGCGCCAGAGGCCGCGGTCCATCACCCGACCCTCGTTCGCGCGGTCGGCCTTGAAGCGCGCCATCTGCGCATCGGCAATGGCCTCGAAGCCCAGGCCGAAGGCGGCCAGCGCGAAGCCCGCGGCATCGAGGGCACCGAGCGCGCCCTGGCCGCGCATGCCGGCCAGCAGCGGCGCCGAGACGGTCCACGCCAGCACCGCCTGCAAGCCGAACACCAGGTACAGGCTCTTGAGCCCGAAATTCGGCTCGTTGCGCGCGCGAATCTCGCGGTAGCGCCGGTCTTCGCCGTGGCCCCAATTGCGCCAGGTGATGAACAGGCTCAGCCGCAGCGCCCATACCGCGGCGAGCAGCAGCATGCCAAGCCCGCGCAGCCCGGCCTGCGGCGGCAGCAAGAAGAAATACACCGCGCCCGCCCCCGCGATGCACAGCGACCAGATACGGTCGACCAGGCTTGCATCGTGCCGCGCCAGGCTCGCGAGCCAGGTGCCGAAGGCCAGCGTGGCAGTGAACGCGAGGCCAGCGAGCGCGGCGCCGACCAGGCCGAAGGAAACGTCAGGCATGTCGCGCCTCCGCCGACATCACGCCGTCGAAGCGCATCGACAACCGCACCAGGGCCGGCAGCAGCACCGCCCAGACCACCGCCAGCGTCAGCAGCGCGGGCTCGGCATGCACGAACTGCGCGCCGCCGAGCCGCACGCCCGAGACGAAGGACAGCGGCCCCACGATGGCCCCGAGCACCGCGGCCAGCCCAAGCCGCGGACGCAGCCAGCGCATCGTCACGTTGAGCGCGATGGCGAGCAGGCCCCACAGCGCGACGATCCAGTAAGGCGGCAACTGCGGCACCGGCTGGCCGGACGGATAGGCCACGTTGCCTTGCTGCACGATGGCCATCTCCACGGCCAGCCCAACCACGCAGGCCAGTGCCACGAGCCGCGCTTCCTGCGCGGGCCGGGCCGAAACCCACAAGTGCCAGCCGACGGCCGCCGCCACGCAAGCCGTACCGGCCAGCGGCATGCCATGCGCGGCGCCGAGCACCGCGGCGAACCAGGCCAGCTGGAACACGACGAAGTTCGCCACCTGCACCGAGGCCGTCATGCGCGCCGCTCGAAAAGATAGTGGCTCACCCACCAGCGCTGGCCAGCGTCGAAGCCGAAGAGCTCGGCCACCGATAGGAAGAAGAGCCGCCAGCGCGTCCACCACACATCGGCATCGTCGCCGTAGGTGGCCTTGAACAGCGGCAGCAGCATGGCGCGGTGCGCGTCCATGTTGCGCAGCCATTCCTCGGCGGTGCGCTGGTAGTGCGTGCCATCCCAGCGCCACTGGTCGAGCAGGCGCAGGTCGTCCTGGCAGCGCAGCGCGAGGTCGTCGCTCGGCATCATGCCGCCCGAGAAGAAGTGGCGGCTCATCCAGTCGCTCGCGTCGCGTTCGACAAAGGCATAGGGCGCGCCGCGGTGCGCAAAGACGTGCATGAAGAAGCGGCCATCGGCGCGCAGCCAGCGCGCCAAGTTGGCAAAGGCGCGCGGCCAGTTGCGCAGGTGCTCGAACATCTCGACCGACACGATGCGGTCGAAGCGCTCGGCCGTGTCGAAGTCGTTGAAGTCACGGGTCACCACACTCAGGTTGTGCAGGTTGCGGCGCGCGGCTTCGGCCTCGATGTACGCGCGCTGCGAATGGGAGTTGGACAGCGCGGTGATCCGGCTGGCCGGATAGTGCTGCGCCATCCAGAGCGACAGCGAGCCCCAGCCGCAACCGAGCTCGAGCACGTCCTGTCCGTCCGACAGCCCGGCCCGGGCACAGGTCGCCGCGAGCGCCGCGGCCTCCGCCTGCGTCAGCGTCTCGACGCCTTCGGGCCAGAAACAGCTGCTGTACTTGCGGTGGCGGCCGAGCACCACGCCGAAAAAGCCCGCGGGAACCTCGTAATGCTGTTCGTTGGCCTTCTCGGGCAGGGGTGCGAGTTCGGCCGAGCGTATGCCGCGGATGAACTCCCGCGTCAGGTCGGCGGCCGGTGCCGCGGCACCGCCGTGCAGTTCGGCCAGCCGCGCCTTCAGCAGGCGGCGGATGCCGAGCCGCAGCAGGCGATCGGGCACCAGGCCCTGCTCCACCGAGCGGATGGCAAATTCAGCGGTTTGCGACATGCGCATGGCTCCTTGTTCGCGGCCCCGGGGCGTGGTGCCGGCACGCGCTATACGCAGGAATGGGCCTGCCGGATCTGCGGCCTTTGCGGGAACTGGAACAATGCGGCCACCATGGACGGCCTCGATCTCATCAAGACATTTCGCGAAGTCGCGTTCCGGCGCAGCTTCTCCCGCGCAGCCATTTCCCTCGGCATGTCGAAAGCCACGGTGAGCCGCTACGTGGCAGAGCTGGAGCAGCGCAGCGGCGTGCGCCTGCTCAACCGCTCCACGCGCTCGCTGAGCCTGACCGACGCCGGGCAGGTGCTGCTCGATCGCAGCACCGAGCTGGTGGCGATGGCCGAGAACACGCTCAACGACCTGCAGGCGCACGGTGCGCATCCGCGCGGACGGCTGCGCATGAGCGCGCCGCACGGCCTGATCGCAGGCTGGCTCTCGGACGTGATTGCCGAATTCATCCAGCGCTACCCGGACGTGTACGTGAGCCTGGTGTTCACCAACAGCGCGGTCGACCTGATCGAGGAAGGCATCGACATCCACCTGACAGGCGGGCGCATCGACGACATGAACCTGATCGTGCGCCGGCTGGTGCAGTTCGAGATGGTGGTCTGCGCCAGCCCCGCCTACTGGGCCCGGCGCGGCATGCCGCAGGTGCCCGAAGACCTGGGCCGGCACGACGTGCTGAGCTATTCGGCGGCGCCCACCTCGCACCTGCCGTTCGAAACCGGCGGTAAGGCCTACGAGGTGCCGGTGCACAGCCGCATGGAAGCCAACGACGCCCTCGCGCTCATCGAACTGGCGCTGCGCGGCGCCGGCGTGGCCTATGTGCCCGAGCCGCTGGCGCAGTCGCACCTGGAGCGCGGGGCGCTGGTGCCGGTGCTGCGCGAGCACATGCCGCACGACCACTGGCTGTACGCCGCCTATTCGCAGCGCCGCCACAACAGCGCGGCGATGCGCGCGATGCTCGACTTCCTGGAACAGTCGATGCTGCCGGCCGTGGGCAGCGTCGCCGGCAGCGCGCCAGTGCTGTCGGCGATCCCGGCGCTGCAGCCGGTGTTGCCGCCGCGGCCGGCGCCTACTACATGCGCCCTTTCCAGGGCACCAGACGTCGCTCGAGCCAGCGCATCAGCAGGTCGAAGAGGTACGCCACCACGCCAATGACGATGATGCCCATGATGACGATGTCGGTGCGAAGGAAGTTCGACGCATTGAGCACCATCTGGCCCAGGCCCATGTTGGCGGCCACCATCTCTGCCGCGACCAGCGTGGTCCAGCCGAAGCCGATCGCGATGCGCATGCCCACCAGTATGTCCGGCAGCGCCGACGGCAGGATCACGTGCCGGATCACCTGCACGTAGCTGGCACCCATCGAGTAGGCCGCATTGATCTGCTCCTGCGAGGCGCTGCGCATGCCGGAACGCGCGGCCAGCGCGAGCGGCGCGAAGCAGCTCAGGAAGATCAGCAGCACCTTCGGCAGCTCGTCGATGCCGAACCAGATGATGATCAGCGGCAGGTACGCGAGCGGCGGCAGCGGCCGGTAGAACTCGAGCGGCGGATCGAAGATGCCGCGCCAGACGCGGCTCATGCCCATCGCGATGCCCACCGGAATGGCCGTGACGCAGGCCAGCAGGAAGGCCGAGAACACGCGGAACATGCTCGCGAGGAAGTGCTGCCACAGCGGTTTGTCGTTGGCCTGGCCCGTGAGGTATTCGTGGAACTGCTGGAACACGGCTTGCGGCGACGGCAGGAAGAGCGGCTTGACCCAGCCCATGTTCGTGACGAGGAACCACAGCGCGATGAGCCCCGCCACGGTGACCACGCTGATGGTCACGCTCGAGCCCTCGCCGGGCACCTTGAAGGCGCTGGTCTTGAGCTGGGTGCCGGCCGCCACCGGCGGCGGCGCGGCGGGCCGGGTGGGTGGGGTGACGACGGTGGCGGAAGGTGTTGTTGCCATGGTGGCCTCAGGCATGTTCGGCCTCGCGGTGGTGAATGATCGAGAGCACCTCCTCGCGCATACGGATGAACTCGGGCTCGGACTTGACCTTGCGCGAATCGCCGTGCGCGAGGAACTGGCGCGAGAACGGCACGTCGTCGTAGATGTGCGAAATGCGCCCCGGGCTCGGGCTCATCACGATCAGCCGCGTCGCGAGGAACAGTGCTTCTTCGACCGAGTGGGTGATGAAGAACACCATCTTGTTCGACGTCGACCAGGCCTTCAGCAGGATCTCCTGCACCTGCTCGCGCGTGAAGGCGTCGAGCGCCCCCATGGGTTCGTCCATGAGCAGCACGGCGGGGTCGCTGGCCAGCGCGCGAGCGATGCCCACGCGCTGCTGCATGCCGCCCGAGAGTTCGTAGACGGCGCGGTCGGCGTACTTCTGCAGGCCGACCAGCGCCAGTTTCTCTTCGGCGACGCGGTCGCGCTCGGCCTTGCCGACGCCGGCGAGCCGCATGCCCAGGGCCACGTTGTCGCGCACGTCGAGCCAGGGCATGAGCGCATGCTTCTGGAACACCACGCCGCGGTCGGCGCCAGGGCCGACCACGGGTTGGCCATCGAGCAGGATCTGCCCACTGGACGGCGGCAGGAAGCCCGCGATGCAATTGAGCAGCGTGGTCTTGCCGCAGCCCGAGGCGCCCAGTGCGACGACGAAGTCGCCATCGCGCATGGTGAGATTGACCGGCGCCAGCGCCTGCAGCGTGCCGCCCTTGACGGCGTAGTTGACCGTGAGGTCGCGGATGTCGAGCGTGGGCATGGGGGGTGCCTTACTTGGCCATCGCCTTCTCGACGTAGGTGGTGGTTACGAAGGCCGCGTAGTCGGGTTTGACTTCCTGCACCCGGCCCTGCTCCTTCAGGAAAGCCGCCGTGCCCGCCATGGCCTTGGCCGCGCCGCCGCCCAGCCAGGTGGGAGACACCTGCTCGGCCATGGTCGGGAAGCTGTAGAGCGCCATCACCGCGCCCACGTTCTTCGGGTCGGCCTTGGTCCACTTGGCCATCGCCTTGGTCTGCGGCGAATCGGGCGTCCAGCTCTTGCCGGAGGCCTTGTACTCCTCGTTCGCACGGTTCAGCGCCTTGACGAAGGCGATCATGAACGGCTCGTTCTCGGCCGCCCACTTGGCGTTGACCACGATGCCCTCGAAGGTCGGCGCACCGCGCTGGCCGATGCTGCCAGAGGTGGCGATGACCTTGCCGTTCGAACGGATCTTGGAAAGCACCGGGTCCCAGATGAAGGTGGCGTCGATGTCGCCGCGCTCCCAGGCGGCCGCGATCTCGGGCGGGCGCATGTTCATGACGTTGACCTTCCTCGCGTCGACGCCTTCCATCTTCATGCCGGCCATGAGCTGGTAGTGCGCGGTCGAGACGAAGGGCGTGGCGACCTTCTTGCCGGCCAGGTCCTTCATGCTGTTGATGCCCGATGCGTTGCGCGCCACGAGCGCCTCGGCATTGGCGATGTCGGCCGAGATCCAGAACAGCTTGATGTCCTGCCCCTGGCTGGCCGCGGCGGTGAGCGGGCTCGAGCCCGTTTCGCCCATCTGCACGTCGCCCGAGGCCATGGCGCGGATCACGTCGCCGCCGCCCGAGAACATCCGCCAGTTGATCTTGTAGCCGGTGGCCTTCTCGACCTCGCCCGACTCCATGACGAGCCGCAGCGGCACCAGCATGTCCTGGTGCGCGAATGTGAGTTCCTTCTTGCCTTGCGCGAAGGCGGGGCCTGCACAGAGCATGGCGGCAGCCAGTGCGGCTGCGCATTTCAGGGAGAGACGGCGGGACGTGGTCATTTCTTTCCTCCGGGTGACGGTTGGTGAACCTGAGCGGACTTTGCACCCGTTGGCTGGCGGGAGGAAGTACCAGCAAGGGGAGGAGGATGGAGCCAGGGGGTTGGGAAATACCCTCGTTCTGGTGCGCTGGGAGTGGGGGCGCACGGGGTCGGTGCGTTTCCCGGGGCCGGGTCTCGCCCCGGCGGGCGAGCTACTTTCTTTTGGCGAAGCAAAAGAAAGTGAGTCGCCCGCCGGGGCGAAACCCGGCCTCAGGCAACAAACGAAACCAACAGCCTCAATGCGCCCGGACCTCCCCCCGCGCCAACGCCAACTCCTCGAACGCCGCTCCCAGCGCCTGGATCCCCGCCAGAATCTGTCCCGCCGCAATCGATGACAACCGCAGCCGGAAGAAGGGACACGGATAAGGCGGCTTCGCAAAGAACACGTCCCCCGCCTCGATCAGCACGCCATGGCTGCGCGCCATCAGCGACAGTTCCCCCGCATCCACCCACGCAGGCGCCCGCACCCAGATCGAGGCCCCGCCCTGCGGCAGCGTGAAATCGAACTCCGGCAGATGCTCGCGCAACGCCTTGGCAGCGATCGCGAGCCGGTCCTGCATCGCCGCATTCACGCGCCGCGCATGCGACTCGTGGTGGCCGAGCGAAAGAAACAGTGCATAGGCATGCTGCAGGAACGCGCTGGGGTGCCGCACCATCGCGTGGCGGATCAGCCGCAGTTCCTTGATCAGCGCGCGCGGCGCCACGATGAAGCCGAGCCGCAACGCGGGCGAAAGGCTCTTGGACACCGAGCCCACGTAAATGACCCGGCCCGTCTTGTCGAGGCTCTTGAGCGCGGGCATGGGCGTGCCCTCATAGAGGTTTTCGGCCTCGTAGTCGTCCTCGATGATGACGAAGTCCTGCAGCTCGGCCTTGCGCAGCAGCCACTGCCTGCGCTCCAGGCTCAGCGTGGCGGTGGTCGGGCTCTGGTGCGACGGGGTCACGAAGAGGTAGTCGGCCGCCGGCAGCGCATCGACGACCAGGCCCTCGTCGTCGACCGCCACCTCGACCCACTTGGGGTTGCGCATCGAGAAGCTGTTGCGCGCATGCGGATGGCCGGGCTCCTCGAGGCCGACGCGCGTCTGCTCGCCGAATAGCGCATCGGCCAACAGGTAGTACGCATGCTGCGCACCGAGTGTGACGAGGATCTCCTCCTTCAAGGCAAACACGCCGCGCTTGGGCAACAGCCGCGTGCGGATCTGTTCGATCAGCTCGGGCACGTCGTCGGTCTCGAAGTCGGGCGTCCAGTGCGGCAGCTGCGAGCGCGCCAGGCTGCGCGCACAGCATTCGCGGAAGTCTTCGGTCGGAAAGAGCTGCGGGTCGTAGTTGCCGTAGACGAAGGGGTACGGATAGTCGCGCCAGCGGTCGGGCTTGGAAAGCGTGGGCTTGTCCTGCAGCGAGCGCAGCACGCGCGCCGGCCAGTGGGGCGGCTGGCTCGACTGGCCGCTGCGCCCCACCAGCGGCTCGGCATGCGCGGCCGACAGCGGGCGGGCATTGCGCGCCACGAACACGCCGCTGCGCGGACGCGCCTCGAGGAAGCCTTCGTCGATCAGCTGCAGGTAGGCCGAAGTGACCGTGTTGCGGCTCAAACCGAGCAGCGTGGCCAGTTCGCGCGACGAGGGCAATGACGCGCCGGGACTCAGGTGGTCTTCGAGGATCGCCTGCACGACGGCGGCACGCAATCGGCCCTGCAGCGGCAGCGCGGGTTGGTCGGGCAACGCGAAAAGCTGCGCCCACTGGGTCGCTCGGTGGTTGGCCATAGGCGCCGCAGTGTAGGGCAAGGGCTGTGTTCTGGCTCGGTCGAATTCCCCCATCTGGCCCTATCGCCCGGCGAGCGTGCTGCCTACGCTTGCAGCATTCAATTCAGGAGCCCTTGCGTGACTGCACTGCCATCTTCATCCCCAGTCGATTCATCCACCGTGACCACCGACACCCTCGCCGCGTTCAGCGACGCCTGGAACCGCCACGACATCGACGCGCTGATGTCCTTCATGACCGATGACTGCATCTTCCAGACCGCCGCCGGCCCCGATGCCTGCGGCACGCGCCACGTCGGCACCGAAGCGGTGCGCCGCGCCTTTGCCGCAGCCTGGGAGGCGGTGCCCGATGCGCAGTGGACCAACGGCAAGCACTTCGTGCAGGGCGACTTCGGCACCTCGCAATGGACCTTCACCGGCACCGCGGCCGACGGCGGCCGCATCGAGAGCGACGGCATCGACGTGTTCACGTTCCGCGGCGGAAAGATCCACCTGAAGAACGTGTTCCGCAAGGCACGCCCCAACCTGCCCGCTGCCAAGTAGCCGCCGCGGAGCCACCCCATGACCATGCCTTCCGGCACTGCCGCGTTCTCCCCGGCGTCGTCCGAACCGCAGCCCACGGGCCGGCCGTACGACCCGCGCTACGACCCGCTGGTCGCGTCCGATCCGGGCGCGGGCCGCGCCTATGCGCCTACCTGGTGGGTGGCAAGCGCCGGCACGCCGCCCGAGGACGACGGCCCGCTGCACAACGACATCGACGTCGACGTGGCCATCATCGGCTCGGGTGCCACGGGCATGTCGACCGCGCTCTATCTCGCGCAGGAGCACGGCATCCGGGCCACGGTGCTCGAGGCCAACCAGGCCGCCTGGGGTTGCTCGAGCCGCAGCGGCGGCCAGGGGCAAAACGCAAGCGGCCGGCTCAAGCGTTCGCAATGGATCGAGCGCTGGGGCATCGACACCGCGCGGCGGCTCGACGCCGAGATTCGCGGCGGCTTCGAGAACTTCAAGCATCTCACCACCCAGATCGATTGCGATGCCTTCGACGGTGGCCATCTCTATCTGGCGCACCGGCCCGAGAAGCTCCCGGTGCTCGAAGCCGAGGCGCGCCTGATGCGCGAACAGTTCGGCTACGGCACGCGCATGCTCACGGCCGAAGAGGTGCGAAGCGACTATTGCGACGAGCGCGAGGCCTGCGGCGCCATGTTCGAACCCGAAGGGGTGGGCATCCATCCGCTGAAGTTCACCTTCGGCCTGTTGCAGAAGGCGCGCGGCCTCGGCGTGACGGTGCACACCTCGAGCCCGGTGCAGGGCTGGCAGACGATCGACGGCGTGCACCACCTGCGCACGCCCGGCGGCGTGGTGCGCGCGCGCCGCGTGGCGGTATGCACCGGCGGCTACACCGGCCAGGCGCTGAATCCGGCGCTGAAGAACCGCATCATGCCGATCCTCTCGAACTCGGTGGTCACGCGGCCGCTGACCGAGTCTGAGCTGCAGGCCACCAACTTCAAGTCGCTGACCTTCCTGACCGACACGCGCACGCTGCGCTTCTATTACCGGCTGCTCAAGGGCAACCGGCTGCAGATCGGCAGCCGCAGCGCCGTCAGCGGCGCCGACGCCGAGCATCCGATGCACCTGAAGCTGCTCACCGATGCGATCGCGCGCAAGTTCCCGCCGCTCGCGGGCATCCGCATCGACTACTCGTGGTGGGGCTGGGTCGACGTGAGCCACGACATGATGCCGCGCATCGCGCAGCCCGACAGCGACAAGTCGATCTGGTATGCCGTGGGCTACGGCGGCAACGGCGTCTCGTTCTCGACCTGGGCCGGCAAGCGCCTGGCCGAGCGCATCGCGGGCAAGGACGCGGGCCGCGAGGTCTTCGAACTGCCGATCTACCGCTCGCCGCTGCCCTTTCCAAACGTGCTCGGGCTGGTCGAGTCGCCGGCCTTCGCGCCATTCCGCCGCATCGGCCAGCGCATGCTTTACAAGTGGTACTGGCTGCGCGACGAAAAGTAGTTGTTGACACTCTCGGCCGCGCGGCCGAGGTGCATTCACCGAAGTGGCGCATCGCACCGCCACACAACGGGGCAAACCCGTGCCTTCTGGCCCTTCAACTTGGCTACGGTTGGCTCTTCGGTCCCGCTCGACCTGCGCCTATCGTCGAGTGCGGCCCGCAAGGGCGTCCCAATCCACAGAAGTTCCAGGAGGTCGATCCATGTTCCATTTGCTATCCCATCGCCGCGGTGTCTTGTTGTCGGCGGCATTGCTCGGCGCCAGCGCGCTCGTGCCCCTGCCGGCCGTTGCGCAGGAACCCAAGCGCGGCGGCACGCTGGTGGTCGGCTACACCCAGGTGCCGCGTCACCTGAACGGCGCGGTCCAGTCGGGCACGGCCACGGCGATCCCGTCGGCGCAGCTGTTCGCGAGCCCGCTGCGCTATGACGACAAGTGGAATCCGCAGCCCTACCTCGCAGAGTCGTGGAAGCTCGCCGACGACGGCATGTCGCTCACGCTGAACCTGCGCAAGAACGCGGTGTTCCATGATGGCAAGCCCGTGACCTCGGCCGACGTGGCGTTCTCGATCATGGCGATCAAGGCCAACCATCCGTTCCAGACCATGCTGGCACCGGTCGAGAAGGTCGACACGCCTGATGCGCACACGGCCATCATCCGCATGAGCACGCCGCACCCGGCGATCCTGCTGGCCATGAGCCCCGCGCTCGCGCCGATCCTGCCCAAGCACATCTACGGCGATGGCACCGACCTCAAGAACCATCCGCGCAACAGCAACGACGTGGTCGGCTCGGGACCCTTCAAGCTCGTCGAGTTCCAGGCCGGCCGGCGCGTGGTGATGGAGCGCTTCGACAAGTTCTTCCTGCCCGGCAAGCCCTACCTCGACAAGGTCGTGCTGAACATCGTGCCCGATGCGTCGAGCCTCGTGCTGAGCCTGGAGCGCGGCGACATCCAGATGCTGCCCTACGTGTCGACTTCCACCGACCTGCGACGGCTCAAGGCCAGCACCGACACGGTGCTGACCAACAAGGGCTACGAGGGCATCGGTGCCCTCAACTGGCTCGCGATCAACACCACCAAGAAGCCGTTGAACGACGTGCGCGTGCGCAAGGCCATTGCCTATGCCATCGACAAGAAGTTCATCACCAAGGCGCTGATGGGCGGTTTCGCGACGCCGGCCGACGGCCCGATCGTGGCGAGCAGCCCGTTCGCCACCGACGACCTGGTGCGCTACCCGCTCGACCTGAAGAAGGCCGCCGCCCTGCTCGACGAAGCGGGCCTGAAGCCCGGCAACGGCGGCGAACGCCTCAAGCTGACCATCGACTATCTGCCGGGCAACGACGACCAGCAGAAGAACGTGGCCGAGTACGTGCGCGCGCAGCTCAAGAAGATCGGCGTCACGGTGGAGGTGCGCGCCTCGGCCGACTTCCCGGCCTGGGCCAAGCGCCTTGCCACGCACGACTTCGACCTGTCGATGGACGTGGTGTTCAACTGGGGCGATCCGGTGATCGGCGTGCACCGCACCTACCTCTCGACCAACATCAAGCCCATCATCTGGACCAACACGCAGTCGTACGCCAATCCCAAGGTCGACGAGCTGCTCAACACCGCCGGCACGCTGCTCGACCCGACCAAGCGCAAGGCCTACTACGCCACGTTCCAGAAGATCGTGACCGACGAAGTGCCGATCATCTTCATCAACGATTCGCCCTACCACACGGCCACGCGCAAGAACGTGGCCAACGTGCCGACGACCATCTGGGGCCCGGCCTCGCCGTACGACGAGGTGTTCCTGAAGTAGGCGCGGCGACCACCACCACGACGACGACAACAACGACAACGGCGCCGCCACGATGGCTTTCCTCCGCCTCCTCGCTTCCCGACTGATCCAGGGCCTGCTGCTGGTCCTGGCGGTCGTGGTCCTGAACTTCGTGCTGGTGCATTCCGCGCCGGGCGACCCGGTCGAAACCATCGCCGGCGCCTCGGGCGGCATGAGCCCCGAACTCATGGCCGACCTGCGCAAGCAGTACGGCCTCGACCGCCCGTTCCTCACGCAGTTGGGCATCTACCTCGGCAAGGTCGCCAGCGGCGACCTGGGCTACTCGTACTACTTCAACCTGCCGGTCTCGCAGATGATCCTCGAGCGCGTACCGGCCACGCTGCTGCTGGTGCTGAGTTCGGTGGTCCTGGCCTTCGTGCTCGGCACGCTGCTCGGCGTTCTGTCGTCACGCAAGCCCAACGGCCTGTTGTCGCAGGCGATCACCGTGCTGTCGCTGGTCGGTTTCGCGGCACCGGTGTTCTGGACCGGCATCATGCTGGTGCTGTTGTTCGCATCGGTGTGGCCGATCTTGCCGGTCTCGGGCATGCGCTCGCCCGATCCGGTCGACGGCTTCTGGGGCGGCATGCTCGACGTGCTGCACCACCTGGTGCTGCCGACGGTCACGCTGGCCGTGATCTACCTCGCGCAGTACAGCCGCCTCGCGCGTTCGTCGATGCTCGACGTGCTCGGCGCCGATTACATCCGCACCGCGCGTGCCAAGGGCCTGGCCGAAAGCGTGGTGCTCTACAAGCATGCGCTGCGCAATGCGCTGCTGCCGGTGGTCACGGTGCTGGGCCTGCAGTTCGGCAACGTGCTGGCCGGCGCGATCCTGGTCGAGACGGTGTTCAACTGGCCCGGACTCGGCCGGCTGGCCTTCGACTCGGTGCTGCGGCGCGACTACCCGACCATCCTCGGCGTGCTGCTGTTCTCCTCCATCGTCGTCATCGTCATGAACATGGTCACCGACCTGTGCTACCGACTGATCGACCCACGCATCAAGACCTCATGAACAAAACCATCAAGGTCGAACATCCCGGCGTCGAGGCATTGCGCATGTTCATGCGCAACCCGGCCGCCATCGTCGGCATGGCGATCCTGCTCGTCGTCGTGCTGGTGTCCATCGTCGGCCCGTGGGTGTACCCGGCCGATCCGTTCGAGATGATCACGGCGCCGATGACACCGCCCTTCACCGAAGAAGCCTGGCTCGGCAGCGACCAGCTCGGCCGCGACGTGCTCACCGGCATCATCCACGGCGGGCGCGCCACGCTGGCCGTGGGCGCCATCGCCGCGCTGCTGTCGGTCACCATCGGCGTGACGCTGGGCGCCATGGCGGGCTACTACGGCGGGCGCGTCGACGCGGTGCTCATGCGCGTGACCGAGTTCTTCCAGGTGCTGCCCTCGCTGCTGTTCGCGATGGTGGTGGTCACGCTGTTCTCGCCTTCGCTGATCACGGTCACGCTGGCGATCGGCAGCGTGAGCTGGCCTTCGACGGCGCGGCTCGCGCGCGCCGAGTTCCTGAAGATCCGCGGGCTGGAGTTCGTGCGCGCCGAGCGCGCCATCGGCGCGCGCCACGCGCGCATCATCTGGAAAGTGATCATGCCCAACGCACTGCCGCCGCTGGTGGTGTCGGCCACGCTGGCGATCGGCGCGGCCATCCTGTTCGAGGCCGGCCTGTCGTTCCTCGGCCTGGGCGACCCCAACCAGATGAGCTGGGGCCTGATGATCGGCTCGTCGCGGCAGTACGTGCTGAGCGCCTGGTGGCCCGTGCTCTTCCCGGGTGCGGCGATCTTCATCACCGTGCTGGCCGTGAGCCTGATCGGCGACGGCCTCAACGACGCCCTCAACCCCAAACTGAGGGAACGCTGATGACACAAGAAGCTGCATTGCTGCAGGTGAACGACCTGCGCGTCGAATTCAGCGGCCGCCGCGGCCGCGCCATGGTGCTCAACGGCGTCGACTTCGAACTGCGTGCCGGCGAGACGCTCTGCGTGGTCGGCGAATCGGGCTGCGGCAAGAGCATGACGGCGCTGGCGCTGCTCAGGCTCATTCCGTCGCCGCCGGGCCGCATCAGCGGCGGGCGTGTGCTGTTCCAGGGCGAAGACCTGGTGGCCGCGAGCACCGATCGCATGCGCCAGGTGCGCGGCAACCGCATCTCGATGATCTTCCAGGAACCGATGACCTCGCTGAACCCGGTGTTCACCGTGGGCGAGCAGATCGCCGAATCGCTGCGGCTGCATGCCGGCCTCGACGGCAACGCGGCGCACCAGCGCGCCATCGAGATGCTGCAGCAGGTCGGCATTCCGGCGCCCGAGCGGCGCGTGCACGAATACCCGCACCAGCTCTCGGGCGGCATGCGCCAGCGCGTGATGATCGCGATGGCGCTGGCCTGCCGGCCCGACATCCTGATCGCCGACGAACCGACCACCGCCCTCGACGTGACGGTGCAGGCCCAGATCTTCGACCTGCTGCGCGACCTGCAGCGCGAGAAGGGCACGGCCATCCTGCTGATCACGCACGACATGGGCGCGGTGGCCGAAATGGCCGACCGCGTGATGGTGATGTATGCCGGCCGCGTGATCGAACAGGGCAGCTGCGAACAGGTGCTCGGCGCGCCGGGCCATCCCTACACGCGCGGGCTGATCGGCTGCCTGCCCGAGCTCGGCAGCAGCATCGGGGGGCGGCGCGACGACCTCGCCGAGATCGACGGCGTGGTGCCCTCGATCTGGGAGCTGGGCCACGGCTGCGCGTTCCGCGAGCGCTGCCCGCATGCGATGCCGCGCTGCGCGAGCGAGGTGCCGCCCATGTTCGAACTCGGCGCTGACGAGGCCACGCCGCACGGCGCGGCCTGTTGGCTGCATGCAGAAGAGGTGGTGGCATGAACGCGATGACCCCAGACACGTTGCTACAGGTCGACGACCTGCAGGTGCATTTTCCGCGCGCCCGGTCCGGCTGGTTCAAGCCGCCCGAGGTGGTCAAGGCCGTGGACGGCGTCTCGTTCACGGTGCGCCGCGGCAGCACGCTCGCCGTGGTCGGCGAATCGGGCTCGGGCAAGACCACCACCGCGCTGGCCGTGATGCGGCTGTCGCCGGTCACGGCCGGGCATATCCGCCTCGGCGACACCGACCTCGGCAAGCTCGAGGGCGAGGCGCTGCGGCAGGCGCGCCGGCGGCTGCAGATCATCTTCCAGGACCCGTACTCCTCGCTCAATCCGCGCGAGCGTGCCGGCGCAGCGGTGCGCGCGCCGCTCGACCTCATGGGCATCGGCACGCCGGCCGAGCGCGATGCACGCGTGGCCGAGCTGTTCATGCAGGTGGGCCTCCGGCCCGAGCAGCAGCACCTGTTTCCGCACCAGTTCTCGGGCGGCCAGCGCCAGCGCATCAACATCGCGCGCGCACTCGCCACGCAGCCCGAACTCGTGGTCTGCGACGAGCCGGTGTCGGCGCTCGACATCGCGATCCGCGCGCAGATCCTGAACCTGCTCGCACGGCTGCAGCGTGAACTCGGCCTGACCTACCTGTTCATCTCGCACGACATGGCCGTGGTCGAGCACATCTGCGACGACATCGCGGTGATGTACCTGGGCCAGATCGTCGAGCGCGCACCGCGCCAAGCGTTCTTCGCGCGGCCGCTGCATCCCTACAGCGTGGCGCTGATGTCGGCGGTGCCGACGGTGCACGGCGGACGCCAGCGCGCCGCGCAGCGCATCAAGCTCACGGGCGATCCGCCGAGCCCGATCAACCCGCCGGCCGGCTGCCGCTTTGCCGGCCGCTGCCCGGTGGCCGAGCCCGCCTGCGCGGCCGAGCTGCCGCCGCTGCGCGAAGTGGCACCGGATCACTGGGTGCGGTGCCGGCGCGTGGAGAGCGTCGGCGGCCAGCCGGTGGCCCCGCTGCAACTCCCAGCCTAGCGTGATCACACCGCGGCGCTACCACACACCGAGCGGCTGGAACGCCATCGCACGCCACCGCGCAACCCCGCGCGGGCCGCTGCAGGCCGACCTGCAAGCGCGCTTCGCCGTGGTCGGTGCCGGCTACGCCGGACTCGCCGCGGCTCGCGCGCTGGCGCTGCGCTACCCCGACGAACGCATCGTGCTGCTCGACGCCGGCCAGCCTGCCGAAAGCAGCTCGGGCCGCAACTCGGGCTTCATGCTCGACCTGCCCTACGCCAAGATCGCGAGCGGCAGCGACCCTGCCATGCGCGATTGGCAGGCGCGACTGCTCGCGCACGGCATGCAGCACCTGCGCACCCTCGTCGAGGGCGGCAGTATCGATTGCGGCTGGCAGGCCATCGGCCACTACAAGGCCGCCACGACGGCGCTGGGTGCTCGGAACCTCGAGGCCCTGACGCGCACGCTCGACGCGCACGGCGTGCACTACCGCCGCCTCGCGCCCGGCGAGATCAAGGACGAACTCGGCACCGCGCGCTACACCGCGGCGCTCTGGCTGCGCAACTGCACGCTGGTGCAGCCGGCCGAGCTGGTGCACGGCCTCGTCGACACGCTGCCGCCGAACGTGGCCCTGTACACCGACAGCCCCGTGAGCGGCCTGCAGCAGCGCCAGGGCTACGAACTGCAGGTCGGCCCGCATTGCGTGCGCGCGCGCCAGGTCTTGCTGTGCGTCGGCACCGATTTGCCCGGCTTCGGCCATGCCGCCTCGCGCCAACTTGCCGTCTTCACCTATGCCGGGCTCACGCGCGCCCTCAGCGACAGCGAGGCCGCGGCACTGGGCGGCGCGGCCGAATGGGGCGTGACGCCGGTCGAGCGCCTGGAGGCCACCAGTCGCAAGGTGGGGGGCCGGCGCTACATGCTGCGCCTGGGCTTTTCGTACAAGCACGAGCTCGCGCCCGAACAGGTGCGCACGATGCTGCAGGCCGGCCTGCGCGAACGCTACCCGGGCCTGCCCGCCGATGTCTTCGAGCATGCCTGGGGCGGCGCGGTCGGCATGACGCGCAACGATGCGCCGATCGTGCGCCAGCTCGCCGAGGGCCTGCATGCGGTGGCCGGCTGCAACGCCTCGGGCATCCTGAAGATGACGGCGCTCGGCAGCCTGCTGGCGGACCATGCAGCGGGCGTTCGCTCGCCGTTGCTCGACGAGACGCTGCAGCGCAGCCGGCCGGGCTTCATTCCGCCCGAACCGATCCGCCGCCTGGCTTTCGAATGGTCGCTGCGCCGCATGCGGCGCGAGCTGGCCGAACATACAACCTAGCAACCATCCCCACTCCTTCACTGCCATGACCCAGACCACCGTCTACGCCGCCCGCAGCATCCTCACCATGAACCCCATGCAACCGCGCGCCACGCACGTGGCGGTGCGCGAAGGCCGCATCCTTGCCGTCGGCGACCTGGCGCGCTGCGCCGAATGGGGCGACTACACGCTCGACGAGCGCTTCGCCGACAAGGTGCTGATGCCGGGCTTGGTCGAGGGCCACTGCCACCTCAAGGAAGGCAGCATGTGGGAGTGGACGTACACCGGCTGGTTCGACCGGCGCGATCCCGACGGAAAGATCTGGGCCGGCCTGCGCTCGATGGACGAAGTGGTCGCGCGGCTGGCCGAGGTCGCCGCGCGCCTGGCGGCCGAGGGCGTGCCCGAGACCGAGCCGCTGATCGCCTGGGGGTTCGATCCGATCTATTTCGGCGGCGAGCGCATGACGGTCGAGCACCTCGACCGCGCGAGCGCCACGCGGCCGATCGTGATCTCGCATGCCAACGGCCACCTCATGAACGCCAACAGCGCGATGCTGAAGGTGGCCGGGATCACGCGCCTGACCGGTGAAGGTGGCGATGTCGAGGGCGTCGTCAAGTTCGCAGCCGGCCACGCCAAGGCCGGCGAGCCCACGGGCGAGCTGCAGGAACCCGCCGCCATGTTCCTGGTGCTGCGCAAGATCAACAACGCCGGCCTGCTCGCACCCATGACCGAAGCCGGCGTGCGCTCGTTCGCACGGCTGGCCTGCCGCCAAGGCGTGACCACGGCGACCGACCTCGTCAACAAGCTCAGCGAGAACGACGTGCAGGTGCTCGAACGCGCGCTCGCGGACGACAGCGTGTCGATCCGCCTGCTGCCCGCGTTCCAGGCCTTCCACGGCACGCATGCGGCGCCGGCCGGCGCCGAGCACGTCAAGACGCTGATGGAGCGCAACACCGACCGCCTGCGCTACGGCCTCGTGAAGATGATGCTCGACGGCTCGATCCAGGGTTTCTCGGCGCGGCTGCGCTGGCCCGGGCACTTCAACGGCGCGCCCAACGGCATCTGGGTCACGGCGCCCGCGCAGTACGAGACCGACTTCGAGACCTACCACCGCGCCGGCCTCACCATCCACACCCACACCAACGGCGACGAGGCCAGCGAAGCCGCCATCGACGCCATCGAGCGCGTGCTCGCGCGCGCGCCGCGGCGCGACCACCGCCACACGCTGCAGCACGGCCAGATGATCGATGCGCCGCTGTTCCGCCGCATGGCCGTGCTCGGCCTCAGCGCGAACCTGTTCGCGAACCACCTCTGGTACTGGGGCGACCAACACTACGAGATGACCATGGGCCCCGACCGCGCGCACCGGCTCGATGCGTGCGGCAGCGCGCTCGCGGCCGGCGTGCCGCTCGCCATCCATTCCGACGCGCCGGTCACGCCGCTCGGGCCGCTGTTCACGGCCTGGTGCGCGGTGAACCGCATCACGCCCAAGGGCCGCGTGCTCGGCGAGAGCGAGAAGCTCACTGTGATGCAGGCGCTGCACGCGATCACGCTCGGCCCGGCCTGGACCCTGAAGCTCGACGGCGAGATCGGCAGCATCGAGTGCGGCAAGCGCGCCGACTTCTGCGTGCTCGAGGACGATCCGCTCGAGGTCGACCCGTCGGCGCTGAAAGACGTGCGCGTCTGGGGCACCGTGCTGTCGGGCCGCGTGTTCGAGGCATGACGGCGGTACGCCGCATTCCGCTCACCGTCGTCGGGGGCTTCCTCGGCGCGGGCAAGACCACGCTGCTCAACCGCTGGCTGCGCGAAGCCCAGGGCCTGCGCATGGCGGTGCTGGTCAACGACTTCGGTGCACTCAACATCGATGCCGACCTGATCGCCGCCACACACGGCGACACGGTCGCGCTGACCAATGGCTGCGTCTGTTGCCAGATCGGCGACGACCTGGGCCGCGCACTGGTGCAGGTGATCGAGTCGGTCACGCCCTTCGATGCGGTGGTGATCGAGGCGAGCGGCGTGTCCGACCCCTGGCGCATCGCGCAGATCGGCATGGCCGCGCCCGAGTTGAGCCTCGAGGCCGTGGTGGTGCTGGTCGATGCGAGCGCGGTGGCGCAGCAGTCGCGCGACCCACTGCTCGCCGACACGCTGGCGCGCCAGCTCACCTCGGCCGATCTCGTCGTCGTCAACAAGGCCGACCTCACCGACGCCGCCGCGCTCGCGGCCGCGCACGCCTGGGCCGAAGCCACCGCGCCAGGCACGCCGCGCATCGAGGCCGTGCAGTCGGCGGTTCCATTGGCGTTGCTGTCCGGATTGCCGGCGCCGGCCACCGCGGCATGCGCCGTCTGTGGCGACGACCATGCGCATGGCCCTGCACATGACCATGACCACGCGCCCGACCACGGCGCCATGTTCCAGACCTGGAGTGCGCAGCCCACCGGGGCGATTTCCGCCGACACGCTGCGCGCATGGCTGCGCGACCTGCCGCCCGGCGTGCTGCGGCTCAAGGGGTGGCTGCGCACCGGCCTCAGCAGCGCCGAAGGCGACGAATGGTCCGAAGTGCAATTCGCCGGCCGCCACGGCAGCGTGCGCCGTGCGCCCGCGCCACGCGATGCGCAGGCCGCCGTGGTCGCCATCGGTTTGCGCGGGCAACTGCCCGAAGCGGCGCTCGCCGGCTTCTTCCACACCCACTGAGCGCCGGCCGTGGTGCAATCGCGCGTTGACATCATTCAACGTGCGACCACCATGACCACGCCTTCATCTTCGCTCCTGATCCGCCCGCCCGTGCCCGAGGACTTCGCGGCCTGGAAGCCGCTCTGGGACGGCTACAACGCGTTCTACGGACGCGAGGGCCCGACCGCGCTGCCCGACGAGATCACGCGCGTCACCTGGCAGCGCTTCTTCGATGCCTACGAGCCGGTGCATGCGCTCGTGGCCGAGCGCGATGGCGAGCTCGTGGGACTGGTCCACTACCTGTTCCACCGCAGCACCACGCGCATCGAACCCAACTGCTACCTGCAGGACCTGTTCACGCGCGCGTCGGAGCGCGGGCGCGGCGTGGGCCGGCAACTGATCGAAGGCGTGTACGCGCAGGTGCAGCACGCGGGCGCGCACCGCGTCTATTGGCAGACCCACACCACCAACAGCGCCGGCCGCGCGCTCTACGACAAGGTGGCCGCGCACGAGGGCTTCATCGTCTACGCCACGATGGTCTGACCCGCGGGGTCAGTACTTGATGGTGACGCCGGCCTTGACGCCGTTGTTGCTCTTGCCATCCGAAGACACGCCACCCGAGAGCGACAGGTCGCCGCCCGTGCTCGCGCCGAGCGAGTAGACCGGCTTGGGCATCGAAGTGTCGGTGCCGATGTAGGTGCCGCTGCCGTCAGGCCGCTGTACGCCCACGGTGGCGCCATGGGTGACGGCCGACGTCTCGGTCGGCTTGATGTTGGGCGCGATGTAGACCGTGCCCTTCTCGTCGCTGTCCACAGGCAGCTTCAGAGGTTCGGCCACCGCGGCGGTGGTGACGGCCCAGCACGCGGCCGCGCCCAGGCACACAAGTATCGATCTGCTCATGCACCGAATCCTCGGGGCAGCGCCGCGCCGCGCCTGTAGGACGAGGCAGCGAGCAAGCCGTCCGGCAGGCGCTTTGTCATGGGCCCCGGGCCCGGCGGGCGTGACGCTTGTCTCCCTGCGCAAGGGGCGCACGGCTCATGACCGCGCACGGGGCAATTCCTACAGTGGGTTCACGGTGGCAGACCCTGCCCGGCCCTGTTGCGGACCGGGCCATGCAGGGCCCCTGCACGACGGAAACAACACGCGACAAAGGTAACGCCATGAACAAGATCTTCAGGAGTCTCTGGAACCCCACACTCGGCACCTACGTGGCCGCTCCCGAGAGCGCGCACGGGCACGCCCGTTCGGCTGGTGCGCGCGCCGTCGCCATCTCGGTGCTGCTGCTCGGCAGCGGCGCGGGCATCGCGGCCGGCGGTGCGGGCGGCGAACCGCAGGGCGACCCCAGGCTGCACGCCGGCGCGGGTGGCAGCGACGGCAGCGGCGGCGCAGGCGGGTTCAACGATAGCAACCTGGGCGCACAGGGCGGCGACGGCGGCGCATCGACCGAAGCCGGCGGCATGGCCGGTTCGAGCGCCAACGTGGGCAGCTTCGCCGGCGCCACTGCGGGCGCGGGCGGCGCCGCGGGGACCGGCGCCACTCTCGTGATGCCGGGCGCGCTGCAGGGCGACGACGGCGCAGCAGGCGAATCGCACACCGGCGGCTTCGGCCACGGAAACGGCTATGGCGGCGGCGGCGGTGGCGGGGCCATCGGCCTGGCCATGGGTGCGGCCAGCCCGGCCTCGATCGGCAGCCACACGGGCGGCGCGGGCGGTACCGGCGGCAACGGGTACTGGGCCGGGGGCGGCGGCGGTGCCGGCGGCCATGGCGCGACGCTGCTCGATCCGCTGGCGGCGCACGTTGCCGCGGGCACTTCGACCGGCGGTGCGGGCGGCGACGGCGGCAACGCCTTTTCGCAAGCGGGCGGCGGCGGCAGTGGCGGCAGCGGGTTCCTCCTGCGCACCGCGACCGCGGGCACCGCATTCACCCACAGCGGCAGCATGCTCGGAGGCGCCGGCGGCGCGGGCGGCGCCGAGCTGCTGCCGGCGCGCAGCAATGCCTCGGGCGGCGGCGGGGGCGCGGGCGGCCACGGGCTCACGCTCGACGGCAGCGCGGCCGCCAGCGTCCACAACACCGGCCAGGTCACGGGCGGCGCCGGTGGCGCAGGCGGTGCCGGCGGCGGTGACGCGGGCGGCTCCGGCGCACCGGGCAGCGGCGGCGATGGCGGCGCCGGGCTCCGGTCGGTCGGCGCCGGCGCGGCGATCAACAACAGCGGCACCATCGCCGGCGGCGCGGGCGGCCTCGGCGGCGCCAGCAGCAACGGCGGCGCGGCAGGTGCCCCCGGTGCCGGTGGCGCGGGCGCAACGGGTGCGAACCTGGCCATCGCGAACAGCGGCACCATTGCCGGCGGCCTCGGCGGCGACGGCCTGACGCGTGCGCCGGCGGTGCAGTTCACGGGCGGCAACAGCAACAGCCTGACGGTGAATGCGGGTTCATCGCTGCAGGGCGCGATCGCCATCGAGGTCGGTTCGAGCGCCCGCATCGCCGCGGGCGCCGACGGCATCGACATGCCCAATGCGCTGCGATTGGGCGGCACGGGCACCATCGACACCCAGGGCCGCGCCATGGGCTGGTCGGGCACGATCGTGGGCACGGGCAGCCTCGTGAAGGACGGTGCCGGCACCTTGACGCTCTCGGCGGCCAACAACAGCCTGAGCGGCAGCACCCGTGTCGCGGCGGGCACGCTGCGCGCGGGCACGGCCGGCGCGCTGAGCCCGGCGAGTGCGGTCGTGGTCGATGCAGGCGCCACGCTCGACCTCGCGGGCCACAGCCAGACCGTCGCCGCCATGACCAACAGCGGCGTCGTCTCGCTCCTGAGCGGCACGCCGGGCGCCACGCTCACCGTGCAGGGCCCGTGGGTCGGCAACGGCGGCACGCTGCGCCTGGGCACCGCGCTCGGCGCGAGCAACAGCCTGAGCGACCGGCTGATCCTGAGCGGCTGCACCGCGATCGCGAGCGGCACCACCGCCATTCAGATCACCAACCGCGCGGGCCTCGGCGCGCTGACCACCGGCAACGGCATCGAGGTGGTGACCGCGATGAACGGCGCCACCACCACCGCCCAGACCACGCGCGACGCCTTCGTGCTGGCCGGCGGTCATGTCGATGCAGGCGCCTACGAATACCGGCTGCATGCGGCCGATGCGGCCGGCGCAGGCGAGAACTGGTACTTGCGCTCGGGCGTCACCGTGCCGCCGCCACCACCGCCACCGCCCCCACCGCCGCCCCCCGGACCGCCGGGACCGCCAGCCCCTCCCGCACCGCCGCCGAGCGAAGAACCGAGCCCGCCGCGCACCAGCCCCGGCGGCACCACGCCCGGCGCCATCGGTGGCGTGACCATTCCCACCTACCGCGTCGAGGTGCCATTGCTCGCGGCACTGCCCGAGCAGTTCCGCCAGGGCAACCTCGCGATGGTGGGCAACCTGCACCAGCGCGTGGGCGACGACGGCGTGATGGGCGTAAGCAGCAGCAGCGCGGGTGCGCCCGGGCAGCCAAGCCACCGCCAGGCCTGGGCCCGGCTCATCCGCACCGACCGCACCATCGGCCAGGCCGGCACCGTGAGCCCCACGAGCGAGGGGCACCTCACGGGCATCCAGACCGGCACCGATCTGTGGGCCGATCCGAACTGGCGCGTCGGTGTCTATGTCGGCCAGCTCGAAGGCACCCAGCGCGTGAACGGTTTCGCACGCGGCCTGCACGGCTTTGCCGTCGGCAGCAACGATCTGCGCAGCCAGTACCTGGGCGCCTACGCAATCTGGAAGAACGACGGCGGCCTCTACGTCGACGGCGTGCTGCAGGGCGGCCGCCACCGCTACACCGCGAGCACCACGCTCGGCTCGGCGAGTTCGGGCAAGGGCCACAGCCTGCTGGCTTCGATCGAGGCCGGCCAGGCGTTCCGACTCTCGCCCCAATGGACCATCGAGCCCCAGCTTCAACTGGTGCACCAGCGCGTCAGCCTCGACGACACCGGCATCGTCGGCGCGCTCGTGCAGCAGGACAGCCACAGCGGCTGGCTGGTGCGCGCGGGCGTGCGGGTCAAGGGCGAACTCACCACCGCCGCCGGCCCACTGCAGCCCTATGCGCGGCTCAACCTCTACCGCAGCAGCAACGGCACCGACGTGACGCGCTTCGTCGGGCCGTCGGGCACCACCGACATCGCCACGCGCACCGGCGGCACCAGCACCGAGCTGGCCGCGGGCGCCACGCTGCAGCTCACGCCGGCCATGAGCGTGTACGGGGAGGTCGGCAAGCTTTGGGCGTCGGGCGGCGATGCGCGCATCAAGAGCGGCATCAACGCGAGCGTGGGGGTGAAGTTCAGCTGGTGAGGGGTGATGCGCACGCGGGGCTGAAATGAATTCAGAATGGGGGCCATGCCCTCTTCGTCCACCACCCCCGACATCGTCCAGGCCTTTGCGCCCAACGGCGTGCTGCGCGCCTCCATCAACCTCGGCAACCCGATCCTCGCCGGACGCGACAGCGCCAGCGGCGAGCCGGCCGGCGTGTCGATCGACCTCGCGCGCGCGTTCGGCGCGCAGCTCGGCGTGCCGGTCGAGCTGGTGGTGTTCGACACCGCCGGCAAGTCGGTCGAGGCCGTGGCTGCCGACCGCGCCGACATCGGCTTCTTCGCGATCGATCCGGTGCGCGGCGCCGAGATCGCGTTCACCGCGGCCTATGTGCTGATCGAGGGCGCCTACCTCGTGCGCGACGGCGCTGCGCTCACGCGCAATGAAGAGGTCGATCGCGCGGGCGTGCGCGTGGCCGTCGGCAAAGGCAGCGCCTACGACCTCTACCTCACGCGTGAACTGAAGCAGGCGCAGATCGTGCGCGCGCCTTCGTCGCCCGCCGTGGTGCAGACCTTCCTTGAGCAGGACCTCGAAGTCGCGGCCGGCGTGAAGCAGCAGCTCGAGGCCGACCAGGCGCGGCACCCCGGCCTGCGCCTGCTGCCGGGCCGCTTCATGGTGATCCAGCAGGCCATGGGCGTGCCCAAGCGCCGCGGCGAACCGGCGGCCGGCGCGCTCGCCGCGTTCGTCGAAGAAATGAAGGCCAGCGGCTTCGTGGCCGAGGCGCTGCACAGGCACGGCATCCAGGGCGCGTCGGTCGCGCCCGCGGCCTGATGGCGATGACGACGGGCCAGCGGACCGTCGCGGCCTTCGTCCTCGGTGGTGCCCTTGCGGCCGCGGTGATCGGCGGCTGGCTGCGGCTGTCGTCGACGCTCGGCGGCACGACCGGGCAGCATGTGCATCTGCTCGACCCGGCCAAGATCGAACTGATCCGCACGCCGGGCGGCCACCTGCAGGTCAGCGAGATGGCCAAGGCCGAGGAGTTCGGCTGGCAGACCTCGTGGGAATGCCCGCTCCTCGACTGCAGCCGGCTGCCACGCACCGTTTCGCGCGTGCGCGTGCAGGCCCGCTACGTCTACCGCATTCCGCTCGCGGCCGAATGGCGCCTCGAGCCCCGCGGCGACCACTACCGGCTCACGGTGCCGCCGCTGGAGTTGCAGGCGCCCGTGGGCTTCGACACATCGACGATGGAGATCGTCACGACCGAACGGAGCCTGCTCTCGCCCGCGGCGCCCGCCAACCGCGAGAAGGCCCTGCGCCACCTCGGCCCCGAACTCGCGCGGCGCGGCGCGAGCCCCGCGTACCTCGCGGCGCAGCAGAAGAATGCCGAGCAGACAGTGCGCGAATTCGCGCAGAAGTGGATGCGCGAGCAAGGCGGCGGGCCGCTGGCGCGGCCGATCCGGGTGGAGTGGGACGGGCCGGATCCGATGTGATGCGGCCGCCGCCCTGCCCTGCCCGCCTCAGTGCGCTGCGGCGGCCAATGCCAGCGGATTGAGCCCCGGCCCCGCCACCCGCGTCAGCGTGTTGCGGTCGGTGTGATGGAACGGCTCCGCCTGCCCCGCGATCTGCATGATCGTGTCCTGGTCGTACGACCAGGTGCCGTCGGGGTTGATCGTCACGCTGATGTTCCAGGCCGTGGTGGTGAAGGCGCGCTCGATGAACGGGTTCGAGACGATGCCGTTCACCAGGCTGCCGCGCTCGGCGCTGAGCGTGAAGCGCGTGTCGTCGGCCTTGGCCTGGCCCACCGCCATCGCGACCTGGCCGCGCGGAATGGCCAGCGTGTGCATCAGCATGCCGGTGGCCGGCTCCCAGAGCCAGTAGCCCACCTGGTCGTGGTACATCTTGGTGAGCCCGGGCTTGTGGATGTAGGTGTGGTATCGCAGCCCGTAGAGCAGCTGCGGGCCGTTGGTCTGCGCGTCGATCGGCTGCAGTTCGATGCGCTCGACATACGCCTGCGTCTTCGGGCCTTCGCGCTTGGGCTTCACATCCACGCCGCGCGTGCCCTCCCAGACGCCGGCCATCGCGCGCAGCGGGCCGAGGTTGGCCAGCGTGTCGGGGTCGGCGGGGGGCTCGGTGTAGATGTCTTCGGTCGGATTCATGGTTTTTCTAGGAGGCCTTCTCGGGCATGGCCAGCACCCGGTCGATGCGGCGGCCCTCGAGGGCGGTGATCTCGAACTGCCAGCCTGCGCAGTCGATGACCTCGCCGGCTTCGGGCAGGTGGCCCGACACCGACATCAGCAAGCCCGCCACGGTGTTGTAGCGCCCGCGCTCCTCGTCCGGCAGTTCGCGGATGCCGAGGCGCGCGCGCAGCTCCGACACCGGCATGAGGCCGTCGAGCTCCCAGACGCCGTCGGGCCGCTGATGCGCCCAGGCGTCGGTCAGGACGCCGGGCTGCAGTTCGCCGGTGATCGCCTCGAGCATGTCGCGCGGCGTCATGAGGCCTTGCACCACGCCGTATTCGTCGACCACGAACACCAGGCGGCCGCCGCGTTCGCGGAACTGCTCGAGCAGTTCCATGCCGGTGAGCGTCTCGGGCACGAACACGGCCGGCGCAGCCTCTTCGCCGAGCCGGCCCGCATGGTCGATGCCGAGCCGCAGCAGGTGCGCCACGCTGATCACGCCGACCACGTCGTCGAGCGAGTTGCGGCACACCGGGTACCACGAATGCACGAGGTTGAGCGCGCCCGCGTCGGCCACCTTCTGCAGTGCCTCGGCCACCGTGTCGGCGGCATCGAGCCATTCGATGTCGGCGCGCGGGATCATCAGCGACGAGAGCCGGCGGTCGTCGAGGTGGAACACGTTGCGCACCATCTGGTGCTCGTGGTGCTCGATCACGCCGGCGTCCACGCCCTCCTCGAGGCTGGCGGAGATTTCTTCCTCGGTCATCGAGCGCGCGGCATTGGCGTCGATGCGCAGCAGCTTCAGCACCGTGGCCGTGGCGCCCGCGAGCAACCACACGAAGGGCTTCGCGCCCTTGGCGAGCCCGCGCATCGGCCGCGACACCCAGCGTGCCACCGGCTCGGGGTAGAGCTGGCCGATGCGCTTGGGCACCAGCTCGCCGAAGATGATGGTGAAGAAGGTGATGCCGGTCACCACCAGCGCGGTCGACACCACGCTGGCCGTGCCTTCGCCCATGCCGAGTTCTGCGAGCCACACAGCGAGCGGCGCCGCGAACGCGGCCTCGCCCACGATGCCGCTGAGCATGCCTATCGACGTGATGCCGATCTGCACCGTCGAGAGAAAGTGGGTCGGTTCCTCCATCAGCCGAAGCGCTGCCTCGGCGCCGGCATCCCCTGTTTCGGCCAACGCCGCGAGGCGCGCGCGCCGGCTGGTGGAAAGGGCCATTTCGGACATGGCGAACAACGCATTCAGCGTCGTCAGCATGGCCAGGAGCAAGACATCCATGTACAGGGGGTGAAAATGAGGAAATGGCACTTTACTTGATCGGCGACATACAGGGCTGCGACGACGCCCTCCAGCGGCTGCTCGACAAGATCGGCTTTTCCCCGAGCCGCGACACCCTCGTGCTGCTGGGCGACCTGGTCAACCGCGGCCCCGACTCGGCCGCCGTGCTGCGGCGGGTGCAGGGCTACGGCGCCTCCGCGCTGAGCCTGCTCGGCAACCACGACCTGCACCTGCTCGGCGTGGCGCACGGCGCGCGCAAGCCCGGCCGCAAGGACACGCTGGCCGGCCTGCTCGCTTCGCCCGACAGCGAGGCGATGCTCGACTGGCTGCGCCGCCAGCACATGGCGCTGCACATGCAGATCGGCGGCGGCGAGCTGCTCATGGTGCATGCGGGCGTGCTGCCGCAGTGGACCGTCGGCGACACGCGGGCGCTCGCGGCCGAACTCGAATCGGTGCTGCGGGGGCCCGCGCTCGGCGAGTTCCTGCTCGACATGTACGGCAACGCGCCCGACCATTGGCGCGATGCGCTCACGGGCAACGCCCGGCTGCGCGTGGTGGTGAATGCGCTCACGCGGCTGCGTTTCTGCTCGGCCGACGGCGTGATGGATTTCGAGAGCGCCGATAGCGTGGCCTCCGCGCCCGAGGGCCTCATGCCGTGGTTCGACGTGCCGGGGCGCAAGACGGCCGATGTGACGATCGCATTCGGCCATTGGTCGACGCTGGGCTGGCTGTCGCGGCCCGACCTGCTTTCCACCGACACCGGCTGCGTCTGGGGCGGCTGCCTCAGCGCGGTGCGGATCGGTGCCACGCTGGACGAGCGCGAGCTGATCCAGGTGAAGTGCGAACAGGCGCAGAAGCCCGGTTGAGCCGGCAGCGGGGCCGGCTGCTCTCGCTCAGCTCGGCTCGGCGCTCTTGAACAGCGCCGGCACCTTGCGCTTGGACTTGATGTTGCTCGAGATGCCGCGCGACGGTGCGGCCTTGGCGGCCGCTTCCCAGGCGGGTGCGGCCTCGCGCTCGCCCGGTTCGTAGGGCTTGTCGAAGAACGGATCGCGCGGTGCAGACGCGCGGTGCGGACGGCCAGCGCCGCCGCGGCGTGCGTCGCCGCCGAGGGTGCTGCTGCGTTGTTCGCGCGGCTGGTCGAGCACGTCGCGTGCATCGCCGGCCTCGCCCTCTTCGCGCCAGTGGCGGCGGCCGTCGTTGATGCGGCCGCGTGGATGGTCTTCCTCGAACTCCATCGCCTCGAGCTCGATCTTCTTCTTGATCAGCTTCTCGATGTCGGCCACCAGGCGCGCATCGTTGCCGCCGCTTGCAAAGCTGACTGCCAGGCCCGACGCGCCGGCACGGCCGGTGCGGCCGATGCGGTGCACGTAGTCTTCGGCGTTGAACGGGATGTCGAAGTTGAATACCGCCGGCACGTCCTTGATGTCGAGGCCGCGCGCCGCGACGTCGGTGCACACCAGCAGGTCGACCTCGCCGGCCTTGAACGAAGCCAGCGCCTTCAGGCGCTCGTCCTGGCTCTTGTCGCCGTGCAGCGCGGTGGTGCGAAGGCCATCGCGTTCGAGCGAACGGGCCAGGCGCGCACAGCCGAGCTTGCTGTTGACGAACACGAAGGCCTGCGTGATGCCGCGCTGCTTCACGATCTGCTTGAGCGCGCGGCGCTTGTCGTCGTCGCTCACGCTGAAGAAGCGCTGCTCGACGGTCGACGCTGTTTCGTTCGGCCGCGCCACCTCGATGGTGACGGGGTTCTGCAGGTAGCTGCCGGCGAGCCGCTTGATCTCGGGCGAGAAGGTGGCCGAGAACAGCAGCGTGGTGCGCTGCTTGGGCAGGTAGCTCAGGATGCGCTGCAGGTCGGGCAGAAAGCCGATGTCGAGCATGCGGTCGGCCTCGTCGAGCACCACGTACTCGACCTGGTTGAGCACCGTGTTCTTGGCCTCGATGTGGTCGAGCAACCGGCCCGGCGTGGCCACCAGCACCTCGACGCCCTTCTTGAGCTCGAGCGTCTGCGGCTTCATGTCGATGCCGCCGAACACCACCGTGCTGCGCAGGTTGGTGTACTTGGCGTACAGCTTGACCTGCTGGGCCACCTGGTCGGCGAGTTCGCGCGTGGGCAGCAGCACCAGCGCACGCACCGGATGCCGTGCGGGCGAGGTGGACGCGTTCTCGTGCTTGAGCATACGCTGCAGCAAGGGCAGCGTGAACGCAGCGGTCTTGCCGGTGCCGGTTTGCGCAGCACCCATCACGTCCTGGCCTGAAAGCACGACCGGAATGGCCTGTTCCTGGATCGGGGTCATGGTCTCGTAGCCCATTTCGGCTACGGCGCGCGCCAGCGAATCCGCCAGCATGAGGTTGGAGAAGGAGCTTGTCATTAAGCCCGCTATTGTCGCATTGCCGCAAAAAATGGCAGTGAAGACTCGGTGACAACGCCCGCAAAGCGCGCGTTGCTATTTATTTCATAGCGTTATACCAATTGTTGATGCGCCTTTACGCCGCTTCGATCAAAGCGTCCGGGCATTGAAGGTGTCGCACGACTTCACATCACCGGTCTGGAAACCGGTGCCGAACCACTTCTGGCGCTGCGCGCTGGAGCCGTGCGTGAAGCTGTCGGGCACCACCGCGCGGCCGGCCGAGCGCTGGAGCGCGTCGTCGCCGATCTTCTGCGCGGCGTTCATCGCGGCCTCGATGTCGCCGGGATCGAGCCACTTCTTCGACTCTTGCGAGTGGTGGGCCCAGATGCCCGCGAAGCAGTCGGCCTGCAGCTCGACGCGCACGCTCAGTGCGTTGTTCTGCGACTGGCTCATTCGCCGCCGCATGCCGTCGACCTTGGCGGTGATGCCGAGCTCGTCCTGCACGTGGTGGCCGACCTCATGCGCGATCACGTAGGCCTGCGCAAATTCGCCCGGCGCGCCGAGCTGATTCTTGAGCGTGTCGTAGAACGACAGGTCGATGTAGACCTTCTTGTCGCCGGGGCAGTAGAACGGGCCCATGGCCGACTCGCCAGTGCCGCAGGCGGTGGGCGTGGCGCCGCGGAACAGCACCAGCCGCGGCGCCTGGTAGGTGCCGCCGTTCTGGCGGAAGATGTCGCTCCACACCACCTCGGTGTTGCGCAGCACGGTCGAGACGAAGGCCGCCTTGCGGTCGGCGGCCGGCGGCTTCGGCGCGGGGCCTTGTTGCTGTTGCTGCACCTGCGCCTGTTCCGGGCCGCCCCCGCTCAGCAGGCTCAGCACCGTGAGCGGGTTGATGCCGAAGATCCAGCCCGCGATCAGCGCGACCGCGATGGTGCCGATGCCGATGCTCCGCCCACCGATGAAGCCGCCGCCACCGCCCCCGCCGCTGCGGCGGTCTTCGACGTTGTCGGATTGTTCGTTGCCTTCCCATCTCATCGCGCGCTCCTTGCCGGCTGTCGAAGTGGGCCGGATCGTGAGCGGATGGTAATGGGCCCGGCCGCTGGCTGCGTAACGGGGGGTCAGCGCGCCGAAGGCCTCAGGTCTTGGGCAGGGTGACGCCGCGCTGGCCTTGGTACTTGCCGCCGCGGTCCTTGTAGCTGGTCTCGCAGACCTCGTCGCTCTCGAAGAACAGCACCTGGGCACAGCCCTCGCCCGCATAGATCTTGGCGGGCAGCGGCGTGGTGTTGCTGAACTCGAGCGTCACGTAGCCTTCCCATTCGGGCTCGAAGGGCGTCACGTTCACGATGATCCCGCAGCGCGCGTAGGTGCTCTTGCCGAGGCAGATGGTGAGCACGTTGCGCGGGATGCGGAAGTACTCGACCGTGCGCGCCAGCGCGAAGCTGTTGGGCGGGATGATGCAGTAATCGCCGTGCATGTCGACGAAGCTCTTCTCGTCGAAGTTCTTCGGGTCGACCACGGTGCTGTGGATGTTGGTGAAAACCTTGAATTCAGGCGCGCAGCGGATGTCGTAGCCGTAGCTCGAAGTGCCGTAGCTGATGATCCTGTGGCCCGCGGCCTCGCGCACCTGCCCGGGCTCGAAGGGCTCGATCATGCCGTGCTGCTCGGCCATGCGCCGAATCCATTTGTCGCTCTTGATAGACATAAAACACCCCCAGTCTTCGCGCACTTCGTGTCGCTTCGCCAACCCCCTCAAGGGGGCAACACCAGCGGCCCGGCAAAGCCGGTTCCGCGGCGTTTCCCGAAGGTACCCGCTGCGCCGCTAGGTCGGCGATTGTGGCATGGGCGAACTGCGCGTCCGCTCACCCCGCCTGCGAAATCACCGTGCGCTCGATCAGCCGGTCGTCGCCAAGCACGATCATCGCGAACAGCAGTTCCTCGAGGTTCTCGGCGCGCACGGCCTTGCGCGCGAGCAGCGGCGTGGCCTGCTGCGGGTTGAGCACCAGGAAGTCGGCCTCGCAGCCGGGCTGCAGGTTGCCGATCACGCCGTCGAGCCCCAGGGCGCGCGCCGCGCCGCCGGTGTGGCGCCACCAGAGCTCGGACGGCGCAATGCTCAGGCCGGGCTTGGTCTGGCCCTCGCGGCCGACGTAGTAGGCCGCCATCATCGTGTGGAAGGGGCTGAAGCTGGTGCCGCCGCCCACGTCGCTCGCGAGGCCGTACGGAAACCCGGTGCGGTCGGCCGCCCCGAAGTCGAAGAAGCCGCTGCCGAGGAACAGGTTGCTGGTCGGGCTCACGGCGGCCGCGGTCTTCGTGTCGCGCATCAGCGCGCGGTCGGTGTCGTCGAGGTAGATGCAGTGCGCGTACACGGCCCGCTCGCGCATCAGGCCGAAACCCGCGTACACGTCGAGGTAGGAACGCGATTGCGGATAGAGCTCGCGCACCCAGGCCACCTCGTCGCGGTTCTCGGCCACGTGCGACTGGATCCAGGTGTCGGGGTACTTCGCGGCCAGCTCGCCGGCGCCGCGCATCTGGGCGTCGGTGCTCGCGGGCGCGAAGCGCGGCGTGATCGCGTAGCCCAGGCGATCGGTGCCGTGCCACTTGCGGATCAGGGCCTCGGAATCGACCAGGCTCTGCGCGGTCTCATCGCGCACGCCGTCGGGCGAATGGCGATCCTGCAGCACCTTGCCCGAGATCATGCGCAGGCCCCGTTGCTGCGCGGCCTCGAAGAAAGCATCGACCGAGGCCACGTGCGAGGTCGCGAAGGTCAGCGCCGTCGTCACGCCGTTGCGCAGCAGCTCGTCGAAGAACACCTCGGCGACTTCGTTCGAATGCGCGGGGTCGGCGAACTTCGCTTCCGCGGGGAAGGTGTAGTTCTCGAGCCAGGGCAAGAGGCCCGGCGACGGCGAGCCGATGATGTCGGTCTGCGGAAAGTGGATGTGCATGTCCACGAAGCCCGGCGCGAGGATGCGGCCCGGCAGTGTGGTGAGTTCGGCGTCGGGATGGCGCGGCGACACGGCCGCATGGCTGCCCGCGTCGAGCACGCGCTGTCGGCCGGCCCCATCGGGCGCGACGACCAGCAGGCCGTCCTCGTCGAAAACGGGCTGGCCGGCAGCGTCGAAACGCAGGAGGGAGGCGCGGTAGGCTTTTTTCATCGTGGCTGCGGAGGGTAAACCAGCCCTGCGCCGGCGCAATTTCCCTGCGTGTATGAATGCTATATGCCCAGGCCACTCGCGCGCCGGCGCGTCGGCGCTCCCACGGCCCAGTGCCTCAGCGCCCCACCCGCCCCTGCACGCCCTCGGCGAGCCAGTTCATCTTGAGGATCTGCTCGTCGGTCAGCTGCGCGCCCTTGGCAATGACGGTGCGTCCTTCGTTGTCGCGCACGTCGGCGGCCACCGCGCGAAACGGCTGCAGCTTGCCCGACGCGATGTCCTTCTGCCGCGCCAGCACTTCGTCCTGCACCGCCTTGGGCACCTTCGCGCCGAAGTCGCCGACGCGGATCAGGCCTTCCTTCACACCGCCCCAGAGATTGCCGCTCTTCCAGGTGCCGTCGAGCACGGCCTTGGCCCGGGCGGTGTAATAGCCGCCCCACTGGTGCGTGACGGCGACGATCTGCGCGTCGGGGGCCGTCTTGCGCATGTCGGAGTGGTAGGCCACGGCCATCTTGCCGCGCTCCTGCGCCGCGGCCATCACTGCGGTCGAGCCGGTGTGGAAGGCCAGCACGTCGGCGTTCTGGTTGAAGAGCGCCATCGCGGCGTCGCGCTCCTTCGGCGGATCGAACCATTCGTTGAGCCACACCACCGCCACTTTTGCCTGCGGGTTCACCGAGCGCATGCCGAGCGTGAAGGCATTGATGCCCTGCAGCACCTCCGGGATCGGAAAGCCCGCCACGTAGCCGGCGATGTTCGTCTTCGTCATGCGGCCTGCGGCAATGCCCGCAAGGTAGCGCCCTTCGTAGTAGCGCGCGTTCGATGTCGCGACATTGGGCGCGGTCTTGTAGCCCGTGACCGACTCGAACTTCACGTCCGGAAAGTCGCGCGCCACCTTGAGCGTGGGCTCCATGTAGCCGAAGCTCGGCGTGAAGATCAGCCCATGGCCCTGTTGCGCCAGATCCCGGATCACGCGCTCGGCATCGGCGCCTTCGGGCACGTTCTCGACGAAGCTGGTCTTGACCCTGTCGCCCAGCGCCGCTTCGACGGCCTTGCGGCCCTCTTCGTGCTGGCGCACCCAGCCGGCGTCGGTGACGGGCGTGACGTAGACGAAGCCGATCTTCAACGGCGGCCCTTTCGGCGCCTGCGGCTGTTGCGAGAAGGCGGGAGATAAAAAGCAAGCGGCTGCCCACGCCAGAACGGCGCGGCCCGCGAGGTTTTTGTACATGGTGTTCCTCTACATGGCCCCGGAAAAACAAAAGCCCCGCAGCCGCCGGGACGCCGGCTGCGGGGCTGGGGATTCTACCTAGGAGGCTGTCGGGCTTGTCGGGCTTGCCTTACGCGTCGAAGGCGGGATCGATCGGCACCCTGTAGCCGTTGACGAGCCGGTTCGTCTCGTTGGCCATGCCGACGACCGCCATCAGCTCGGCGAACATCGCGGGCGTCATGCCGGCCTTCTCGGCGCCCGCGTGATGGCTTGCGGTGCAATAGCCGCAGCCGTTGCTCACGCTCACCGCGAGGTACACCATCTCCTTGACCACCGGATCGAGCGCACCCGGCGCCATCACCTCCTTGAGGCTGGCCCAGGTGCGCCGCAGCGTCGCAGGATCGTTCGCGAGGTACTTCCAGAAGTTGTTGACGTCGGGCACGTTGCGCACGGCCTTGATGTCGTCGAACACGGCCTTCACCTCGTCGGGCGCGTCCGCGTAGTGGATCGGTTGGGGTTTCATGGGGGCTCCAGTTCAGGCGTCGGCAGAGAAGCGCGCGAAGACGGCGTCGAGCCGCGTCAGGTAGTCGCGCCTGGCCGCTTCGTCGATGAAGCTGCCCTCGAAGCTGTTGGCCGCGAGCTGCCACGCATGCCGCACGCCGAGCCCCGTGGCCGCGAAGGTCTGCAGGAAGTTCTGGTTCATGTAGCCGCCGAAGTAGGCCGGGTCGTCCGAGTTGACGGTGGCGACCAGCCCCGCATCGAGCAGCGCGCCGAGGTTGTGCTGCGCGAGGTCGGGGAACACGCAGAGCTTGAGGTTCGACAGCGGGCACACGGTGAGCGGAATGCGGTCTTGCGCGAGCCGCTGCATCAGCGCCGGATCCTTTGCGCTCTGCACGCCATGGTCGACGCGCTCGACCTTCAGCACGTCGAGCGCACTCCAGACGTACTCGGGCGGGCCCTCCTCGCCGGCATGCGCGACCAGATGCAATCCCAGCTCGCGGCAGCGCGCGAACACGCGCGCGAACTTCTCGGGCGGATGGCCCACCTCGCTCGAGTCGAGCCCCACGCCGATGAACTTGTCGCGAAAAGGCAGCGCCTGTTCGAGCGTCTCGAAAGCCTCTTCCTCGCTCAGGTGGCGCAGGAAGCACAGGATCAGCGAGGCACTCACGCCGAGCTTCGGCCCCGCCGCGGTGCAGGCGCTGTACAGGCCCTCGATGACGGTCTCCATCGCCACGCCGCGCGCGGTGTGCGTCTGAGGGTCGAAGAACATCTCGGTGTGGACCACGTTGTCGGCCGCGGCGCGCTCTAGGTAAGCCCAGGCCATGTCGTGGAAGTCCTGCGCCTTCAGCAGCACGCTCGCGCCGGCGTAGTAGATGTCGAGGAAGCTCTGCAGGTTGGTGAAGGCGTAGGCGCGGCGCAGTTCCTCCACGCTCGCGTAGGGAAGGGCCACGCCGTTGCGCCCGGCGAGCGCGAAGATCAGCTCGGGTTCGAGCGAGCCTTCGATGTGCATGTGCAGCTCGGCCTTGGGCATGGCGCACAGCAGTTCGGGCAGGCGCGCGGCCGGGATGCTATCGAAGCGCTGGTCGAAGGTGGGGCGGAAGTCGGTCATGGCGGGGTCTTGCGCGGGGATGTGGGAATGCGAAAAGTGGCAGCGTTCGCGCACAGCATAAAGGCTCGCGACGCCACCGCGATGCGCAAAACCGTATGGCCTGGATTGCAGCGCTTCTACATCGCGGCGGGCGTGGCCTCGTACAGACTGCTCGATCGATTCGCCTGAGCCGGCGGCCCGCTTGATAAGCTGGCAAGCATGCACACCTTGATCAGCATCGCGGCGTATCTCCTGATCGGCATCGCCGTGGCGCCGCTGCTGCTGCTTGGGCTCTATGTGCTGGCCGACCGCCTCGGACTCAAGGTGGCCGATCGCATGCTGTCGCTGACGGCGCGGATCCTCCAGTTGCAGTGGCTCAGCGGCGGCGTGGTGAACATCGTCGGTGGCCTGCTCATCGCCGCGCTCGGTATCTGGGCCGCGCTGTCCCTGGAGCCGCCGCTGCATCGGCTGGCCGGCGCGCTGCTGGTGCCCTTCGGACTCTGGCGGGCCTTCAGGGGCGTGGCCGTGCTCAAGGCGTTTTCGAGCGTCGACCAATAGCACGTCCAGGGCAGCGCGGCCGCGCGGGCGATTGTGGCGCGGGCCGTGAGCCACGAAGAGTCAGGGTTCCGTGTCGCGCGGCAGCCCCGCCGCGGGCGCCGGGCTTGCATCGGCCGCGCCATGGTGCAGGCCGACGCCGACGCCGGCGCCGAGTCCGGCGCCCATGCCCATGCCCGCACCGCTGCCACCACCTCTCGCGCCGCCGCCTCCGCCCGCGCCGCCACCCGCGCGGTCGCTGCGTGTCGGCGTGCCCTTGGTGCGCAGCGGTCCCTGCTTCGGAATGCCGAGTTCCGGCGGCACCGGTGCCAGGTCGAGCACCTCGCGGATGAAGGTGCGCAGCGAGACCACCAGTTCGGCCGTTTCCACGCTGCGTCCCGCCGCCATGTCGCTGGCCGCCTGCGCCGCCAGCCGGACCTGCGCCTCGGTGCCCAGCAGGATCACGTCGGACAGCGCGCCCTCGACCGCGTCGCGGATGCGGCGGCGCCGGTCCGATGCCGGAAGTCCGTCCTCGTCCGCGCCCTCGATGGCTTCACCTGTAATCGCGGCTTGCCCGCCGGCCCGCGCCTGAGACCGCCGCTCCCGCAAGTCGCGCAAGTGGCTCGGGTCCACCGCCAGTTCACCGGTGAACGACCCGCCGAGCACCTTGTAGGCCGCGATCAGCGTCTTCAGCCGCTCATTGATCTGCCGGTTCTGCCGCTCCCGCCGTTGCTGCACGCTGAGCATCACCACGATGCGGATGCCGACCGCCACGATCGAGACCAGCACCAGTCCGAGGAGCGTGGAGACAAGGCCTTGCCAGGAGGTGAAGTCGAGTGGGTTGCGCATCGAAGGCTCCAGTTGAAAAGGATGAAACGACAACGGGCCATGCCCCTGAAGGCATGGCCCGTTGATGATCCGGCGCTGTGTCTTACTTCTTGTCCCCGCCCGGCACCTTGCCTTCCACGCCCTTGACGTAGAAGTTCACGCCCGACAGGAACTTGTCGTCGGCCACCGCGTCCTTGGCGACCAGTTCCTTGCCGTCCTGGCCCAGGATGGGGCCTTTCCAGATCGAGAAGCTGCCGTCCTTCAGGCCCTTTTTCACTTCCTCGACCTTGGCCTTGGTTTCAGCCGGCACGTCTTCGGCGATCGAGACGATGTCGATCGCGCCTTCCTTCACGCCCCACCAGCTCTGGCCGGTGGTCCACTTGCCGTCGATCGCGTCTTGCGTGGCCTTGATGTAGTACGGCGCCCAGTTGATGGTGGCCGACGCGAGGTGGGCCTTGGGGCCGTAGGCGGTCATGTCCGAATCCCAGCCGAAGGCGCGCTTGCCTTTTTCCTGCGCGGTCTTGAGCACGGCCGGCGAGTCGGTGTTCTGGAACAGGACGTCGGCGCCGCCGTTGATGAGGGCGGTGGCGGCCTCGGTCTCCTTGGGCGGGCTGAACCATTCGTTGACCCACACGACCTTGGTGGTGATCTTCGGGTTGACCGACTGCGCGCCCATGGTGAAGCTGTTGATGTTGCGCAGCACCTCGGGGATCGGCACCGAGCCCACCACGCCGAGCGTGTTGCTCTTGGTCATGGCGCCGGCAATGATGCCGGCCATGTACGCGCCTTCGTAGGTGCGGCTGTCGTAGGTGCGCATGTTCTCGGCGGTCTTGTAGCCGGTGGCATGCTCGAACTTGACGTCCTTGCTGTCGTTGGCCACCTTGAGCATCGGCTCCATGTAGCCGAAGGTGGTGCCGAAGATCAGCTTGTTGCCCTGGCCGACCAGGTCGCGGAACACGCGCTCGGCGTCGGCGCCCTCGGGCACGCTCTCCACGAAGGTGGTCTTGATCTTGTCGCCGAATTCCTTTTCGAGCGCCTTGCGGCCGTTGTCGTGCGCAAAGGTCCAGCCGCCATCGCCGACCGGACCGATGTAGGCGAACGCGATGTTGAGCGGCGCTGCGGGTGCCGGTGCCGCGGCGGCGGGCGCCGGTGCGGGCGTCGGCGCCGCGGCGGGTGCAGCCGGCTCCTCCGTCTTGCCGCAGCCGATCAGGGCCGCCGAAGCCACCGCGGTCAGGGCGGCGAGCTTGAGCAGGGAGCGCTTGTTCAGGTCATTCATTGTCGGAATCCTAAAAAAAGGACGGTTGGCGGAAAAACGAAAAGCGAGATTATGAGCCGGGGTAGAACGGCTTTCCGATCGAGGCCGGCATGTTGATGCGGATGAACGCCGGATTGCGCGAGATCAGCGCCAGCACCACGATGGGTGCGATGTACTGCAGCATGCTGAGGAACTGGGCGGGCACGTCGACGCCGCTGCTCTGCAAATGGAAGCCCAGCATCGACACGCCGCCGAACAGGTAGGCGCCCAGCAGCACGCGCATGGGCCGCCAGGTGGCGAAGGTGGTGAGCGCGAGCGCGATCCAGCCGCGGCCCGCGACCATGCCCTCGACCCACAGCGGCGTGTAGACGGTCGAGAGGTACGCGCCCGAAAGCCCGCAGAGAGCACCGCCAGCGACCACGGCCATGAAGCGGATGCGGCGCACCGGGTAGCCGAGCGCATGCGCCGATTCAGGCGATTCGCCGACCGAGCGCAGCACGAGGCCGGCGCGCGTGCGGTAGAGAAACCAGATGAGCCCGACCGTCAACAACACCGCGATGTACACCATCGGGTGGTGGCGGAACAGCGCGGGGCCGACGAGGGGAATCTCGCTGAGCCACGGTATGGCGTACGACACGCTCTCCGGCAGCCGCGCCTGCACGAAGTTGATGCCGACGAAGGCCGAGAAGCCGACGCCGAACAGGCTCAGCGCCAGCCCGGTGGCGTACTGGTTGGTGTTGAGCCAGATCACCAGCACACCGAAGAAGGCCGCGAGCAGTGCGCCGGCGGCCATGCCGGCCAGGAAGCCGAGCCAGGGGTTGTGGGTGGTGACGACCGTCGCGAAGCCCGCGATGGCGGCGCAGAGCATCATGCCCTCGGCGCCGAGGTTGACGATGCCGGCCTTCTCGTTGATCAAGAGGCCCAGCGCCGCGATCGCGAGCACGGTGCCGGCGCTAAGTGTGGAGCCCAAAAGGAGTGCGTAGCTGTCAAACATGTTGCTCGCCCCCAAGCTGCGCGGCACTGCGTGTCCGCTCCGCCAACCCCCTACCGGGGGCAACACCAGCGGCCCGGCAAAGCCGGTTCCGCGGTGTTCCTGGAAGTGAATTCATCGTGTGCTTCATGTGGACTCCGTGGAACGCACGATCGGCGCGGTCAAAGGCGTGCTGGCTTGCAGCGAGCCTGTCGTCAACGTGGGCCCCGCCGCTTTCGCAGCGGCCTTTCGGCGGATGCGATAGGCGATCAACGTGTCGCAGGCCAGCAGCGTGAACAGCAGCAGTCCCTGGAACACGCCCGTGAGCGACTTGGGCAGGCCCAGGCGCGACTGCGCGAGCTCACCGCCGATATAGAACATGCTCATGAGGATGGCCGAGAACACCATGCCGACCGGATGCAGTCGCCCCACGAAGGCCACGATGATCGCGGCGAAGCCGTAGCCTGCGGGCACGTACGGCGTCAGCTGGCCCAGCGGGCCGGCGACTTCGAGCGCACCGGCCAGGCCCGCCGCGCCACCCGAGACCAGCAGCGCTGTCCACACCGCGCGCCGCGCCGAGAAGCCCGCGTAGCGCGCCGCCGCCGGTGCCAGCCCGCCGACCTGCTGTGCGAAACCGGCACGCGTGCGGAAAAGAAAGACCCAGAGCACGCCCACGCCTACCAGCGCGATGATCAGCCCGATGCTCACGCGCGAGCCCTTGAAGAGCCGCGGAATCTGCGTCACGGCCTCGAAGGTCTTCGACTGTGGGAAGTTGTAGCCCTGCGGATCTTTCCAGGGGCCGAACACCATGTAGCTCAAGAGCAGCGTCGCCACGTACACCAGCATCAGGCTCACGAGAATTTCATTGGCGTTGAAGCGGTCGCGCAGGAAAGCCACGATGCCGGCCCACACCATGCCGCCGAGCGTGCCCGCCACGAGAATGGCCCCGACGATCCACGAACCGGTGGTCTTGTCGGCCATCAGCGCCACGCCGCCCGCTGCGATGGCGCCGAACACGAACTGGCCCTCGGCGCCGATGTTCCAGACGTTCGAACGGAAGCACACCGCCAGGCCGAGCGCGATGATCAGCAGCGGCGTGGCCTTGATCGTGAGTTCGCCGATCGCGTAGCCGTTCTTGATGGGCTCGTAGAAGAACACCAGCAGGCCCTTGACGGGGTCCTTGCCGAGCGCGGCGAACAGCGCCACGCCGATCAGCACGGTGACCAGCAGCGCCAGGATCGGCGAGGCAAAAGTCCAGAAGCGCGAAAGCTCCGGACGCGCTTCAAGCTTGAGCATGCGCCGCCTCCTTGCCGCCGTTCGCCTGCCAGAGCCCGCTCATCCATTCGCCGATCTGCGGCAGCGTGGCTGCCGCGCGGTCGACCGAGGGCGACAGCCGCCCCTTGGCGATCACGTGCAGGCGATCGCTGATGTCGAACAGCTCGTCGAGTTCTTCACTGACCACCAGCACCGCGCAGCCCGCGTCGCGCAGCGCGAGGATCTCGCCGCGGATCAGCGCGGCGGCGCCCACGTCCACGCCCCAGGTCGGCTGCGAGACGATGAAGAGCTTCGGGTCGGCATCGATCTCGCGCCCGACGATGTATTTCTGCAGGTTGCCGCCCGACAGCGAGCGCGCCGCCGCATGCGGGCCGCCGGCCTTGACGTTGAAGCGCGCAATGATGGCCTTGGCATGCTTCTCGAGCGCCGCGGTGCGGATCCAGCCGCCCCGGCCCACGGCATTGCCGCGCGTGAGCAGCAGGTTGTGCGCGAGCCCGAGCGTGGGCACCGCGCCGCGGCCCAGCCGCTCCTCGGGCACGAAATGCAGGCCGAGCGCCCGCCGCGCGCGCGGCGCAAGCCGTCCGGCGGGCCGGTCGAACACCCGCACCATGGCGGCGCCGGCGCGCACGTCCTCGCCCGAGAGCGCGTAGAGCAGCTCCTTCTGGCCATTGCCCGAGACGCCCGCGATGCCGACCACCTCGCCCGCGCGCACCTCGAACGAGATTGCGTCGAGGTCGACGCCGAACTGGTCCTCGCGCGCCAGCGTGAGGCCCTCGACGGCGAGCGCCACCGCGCCCGCATGCACCGGCCGGTGCGTGAGCGGCGGCGGCTCGGAGCCGATCATCAGCCGCGACAGCGACTCGTTGCTTTCCTGCCGCGGGTCGCACACGCCCGTGACCTTGCCGCCGCGCAGCACCGTGCAGGCGGTGCAGAGTTCGCGGATCTCGTGCAGCTTGTGGCTGATGTAGAGGATGCTGCAGCCTTCGGACGCCAGCTTGTTGAGCACTGCGAACAACTTGCCCACCGCCTGCGGCGTGAGCACCGAGGTCGGCTCGTCGAGGATCAGGAGCCGGGGGTTGGTGAGCAGCGCGCGGATGATCTCCACGCGCTGCATCTCGCCGACCGACAGCGTGTGCACCGGTCGCGAAGGGTCGATGTCCAGTCCGTACTCGCTCGCCTTGGCCGAGATGCTGCGCGCCACTTCGGCGAGCGCCAGCGACTTGTCCAGGCCGAGCCACACGTTCTCGGCCACGGTGAGCGTGTCGAACAGGCTGAAGTGCTGAAACACCATGCTGATGCCCAGCGCCCTCGCCTGCTGCGGGTTGCGCAGTTGCACGGGCTCGCCGTCGAACACCACGGTGCCCTCGTCGGGCTTGACCGAGCCGTAGATGATCTTCATCAGCGTCGACTTGCCGGCGCCGTTCTCGCCGAGCACGGCATGGATCTCGCCGGGGGCGACGGCCAGCGAGATGTCGCTGTTCGCCACCACCGCCGGATAGCGCTTCGTGATGTTGGCGAGCTGGAGTCTGGGATGGGTCATGCCAAAGCCTGGTGCGGAATAGCTACAAGTTTAATAGCGTCCCCGACGAAATCGGCCCACGAACGGCAGCCCCGGCCAGGGCACCCGTGGAACCGGCTACGCCGGGCCACTGGGTGCGCCCCCCAGTGGGGGGAGGCGGCTACACGCAGTGAGCCGCTTCGGGGGGCGTCCTCAATGCCCGCCGATGTAGGCGAACTTGAACAGGAAGATCGCCGCGATCACCCAGACCATCACATGCACTTCCCGTGCCCGGCCGGTGAACAGCTTGAGCACCGCATACGTGATGAAGCCGAAGGCCAGCCCGTTGGCGATCGAATAGGTGAAGGGCATCGCCAGCGCGGTGACCACCGCGGGGATCACCTCGGTGGTGTCTTCCCAGTCGAGCTCGACCAGGTCGCGCAGCATCAGGCAGCCCACGAACAGAAGCGCCGGCGCGGTGGCATAGGCCGGCACCGAGCCCGCGAGCGGCGAGATCATGAGGCAGGCCAGGAACAGCACGGCGACCACCACCGCGGTGAGGCCGGTGCGCCCGCCCGCCTGCACGCCGGCCGCGCTCTCGACGTAGGCCGTGGTGCTCGAGGTGCCGAGCAGCGAGCCCGCGAAGATCGCGCCGCTGTCGGCCAGGAGCGCCTTGTTCATCCGCTCCATCTTGCCGGGCACCAGCAGCCCGGCGCGCTTGGCCACGCCCATCAGCGTGCCGGTGGCGTCGAACATCTCGACCAGGAAGAACACCAGCACCACGTTGAGGATGCCGCCCTGGAGCGCGCCCATGATGTCGAGCTCGAGGAAGGTGGGCATGACCGACGGCGGCGCGGCGAAGATGCCGTTGAACTTGTTGCCGCCGAAGAAGAACGACAGTACCGTCACCACCATGATGCCGACCAGGATCGCGCCGCGAACCTTGAGCCGGTCGAGCACCACGATGATCAGGAAACCCAGCGTGGCCAGGATCACCGGCGGCGAATGCAGGTTGCCGAGCGTCACGAAGGTGGCGGGCGAGGCGGCCACCACGCCGGCGCTCTTGAGCGCGATGAGCGCGAGGAACATGCCGATGCCCACCGTGATCGCGGTTCTGAGCGACTGCGGTATGCCCCGGATGAACAGCTCCCGCAGCCCCGTGACCGTCACCACGAGGAACAGGCAGCCCGAGATGAACACCGCGCCGAGCGCCACCTGCCACGTGTAGCCCATGCCCAGCACCACCACGTACGAGAAGTAGGCGTTCAACCCCATGCCCGGCGCCATCGCGATCGGGTAGTTGGCATACAGGCCCATGATCAGCGTGCCCAGCGCCGCGATCAGGCAGGTGGCCACGAACACCGCGCCCTTCGGCATGCCCGCGTCGCCGAGGATCGACGGGTTGACGAAGATGATGTAGGCCATCGTCAGGAAGGTGGTGAGGCCGGCGATGACCTCGGTGCGCACCGTCGTGTTGTGCTCGGCCAGGCCGAACATGCGCTCGAGCCAGCCTCCGCCGTGCGGCACGCCGCGCGCGGCCGCCACCGGTGCGGCGGGATCGGTGAGCTTGGGCACCTCTTCAAACCTGTTCATTTCGCTTGTCTCCAGCTGTTGTATTGGGCGGTCGTTGTTTCATCGTGCCTTTCCGGGCGCGACGCCGGCGCGACCGGGGGCTCACCGCTCAGGGCGGATCGGGGCTGTCGGGGGCGTGCGGGGGCCGCAGCGATGCCGCCACGCCCTTGATGCAGTCGCGCAGCCAGCGCGCGGAACTCGACGAATGGGTGCGCTCGTGCCAGAGCTGGTAGTACATGAGCCGCGGCAGGGCCACCGGGCAGTCGAGGATCTTCACCGGCAGCCGCGCCGCGAAGCGCTCGCAGTACTGGCGGCCCGTGGTCAGCACCAGCAGGCTGGAGGCGACCATGTCGGGGATGAGCCCGAAGTGCGCGCAACGCGCCGTGATATTGCGCTGCCGCCCGAGCTCGTCGAGCATCTGGTCGATGATGCCGCGCCCGCCGGGATGCATCGGCGTGGGCGCGATGTGCTCGGCCGCGAGCCAGGTTTCGAGGTCCCAGCCGCGGCGCACCGCCGGGTGGTCCTGGTTGACGAGCGACACCACCTCGTCGCCGAAGAGCCGCGCCATGTGCAGGTCTTCGGGCGGCTTGAGCCAGTTGCCGATCACCAGGTCGACCTGGCCGAGCGACAGATGGCCGTGGTAGTCGGAGTCGGGCGAGAGCGCGTGGATCTCGATGTGGCACAACGGCGCCTCGCGCTTGACCTGCGCCACGAGCATCGGCAGGAACAGCGGGTCCATGTAGTCGCTCGCGGCGATCCGGAAGGTGGTGGCCGCCGACTGCGGCTCGAAGCCGCGCGCATCGGAGAACAGCATCTCGGCGGCGCGCAGGATGCTCGCGGCCGGTTCGATCATGCGCAGCCCCGCGTCGGTGGGCACCATGCCCGAGCCCGAGCGCACCAGGAGCGGATCGCCCGAGAGCTCGCGCAGCCGCTTGAGCGCCGCCGACACGGCCGGCTGGTACATGCCCAGGCGGATGGCGGCGCGCGAGACGCTGCGGTCGGTCAGCACGGTGTGGAGCACCCGGATGAGGTGAAGATCGATCTTGTCGAAAAGAGCCTGGTCGCGCATGGGCCGCTCGTACGGTAGTGGACGGTGCGAGCGGTTATACGCCGGGGATCGAGGCGCCGGCGGTCATCCCGCCTGCGCGGCGGTCGCGGCGGTCACTGCCGTGACCGCGCGCAGGATCGCCTCGCTCGTCGCGGGCGCCTTGAGCGGCGGATCGACGCGGTGCCCGCCCGCGGCCGACACCGCGTCGCGGATCGCGAAGAACACCGAGAACGGCAGCAACAGCGGCGGCTCGCCCACGGCCTTGCTGCGGTGGATGGAATCTTCCGCGTTCTGGCCGTCGAACAGGCGCACGTTGAACACCGGCGGGCAGTCGTTGGCGGTGGGGATCTTGTAGGTGCTCGGCGCATGCGTGGTGAGCTTGCCGCTCTGCGGATGCCACACGAGTTCCTCGGTGGTGAGCCAGCCCATGCCCTGGATGAAAGCACCTTCGACCTGGCCGATGTCCACGGCCGGGTTGAGTGACTTGCCCGCGTCGTGCAGGATGTCGGCGCGCAGGAGCTTCCATTCGCCGGTGAGCGTGTCCACCACCACCTCGCTCACCGCCGCGCCATAGGCGAAGTAGTAGAACGGGCGGCCCTGCATCTTGTCCTTGTCCCAGCTCAGCCCCGGCGTGGCGTAGAAGCCGTCCGACCAGAGCTGCTTGCGGTCGAGATAGGCCTCGCCCACCACGGTGCTGAAGGCCAGCGTGCGGCCGTTGACTTCGACTTGGTCGTTCGCGAAGCGCACCGCGGCCGCGTCGCCGCCGTGGCGCTCGGCCGCGCACGCCGCCAGGCGCTCGCGGATCTGGCGCGCGGCGTCCTGCGCGGCCTTGCCGTTGAGGTCGGCGCCCGTCGAGGCGGCCGTGGCCGAGGTGTTGGCCACCTTGGTGGTGTCGGTGGCCGTCACGCGCACGCGCTCGAAGCTCACGCCCAGCTCGTGCGCCACCACCTGCGCCACCTTGGTGTTGAGGCCCTGTCCCATTTCCGTGCCGCCGTGGTTCACGAGGATGGAGCCGTCGGTGTACACATGCACCAGCGCGCCGGCCTGGTTGAAGTGCTTCACGTTGAAGGAGATGCCGAACTTCAGCGGCGCCAGCGCCAGGCCGCGCTTGAGCACCGGGCTCTTCGCGTTGAAGGCGGCGATCTCCTCGCGCCGCGCGCGGTAGTCGCTGGTGGCTTCGAGTTCGGCGACGAGCTCGTGCACGATGTTGTCGGTCACGGTCTGGCGGTAGGGCGTGACGTTGTTCTTCGTCTTGCCGTAGAAGTTGACGCGCCGCACGTCGAGCGGATCGCGGCCCAGCGCACGCGCCACCGAGTCGAGGATGTTCTCGACCGCGATCGCGCCCTGCGGCCCGCCGAAGCCGCGGAACGCGGTGTTGCTCTGCGTGTTGGTCTTGCCCGAGTAGCCGTGCATCGCCACGTTCGGCAGCCAGTAGGCGTTGTCGAAGTGGCACAGCGCGCGCGTCATCACCGGGCCCGAGAGGTCGGCCGAATGGCCGGCGCGCGACACCATGGTGATCTCCGCGCCGAGAATGCGGCCCTCGTCGTCGTAGCCCACGTCGTACTCGTACCAGAAGCAGTGGCGTCGGCCGGTGATCATGAAATCGTCGTCGCGGTCGAGCCGCAGCTTCACGGGGCGCTGCAGCTGCCGCGCCGCGATGGCGGCCACGCAGGCAAAGAGCGCCGACTGCGATTCCTTGCCGCCGAAGCCGCCGCCCATGCGCCGGCATTCGACATGCACCTCGTTCGACTGCAGGTGCAGCGCATGCGCCACCAGGTGCTGCATCTCGCTCGGGTGCTGGGTCGAGCAGTGGATGTGCAGCGCGCCGCCTTCCTTGGGAATGGCGTAGCTGATCTGCCCTTCGAGGTAGAACTGCTCCTGGCCGCCGACGTCGAAGCTCGCCTTGTGGCGGTGCGGTGCACCGGCAATGGCCGCGCGCACCGCGGCCTCGTCGCCTTGGTTGGCTGCGCCGCCGCTGCGCACGATGTGCATCGGCGGCACCACGTACTGGCCGCGCGCATGCGCTTCTTGCGGCGTGAGGACCGGCGGCTCGGCCTCGAGCGTGATCGCATCCTTCGCCCTGGCCGCGGCGCGGCGCGCGGCATCGCGCGTCTCGGCGATCACCGCGAACACGGGTTGGCCGAGGTAGCGGATCTCGCCGCCCGCGTTCACCGGCAGCAGGATCGGGTCGTCATGCACGATCGAGCCGCAGTCGTTGCTGCCCGGGATGTCGTCGGCCGAGAGCACGGCCACCACGCCGGGCATCGCGCGGATCGCATCGAGCGACAGCGCCGTGATGCGGCCGCTGGCCGCCGGCGACAGGCCCAGCGCGCAATGCAGCGTGCCCACGAGCTCGGGAATGTCGTCGATGTAGGTCGCTTCGCCGGCCACATGCAGGTGCGCCGACTCGTGCGGACGGCTGATGCCGACGCGCGCGCCCTGCGCGTGCGCCTGCTTCTCGGCGCCCTGGTCGATGCGCGCGGCCGTGTTCTTCAGGTAGTTCGCGAAGGCCTCTGCGGGTTGCAGCAGCCGGGGGTCGATCGGTTTGTTCATGGTCAGGATCCTTCCGCGGCGGCAGCCGCATGCGGCATCACGCTCCAGACGCTGGTTTCTTCGGTCGCGAGCGGATCGTCGGCACGCGTTTCGAGCCACAGGCGCTGGATCAGGTTCTGCGCCACCTGCATGCGGTAGTCGGCCGACGCGCGCATGTCGGAGAGCGGATTGAAGTCTTCGGCGAGTGCGCGCTTGGCGGCCTCGACGCTGGCCTGGCGCCAGGGCCGGCCGACGAGCGCGGCCTCGGCTTTCGCGGCACGCCTGACGGTCGCGGCCATGCCGCCGAAGGCGAGGCGCACGGCCTTCACGGTCTCGCCATCGGCCTCGAGCTCGAGCGCGAAGCCCGCGCACAGCGCCGAGATGTCGCAGTCGAAGCGCTTGCTGATCTTGTAGGCGCGCACCTGGCGGCGCATGGCCGCGAGCGGAACGGCCAGCCCCTGCACGAACTCGCCGGGCTGCAGCTGGTTCTTCATGTAGTCGACGTAGAAGTCCGCGAGCGGCATGCGGCGCACCGCCTCGCCGCGGCGCAGTTCGATCTCGGCGTCGAGCGCCATCAGCACCGGCGGCGAATCGCCGATCGGCGAGCCGTTGGCCACGTTGCCGCCCATGGTGCCGGCATGGCGGATCGGCGGCGAGGCAAAGCGCAGCCACACGTCCTGCAGGCTCGGCACGCGCTGCACCAACGCCGCGAAGGCGGCTTCGAGCGAAGCGCCGGCGCCGATGTAGAGCGCGTCCTCGCGCACTTCGATCGTCTTGAGTTCGGCCACGTCGCCCACGTAGATGATGTCGCCCAGGTCGCGGAACTGCTTGTTGACCCAGAGGCCGACATCGGTCGAGCCCGCGAGCAGCTGTGCACCGGGCTTGCGCTCACGCAGCGTGGCCAGTTGCGCCAGCGTCTTCGGCGCATGGAAGCGGTCGGTGCGCGCACCGAGCGGCGCGGCATATTCGAGCCCGTCGCCGTCCTGCAGCGAAGCGAGCGCGGCCACCACCGGCTTGGTGTCGAGCCGCACGCCGGGCAGGTCGAACATGCGCTGGCCCGCGTCGAGGATCGGCCGGTAGCCGGTGCAGCGGCACAGGTTGCCCGACAGTTCGTCGGCCAGTTGCTGGCGCGTGGGCTGCGTGCCGCGGGCCTGATGGTGCTCGTAGCTCGACCACAGCGACATCACGAAGCCCGGCGTGCAGAAGCCGCACTGCGAGCCGTGGCAGTCGACCAGCGCCTGCTGCACCGGGTGCAGCGTGTGGACAGGGTGCTTGACACCCTTGGGTGGCGCCGCGGTCGCGCACTGCGACTTCAGGTCCTCGACGGTGAACAGCGCCTTGCCATGCAGCGTCGGCAAGAACTGGATGCAGGCATTGACCGTCTGCAGCCGGAGCCCGCCGATCGTGCCGGGCGCCTGGGCGTCGTCGCCCTCGGCCAGTTCGCCGACCACCACCGTGCAGGCGCCGCAGTCGCCTTCGTTGCAGCCTTCCTTGGTGCCGGTGCAGTGCGCGTCCTCGCGCAGCCAGTCGAGCACCGAACGGGTCGGGTGGACGCCGCTCACCTCCACGATCTTGCCGCGGTGGAAGAAGCGGATCGGACGAATCTGGCTGCTGTGGCTGCTGTCGGTGCTCATGCTTTTTGGCTCGTGGGCGGCCCGTGGCGGGCCAGTCATGGACGTTAGCGGCTTGTCCGCGAGGTTGCATACGGGGGCGCCCATAACGCGTATGCGGGCGCCGGTATGGCGCGTACGGGGAAACCCTTGGGCGGGCTGAGCAATTCTCGCGCCATCGGGGAGGCGGCGCGCCCGACGAGCTTCTATGCGCGCGGCCGCCCGGTCGATTCGCGCACCACCAGCGACACGTCGACCTCGTGGTGCAGCGCGGCGGCCTTGCCCGCGAGCGACTTCACGAGGTATTCGCCGGCCCGCGTCCAGACCTCGTCGGTCGGCACATGCATGGTGGTGAGGCTGGGGCGCAGGTGGCGGCTCCATTCGAGGTCGTCGAAGCCCATCACCGACAGGTCGCCGGGCACGTGCAGGCCGCGGCGTTCGGCCTCGAGCAGCACGCCGTAGGCGATCACGTCGTTGCCGCAGACCACGGCCGTGGGCCACTGTTCGCACGGCGGCGACAGCAGCACCCGCGCGCCCTGCCGCGCATCGTCGAGGTGGTAGGGCACCTCGATGTACCACTCGGGCCTGAGCGCGAGACCGCTCTCGGCCAGCGCGCGCCGCACACCCGAGACGCGCGCCGTGGCGCGGTCGTTGTTCGACGAGATGGCCGCCACCATGCCGATGCGCGTGTGGCCCAGCTCGATCAGGTAGCGGCAGGCCCGGTAGGCCGCGGCCTCGTTGTTGCCGCCCACCGAGGCATAGGGCTTGTCGGGGTGGTACACGCCCACGTTCACGAACGGGATGCGCTGCGAGGCCAAGAGCCGGCGCAGTGCGTCGGTGTGGGTGTCGCCGCGCAGGATCAGCCCGTCGATGCCGCGGCTCGCCATGTTCTGCGCCTGCCGCGCCTCGGTCTCGGGGTCGTAGCCGCTGGTGGACAGCAGCAGCAGGTAGCCCTGCAGCGACAGGTAGCTCTGCAGCGCCTCGATGCCGCGCGCGAACATGGCGTTGTCCACCGTCGGGATGATCGCGCCGATGGTGCGCGTGCGGCGCGAGGAGAGCGCGCGCGCCGCGGCGTCGGGGATGTAGCCGAGCTCGGCGATCGCCGCATCGATGCGCTTGCGCAGGTCGGGGCGCACCGATTCGGGGTTGTTGATCGTGCGCGAAATCGAGGCCGTGGACACGCCCACATGCTTGGCGACGTCACGGATTCCCACGGATTTCGGCTTCATGATGAAACAGTTTACAGGAAACGATACGTTGCCGATCACAGCAATTTTTCGGGGAAATCCCCTAGCCTTTTCCCTGCTGAAGCGTTCTTTTCGGGTTGACACCGCGGCGCACGATTCCGAAAATCCTGTAAACGGTTACAAGCGAATCGCCGACCTCGGTGACCCCGCCTTCAACACGTCAAAGGAGACACAAGACATGCACACCCCCTTCCGCCGCCCCGCCCTTCGCCCGCACGTTCGCGCCATCGCGGTGCTCGTCGTCGCCGCCGCCTGCGCCGGCACGGCAGCTGCCCAGGCCTTCGACTGGAAGAAGCACCAGGGCAAGACCGTGACCTTCCTGGCCAACAACAACCCGGTCGCGAATGCGCTGCTCAAGCACAAGGACGACTTCGAGCAGCAGACCGGCATGAAGCTCAAGGTCGACTCCTACCAGGAACAGCAGATGCGCCAGCGCCTGGTCACGGTGATGAATTCGCGCAGCGACGAGATCGACGTGTTCATGTCGCTGCCCTCGCGCGAGGGCATGCAGTTCGCCAAGGCCGGCTGGTACGCCGACCTGTCGGGCCTGGTGAAGACCGCCAGCGCGACCGACTACGACTTCGCCGACCTGAGCGCCGGCATGCTCAAGGACGCGACCTACGAGAAGCAGCTCACCGGTATCCCGATGAACGTCGAGGGCCCGGTGCTGTACTACCGCAAGGACCTGTTCCAGAAGTGCGGCGTATCGCTGCCCAAGAACCTGCCCGAGCTGGAGGCCGTGGCCGCCAAGCTCAAGGCCTGCGAGCCGGGCGTCACGCCCTTCGTCTCGCGCGGCCTGAAGCCCGCCCTGCCCTTCACCTACAGCGTGTTCCTGCACAACATGGGCGGCCAGTACATGAAGGACGGCAAGTCGCAGCTGTGCAGCAAGGAAGGCCAGGCCTCGATGGGCCTCTACGCCAAGCTGCTCAAGGACTACGGCCCGCCCGGCGTGGTGAACTACAGCTTCTATCAGATCTCCTCGCTCTACCGCGAAGGCAAGGCGGCGATGGCGTTCGAGTCGTCGAACGAGCTGCGCAACGTGATGGACGGCGGCGCGCGCCTGAAGGACACCGCCGTGGCCGTGCTGCCCGCCGGCCCCGGCGGCTCGCACCCCACGGTGATCGGCTGGACCATGTCGGTCTCGGCGCACAGCAAGAACAAGGAAGCCGCCTGGTACTTCGTGCAGTGGGCCACCAGCCCGGCCGTGCAGGCCAAGCTCGCGCTCGACGGCGTGGCGCCGCCGCGCTCGGCCGTCGCCAAGTCGCCCGGCTACAAGGCCTGGATGGACGAGCAGCCGGTGCGTGCCGAATGGGTCGCGGCGGTCAACGAACTGGCGCGCACCGGCACCTCCGAAGTGGGCTACCCGATCGTCGCCAACCCCGCATCGCGCGACCACATCGGCCAGGCCGTGACCGAGCTGTTGCTGGGCCAGAAGTCGCCCGCCGAGGCCTGCGCCGACGCGGACAAGAAGCTCGACGCGCTGATCGCCAAAGACTGATGGCGGTGTTCGACTTTCCCGCAGGCCACCGCGTGCTGGTGGTCGGCGGCGCCGGCGACATCGGCGCCGCGATCTCGCGATCGTTCCTCGAGATGGGCTGCGAGGTCATTGCAACCGGCGTCGACGAGGCCGCGCTCGCGGCCAGTTCGCTCGCGCCGTTGCGCGCGTCGTCGCCCCGGCTCGCGCTGCGCACGCTCGACGTGACCGACGATGCGCAGGTCGCCGGCTTCGTCGGCGGCCTCGAGAGGCTCGACACGCTGGTCAACTGCGCCGGCATCCTCTCGCGCTTCAAGGAGTTCGAGACAGAAACCTTCCAGCGCGTGCTCGACGTCAATCTCACCGGCACCTTCCGCCTGTGCAACGCGAGCCTGCCGCTGCTGGAAAAAAGCCGGGGCAGCATCGTCAACGTGGCCTCGATGAACGCCTTCGTCGCGCTGCCCTTCATTCCGGCCTACTGCGCCAGCAAGGGTGGCGTGGTCATGCTGACCAAGTCGCTCGCGCTGGCCTGGGCCGAGAAGAAGGTGCGCGTGAACGCCATCGCGCCGGGCTATGTGGAAACCGCCATCAACGCGGCCGGCCGGCAGGACACGGCGCACTACGAGCGCATCCGCTCGCGCATTCCGCTCGGCCAGTGGGCGCAGCCCGGCGACATCGCGGGCAGCGCGGTGTTCCTCGCCTCGCCCGCCGCGCACTACGTCACTGGCACCGTTCTGGCCGTCGATGGCGGCTTTCTCGCAGGGTGAACCCATGAGCCAATCGATCGGCACACGCGGCCAGCTCGCGTTTCTCTCGCTCCCGGCCGTGATCTTCACGACCGCGATGATCGCCTTTCCGTTCGCCTACACCGTGTGGTTCAGCCTGCACGAGTTCAGCTTCGGCGGCAAACCCAAGCTCAACTGGGGCATGAACTACGTCGAGATGGTCGGCGACGGCGAGTTCTGGAACGGCCTGAAGATCACGCTGGTGCTCTACGTGCTCTCGCTGGTGCTGCAGCTGGTGCTGGGCACCTGGGTGGCGCTGCTGCTGCACGGCTCCAAGAAGCTGTCGGGCATCGTGCGCACGCTGATGATCTCGCCCTTCGTGCTGCCGCCGGTGGTGGTCGGCATGATGTGGCTGGTGGTGCTCGACCCGTCCATCGGTGCGGCCAACTACCTGCTGACCTCCGCGGGGCTGCCGCGCTCCGACTGGCTCGCGTCGCCCGTGTGGGTGATCCCCACGGTGGCGATGATCGACACCTGGCAATGGACGCCGTATGTCGCGCTGATCGTGCTGGGCGGCCTGCAGTCGCTGCCGCCCAACGTCTACGAGGCCGCGCAGATCGACGGCGCCTCGCGCTGGAAGACCTTCTGGCGCATCACGCTGCCGCTGCTCGCGCCCACGCTGGTCACGGCGGCCATCCTGCGCAGCGTCGACCTGCTGCGCTTCTTCGACATCATCTACATCACCACGCAGGGCGGTCCGGGCAATGCCTCGAACACGCTCAACATCTACGGCTTCCGCAAGGGCTTCGAGCTGTTCGAGATCGGCTATGCGAGCGCGCTGATGATCACGCTCTCGGCCATCGTGCTCGGCGCGGTGATGGTGCTCACCCAGGCGCGCAAGCGTGTGGCGTGGTGAAGGAGGCATGCAAGCCATGAACGACAAGCTCGTGCAACGCCTGAACCTGCTGCAGATCGCCTTCGTGGCGCTCTTGATTTTGCTGCCCATTGCCTGGATGGCGCTCGCGTCCTTCAAGCCCTCGGCCGAGGTCACGGCCTACCCGCCCAAGCTGCTCTTCTCGCCCACGCTGGAGAACTACCGCACGCTCTTCGGCACCACGCCGTTCCTGCAGTACACCTGGAACAGCACGGTCATCACCGTGGGCTCGACCGCCATCGGCCTGCTGCTGGGCATTCCGGCCGCATTCGCGGTCTCGTGGACGCGCATCACCTGGCCCGCCACCGTGACGCTGCTCGCGCGCATGGCACCGGGCACGCTGTTCCTGCTGCCGTGGTACGTGATGTTCCGCGAGGCCGGAATGATCGGCAGCTACTGGGCGCTGATCCTCACGCACGCGGCCATCACCATGCCGATCGTGATCTGGGTGCTGCTGCCCTTCTTCGACAACATTCCGCGCAGCGTGCTCGAAAGCGCGCAGGTCGACGGCTGCAGCGTGCCGCGCATCCTGTGGCGCATCGCGCTGCCGCTCGTGATGCCGGGCGTGGTGGTGGCGTCGATCCTGTCGTTCGTTTTCTCATGGAACTACTTCCTGTTCGCGCTCGTCCTGTCGAACGGCGACACCAAGACGCTGATCGCGGCGTCGTTCAATTTCATCGGCGAAGGCGCCTCGAACTGGGGCGCGCTGATGGCGGCCGCCACGTTGATCGCGCTGCCGCCGCTCATCCTTGCATTCATCGTCCAGCGCCGGCTCGTGTCGGGGCTGGCGATGGGTGCGGTCAAAGGCTAGGAGACATCCCATGCAAGCTGCCACTTTTCACGGCGACAAGAACATCACCATCGGCGAGGCTCCGATGCCCGTCGCGGGCCCCGGCGAGGTGCTGCTGCGCGTGCGCCGCACCGCGCTCTGCGGCTCCGACACCAAGCTGTGGTTCAACGGCGCGAGCTTCACGCCCGGCCACGAGATCTTCGGCGTGGTACAGCAGCCGGGCCATGCGCTCGACGGCCGGCGCTGCCTGGTCTACATCCCGGTGCACTGCGGCCACTGCGACGCCTGCCGCGCGGGCGACACGCAGATGTGCCTGAACGAATCGGTGCTGGTCGGCTGGAACCGCCCCGGCGGCTACGCCGAGTACCTCACGGTGCCCGAGCAGTGCCTGCTGCCGGTGCCAGACGACATCGAGGACGAACTCGCCCCGCTGCTGCTCGACACCATCGGCACGGCCGCGCACGGCATCCGCTTCGTCAAGCCGCTGGTGCCGCCCGAGACCACCGGCGCGGTGCTGGTGACGGGCGCGGGCCCGGTCGGCATCGGCGCGCTGATCGCGCTGCAGAACATCGGCTACACCGACGTGTACGTGTCCGACCTGAAGGAAGAGCGGCTGCAGCTGGCCGAGTCGTTCGGCGCCAAGCGGCACCCCGTGGGCGATGCGAGCAAGCGCTTCAAGCTCATCGTCGAATGCAGCGGGGCGCATGCCGCGCGCAGCCTGGGAATGGAGATCGTGCTGCCGCGCGGCGTGCTCATCCTCATCGGCGAGAGCGACAAGCCCTGGCCGGTGCAGGAGAACAAGGCGATTCGTCGCAAGGACTTCTACATGGTGCGCACCTTCTACTTTCCGAAGAGCGACTTCGCGCTCAACGTCGAGCTGCTGCGCGCCGAGAAGGCACGCTACCGCCAGCTGGTCGATGCGCAGTTCGGCATCGACCAGCTGCCCGAGATGTTCGGCCGCTTCGTGGCCGGCGAGCTGGTCAAGCCATTGCTGGCGTTCGCCTGAAGGATCAAGACGCATGGCTTCCATTCGAATCAACGGCCTGGTCAAGCGCTTCGGCGACGTGGCCGTGATCCCCTCGCTCGACCTCGAGATCCGCGACGAGGAGTTCGTGGTCTTCGTCGGCCCCTCGGGCTGCGGCAAGTCGACGCTGCTGCGCATCATCGCGGGCCTGGAGCCCATCGACGGCGGCGATCTCTTCATCGGCGACACGCGCGTGAACGACATGCCGCCGGCGCAGCGCGACATCGCGATGGTGTTTCAGGACTACGCGCTCTATCCGCACATGACGGTGCGCGACAACATGGGCTTCGGCCTGGAGATGCGCAACACGCCCAAGGACGAGATCGCGCGCCGCGTCGACCGCGCCGCCGGCATGCTGCGCATCGAGCCCTACCTCGACCGCAAGCCCAAGGCGCTGTCGGGCGGCCAGCGCCAGCGCGTGGCCATGGGCCGCGCGATGGTGCGCAACCCGAAGGTGTTCCTGTTCGACGAGCCGTTGTCGAACCTCGACGCCAAGCTGCGCGGCGAGGTGCGCACCGAGATCAAGGCGCTGTCGCAGCAGCTCAAGACGACGATGATCTTCGTCACGCACGACCAGGTCGAGGCCATGACCATGGCCGACCGGATCGTGGTGCTGAAGGCCGGCGTGGTGCAGCAGTTCGGCACGCCCGAAGAGGTCTACAAGTCGCCCGCGAATCAGTTCGTGGCGGGCTTCATCGGCTCGCCGACGATGAACTTCTTCGACGTGACCGCGGAAGGCACCAACGTGCGCATGGACGACGGCACGCTGTTCGCCATGCCGCCACGCTGCGGCGGCGTGGCCGGCGCGGCGGTGCTGGGCGTGCGCCCCGAGCACATGCGGGTGCTACCGCCCGACGCACCGGGCCTGCGCGTGCAGGTGAGCGTGGTGGAGCCGCTGGGCTCGGACACGCTGGTGTACTTCGACCGCGCCGGCACGCGGCATGTGGCGCGCGTGGCGCCCGAGCTGCAGGTGCGGCCGAAGGACACGGTCACGCTGGACTTCGACATGGACAAGTGCCATCTGTTCGACAAGAACGATGGGGCCGTGCTGCGTGGTTGAGATGGGACGTCTTTGTTTTGGGCACTCTTCGGGGTGCGATTACGCCGACGGGGTACCTTGCTCCGCGAATGTCCTCCGGGCTTCGCCCTCCCCCTTTATTTCGCTGCGCAAGGCACCCCATCGGCGTGCTCGGGACGCAGAGCGCTCGCACCGCCCGCACAAGCGCTGCGCTTGGCGTGCGCAGGGTATCGGGTGCTCCCCGCAGCGAAATAAAGGAGGAGGCCGCAGGCCGGGGGACATTCGCGGAGGGGAGTACCCGGTGGCCTGTGCACGCGCCCCAGGCAAAAACTCGACTTCGCAATGAACACAAGCCGACACCCAACCCCTCGCATCGTCTGCCTGGGCCTCTCCGCACTCGACGTCACCTGGCAGGTCGACACGCTGCCCCACGGCGGCGGCAAGACGCGCGCCAACGACCTGCGAGAAGGCGGCGGCGGCATGGCGGCCAATGCGGCCGCTGCCGCGGCCAAGCTCGGCGCGTCCGTGCAGTTCTGGGGCCGCGCGGGCGAAGACAGCGCAGGCCATGAAATGAAGGCGCAGCTCACCGCTTTGGGCGTCGACGTCTCGCGCTTCCGTCTGTTCGCGGGCGGCCGCTCGTCGGTCTCGGGCATCGTCGTCGATGCGCGCGGCGAACGCATGATCGTCAACTTTCGCGGCGCCGACCTGCCGGCCGATCCGACCTGGCTGCCGCTCGACGCGCTGGCCGACACGGACGCCGTGCTCGCCGACCCGCGCTGGCCCGAAGGCGCGCTGGCGCTCTTCGGCGCCGCGCGCCAGCACGCGCTGCCCACCGTGCTCGACGGCGACGTCGCCGAAGCCGCCGTGTTCGACATGCTGCTGCCGCACACCGACCACGCCATTTTTTCCGAACCCGGCCTCGCAGGCTATGCCGCGGGTGCGCGCACCGTCGACGACCAGTTGAACTTCGCGCTCTCGCGCGGCTGCCGCCTCGCGGCCGTCACGCTCGGCGAGCACGGGTTGCGCTGGGCCGATGCCGGCGGCCTGCATGCCCTGCCGGCTTTCGAAGTGCAGGCCGTCGACACCACCGGTGCCGGCGACGTGTTCCATGGCGCGTTCGCGTTCGCCATCGGCGCTGGCTGGCCCGTGCGCCGCGCCTTCCAGTTTTCCGCCGCGGTGGCGGCCCTCAAGTGCACACGACCCGGCGGACGCGCCGGGGTGCCCGATTTCGCCACCGCGATGTCTCTCGTCGATTCCATTCAGGAGTGAACCCTCTCATGACAACGAAGCCCCCCCTCCACCTCGGCAAGAACTGGGGCCTGCGCCGCATGGCCACGCCCCAGGGCCACTTCACCATGGTCGCTCTCGACCAGCGCCCGCCCATCGCGCAGCTGATCGGCGCCAAGCGCGGCATTGCGCCCGCCGACGTCAGCTTTGCCGACATGGTCGCCGTCAAGCGCACGCTCGTCGACACGCTCGGCACGCATGCCAGCGCGATGCTGTTCGACCCCAACTACGCCTTTCCCGCCGCGCTGCAGAAGCTGCCCGCGCACACCGGCCTCGTGGTGACGCTCGAGGACCATCGCTTCCGCGACACGCCCGGCGGCCGCCTGTCGCACTCCATCGACGACTGGAGCGTCGAGAAGATCAAGCGCGCCGGCGGCGACGGCGTAAAAGTGCTGGCCTGGTACCGCCCCGATGCCGAGCCCGACGTGCTCGCGCACCAGAAGGACTACGTGCGCAAGATCGGTGAAGAGTGCCGCCAGTGGGACATCCCGCTCGTGCTCGAGCTTCTGGTCTATCCGTTTCCCAAGAGCGAGCGCCACACGGTGGACTACATCGAGTCGCCCGAGAAGATGCCCGAGCTCGTCATCGAGAGCGTGCGCGAGTTCGCCAAGCCCGAGTACGGCGTCGATCTGTTCAAGCTCGAAAGCCCGCTGCCCGGCGCCACGCTGCCCGCGCGCGACGGCGGCGCCGCGCACACCGCTGCGCAAGGCTGGTTCGACCAGATGGGCGCGATCTGCAAGGGAGCGAACATTCCGTGGGTGATGCTCTCGGCCGGCGTGACCTCGCAGCAGTTTTTGCGCGTGATGGAATACGCCTACGCCGCTGGCGCGCACGGCTTCCTGGCCGGGCGTGCGGTGTGGTGGCAGGCGCTGCAGAACTTTCCGGATTTGGACAAGTGCGCCGAACAACTGAAGAAGGACGGCGCGGCCACGCTGGCCGACCTCGAAGCGCTCACGCTGCGCGAAGGCAATGCCTGGCAGGCCGACTACAGCGCTTTCGACGCGATGAAGGCCGAAGGCGAACTCTGTTCTTCCTACGCCTGAAGCCCTTCAGGTAACCACAGGCTCAGCCGTGGGCACCCGCGGAACCGGCTTGGCCGGGCCGCTGGGTGCGCCCCCCAGTGGGGGGGAGGCGCCGAAGGCGCTTCGGGGGGCGTCAGTAAATTTGCGGCTCTGGCGTCGCAGCGTTGCCTGCCAGGCTCGCGAAATCACAACCGAGGTGCGCCTGCGTCACCTCGTGCTGGAAGATCTTCGTGTAGCCGCGCGCATAGGCCGGCGCCGGTGGCTGCCAGGCGGCGCGGCGTGCGGCCAGTTCTTCGTCGCTCACGAGCATGTCGAGGCTGCGCGCACCGATGTCGAGCTGCACCGTGTCGCCGGTCTTCAGCAGCGCCAGCGGCCCGCCGACGGCCGATTCGGGCGACACGTGCAGCACGCAGGTGCCGTAGTGCGTGCCGCTCATGCGCGAATCGGAAATGCGCAGCATGTCGCGCACGCCCTCGCGCAGCAGCTTCTTCGGGATCGGCAGGTTGCCCCACTCGGGCATGCCGGGGCCGCCCACCGGGCCGCCGTTGCGCAGCACCAGCACGGTCGAGGCGTCGCAGTCGAGGTTCTCGTCGGCCATGGCCGCGAGCATCTCTGCATTCGAGTCGAACACCAGCGCGCGCCCGGTGTGGCGCAGCAGTTCAGGTGTGGCGGCCGAGGGCTTGATGACCGCGCCGTCGGGGCACAGGTTGCCGCGCAGCACGGCCAGTGCAATACCCGCTTCCGGGCATTCGGGCGTGCCCTGCTTGAGGGGCGTGGCCGGGTCGAGGATGGTGCCGTCGTCCTCGCCCACGCGGCCCGCGATGTCCTCGCCGAGCGTGCGGCCGGTGACGGTGCGCGCCGACAGGTCGAGGTGCGCTGCGATCTTGTTCAGCACTGCCGGCAGGCCACCCGCGTAGTGGAAGTCTTCCATCAGCTTCTCGCCCGAGGGATACAGGTTGGCGATGACCGGCACGCGCCGCGCGATCGCGTCGAGCTCGTCGATGGTGAGCGCGAGCCCCGCGCGCCCCGCCATGGCCGGCAGGTGCACCGCGGCATTGGTCGAGCCGCCGAGCGCCATGTAGGCGGCCACGGCGTTCAGGAACGAGGCCTTGGTGACGAAGCGCGAGGGCTTCCAGTCTTCCCACACCATGGAGACGATGCGCTCGCCCGTGCGCCACGCCATGCGGCTGTGCGCCGAATCGACCGCCGGAATGCTCATCGCACCCGGCAGCGAAAAGCCCATGGCCTCGGCGATGGCCGTCATGGTGCTGGCCGTGCCCATGGTGTTGCAGGTGCCGGGCGTGCGCGTCATGTGCGATTCGAGCTGGATCCACTCGGCCTCGCCCACGTTGCCGATGGTGCGCTCGGCCCAGAACTTCTTGGTGTGCGTGCCCGCGCCCACGGCCTGGCCCTTGTAGCGGTCGTTGAGCATCGGGCCGGCGGGCATGTAGATGGCCGGGATGTCCATCGACAGCGCGCCCATGATGAGCGCGGGCGTGGTCTTGTCGCAGCCGCCCATGAGCACGGCGCCGTCGATCGGCAGGCTGCGCAGCAGCTCCTCGCATTCGATCGCCAGCAGGTTGCGGTAGATCATGGTGGTGGGCTTGACCATCACCTCGCCGAGGCTCAGCGCCGGCAGTTCGAGCGGATAGCCCCCGGCCTGCAGCACGCCGCGCTTCACGGCCTCGGCGCGCTCGCGAAAATGCGCATGGCAGGGCGAGAGATCGCTCCAGGTGTTGATGATGCCGATCACGGGGCGGCCCATGAACGCCTCGCGCGCGAGGCCCTGTTGCTGCATGCGCTGACGGTGCGCGAAGCCGCGGATGTCGTCGCTCGCGAACCAACGCTGGCTGCGCAGTTCGTCGATGGTCTTGTTGTGCTTCTTCGGGGGGCGGGCGCTCTCGGTGGACATGCGGGTGGGTTTCTTTTCAGTAGGTCGCGGGGGCGGGCGGCGCGGAAGGTGCAGGCGGCGCACCACGCTGGCGGAAGCGCGCGGCCACCTCGTCGGCGGTCTTGCGCAGCAGCAGCTGGTCGTTGGCCACGGCCACGAACAGCGCGCCGAGGTCGAGCAGTTCCTGCGCGCGCGGCTCGTCGTTCATGAGGATGCCGGGCGCCTTGCCGCAAGCCAGGATGCGCGCGACGGCCTTGTCGATCGCGGCGCGCACCGTGGGATGGTTGACCTGGCCCGCCACGCCCATGCTGGCCGACAGGTCGCCGGGGCCGATGAAGACGCCGTCGATGCCGTCGACGTTGGCGATCGCTTCGAGCTGCTCGAGCGCCTCGGCGGTTTCCACCTGCACCAGCACGCAGATCTCGTTCGAGGCCTCGGCCACGTACTTGGTGTCGCGGCCGAAGCGCGAGGCGCGCACCGTGCCGCCCATGCCGCGGATGCCGTGCGGCGGATAACGCGTGGCGGCCACGGCCGCCTCGGCCTCCTCGCGCGTCTGAACGAAAGGCAGCAGCAGCGTCTGCGCGCCGATGTCGAGGTATTGCTTGATCAGCACCGGGTCGTTCCACGGCGGGCGCACCACGGCGCTGGTGGGCCGGTCGCGCTCGGCCTGCACCGCCTGCAGCTGGCGCAGCATCGTGGTCGGGTCGCCGGGCGTGTGCTCGGCGTCGAGCAGCATCCAGTCGAAGCCGGCGCCCGCGAGCAGCTCGGAGATGTACGGGTCAGGCAGCGTCGACCAGATGCCGATCTGCGGGATCTTCGCCGCGAGGGCGTGCTTGAAGGTGTTGCGTGCGGGCATGTTGATGGTGGGGAGGGAGACATTCAATCGATCTGCACCTTGCCGGCCTTGATGACTTCGCCCATCCTGGCGTAGTCGGCCTTCAGCCGGTCCGTGAAGCCCTGCGGCGTCGACGACAGCATATCGAAGCCCTGCGCCTCGAGCGGCTTGCGGAATGCCGGGTCCTTGAGGATATCGAGCATCTCCTTGTGCAGCCGCTCGACCACCGGCGCGGGCGTGCCCGCACGCACGAGCATGCCGCTCCAGGCGAGCTGCACCACGCCGGGCGCGCCGGCCTCGGCCATGGTCGGCACGTTCGGCAGCAGCTTCGAGCGCTGCGTGTCGGCCACGGCCAGCACGCGCACGCGGCCGCCCTTCTCCTGCGCCAGCACGGCCGAGAGGTTGTGGAACATCATCGGGATCTGCCCGCCCATCACGTCGTTGAGCGCGGCCGGGCCGCCCTTGTACGGCACGTGGATCAGCTGGGTGCCGGTGGCGGCTTCGAACTGCAGGCCCGTGAGGTGCATCGTGTTGCCGTTGCCCGCCGAGCCGAAGCTCAGCGCGCCGGGTTCCTTCTTCGCGGCAGCGACCACGTCGGCCACGGTCTTGTACGGGGTGCCCGCGCCCACCACCAGCACGTTGGGCGTCTGGTTGGTCAGCGTGATCGGCTGGAAGTCCTTCAGCGGATCGAAGCCGGTGGACTTGTAGAGGTGCGGGTTCACGGCCAGCGTGCTGACCGAGCCGAAGAAGACCGTGTAGCCGTCGGCCGGCTGGTTGCGCGCAACGTACGCGGCCGCGATGTTGCCGTTGGCGCCGGGCCGGTTGTCGACCACCACCGGCTGGCCCAGCCGCTGGGACAGCAGCTGAGCGAAGGGGCGCGCGAACTGGTCGGCCGCGCCGCCCGGCGGCTGCGGCACCACGAGCACGACAGGCTTTTGCGGATAGGTGGCCGCCGCGGGCTGGGCCTGCGCCAGTGCGGGAACGGCGGCCAATGCGGCCGTTGCGAAGGTGAGTGCGGCGCGTCGCAGTACGGATTTCATCGAGGTGTCTCCTGGTTCGGGTGTTCTGGCGAATATGACAGACATATAAATCAAAATGTCTTCTGGAAAACCCTTGCTTTTTCGCGCTCTTCACTCAGATAGGCTCGATGCAACAATAAATATGTCCGACTTGAAAAATCCTGAAGTAACCCCGCCCGCCTCGACCAAGCGCGGCCCGATGGCCGTGACCGAGGCGCTCGCGCGCCGCGTGATCGCGGGCGAATGGGACGACGGCTCGGCGCTCCCGACCGAGCTCGAACTGGCCGAGGCGCTCGGCGTGGCGCGCACGTCGGTGCGCGAGGCGCTGACGCGGCTCAAGGCCAAGGGGCTCGTCGCTTCGCGCCAGAAGGCCGGCACGCGCGTGCTGCCGCGCACCCAATGGAACATGCTCGACGAGGACGTGCTGCGCTGGACCTGGTCGGGCCAGGACCGCGTGCAGATGGCGCAGCACCTGATGCAGCTGCGCCGCATCGTCGAGCCCGCGGCCTGCGAGCTTGCGGCGGCCTCGGCACCCGATGCCGCGATCGCCGCCATCGAGCGCGCCTACCGCGGCATGGACGCGGCCGGCATGGATGCCGTCGCCTACGCCGGCCCCGACCTCGAATTCCACCGCGCGATCCTGAACGCCACGGGCAACCCGTTCCTCGTCGCGTTCGGCGCCACCATCGAAGCGGCGCTGCGCATCTCGTTCGAGCTCTCGACGCGCCAGCCCGGCGCGCCGCGCAAGAGCCTGCCGCTGCACCGCGCAGTGCTCGAGGCCATCTGGGCGCGCAAGCCTGCCCAGGCGCGGCGGGCGATGGAGGAGCTGCTCGGCATCACCGAATCGAACATCGAGCGCGGCGGCGCGAAACCGCCCGGCTGATCGGAGCGCCTCAGCTGCCTTCGGTGAACAGCCCCGTGATGACCTCGCGCAGCCACCGGTTCGCCGGATCGGCCTCGAAGCGCCGGCTCCAGTGCAGCGAGACCGTGAAGTCGCGCAGCGGAAAGGCCGGCTCGACGATGGCGTAGCCGCCCTCCTCCGCAAAGCCGCGCGCGATGTTGCGCGGCATCACCACGGCCAGATCGGTGGCGCGCACGATCGCCGGCAGCACCATGAAGTGCTCGGTGGTGAGCCGCACGCGCTCTTCGAGGTTGAGCAGCTGCAGGATGCGCAGCGTCTCGGCATGCGTGCGCACCGCCACGTACTCGAGCGTCTGCAGCGCCTCGATCAGCGCCTGGCTGCTGCGCCGCCCGCGCGCGAACGGATGGCCCTTGCGAAGCAGCACGATGTAGCGGTCCTTGAGCAGGTGCCTGCGCTGGGTGTCGCGCACCTTGGGCAGAAAACCGAAGGCGAAGTCGATGCGGCCGCTGTCGAGCGCGGGCGCGATCTCGCCCAGTGCAAGCGGCAGCGTCTCCAGCCGCACGCCGGGCGCCAGTTCGCCCAGGCGTGCCATCAGCGCGGGCAGGAAACGGCCTTCGCCGATGTCGCTCATGTGGATGCGAAACAACTTTCGCGAGGCCGCCGGCTCGAAGCGGTCGGGTTCGCTGAGCGCTTCCTCGAGGGTGCCGAGCGCGGCCTGCACTGCCGCCGCCAGCCGGTCGGCGCGCGGCGTCGGCGCCACGCCGCCCGGCGCCCGCGTGAAGAGCGCGTCCTTCAGCAGCAGGCGCAGGCGCCCGAGGCCGTGGCTCGCGGCCGGCTGCGTGAGGCCCAGCGCTTCGGCTGCGCGGCTCACGCTGCGCGCGCGGTACACCGCGTCGAACAGCCGCAGCAGGTTCAGGTCCATCGATTCAATATGCATGGCATGCATATTACTTAGCTGTCTCATTTTATTGAAGAGATGCCAGTGTCTTTGCACACTGGCGCCTGCCGCGCGAAGCCACCGGCGGAGATCAGAACAAGCCAGACAACCCCACGGAGTCATTCACTTGGAAGTTTCATTCAGCAAGGAAGTGCAGCTGCTGCGCCTGGGCGCCGGCGACACCTTCCACGGCGAGGGCATCCTCGCGATCACCAAGGGCCTGCTGCAGTCGGGCGTTTCCTATGTCGGCGGCTACCAGGGCGCGCCCGTGTCGCACCTGCTTGACGTGATGGTGCAGGGCAAGGACTACATGGAAGAGCTCGGCGTGCACGTCGAGGCCTGCTCCAACGAGGCCTCGGCCGCCGCGATGCTCGGCGCGTCGATCCACTATCCGCTGCGCGGCGCGGTGACGTGGAAGTCGATCGTCGGCACCAACGTGGCGGCCGATGCGCTGTCCAACCTCTCGTCGCCGGGCGTCACGGGCGGCGTGCTGGTCGTGGTGGGCGAGGACTACGGCGAAGGCGCCAGCGTGATCCAGGAGCGCACGCACGCCTATGCGCTCAAGTCGAGCATGTGCCTGCTCGACCCGCGGCCCGACCTCGGCGTGATGGTGCGGATGGTCGAAGAGGGCTTCCTTCTATCCGAGGCCTCGAACATGCCCTGCCTCATGGAGTTGCGCATCCGCACCTGCCATGTGCGCGGCAGCTTCGACTGCAAGGACAACATCGCGCCCGCCATTTCGACGCGCGCATTGATGAGCGAGCCCGCGGGCTTCGACTACATGCGCCTCGCGCACCCGCCCGTGACCTTCCGCCACGAGAAGCTCAAGGGCGACGAACGCATCCCGGCCGCGCGCCGGCAGATCGTCGAGCGCGGCCTGAACGAGCTGATGCCGGGCCGGCGCCATGCCGACCTCGGCATCGTGGTGCAGGGCGGGCTCTACAACGCGCTGGTGCGCAGCCTTCAGCAACAGGGGCTGGCCGATGCCTTCGGCGAGACCGACATCCCGATCCTGGTGCTCAACGTGACCTATCCGCTGGTGCCCGAGCAGGTGGCCGACTTCTGCGTCGGCAAGCGCGCGGTGCTGGTGGTCGAGGAAGGCCAGCCCGAGTACATCGAGCAGGACATCGCGACGCTGCTGCGCCGGCGCGACATCCAGACGCCGCTGCACGGCAAGGACATGCTGCCCGCGGCGGGCGAGTACGGCGTCGAGGTGCTGTCGGGCGGCATTGGCACCTTTGCGGCCCGGTACCTCGGCACCAGCGACGTCGCTTCGTCGGCCGAGGCCTGGCTGGCCGGCAACCGCGAGCGCCGCGAGGCCGTGGCGCGCCAGCTCGAGGTGGCGCTGCCCGCGCGGCCGCCGAGCTTCTGCGTGGGCTGCCCCGAGCGGCCGGTATTCTCGGCCCTCAAGCTCGCGCAGCAGGAGACGGGGCCGGTGCACATCGCGGCCGACATCGGCTGCCATGCGTTCGGCACCTTCGAGCCGTTCTCGATGGGGCATTCGATCCTCGGCTACGGCATGAGCCTCGCGAGCCGCGCCGGCGTGGCGCCGATGATGAACCGGCGCACGCTGTCGATCATGGGCGACGGCGGCTTCTGGCACAACGGCCTGCTCACGGGCGTGCAGAGCGCGCTGTTCAACGGCGACGACGCGGTGCTCGTCATCTTCAAGAACGGCTACACCTCGGCCACCGGCACGCAGGACATCATCTCCACGCCCGACGACGAGATGAAGGAACGCGCGGTCGACAAGCAGCAGAGCCTGGTCGACAAGAACCAGACCATCGAGTCCACGCTCAAGGGCCTGGGCGTGCAGTGGCTTCGCACCGTCACCACCTACGACGTGGAGCGCATGCGCAAGACGCTGACCGATGCGCTCACGAGCGACTTCAACGGCCTGAAGGTGGTGATCGCCGAGGGCGAGTGCCAGCTCGAGCGCCAGCGGCGCATCAAGCCCTGGATCGCGAGCTTGCTCAAGAAAGGCGAGCGGGTGGTGCGCGTGAAGTACGGCGTGGACGAGGATGTGTGCAACGGCGACCACGCCTGCATCCGCCTGTCGGGCTGCCCGACGCTCACGCTGAAGGACAACCCCGATCCGCTCAAGGTCGACCCGGTGGCCACGGTGATCGACGGCTGCGTGGGCTGCGGCCTGTGCGGCGAAAACGCCCATGCGGCCACGCTGTGCCCGAGCTTCTACCGCGCCGAGGTGGTGCAGAACCCGAAGTGGCACGAGCGGCTGCTGCACGGCGTGCGCGGTGCCTTGGTGCGCGCGCTGCAACCGGCCTGAAGGACATGACGATGAACAACGCACAACCCATCACCCTGCTCGTCTGCGCCCTCGGCGGCGAAGGCGGCGGCGTGCTGACCGAATGGCTGGTCGAGACCGCGCGCCACGCGGGCTACGCGGCGCAGAGCACCTCGATTCCCGGCGTCGCGCAGCGCACCGGTGCCACCACCTACTACATCGAGGTCTTTCCCGTGCCGCTCGCGCAGCTCGGCGGGCGGCGCCCGGTGTTCAGCCTGAGCCCGGTGCCGGGCGCGCTCGATGCGATCGTCTCCTCGGAGCTGCTCGAGACCGCGCGCCAGATCGGCAACGGCATGAGCGCGCCGCTGCGCACGCTGGTCATCAGCTCGTCGGCGCGCATCCTCACCACGGCCGAGCGCATGGTGCCCGGCGACGGCCGCGCCGACGCCGAGCGCCTGTTCGACGTGGTCAAGGCCTTCAGCCGCGAGCACCATGTGTTCGACATGAACGCCATCGCGCGCGAAGCCGGCACCGTGGTCAGCGCGGTGATGCTCGGCGCCGTCGCGGGCAGCGGACTGTTCCCGTTTCCGCGCGAGGCCTACGAGCACGTGGTGCGCGGGGGCAGCGCACCCGAGAAGCTCGGCAGGATGGCCGCCGCCAGCCTGCGCGGATTCGCTGCCGCCTTCGGCGCCGTGCATGCGCCGCGTGCGCAGGCTGCGTTCGTGAGCAGCGTGCTCGCCGCCGAGGGCAGCGAGGCGCCACCGCCGGCACGCGCGCTGCCGGCCGACCTCGCGCAGCGCTTTCCGCCCGCGGTGCACGACATGCTCGCGCTCGGCCATGCGCGCGTGTGCGACTACCAGGACGCCGCCTACGCAGCGCTCTACGCCGACCGGCTCGCGAAGCTGCTCGATGCCGAACGCGCGGCCGATCCGTCGGGCGCGCAGGGCTTCGCGATCACGCGCGAGGTCGCGCGCTGGCTCGCGCTGTGGATGGCCTTCGACGACATCGTTCGGGTCGCGGCGCTCAAGGGCCGCGCGAGCCGCGCCGAGCGCGTGCGCGCCGAGGTGCGTGCGGGCAGCGACGACATCCTGAAGGTCTACGACCACTTCAAGCCCGGCTCGGCCGAGTTCGCGGCGCTGCTGCCGCCCGCGCTCGCGCGCCGCGTGGCGGCGTGGGACCGGAAGCGGCAGGCGCGAGGGCGCGAACCGTGGTCGATGCCGCTCAAGGTCGGCAGCCACTCGGTGCTCGGCATGGCGTCGCTGCGCCTCTTGTCCTCGCTCAAGTGGCTGCGCCGCCGCGGCAGCCGCTTCGCCGAGGAGCAGGCGCTGATCGAGCGCTGGCTCGCGGCCGTGGAACGCGGCACGCGCGAGGGCTGGACGCTCGGGCGCGAGCTGGCACTGTGCGGCCGGCTCATCAAGGGCTACGGCAGCACCAACGAACGCGGCAAGCACAACCTGCTGCACGTGATCGACGAACTCGCGGGCCGCCCGGGCCTGCCCGCTGCGGCCCGCGCCGAGGCCATTGCCGCGGCCCGTGAAGCGGCGCTCGCGGACGAGGGCGGCAAGGCGCTCGACGCGGCGCTGGTGCGCCATGGCGCGGCGCCGCGGCCGGTGCAGGCGCAGCCCATCCGCTGGATGAAGCGCCCGCCGACGCTCAAGGTTTGATTCCAAAAAAAAGGAGACACACGATGTTCATCAACCCCACTCCCCTGCTGCGGCGCCTTGGCCTGCCGTGGCTCGCCGCCGCCGCGCTGTTGGCGCCGGCCCATGCCGCCGACTGGCCGGCCAAGCCGATCAAGGTGATCGTCAACTTCCCGGCCGGCGGTGCGGCGGACCAGATCGCGCGGGCCGTCTCGCAGCCGCTGCAGGAGCTGTTGAAGCAGCCCGTGGTGATCGAGAACCGCGCGGGCGCCAACGGCAACCTCGGCGGCGAGGTCGTCGCGCGCGCCCCGGCCGATGGCTACACGCTGCTCATGAGCTCGGGCGGCATGGTGTCGGTGAACCCGCACATCTACCAGCGCATGAGCTTCGACCCGGCGAAGGACCTGACGCCGGTGGCCGCGGCCGCGCGCGTGCTGGTGTTCCTGGTCGCGCGGCCCTCGTTGCCGCCGACGGACGTGGCGCAGTTCATCGCGCACCTGAAAGCCAACCCCGGCAAGCTGTCGTACGGGTCGCCCGGCAACGGCAGCTCGCCGCACCTCGCGGGCGAGATGTTCAAGAGCCAGGCGGGCGTGTTCGCGCTGCACGTGCCCTACCGCGGCGCCGCACCGGCGCTGCAGGACCTGCTGGCCGGGCAGATCGACTATGTCTTCGACCCCGGCATCGCGCTCGGGCAGGTGCGCGCGGGCAAGCTCCGGCTGCTCGCCGTGGGCAGCCCCAAGCGCTCGGCGCTCTTCCCGCAGGTGCCCACGCTCGACGAGGCCGGCCTGCGCGGCTTCGACGCCGACACCGTGTTCGGTTTCTACGCGCCGGCCGGCACGCCGCCCGAGGTGGTGGCGCTGCTCAACACGCAGATCAACCGCACGCTGGCGATGCCGGCCGTGCAGGAGCGCATCGCGGCGCTCGGCGGCGAGGCGCTGCCCGGTTCGCCGGCCGCGTTCCAGCAACGCGCCGCGGCCGATTCCGAGCGCTTCGGCGCAGTGATCCGCGAGCGGAAGATCGTCTCCGACTGATGTCGCTGCTCAATGTGGACGACCACCGGCGCCGCGCGCGCCGGGTACTGCCGCGCCTGGTGTTCGACTATGTCGACGGCGGCGCGGAAGACGAACGCTGCATGCAGCGCAACCTCGACGCGCTCGCGGCGCTGCCGCTGGTGCCCGAATGCCTGCGCGACACCCGCGCGATGGACATCGGCATCGAACTCTTCGAGCGCCGATGGCAGGCGCCCTTCGCGGTTGCGCCGATCGGCCTTGCGGGGCTGGTGCGCCCGCGCGCGGATGCGCTGATGGCGCGCGCCGCGCAGGCCGCGGGCGTGCCCTTCATCCTCTCGACCGCGTCGAACACCCGCATCGAGGACGTGCGCGCGGCCGCACCCGACGCCATGCTCTGGATGCAGCTCTACGTGATGGGCGAGCGCGCGATCGCCGAGCGCGTGGTGCGGCGTGCCCGCGCGGCCGGTTTCGAGGCACTGGTGCTCACCGTCGACGTGCCGGTGGGCGGGCTGCGCGAGCGCGACCTGCGCCACGGCTTCCGCGTGCCGATGCGCCTGACGCCGCGCACGCTCGCCGACATGGCGCTGCACCCCGCGTGGCTGCTGCGGCAGGCGCGCGGCGGCACGCCGCAGTTCGTCAACCTGCTGCCCGACGGCGACACGCCGGTCGACGCCCAGGCCCAGGCCGCGCTGCTCTCGCGCACGATGGACCGCGGCCTCACCTGGGAAAGCCTCGGCTGGCTGCGCAGCCTCTGGGACGGGCCGCTGCTGGTCAAGGGCCTGCTGGGTGTCGCGGATGCGCGGCGGGCGCTGCAACACGGCGCGGACGGCATCGTGGTGTCGAACCACGGCGGGCGCCAGCTCGATGCGGCCCCGGCCAGCATCGGCGCGCTGCCCGCCATCCTCGACGCCGTGGGCGGACGCATCCCGGTGCTGGTGGACGGCGGCATCCGGCGCGGCAGCGACGTGGTGAAGGCGCTCGCGCTCGGTGCGCGCGCGGCGCTGGTGGGCCGGGCGCCGCTGTTCGGCCTTGCGAGCGGCGGCGAAGACGGTGCGCGCGCCGTGCTGCAGCTGCTCGCGGCCGAAACCGAGCGGACGATGACCCTCGTGGGCACCGCCTGCGTGGCCGAACTCGGCCTGCGGCACGTCGACAAGCCCGAGCCAGCGCCCCGTTTGCTCCCAACGAAAATGACCGCATGACAACAAGCAGCAACGCACCCTCCATCGTCTACACCGTGCGCGTCGAATTCGGCGACTGCGACCCCGCCGGCATCGTCTGGTTTCCCAACTTCTTCCGCTGGATCGATGCGGCGTCGCGCCATTTCTTTGCCGAATGCGGCGTGCCGCGCTGGGAAGACACCGCCAAGACGCTCGGCGTGATCGGCACGCCGCTGGTCGACACGCACACGCGCTTCGTCAAGGCCGCGAGCTACGGCGACACGCTGCAGGTGGCGGTGCGCGTGACCGAATGGCGCGAGAAGAGCTTCGTGCAGGCCTACCGCGTGACGCGCGGCGACGACCTGATCCTCGAGTGCGAGGAAGTGCGCATCTTTGCGGCGAAGCGCGAGGGTGGCGGCATTCGCGCGGTGCCGATCCCGCCGCAGATCCGGGCGCTGTGCGAGGCGCCCGGCACCCCGGCTGCTTAGAATGGCCGGATGACCTGGCGCATTCTTCTCCTTCCGCTCGCATTGCTCGCCGCCGCCGGTTGCGCGGCCCCCAACGAAGTGGTGCCGCTTGGCGACGGCGCCTTGCGCGCCATGACGTATGTGCAGGCCGACGACTACTGCCGCGCGCGAAACGCCACGCCGAAATGGCTCGGCAGGGCGCAGGCCGAGCAGGGCGTGCGGTTCGAGTGCACGCGCGACTGACCTTCGTTCATGTCCGGTCTTCGGGTTGACGCACCCATGATGCAATGCAACAATTGTGAAATCTTCACTTCGGAGCCTCGTGCGTGGACAGTGCCAGTTGGATCAGTGACAAGACGCGTGCCTCGGCAGGCGTGACACACCCGGCTCTCTAGCGCAGGCTTCTCCCGCGCTGCAGCCTGTGTGCCCGCAGCGCGCCCCTTGCCTTTCACGGCAAGCGGCTCCCCTCCCGATTTCCGCCCGTTCTCGTCGCTGACGTTTCAAGTCAGCTTGCGTGGTCATGCCACGAGGTTTCCCTCTTCGCGAAGGAGCCTTGTCATGCGTCAGTTTTACCGTCGTCCGTTGCAGCAGCAACAAGAGCAGCAGCAGCAACAACAAGCCGTGCAGCAGGTGCGGCCGCACGTGCAGGCGGCAGAGCTGCGTGCGCCAGGTCGTGCCGCGCCCCCTCCCGGCAGCGAGGCGCCCTCTGCGGGCGGCGCGCTGGACCAGGCCGCCGCGCTGTGGACCACGCGGCGCATCCGCAGCTACCTGCGCCTGGTCGATGCTTCGCCTGGGCCTTCCGAGCGCTGAGTGCCAGATGCCATAAAAAAAGCGGCACCGCGTTACAGCGGTGCCGCTTTTTTTTCAGCGCGGCACGGATGCCGCGCCGGCGTCTCAGACGCCGAGGATCGACACCGCCTTGGTGTTGAGATAGGCCTCGAGTGCCTCGGGGCCGCCTTCCGAGCCATAGCCCGAATCCTTCACGCCGCCGAACGGCATTTCCGGCGACGGGGTGGCCGGCTGGTTGATCCAGAGCATGCCGAGCTCGAGCTTCTGGCTCAGCAGGTGCGCGTTCTTGATCGACTTGGTGAAGGCGTAGCCGGCCAGGCCGAACGGCAGGCGGTTGGCTTCGGCGATGGCTTCGTCGAGCGTGTCGAAGCCGCGGATCGCCGCGATCGGGCCGAAGGGTTCGTTATTGAACACGTCGGCATCGAGCGGCACGTCGGTCAGCACCGTGGGCGCGAAGAAGTTGCCCGAGTCGCCGACGCGTTCGCCGCCGGTCGCCACGGTGGCGCCCTTCTTGCGCGCGTCTTCGAGCACGTGGGCCATGGCCGTGAGCCGGCGGGCATTGGCGAGCGGGCCGAGCGTGGTGCCCTCGGCGAGGCCGTCGCCGAGCTTCAGGCCCTCGGCATGCTTGACCATGGCCTTGGCGAATTCCTCGCGCACGCTGTTGTGCACCAGGAAGCGCGTAGGCGAGATGCAGACCTGGCCCGCGTTGCGGAACTTGGCGGCACCGGCGGCCTTGACGGCCAGGGCCACGTCGGCGTCCTCGGCCACGATCACGGGGGCATGGCCGCCCAGCTCCATCGTCACGCGCTTCATGTGCGAGCCCGCCAGCGCGGCGAGCTGCTTGCCGACCGGGGTGGAGCCGGTGAAGGTGACCTTGCGGATGATCGGGTGCGCGATCAGGTAGTTCGAGATCTCGGCCGGGTTGCCGAACACCAGGCCCACGGTGCCGGGCGGAATGCCGGCGTCGACGAAGGCGCGCAGCAGTTCGGCGGGCGAGGCCGGGGTTTCCTCGGGTGCCTTCACGAGGAACGAGCAGCCGGTGGCCAGCGCGGCGCCGAGCTTGCGCACCACCTGGTTGATCGGGAAGTTCCACGGCGTGAACGCGGCGACCGGGCCCAGCGGCTCCTTGATCACGAGCTGCTGCGCGGCCAGGTTGCGCGAGGGCACGATGCGGCCGTAGACGCGGCGGCCTTCGTCGGCGAACCATTCGATGATGTCGGCCGCGGCCAGGGTCTCGCCCTTGGCTTCGGCGAGCGGCTTGCCCTGCTCCTGCGTCAACAGCTTGGCGATGTCGCCGGCGCGCTCGCGAATCAGGCCGGCGGCGCGGCGCATGACGGCGGCGCGCTCGTGGGCCGGCGTGCTGCGCCAGGCTTCGAAGCCGCGCTGTGCAGCAGCCAGTGCGCGGTCGAGGTCGGCGATGCTGGCATGCGCCACCTTGCCGATGGCCTTGCCGGTGGCAGGGTTCACGACGTCCAGCGTCTTGCCGCCGGTGGCATCGACCCATTCGTTGTCGATCAGCAGGCGGGTGTCGGTGTAGGTGGAGGTCATGACGAGCTATTCCTTCGGGACGGGATGATTGAAAACGGGGGATGAATCTGGATACGCGATGCGGCACCATCGTGGTGCGCCAGCGGCGGCGGTGGCAATGCACCGCCAGGGCGTAGATTAACCCGAGTTCGCCGACCTCGCCGGCCGCGCGGTCGCACTGCTTAAAGAATGAGCAGCGCCCGGAAGTCGTTCACGTTGGTGTTCGTCGGCCCGGTGACGAACAGGTCGCCGATGGCGTCGAAGAAGCCGTAGGCGTCGTTGCGGTCGAGGTGGTCCGACAGCTTGCGGCCGGCCGCCGCTGCGCGCGCCAGCGTGTCGGGCGTGACGAAGGCGCCGGCGTTGTCCTCCACGCCGTCGATGCCGTCGGTGTCGGCCGCCAGCGCCCAGACCTGTTGCTGGCCCATGAGCGCGCCGGCCAGTCCCATGCAGAGCTCGCCCGCGCGCCCGCCGCGGCCCTTGGCCTGGCCCGGCTGGCGCGCACGCACCGTGACCGTGGTCTCGCCGCCCGAGAGCAGCACGCAAGGCCGGGCGAACGGCTGGCCGCGGTGTGCCACGGCACGCGCCAGCGCGGCATGCACCTTGCCGACCTCGCGCGATTCGCCCTCGATCTCGTCGCTGAGGATGTGGGCCTCGATGCCGGCCGCGCGCGCCGCCGCGGCGGCGGCTTCGAGCGACTGTTGCGGCGTGGCGATCATGTGGACCTCGTGGCCCGCGAACACCGTGTCGCCCGGCTTCGGCGTTTCGAGTTCGCCGCTTTCGAGCTGCGCGCGCACGGGCGGCGGCACCTCGATGCGGTAGCGGTCGAGGATCGCCAGCGCCTCGGCGCAGGTGGTGGCGTCGGGCACGGTGGGGCCGCTCGCGATCACGGCCGGATCGTCGCCGGGCACGTCGCTGATCGTGAGCGTGACCACCCGCGCCGGCGCGCAGGCCGCGGCCAGCCGGCCGCCCTTGATGCGCGACAGGTGCTTGCGCACGCAGTTCATCTCGCCGATGTGCGCGCCGCTGTCGAGCAGCTGCTTGTTGATGCGCTGCTTGTCCTCGAGCGTGAGGCCCTCGGCCGGCAGCACCAGCAGCGACGAACCGCCGCCCGAGATCAGGCACAGCACCAGGTCGTCGGCCGTGAGCCCTTCGGCGAGCGCGAGGATGCGCGCTGCGGCCTGCTGCCCGGCCGCATCGGGCACGGGATGCGCGGCCTCGACGATCTCGATGCGCTCGGGCACGCCTTCGGGGCGCGGCGGGATGTGACCATAGCGCGTGACGACCAGGCCCGCGAGCGGCGCATCGGCCGGCCACAGCGCCTCGAGCGCCTGCACCATCGAGGCGCCGGCCTTGCCCGCGCCGAGCACCAGCGTTCGGCCCTTGGGCGGCTTCGGCAGGTGCGCGCCGAGCGTTGACAGCGGCAGCGCGCGGTCGACTGCCACGCGATAAAGATGTTCAAGAAAGGCGCGCGGTTCTTGGCGCGGATCGGGGGCGGCAGGCAGGGTCGATGCGGTCATGCTTGGCTTGTGTCTCCTGCCTGCGATTGTGCGGCGAACCACGAACCGGACTCTTGACCGCGGTCGCCGTTTTTCTGCTTACTTGGTTTTTGCGCCGGCCTGGAACCAGCGGCCGATCAGCGCGCGCTCCTCGTCGGTCATGCCCGTGGCGTTGTTCATCGGCATGATCTTCGTGACCGTCACCTGCTGGTAGATCGCCTGCGCATGCGCGGCCACCTGGTCGGGCGTGTCGACGCGCACGTTCTTCATCTGCACGCCGGCGCCGTGGCACATGTAGCAGCGCTGCTCGAGCACCTTCTGCACGTCCTGGAACGCCACGGCCGGTGCGGCGGCCGCGCCCGCGGCAGGGGCCGCCGCGGGCTTGGGCTTCATCCACACGATCGTGAGGCCGAGCACCACGATGCCGATCAGCGCATAGGGCAGCGGGTTGCGCGCATTGCCGAGCTTGAAGCGGTGGCGCACCACGAAGAACTGCCGGATCGCCGCGCCGCCCAGCATGATGAGCAGCAGCACGATCCAGTTGTGCTCGTGCGTGTAGGTGAAGCTGTAGTGGTTGCTCAGCATCGCGAACAGCACCGGCAGCGTGAAGTAGGTGTTGTGCACGCTGCGCTGCTTGCCGCGCTGGCCGTGCACCGGGTCGACCGGGCGGCCTTCGCGCAGTGCCTGCACGTTCTTGCGCTGGCCCGGGATGATCCAGAAGAACACGTTGCCGCTCATCGTGGTGGCCATCATCGCGCCCACCAGCAGGAAGGCCGCGCGGCCCGCGAACCACTGGCAGGCGAGCCAGGTCGCGAACACGATGAAAAGCGCGATCAGCACGCCCACGATGGTGTCGCCATTCTTGCGGCGGCCGAAGACCTGGCAGATGCCGTCGTAGACCATCCAGAACACGACGAAGAAGGCCAGCGCCACGCCGATGGCCGCGCCGGGCTGCCAGTCCATCTTCGACTTGTCGATCAGGTAGGTGCTGGCGTTCCAGAGGTACGACATGGTGAAGAGCGCGAAGCCCGTGATCCACGTGCTGTAGCTCTCCCAGTACGACCAGTGCAGGTGGTCCGGCAGCTTCTTGGGCGCCAGCGCGTACTTCTGCATGTTGTAGAAGCCGCCGCCGTGCACGGCCCATTGTTCGCCGCCCACGCCCTTGTCGAGCGATTCGGCGTCCTGCGGCTTCTCGAGGCTGTTGTCCAGCATCACGAAGTAGAACGACGCGCCGATCCACGCGATGGCCGTGATGACGTGGACCCAACGCAGCAGCAGGTTGGCCCAGTCGAGGTAGTAGCTTTCCATGGGGTGCTCTCTCAGCCCGTTCGGCGCGGGGGCACGCCGGGCACGGGTTTCTTCTTCAGCCTGCTCACCACTGCGGGCGCTGTAAGCAGAGAAAGTGCCGCGAACGCAGGCTCCGGATGGGCCTCGCTCCGCTGCGGCGGGGACTTGTGGACCGAAAGTGTATACAGTTTTGACGGATGGCGGGTCGATTTTTTGAGGGCCCCGCTGCCGGGAAAACCCTGTTCATCCGAGCGATTGCAACAACTGTGCCGCCACCGCCACCGCGATCACCTCGGGCTCCTTGCCGGTGATGCCGGGCACGCCGATCGGGCAGGTGATGCGCGCGAGTTCGTCGGGCCCGAAGCCGCGCGCCTCGAGCCGGTGGCGAAACGTGGCCCATTTCGTCTTGCTGCCGATCAGCCCGACATAGGGCAGGTCGCCGCGTTCGCGCAGGCGCTTGAGGCAGGCGATCACGATGTCGAGGTCCTCGGCATGGCTGAAGCTCATGATCAGCACGCGGCTGTCCGGGGCGAGCCCGGCCACCGCATCCTGCACCGGGTCGGAATGCTCGGTCTCGACCTGCGCGGGCAGCGCCTCGGGAAACACGCCGTCGCGGCTGTCGATCCAGCGCACCCGGAACGGCAGGCCTGCGAGCAGCCGCGCGAGCGCGGCGCCCACGTGGCCGCCGCCGAACAGCGCCACCGGATGCATCTGCGCCACGAGTTCGCGCTGCAGGGCCGGCGCATCGGCCGCCGTGATGCGGCGGTACGACAGGAACATCACGCCGCCGCAGCACTGTCCCAGGCTCGGGCCGAGCGGATAGCGCCGGATGCCATCGATCGAGGGCCCGCCGGCCAGCATGTCGCGCGCGGCCTGGATCGCCTGGAACTCGAGCTGCCCGCCGCCGATGGTGCCCGCGATCGCGTCGGCCCAGACCGCCATCCAGGTGCCGGCCTCGCGCGGCGCCGAGCCTTGCGTCGATTCGACCCGCACGAGCACCGCGTCCTCGCGCTCAAGACGGGCCAGCAGGGGATCGAGCGTACCGCTCATGGCAAATACCTTCGGTTGCGGGGCACCGCGGGAGTCACGGTATAACCCCGGCGATGAATCTTCAGCTTACGCCGCGCCGCCTTGCCCTGCTCGCCTCGTCCCTTTGCGCCCTCTGGCTGGCCGGATGCGGCACCACCGGATCGGTGCCTGGCCAGTTGAGCAGCGCCACCGCCGAGCGCAGCGCTGGCGGCCCCGCGCCACGCGCATCGGGCGCATCGAGCGCGCGCGACTACCGCCGCGACGCCGCGCGCCACATCTACGAGATCAACAGTTCGCGCGTCTACGGCGGCCAGTTGCCGCCGCTGCTGTATGCGGTCGGCACGCTGCAGGTGAATCTCGATGCCGGCGGCAAGGTGGTTTCGATGCACTGGCTGCGCGCGCCGAAGCATGCACCCGAGGTCATCGCCGAGATCGAGCGCGCCGTGCTCCAGGCCGCGCCCTTCCCGGCCGCCACGCGACTGGGCGCGGTGACCTGGACCGACACCTGGCTGTGGGACAAGAGCGGGCGCTTCCAACTCGACACGCTGACCGAAGGCCAGCTCGCGCAGTAGCTCCCTCCCCCCTCGGGGCAGGGTCGGGGTGGGGGCACGCGGCGCATCCATCGAGCGCGGGGGCTGCCCCCATCCCAGCCTTCCCCCAGCGGGGGAAGGAGAAAGACAAGCACTCACGAGCCGCGGTAGGTGGAATAGCTCCACGGGCTCACGAGCAGCGGCACGTGGTAGTGCTGGTCGGCATGCGCCACGCCGAAGTCCAGCGACACCTTGTTGAGGAAGTTCGGCTCGGGCAGCTGCACGCCGCGCGCCTTGAAATACCCCGCCACGTCGAACACCAGCCGGTAGGTACCGGCCCGGAGCGACTGGTTGTCGTAGAGCGGACCGTCGCTGCGACCGTCCGAATTCAGCGTGAAGCGCTTCACCAGCGTGGCGGTGTCGCCGTCGGTGGTGTACAGCGCCACATCCATCCCGGCCGCGGGGCCGCCGTGCATCGTGTCCAGTACGTGGGTGCTCAGGCCCATGAGGGGCTCCTTCGAAAGAAAGGCTGCGGGAAATTCCGGTGGACAAAAGTGTATACAGTTAATGTCTTTGGGTCTATCATGAAAACATGGAGTCCTCCACCACCCGCTCGATCGTCAACGCGCTGACCAAGGCGATCGTCGAGCACCGGCTGCAGCCCGGCACCAAGCTGGCCGAGCAGAAGCTGGCCGACCATTTCGGCGTGTCGCGCACGCTGGTGCGCCAGGCGCTGTTCCAGCTGTCGCAGAACAAGCTGATCCGCCTCGAGCCCGCGCGCGGCGCCTTCGTGGCCGCGCCCGCGGTCGACGAGGCGCGGCAGGTCTTCAAGGTGCGGCGCATGCTCGAGGCCGAGATGACGCGCGAGTTCGTGCGCACCGTCACGCCGGCCAAGATCAAGGCGCTCAAGGAACACGTGGCGCTCGAGAAATCGGCCGTCTCGGGCGAGGACGTCTCGGGCCGCAACGAGCTGCTCGGCGACTTCCACGTGCGCATGGCCGAGCTCATGGGCAACCAGGTGCTGGCGCAGATCCTCGGCGAGCTGATCTCGCGCTGCGCGCTCATCACGCTGATGTACCAGAGCACCAGCGCGGCCGCCCATTCGAACGACGAGCATGCCGACATCGTGAAGGCGCTGGCCGCGCGCGACGAGGAGCGCGCGGTGCGCCTCATGACCGAGCACCTGGAGCACGTCGAGGCCAACCTCACCTTCGACCGCAAGGTTCCCACCAACGACATTTCCCTCGCCCTCACATGACCGTCTACGACACCACCCTGCCCTATCCGCGCGACCTCGTCGGCTATGGCCGCAACCCGCCGCACGCCCAATGGCCGGGCCAGGCGCGCGTCGCGGTGCAGTTCGTCCTCAACTACGAGGAAGGCGGCGAGAACGCCACGCTGCACGGCGATGCGGGCTCCGAGCAGTTCCTCTCCGAGATGTTCAATCCGGCGAGCTTTCCGGACCGCCACATCAGCATGGAAGGCATCTACGAGTACGGCTCGCGCGTGGGCGTGTGGCGCATCCTGCGCGAGTTCGAGAAGCGCGGCCTGCCGCTCACGGTGTTCGGCGTGGGCATGGCGCTCGAGCGTTTCCCCGAGCTGACCGCGGCCTTCAAGGAACTGGGCCACGAGATCGCCTGCCACGGCTGGCGCTGGATCCACTACCAGAACATCGACGAGGCCACCGAGCGCGAGCACATGCGCCTGGGCATGGCAGCGATCGAGAAGCTCACGGGCGAGCGTGCCCTGGGTTGGTACACCGGCCGCGACAGCCCGCGCACGCGCCGCCTGGTGGCCGACTACGGCGGCTTCGAGTACGACAGCGACTACTACGGCGACGACCTGCCGTTCTGGATGAAGGTGCAGAAGACCGACGGCAGCGTGGTGCCGCAACTCATCGTGCCCTACACGCTCGACTGCAACGACATGCGCTTCGCGCTGCCGCAGGGCTATTCGCATGCCGACCCGTTCTTCCAATACCTGAAGGACAGCTTCGACGCGCTCTATGCCGAAGGCGACGAGGCGCCGAAGATGATGAGCATCGGCATGCACTGCCGCCTGCTCGGCCGGCCGGGCCGCATCGTGGCGCTGCAGCGTTTTCTCGACCACATCGCGCAGCACGACCGCGTCTGGGTCTGCCGCCGCATCGACATCGCGCGCCACTGGAAAGAGGCGCACCCCTTCGAATCCGGAGCCGCATCATGATGAGCCTCACCATCGACCAACTCAACGCGGCCACGGCCGACGAAGCCGTCGCGCTGCTGGACGGCACCTACGAGCATTCGCCGTGGATCGCGCGCAAGGCGCTGGCGGCACGACCGTTCCGTTCGCTCGCGCACCTGAAGCATGCGCTCGCGCAGGCAGTGAACGGTGCCACGCGCGACGAGAAGCTGGGCCTCGTGCGCGCCCACCCCGAGCTGGCCGGAAAGGCGATGGTGAGCAAGACGCTCACCACTGAATCGACGAACGAACAAGGCAAGGCCGGGCTCACCGATTGCACGCCCGAAGAGTTCGCGAACATCCAGCGACTCAATGCCGACTACAACACCAAGTTCGGCTTTCCGTTCATCCTGGCGGTGCGCGGCCCGCGTGGCACCGGCCTCGGCAAGCGCGAGATCATCGAGACCTTCGAACGCCGGCTGCACAACCATCCGGGCTTCGAACTCGCCGAGGCGCTGCGCAACATTCACCGCATCGCCGAGATCCGGCTCAACGACAAGTTCGCAACCGAGCCCCAGATCGGCAACATGGTGTGGGACTGGCACGAAGCGCTCGCGGTGCACAGCGATCCGGGCTATGCCGAGAAGGGCCAGCTCACCGTCACCTACCTGACCGACGCGCACCGCGCCTGCGCCGCGCAGATCGCGCGCGAGATGCGCGACTGCGGCTTCGACTCGGTCGAGATCGACGCGGTCGGCAACGTGGTCGGCCGCTACGAAGGCGCCACCCCGGGCGCCAAGGCGCTCCTGACCGGCTCGCACTACGACACGGTGCGCAACGGCGGCAAGTACGACGGCCGGCTCGGCATCTTCGTGCCGATGGCCTGCGTGCGCGAGCTCAAGCGCCAGAACCGCCGCCTGCCGTTCGCTTTCGAAGTGGTGGGCTTCGCCGAAGAGGAAGGCCAGCGCTACAAGGCCACCTTCCTCGGCTCGGGCGCGCTCATCGGCCACTTCGATGCGGCCTGGCTCGACCAGAAGGACGCCGACGGCATCACGATGCGCGAGGCGCGCCTGCATGCGGGCTTGCGCGAGGAAGACATCCCGAAGATCCGGCGCGATGCCTCGAAGTACCTCGGCTTCGTCGAGGTGCACATCGAGCAGGGACCGGTGCTCAACGAGCTCGACATCCCGCTGGGCATCGTCACCTCGATCAACGGTGGCGTGCGCTACGTCGGCGAGGTGATCGGCACCGCCAGCCACGCCGGCACCACGCCGATGGACCGGCGCCACGATGCCGCGGCCGCGGTGGCCGAGCTGATCCTGCGCGCCGAGGAGCGCGCCGCGAAGGATGGCGACTCGGTCGCCACCGTCGGCATGCTCGAGGTGCCCGGTGGCTCGATCAACGTGGTGCCCGGGCGCTGCAGGTTCAGCCTCGACATCCGCGCGCCCAACGACCCGCAGCGCGACGCCGTGGTGCGCGACGTGCTCGACGCGCTGCAGCAGGTGGCCGAACGCCGCGGCGTGCGCTACACGCTCGAGGAGGCGATGCGTGCCGCCGCCGCCCCGAGCGCGCCCGAATGGCAGCGGCGCTGGGAAGAGGCCGTGGCTGCGCTCGGCGTGCCGCTCTACCGCATGCCCAGCGGCGCCGGACACGATGCGATGAAGCTGCACGAGGTGATGCCGCAGGCCATGCTGTTCGTGCGCGGCATCAATTCGGGCATCAGCCACAACCCGCTCGAATCGAGCACCAACGACGACATCGAACTCGCGGTGCGGGCGTTCCAGAACCTGCTGGACAACCTCGCCGCCGAACAGCCTCACTGATTCACCGAAGAAGAACCGACATGACCGACTACGCCAAGCTCGACGCCTGGATCGACGCCCACTTCGACGAGGAAGTGAAGTTCCTGCAGCAACTGGTGCAGGTACCGACCGACACGCCACCCGGCAACAATGCGCCGCATGCCGAGCGCACCGCCGAGCTGCTCGAAGGCTTCGGCCTCGCAGCCGAGAAGCATGCCGTGCCGGCGCAGGAAGTGAAGGACTACGGCCTCGAATCGATCACCAATCTGATCGTGCGCCGGCGCTACGGCGACGGTGGCCGCACCGTGGCGCTCAATGCGCACGGCGACGTGGTGCCGCCCGGCGAAGGCTGGACGCACGACCCGTACGGCGGCGAGATCGAAGGCGGCGCGCTCTACGGCCGTGCCGCTGCGGTCAGCAAGAGCGACTTCGCAAGCTTCACCTTCGCGCTGCGCGCGCTCGAGGCGGTGGCAAAGCCATCGAAGGGCGGCGTCGAGCTGCACTTCACCTACGACGAGGAATTCGGCGGCATCCTCGGCCCGGGCTGGCTGCTCAAGAACGGCCTCACCAAGCCCGACCTGATGATCGCGGCCGGCTTCAGCTACGAAGTGGTCACGGCCCACAACGGCTGCCTGCAGATGGAAGTGACGGTGCACGGCAAGATGGCCCATGCGGCCATTCCGGCCACCGGCGTCGACGCGCTGCAGGGCGCCGTGAAGATCCTCAACGCGCTCTACGCGCAGAACGCGCTCTACCGCCAGGTCACGTCGAAGGTCGAGGGCATCACGCACCCGTACCTCAATGTCGGGCGCATCGAAGGCGGCACCAACACCAACGTCGTGCCCGGCAAGGTGGTCTTCAAGCTCGACCGCCGCATGATCCCCGAAGAGAACCCGGTCGAGGTCGAGGCCGCGATCCGCAAGGTCATCGCCGATGCCGCGGCCGAGAGCGAAGGCATCACGGTCGAGATCAAGCGCCTGCTGCTCGCCAATTCGATGAAGCCGCTCGCGGGCAACAAGCCGCTGGTCGACGCGATCCAGAAGCACGGCGGCGAACTGTTCGGTGAGCCGGTCAGGGCCATGGGCACGCCGCTCTACACCGACGTGCGCCTCTACGGCGAGGCCGGCATCCCGGGCGTGATCTACGGCGCCGGTCCGCGCACGGTGCTCGAATCGCACGCCAAGCGCAGCGACGAGCGCGTGGTGCTCGAGGACCTGCGCCGCGCCACCAAGGTGATCGCGCGGACGCTCGCCGACCTTCTGGCCTGACCGACGCGGCGCGTCAAACACCGCCTACAACCGCGCCCGCACCGGCATGCAGCATGGCTGCATGACCGAACACGCCGACACGCATCCGGTCGCACACCGCTTCACCGAGGTGAACGGCATGCGGATCTTCTACCGCGAGGCTGGCCCGCGCGACGCGCCGGTGCTGCTGCTGCCGCACGGCTACCCGTGCTCGTCGTTTCAGTTCCGCCGCCTCATGCCGGCGCTGGCCGACCGCCGGCGACTGGTGGCGCCCGACTTTCCCGGCTTCGGGCTCAGCGACACGCCCGACGCCCGCAGCTTCGGCTACGACTTCGATGCGTATGCGGCCTTCCTCGACGCCTTCCGTGACCGGCTCGGCATCGACCACCATGCGATTTGGCTGCACGACTACGGCTCCCAGATCGGCCTGCGCCTTGCGATCCGCGACCCCGCGCGCATCAGGGGGCTGCTCATCCAGAACGGCGACATCTACGAAGACACGCTCGGCCCCAAGTACGAGGCCATCCAGGCGTTCTGGCGCGACCCCTCGCCCGAGCACCGCGCGGTGCTCGAGGAGGCCGTGAGCGAGGAAGGTTTCCGCGCCGAGTTCGTCGGCGAGGTGCCCGAGGCGCAGGCGGCGCAGATCCCGCCCGACCTGTGGAAGCTGCACTGGCCGCTGATGGACACGCCCGAGCGCCGCGAGCTCGCGCGCCGGCTCATGGAAGGCCTGAAAGAAAACCTCGAATGGTTCCCGCGCTACCAGGCCTACCTGCGCGATCACCAGCCGCCGACGCTGATCGTCTGGGGGCCGAACGACGGCTACATGCCCGAGGCCTCGGGGCGCGCCTACCTGCGCGACCTGCCGAAGGCCGAACTCGTGATGACCGACGGCGGGCATTGGCTGCTCGAGACGCATCTCCAACAGGTGGCGCCGGTGGTGCGGCGCTTTCTCTCGGCGCTCGGCTAGGGCCTGTTCACCCTATTTACGGGGTCGCGAAGTCATGCCAAAGCGGACAAATCAAGGCGCACGACGCAGTGTGTGCGTCGGCATACACAAGGCGTGCAACGCGGAGTTGGCCGCTTTGGCATGCCTTCCCTCCGGGTTGGCCCGCATTGGGGCCGTCTGCGGCGTTGCCCGCGCTTGCAATGCTTCAGCATTGCTGCGCGCGGGCGCCTTGCAGCCAGCCCCAATGCGGGCCAACGCGATCCCCGTAAATAGGGTGAACAGGCCCTAAGCCGCAGCCGACTTGGCGATCTCCTGCGTGACGCGCAGGAATTTCTCCATGTCCGCGACCGAGTGGCAGTGCAGCGGCGAGACGCGCACCGTGCCCTCGAGGCCGAAGGCGTCGAGCATGCGCTTCGAGTAGATGCTGCTCGCCACGCGCTCATACACCGTGACGCCGCGCTGACCATACTCGACCACGGCCTGCGCGCAGTCGATGCGGTCAAAGCCGATGCCGATGATCAGGTCGCGCTTCGTGAGGTCCGGATGGTCGAGGAAGACCTTGACGCCGACCATGCGGCGCAGCCCCGGTGTGGCCTCTGTCCCGTCGAGCAGCGCAGCGAGCAGCGCCCGCTCGTGCAGCTCGATGTGCGCGATGCCGGCGGCAAACAACGCCCGCCGCTCATTGGCCTGCGAGAAATGGCCACCGAGCCAGCAGACGTAGTCGACGACCTCGGTGAGCACGGCGAACTGCCAGGGCGCGGAGCTGCCGAGGTCCCAGAAATCGGGCTTCTTGCCCGCGAGCTTGTGGTGCGGCAGCCGCGCCGCACGGTCCGACACCCACGACAGGCCCGAGCCACGGCAGCCGAAGAACTTGTAGGGCGCGATGTTGATGCCGTCCACCGGCGTCTTCTGCAGGTCGATGAGCCCGTGCGGCGCGTGCTGCACGGCGTCGACCAGGATGTAGAGGTCGGGCTTGATCTCGCGGGCGCACTGCACGATCCGTTCGAGATCGAGCTTGGCCCCCGAGATGTTCGATGCATGGATCACGTTGAGCAGGCTCGTGTCCTTGTCGATGTGCCGCACGATCTCGTCGACGTCGACGCCGCCGGTCTCGCGGTTGCTGCGGGCCACGCGCAGTTCGCGGCCGCACTTCTGCGCATAGAGGCTCATCGCATCGAAGGCCGACGGATGCTCGAGCACCGTGGTGACCATGTTCGTGCCCGGCACGTTCTCGGCCACGGCGCGCACCATGTCGAACATCGCGCCCGACGCGGTCAGCGACGCATAGACGCTGCCGCCCTCGGCATTGAGCACGGTGCGCAGGTCGTCCGCGCCGCGGGCCTGGACCTGCTGCAGCTCGATCGCCGTGGCGTGCATGCGCTCGGTGTTGTCGGGCACCGCATCGATGGCGGCGAAGCGTTCGGCCGCGGCCTTCAGGCGGAACGAGCCGCCCGCGTTGTCGAAGTACAGCCGCTCGCGGCCGTGGTGGTCGCGGTCGACGTGCAGGAAGCGCGCCTTCACCTCGCGCATCAGCGCATCCGAAAACGCGAACCCGTTCGGGCGGATGGCATCGGACGGCATCCTCACACGCCCTTGTTGTTCGGGTTGCGGTAGACCTCGCGCACGGCATCGGACATCGGGAAGTTCAGGTTCACGTTGCGCGGCGGAATCGGCGACATGAACCACTTGGCATAGAGCTTCTCGATCGCGCCCGACTTCATCATCGCGGTCACGGCCTCGTCGACGATGGCCTTGAACTCGGGGTCGCCCTTGCGCATCATGATGCCGTAGGGCTCCTGGCGCAGCACGTCCTTCAGCAGCTTGTAGTCGGCCGGATTGGGCTGGTTGGCGACCAGGCCCGCGAGCTGCACGTCGTCGAGCACGTAGGCCACCGCGCGGTCGCTCGAGAGCAGCAGGAAGCCGTCCGCCGTGTCCTTGCCCGCGATCTCCTGCACCTCGATGTTCTCGGTCTTGCGAAAGCCGCGCAGCAGCTGCATCGAGGTGCTGCCGGCCACGGTGGCCACGGTCTTGCCCTGCAGGTCGGCGATGGAGTCGATGCCCGAGCTCTTCTTGACCACGGCCGTGATGTTGGTCACGAAGTGGCTTGGCGCGAAGTCGACCTGCTGCTGGCGCTGCACCGTGTTGGTGGTGGTCGCGCAGTCGAGGTCGACCGTGCCGTTCTGCACCAGCGGGATGCGGTTGGTCGAAGTGAGCATCGTGTAGCGCACCTCGATCTTCGGCAGGCCGAGCTTCGCCTTGATCGCCTCGACCACCTGCAGGCAGATGTCGTTCGTGAAGCCCATCGGCGCGCTCTCGGATCCGGCCTTGTACGAGAACGGGAGCTGCGTGTCGCGGCTGCCGATCTGCACCACGCCGCTTTCCTTGATCTTGCGCAGCGTGGGGCTCTCCTGGGCCGCCGCGGCGCCGCAGAGCAATGCAGCGGAGGTCGCCAGCGCGAGGGACAGTTTGAGGTTCATTCGAAAGTCTCCTTGGAAGATGAGGCCAGCCCATCTTCGGCGCCGCTTCAAATTTCCAAAAGCGATTTTTTGTGATCGAATCACATGAATAAAGCGACTTAGTCGAGGACCCCGCAACGTGATGACATTCAAGCAGCTCGAAGCCCTCTACTGGATAGCCAAGCTCGGCGGCTTCGCGCAGGCGGCCAACCAGCTGAACACCACGCAATCGGCCGTTTCCAAGCGAGTGCACGAACTCGAGCAGCTGTTCGACACGGCACTGTTCGACCGCAGCCAGCGCAGCGCGCGGCTCACCGAGAAGGGCGAGGAGATGTTCGTGCTCGCGGGCCGCCTGCTCGAGCAGCGCGACGCCGCCGTCGAGCAGTTCGGCAAGCCCGGCGTGGTGCAGCGCCGGCTGCGCATCGGCGTCACCGAGCTCACCGCGATGACCTGGCTGCCGCGGCTCGTGGGGCTGATCCAGCGCCACTACCCCAAGGTGATCCTCGCACCCGACGTGGACGACAGCCTGCAGTTGCGCGACAAGCTGCTGGCCGACGAGCTCGACCTCGCGATCGTGCCCCACACCTTTGCCGATTCACGCATGCAGACCAAGGTCATCGGCCAGGTGCGGAGTGCCTGGATGTGCAAGCCCGGCGTGGTGCCGGCCACCGGCCCGGTCCGCCTGCACGAGCTCGCGCGCCATCGCATGCTGGTGCAGGGCAGCAACTCGGGCACCGGCCGCGCCTACGACGCCTGGATGAAGGAACAGGGCGTGCAGCCGGCCGAAAGCATCGTGGTGAGCAACCTCGTCGCGCTCACCGGCCTCACGGTGTCCGGGCTCGGCGTGAGCTACCTGCCGCGCCAGTGCCTCGAGCCGCTGGTGGCAGCCGGCATGCTCGCGGTGATCGACGTGGTGCCCGCCCTGCCCGTGGTGCGCTACGTCGCGATGCACAAGGGCGAGCATCGCAGCGCGCTGACCGCGTCGATCGTCATGCTGGCGCAGGAATGCTGCGACTTCACGCGCATGTTCCAGGCGCAGGCGGCCGAGGCGCCGGCACAATCGTCGGCATGAAATCGCGCAAGCAGACCTCTTCCACGCCCTATATCCGCGTCGGGCCCAGCGGCGTGCACGGGCTCGGTGCCTTCGCGGCCTGCGACCTGCCCGCCCAAGCGTTCCTCGGCCTCTACGAAGGCCGGCGCTACTCGCCGCAGGACATCGCCGCAAGAAAGTGGGACGACCAGCTCACCTACCTCTTCAAGCTCTCCAACGACGAAACCATCGACGGCGCCAAGGGCGGCAACGGCACGCGCCACCTGAACCATGCCTGCGATCCCAATTGCGAGGCCGTCGAGGAATACGACGAGGCCGGCGAACTGCTGCTGAAGTTCCAGACGCTGGTGCCGGTGGACGAAGGCGAAGAACTCTTCATCGACTACGCATTGAGCGCCGACGACGGCTCGACGCCCGACCAGTACCCCTGCCGCTGCGGCTCGCCCCTCTGCCGCGGGACCATGCTGTCGGAGCCAGCGGAGCCGGTGGAGCGCGAGGGATGAAAAAGGCCCATTGTTCGTCCCCAGGAAACTGACTACTGCCGGCAGGCCCCTTTGTGCAAGGCCCGCCGGCTCCGACACTGGGCGGCCCTTCACAACAACACGCCATCGGCGCCGGCACGCGCCCGGCCGATGCGATTCGAGGACCGCCCTTCATGATGAATCCGCCCAGCAGCAATCCCTGCATCGACGACCTCGCGCCCGAGCCCGCGACGACAGCGGTGGCGAGCCGCTCCGCGTGGCTCGCGGTCGGCTCCATTGCCGTCGGCACCTTCGCGATGGTATCGACCGAGTTCATGCCGATCGGCCTGCTGACGGACATCGGTCGCGGACTCGGCGTGTCCGACGGCACGGCGGGCCTGATGATCACCATGCCCGGCGTGCTTGCCGCGCTGGCCGGTCCGGCGCTGATCGTGGCCTCGGGCCGGCTCGACCGGCGCACCGTGCTGATCGCGCTCACGGTTCTGCTGATCGCGTCGAACCTGCTTGCCGCGTTCGCGCCCAACTTCGCGACCATGCTGGTCGCGCGGCTGATGCTCGGCCTGGCGGTGGGCGGCTTCTGGACCTTTGCGCCCGCGGCCGCCACGCAGCTGGTGCCCGCGGCCTCGAAGGCGCGCGCCATGTCGCTGGTGCTGGCCGGCGTGTCGGCGGCCACGGTGCTCGGCGTGCCCGCGGGCTCGTGGCTCGGCACGATGTTCGGCTGGCGCGCCTCGTTCGCCGTGACCGGCGCGCTGGCCGCCGCCGTGCTGCTGGTGCAGCTGTGGCTGCTGCCGGCCATTCCGCCGCAGCGTGCCATCGGCGCGCGCGACCTGCTCACGCCGCTCACGCGCCGCATGGCGCAGGTCGGGCTGCTCACGGTGCTGTTCTTCATCGCCGGCCACTTCGCGGCCTACACCTACCTGAAGCCGCTGCTGCAGCAGGTGTTCGGCCTGCCCGCGCATGCCGTCTCGACGCTGCTGCTGGTCTACGGCGCGGTCGGCTTCGTCGGCACCTTCCTCGGCGGCAGCCTGGTGGCGCGCAGCGTGCGCGGCACCACCCTGCTGGCGGCACTGATGCTCGCCACGGCGCTGCTGTTGTCGACCCAGATCGGCACCGGCATGGTGGCCGGCGCGGTCGTGGTGGTGATCTGGGGCGTGGCCTTCGGCCTGATCCCGGTGGCGCTCACCGGCTGGATGATGGAAGCGGTGCCCGACGCGCAGGAAGCCGGCCAGGCCCTGCTGGTGACGGGCTTCCAGGTGGCGATCGCCGCGGGCGCGCTGATGGGCGGCGTGATGGTCGACGGCTACGGCATCGCGAGCGCGATGGTGCTCAGCGGGGTGCTGGTGCTGGTGGCGGCGCTGGTCGTGGCCACCCTGGGGCGTGCGCGCGGCGGCGTGCCGATGGGCGTGATGCCGGAATGAGGTCCTAGTCGCCGAGCAGCTCCCCGATCGGCTGCAGGTCCTCGACCCGGTCGCAGATCGACTTGATCACCATCGTGATCGGAATCCCCAGCAGCAGGCCCCAGATGCCCCAGAGCCAGCCCCAGAAGATCACGCCGACGAACACGGCCACCGGGTTCATGCGGCTGGTGCGGCTCGTGAGCCAGGGCACCAGCAGGTTGCCGACGACGGTGTGGATCAACAGCGAGGTGCCGGCCACCGCGAGCGCCATCTCGATGGTGTTGAACTGCAGAAACGCGACCAGGCCGGCCGCGCCCATGACGATCACCGAGCCGATGTAGGGGATGAGGTTCGTCACCGCGGCCACGATGCCCCAGACGGCCGCGTTCTCGAGCCCCAGCGCCCAGAAAGAGAGCCCGGTTGCCACGCCCACGAGCGCGCTCGTGGCAATCTGAACCAGCAGGTAGCGCTCGATGTTGCGCGTGATGTCGTCCAGCACGTGCACCGTGATCTTCTTCTTCTGCAGGCTCGGTCCGGTGATCTTGATCAGCTTGCGCCGGAAGGTGTTGCCCGAGCACAGCGCGAAGAAGGTCAGGAAGGCCACGAGCGTGAACTGCCCCGCGGCCGAGAGCAGCCCCACGGTGCCGCTCCAGAGGTAGTCGCGCACGTTGAAGGGCGGCCGCTCGACCACCACGCGCGCCACGCCGCGCCGGGCCAGCGCGCGCGAGTTCTCCTCGGCGGCGCGCTCGAGCTGCGACGCCGCCTGCTGCACGTTGTCGAGCGGGTTGGTGTTGGCGCTCCTGTTGGAGGTGCGTGCGACCTGGCGCAGCTTCTGCGCCGCGACCGGCAGCGAATCGACCAGCTGCGAGGCGCTGCCCGAAAGCGAATAGCCGGTCCAGCCCAGCCCCCCGAAGAGCCCCAGCAGGATCACGGTGGCGCCGATCCAGCGCGGCAGCTTCCAGTGCTCGAGCCGGTCGACCAGCGGCGACAGCGCATAGCTCAGCAGCAGGCTCAGCATCAGCGGAATGAACACCGCCGCGGCCCAGCGCAGCGCGAACACGCTGGCAAGCACCGCGAGCACGACCAGCGAGGCACTGCGCACGTCGACCGGCATGTGCAGCATCAGCCGGTTGGGTTCCGGCTCGGGCAGCAGTTCGGGCGGCAGCGCGCCGGCCGGAGGCTTCGCCTCGGGGTCGGGCGGCAGCTCGGGCGGCTGTTCGGCGGGCTGCGGCCGAGACGGGGCTTTCGGCAACGCGTCGGCGGCCGGGTTGTGGTTGTCGGTCATCGTGTTTTTTCCTTCAGGACATCGCGCACGGCAGGCAGTTGCCGCCGCGACACGGCGACCGGCTCGGGAACGGCCTCGAGCCGCAGCGCCCAGCCTTCGGCGTCTTCGCCGTCGTCGTATTTCTCGAGCGCGCGGATGGCCGCGCGGGCCACCAGCGCATTGCGGTGCACGCGCAGGAAGCGCTCGGGGTAGCGCTCCTCGAACTCGTTGAGCGAGCCGTCGAGGATGTGGCTGCGCGTGGCGGTGCGCACCGTGAGGTACTTGTGTTCCGACTTCAAATAGAGCACCTCGGCGAGCGGCACCCGCTCGGTGCGGCCGCGGTCCTGGATCAGCAGGCTCTCCTGCAACGCGCTGGCCCGCAACGCACCCCGCTCCTTCAGAAAGCGCTCGGCCTTCTGCAGCGCCTGCTGCAGGCGCTCGGCGCGCACCGGCTTGGTCAGGTAGTCGACCGCATCGAGATCGAAGGCCGTGACCGCATGCGCCGCATGCGCTGTGACGAACACCACGGCCGGCGCGTCGTCACGCTGGCGCAACGCGCGCGCCACCTCGATGCCGTCGATACCGGGCATGTGCACGTCGAGCAGCACCAGGTCGAGCGGCAGTTGCGCCAGGTGCTGCTGCGCCTCGGCGCCCTGCGCCGCCTCGGCCACCACCTCGGCCGCGGGCGAGCGGCAGTCGCGCAACAGGGTGCGAAGGCGCGATCGCGCCAGGGCTTCGTCGTCGACGATCAGGGTCTTGAGGGTCATGGTTCGGCAGGAATGGCAATGCGCACGCGGTAGTTCTTCTGGTCCATGCCGGCGCTGAACTGCATCTGCATGTCGTGCAGCAGGCGCAGCCGGTCGCGCACGTTGGCCAGCGCAATGCCATGCCCGCGCGGCAGCGGCTCGTCGGCCCAGCGCAGCGGCGGCAGGCTGTTGACCACCTCGATCACCACCACGTCGCCGCGGCGCTCGGTGCGGATGCGCAGCCTGGCGCCATCGGGGCTGGGCTCCACGCCGTGCTTGATGGCGTTTTCGACCAGTGGCTGCAGCAGCAGGGGCGGCAGGCGCGCGCTGCTGGCGGCGGCATCGAGGTCCCAGCGGATGCGCAGCCGGTCGCCGAAACGCACCTGCTCGATCGCCAGGTAGCGCTCGGCCAGCGCGATCTCGTCGGCCAGCGTGCCCGATTCGCCCGGATCGGCCAGCGCCTGGCGAAACAGCTCGGCCAGGTCCTCGAGCATGGCCTCGGCCTTGGCAGGTTCCTCGCGCACCAGCGCGATGGCGCTGTTGAGCGTGTTGAACAGGAAGTGCGGCCGGATGCGCGACTGCAGCTCCTCGAGCCGTGCGGTGGTGGCGGCCGGCGTCTGGCCGCGCGCACGCAGCACCATCGCCGCCATGACGAGCACGGCGATGAAGGCACCCGCCACCGCGCTCGCGAGCCATGGCGCGGCGCCGAGCACGCCGGTGAGCCGCAGCAGGCCGCACCCGTAAAGCGCGGAGACGGCGCCGAGCGCGGCGCCCGCCACATATTGGGCCTGTTCCGGCAACCGCCCGAGCGGCGACTTGAGCCCGCAGGCCGCCACCAGCCAGAGCAGCGTGGCCGGCAGCGCGCCACCCGTGCTGGTGGCGGTCTGCACCAGCCATTCGGACGGCGACGACGACACGAAAAGCGCGGCCGTCGCCACCAGCGCCTCGACGAAAAGCACCGTGCGCAGCACCACGCCGATCTGGCAGGCGTCGAAGAGCCCGCGGCCGCTGCGCGAGGTCGAACGCCCTCTTTCCGGCGAAGCCGGCGGCTTGGACGCGGAGGTGGCCGATAAAATCGCCGGGTTGCGCATCACTGATACGTTGGGTAACCAACCATTATTGCCTCTGGCAGGCCTCCCATGACTCAAAACCAACTCGACAAGAAATCCGAAGCCTGGTCGGCCCTGTTCTCCGAACCCATGAGCGACCTCGTGAAGCGCTATACCGCCAGCGTGTTCTTCGACAAGCGGCTGTGGCAGGCCGACATCGAAGGTTCGCTGGCGCACGCCGGCATGCTCGCTGCCCAGGACATCATCAGCAAGCAGGACCACGCCGAGATCGCGCGTGGGATGGCGCAGATCCGCGATGAAATCGAATCGGGCGCCTTCGAGTGGAAACTCGACCTCGAGGACGTGCACCTCAACATCGAGGCCCGCCTGACCCAGCTGGTGGGCGACGCCGGCAAGCGCCTGCACACCGGCCGCAGCCGCAACGACCAGGTCGCGACCGACGTGCGCCTGTGGCTGCGCGGCGAGATCGACCTGATCGCCGAACTGCTGGTGGCGCTGCAGCTGGCGCTGGTCGACATCGCCGAGAAGAACGTCGAGGTGATCCTGCCGGGCTTCACCCACCTGCAGGTGGCCCAGCCCGTGAGCTTCGGCCACCACATGCTGGCCTACGTGGAAATGTTCAGCCGCGACGCCGAGCGGCTGCAGGACGTGCGCAAGCGCGTGAACCGCCTGCCGCTGGGCGCCGCCGCCCTGGCCGGCACCAGCTACCCGCTCGACCGCGAGCTGGTCGCCCGCACGCTCCAGATGGACGGCGTGTGCCAGAACAGCCTGGACGCCGTGAGCGACCGCGACTTCGCGATCGAGTTCACCGCCGCGGCCAGCCTGTGCATGGTGCACATCAGCCGCATGAGCGAGGAACTCATCCTCTGGATGAGCCAGAACTTCGGCTTCATCCAGATCGCCGACCGCTTCACGACCGGCAGTTCGATCATGCCGCAGAAGAAGAACCCCGACGTGCCCGAGCTCGCGCGCGGCAAGACCGGCCGCGTGGTCGGCCACCTGATGGCGCTGATCACGCTCATGAAGGGCCAGCCGCTCGCCTACAACAAGGACAACCAGGAAGACAAGGAGCCGCTGTTCGACACCGTCGACACGCTCAAGGACACGCTGCGCATCTTTGCCGAGATGATCGGCGGCATCACCGTGAAGCCCGAGGCCATGGAGGCCGCCGCGCTGCGCGGCTACGCCACCGCCACCGACCTGGCCGACTACCTCGTGAAGAAGGGCCTGCCCTTCCGCGACGCGCACGAGATCGTGGCCCATGCGGTCAAGGCCGCCACCTCGCACAAGGTCGATCTGGCGGAACTGCCGCTGGCCGTGCTGCAGCAGTTCAACCCGGCAATCGAGAAGGACGTGTACGACGTGCTGAGCCTGCGCGGCTCGCTCAATGCGCGCAACATCCTCGGCGGCACCGCGCCGGCGCAGGTCAAGGCGCAGATCGCGCGCCACAGAAAACGACTGGCCTGAGCGTCAGGGGCGGCGCTTGTTCTACGCCATCCCGCTCGAGAACCGGCCGAGCTGGCGCCATCCGCCGTGGATGACGGTGCTGCTGATCCTCGTGAACATGGCCGTGTTCTGGGGGCCGCAGCGCAGCGAGGAAAAAGCCGAGCAGCGTGCGGCCCACTACTACGTGAACAGCGTGCTGCCCGCGCTGGAGCTGCCGCCCTTCGTGGCATGGCTCGAAAACACCGAGCCTGAGCGCGGCAAGCTCGCCCGGCGCATGCTGCCGCACGACGAAGCCCACGCGCAATTGCTCGCGGCCCTGCAAAACGACCGCGAGTTCCTGCGCAAGCTGCGGGCCGACGAGGTCATCACGCCCGCGAACCCGCGCTTCGATGAATGGAAGCACGAGCGCGCGCAGTACCAGGCGATGCGGCCCGCGCCGTTCACCACGCGCTGGGCCCAGGACTATGCCGAAGGCGCCGCCGCCAAGCCCTGGACCTGGCTCACGGCCGCGTTCCTGCACGGCAGCACCGGGCACCTGCTGGGCAACATGCTGTTCCTCTTCCTGTTCGGCTTCTCGGTCGAGCTGGCGCTGGGGCGCGGCACCTACCTGGCCTTCTACCTGCTCGGCGCGGTCGGCGCCTCCGCGCTGGCCGGCTGGGCCTATGCGGGGCAGCTCAACCACGGCGTGGGCGCCTCGGGCGCGATCTCGGCGCTCATGGGCATGTACGCGGTGATGTACCGGCTGCGGCGCATCCGCTTCTTCTACCAGCTGTTCTTCTATTTCAACTACGTCACCGCGCCGGCCCTGCTGCTGCTGCCGGCCTGGGTCGCGAACGAGCTGCTGCAGCATTGGGTTGGCGGCCAGGGCATTGCCTACATGGCGCACCTCGGCGGCCTTCTGACCGGGGCGGCGCTGATGGCCGGGGCCATGGCGCTCGGCCGCGTCAAGTCGCCCGACGCGGTGGCCGCCGAAACGGCGCGGAATGGCGACGACGACGGCAAGGACTTCGCGCGCCACGTGGCCGCGGCGCGGCGGCTGGGCGCCGAGATGAAGTTCGATGCCGCCACCGCGGCATGGCGCGCCGCCGCACAATTGCGCCCGCGCGACGCCGACACGCTGCGCGCCTGGTTCAACACGGCGCGGCTGCAGCCCGCGAGCGACGACTTCCACCAGGCCGCGCGCCGCATCTTCCGCCTGCCCGCCACCGACCCCGACACGCTGGCGCTGCAGCACGCCAGCTACCGCAGCTACCTCGACCAGGCCAAGCCGGGGATGCGCCTGCGGCCCGACGACATGGCCCGGCTCGCGCGCCGCTTCACGCGTGCGGGGCAGTTCGAGGATGCCGACACGCTGTGCCGCGTGCTGCTGAAGACCGCGCCCGCACACCCCGAACTGGCCGACACGCTTTCGGTCTGCGCCAACGGGCTGCTGCATGCGGGCGAGCGCGAGATGGCGCGTGACTGGCTGCCGCACCTGCTGCGGCTGGCACCCAACGACATGGTGACGCGCGCGCTCGAGCGCGCGTAGACCCCGGCCGCCGAACCCTCAGGCGACAGGCCGCAGCAGCCAGCGCACTTCCTGCGTCTCGGCACTCTCCGGATAGCGCGATTCGAGCGTCGCGAGGATCGGCTGCGCCATGTCGGTGCGGCCGAGCCCCTGCACCAGCACCCGCGCCGCGAGTTCGTAGGCCTGCGGGATCGCCGCGTCGCCGCGGAAGCGCCGGTCGAAACCCGACAGCAGCGCGAGCGCGCCGTGTGCATCGCCGTTGCGCCATTCGGCGCGGGCCAGCGTCATCACCGTGACGGAGTCGTCGAGCGCAAAACCCTTGTCCTTCTCGCGGCAAGCCTTGAAGACCTTCAGCGCCTCGGAGGCCAGGTCGCGCCGCATCAGCAGCGCGATGAAGCGCCGCGCATGGTCGAGCAGCGTGGCCGCCTTGTCGGGCACGAGCAGCAGCACGCGGTGGTAGCGCCGGTGCGCCGCCAGGTCGTCGGCCGCTGCCGTGCGCTGCGCTTCGTAGGCCACGCCGAGCGCGCCGGGCAGGTCGCCATCGGTCACCAATTGCGCCACCTCGGCGTCGGTGCGCTGCGCGGCGATCTGCTCGGGCGTGCGGCGGTCTGCCGGCGCGCCGTCGTCGCGTCCACCGCCGGGCAGCAGGTCAATGCCGAAGGCATCGTGGTGCTGGTACATCACGTAGCCGAGCAGGCTCGCCATCACCCAGCCGAAATAGATGAACGCGAAATTGGCGATCGGCAGCACGATCAAGCCATCGATCACCGGCAGCAGCAAACCGATCGCGATCTGCGCACCCGAGCTCAGCAAGAACAGGAAGAAGCACAGCAGCGCGTACGGCCAGCCGATGATGCGCATCGCATCCATGATGTGGCCGGGATTCATGGCCTGGAAGAAGCTGGCCGACTGCACCAGCACGATCACCGCGGCCGGAAAGGTGAACGACACGACGAACAGCGCCACGGTGCCGAGCACCGGCTCGAACCAGGCGAGCCAGCCGATCACCGCGCCCTGCACCAGCGAGATGGCGAACAGCTTCCATGGCAGATGGGTCCAGTCGGGGTCGAGTGCGCGCGGAAAGTCGGCCGAGCGCCAGATGCCCTGCGCGCCGAGCGCCGTGACCTTGAAGCCGTAGCGGCTGGCCGCCAGCACGATGCCAAGCTCGATGACGAGCAGCGACAGCGCGGAGGGCAGGATCGGAACCAGCTGAAAAAGCATGCTGCTGAACGCGAGGAGCAGCCCGTAGCCCAGCGGCCGCAGCTGGAACGGAAACGCGAAGAAGCTGTTGAGCCGATGCCAGAAAGGCGGCGGCAGCGCCGGCGATTCGCCGGCGGCAGTGGTGGTGTGGGTGGCGGTCGCGCGCACGATGCCCGCCCGCTACGGCGCGCCCACGCAGGGCGTGCGCACGATCGCAATTTTCTTCATTCCTCGTTCGCACGCGCTGGTGCGCCCCGCTCCTCGTTTGGGGGCGGAGTATACGTGTCCGAAATGTTTCCTAGCGCGGCAAGCGAGGCCCGGCGGGGGCTTCAGCCCGCGCGGTAGAAGATGTAGTCCGCCTGGTACTTGACGATCTGCTTCTGACCCATGTTCGACGCGCCGCAGGCCATGGCCGGCGCCACGCCGCCCCGGGTTGCCACGCGCTGGATGTAGCTCACGCCCTGCATCGCGCCCGCGCCCATGGCGGGGTTCGCCTTCACGAGCTGGTGCGGGATGTTGCCAGTGCCGTTGGGCGCCACCGCCACCTGGGTGGCCGTGAGCTTGGAGCCGTCCATGCTTTCCCAGGTGGCCGGTGGGCCGTAGTACTTGCCGACCTGCTTGCCGGCACGGTCCATCAGGCGGGCGTCGGGGCCGACGAACACCCATTCGTGCTGGCCGGGCATGTTGGCCTTGGCGCGGCATTCGTAGGTAATGTCGCCGGCGCCCACGGTCTCCATGAACACGGCGTGACCGGCCGGCACCTTCACCGCGTCGGGCAGGCTGGCTTGCGAATACATCATCGTGGGCTGGCTGGGGCCCATGCCGGAACAGGCGGCAAGGCCGGCGGCGGCAGCGAGGGCCGTCAGGGTGCGGAAGGTCATGGTCGGTTCCTTGTGTGGAGGTTTGGACAGGGTGATGAACGCCCGGAAGACCGAGCACGGGCGCGGCGCGCCGCGTGCGGTCTCGCTGCCTCTACGCAGGCCGCGGCCAACTGGATTCACATGGACAAGCTGAATCCGCGCGCGCCCCGCCGCCGTACCTGGGTGATGCACGCCCATGCCCCACAATCCGCGCATGACAGTACCCAGCCCAGACGCCGAGCTGATCGCATTGATCGACCGCATCGGCCGCCGCGACGAGGCCGCCCTGCGCGAGCTCTACGACCGTACCTCGCCGCGCCTCATGGGTCTGGCAATGCGCGTGGTGCGGCAGCGCGAATGGGCCGAGGACGTGCTGCAGGAATCGTTCATGACGGTCTGGCGCGCCGCTGCCGACTACCGCGGCACGCTGAGCCCGCCGCTCGCCTGGCTGGGCCTGATCGTGCGCAGCCGCTCGCTCGACCTGCTGCGCCGCCGCACTGCCGACCGCGCCCAGCTGACGCAGGAGTTCGACGAGCTGATGGCCGAGACGCTCGAATCCGATGCGCCGAACCCCGCCGACACCGCCGATGCGAGCGAACAGGCCTGGGCGCTGCACCAGTGCCTGAGCCAGCTCGAGGCCCGCCAGCGCGAGGTCGTGAGCCTGGCCTACCTGCGCGAGCTGAGCCATGGCGAGCTGGCCGAGCAGCTCAAGCTGCCGCTCGGCACGGTCAAGACCTGGATCCGCCGCGGGCTGGAAAAGCTGCGCATCTGCATGGCGCGCTTCGCGTAGCCGCCACGAAAGCAGCCCCGCCATGAAACTACCCCCACGCTCCCCCGCTTCTCGCGGTCCGCTGCCCCCCGAGGGGGCGCGTCAGTGCCTTCGGGCGGCCGGGCGCCACTGACATGAACCTCATCGCCCACCCCGAACTGCTCGACCTGCTGGCCGCGAGCCATGCGCTCGGCACCCTGCGCGGCGGCGCCCGCCGGCGCTTCGAGACCCTGGCGCGCGAACAGGCGCCAGTGCGCGCCGCGGCGCTCGTATGGCAAAGCCGGCTCGCGAGCATGACCGAGCTGCAGCGCCCGGTCGTGCCCGACGCCGCAGTCTGGACCCGCATCCGCAACATGATCGAGGCCGAGCAGGCGCAGCAGGCCCTTGCGCGGCAGCGCCAGGCGCCGCCGCCCGCACAGGGCGGATGGCTGCGCAGCCTTGCGCTCTGGCGTGGCGCTGCTGCGGCCGGCGCGCTCGCCACGGTGATGGCGGTGGTGGTCGGCGTGAACCTGCGCGAGCAGCTGCAGAATGCGCCGGCCATCCAGTACGTCGCCGTGCTGTCCGACGACAACGCCGCCGCTTCGATGCTCGTCACCTTCGACCCGAAGAAGCGGCAGCTCGTGCTGCAGCGCGTGGGCAGCTACGACGAGGGCGCCGACAAGTCGCTGCAGCTCTGGGCGCTGCCGCCCGGTGGCGCGCCGCGCTCGCTCGGCGTGCTCGACCATGCGCCGGCGCTGCGGCTGCCTGCGTCAGAATCCGATGTTCGCGTGCCCGCGCTCGCGATCAGCCTCGAGCCCAAAGGCGGCGTGCCGAGCGAGCGCGGCCCCACCGGCCCCGTGCTGTTCAAGGGCGCGCTGATCGAAAAGACGACCTGACCGACTCCCCTGCCCCCGTGTTTGCCATGCCCTCGATGATGAAATCCGCGCTGGCGGCCCTGGCGCTCGCCGCCGCCACCGTGTTCGCCGCCCAGGCCCAGACCGCGTCGGCCGCCTTCCCCTACGAAGCCGACGGTTCCACCACGGTTGAGAACGCCTCCGACTACCTGGCCGCCAAGGCCCGCTGGCACAACGAGCTCGCGGCCTTCGCGCGGGCCGACCAGCAGCGCTTTCCCACGCCCGGCGGCGTGGTGTTCGTGGGCAGCTCGACCGTGCGCATGTGGAAGAACCTGTCGCAGGACTTCAGCCAGCTGCCGCAGATCGTCAACCGCGGCTTCGGCGGTTCGACCCTGGCCGACTGCAGCCTGTTTGCGCGCGACCTGGTGGTTCGCTACCGCCCGCGCCAGGTGCTGGTGTATGCCGGCGACAACGACCTGGCCGAAGGCCGCACGCCGCTGCAGGTGCTCGAGAGCTTTGCGCACTTTGCCAACACGGTGCGCGCCGAGCTGCCCGACACACGCATCAGCTTCATTTCGGTCAAGCCGAGCCCTTCGCGCGAGCACCTGCTGCCGCAGGTGCGCGAGACCAACAACGTGATCGCGGCCTACCTGAACCGGCTGCCCAACAGCGAATACATCGACATCTACACGCCGATGATCGGCACCGACGGCCGCCCGCGGCCCGAGCTGTTCCTCGGCGACCGGCTGCACCTGACGGACGAGGGCTACCGGCTCTGGCGTTCGATCATCGCTGCGCACCTTTGAGTCGCGCCGTAGCGCCGCGCAAGGGGGTCAGGCCCGAGCGGGCTCTGTAGCCACCTCGTCGGCCGGCGGCGGCACGTCGGCGCCGCGCGAGACCCGCGCCACCGCGTACATGCCCCCGAACACCGCCAGCAGCAGCAGCCCGTCGCCCCACCAGGGCCGCGCGGTCTGGCTGTCGCCATAGAAGGCCAGCACCAGCAGCACCGCCACCAGGTGCGCGCAGAACACCGGCAGCGAGGCCGAGCCCATGGCCTCGAGCCAATGCAGGCGCGGAATCCGGCGCATGAGCCAGGGCCCGAATCGCACCGCCAGGACGCCGAGCGCCAGCAGGTTGACGAGCCGCAGCGGCCCGAGCTGCCATTTGTCGAACAGCAGGTTCAATTCGACGTCGCCGCCGAACGGCGCCTGGCCGTTGATGCCGTGGTGGCGCCACCAGAAGCCGTAGAGCGCGATCGCGAGCGCCGGCGCCCAGATCCAGGCCGGAAAATGCAGCGGCCGGGCATCGGGCATGTTGCGGCTGGCGCCCATGCACAGCCCCGCGAACCACAGGAACTGCCAGGCATAGCTGTTGAAGGCGCCCATCTCGTGGAACGGCACCGGCAGCCCCAGCCAGCGCACCGCCAGTTCGTAGATGCGCTCGCTGAGGCCGAACTGCGCCAGCGACCAGATCACGACGCTCACCACCATCACCGCGGTCCAGCCGTGGCGCATCGCGAACGCCAGCACCCAGGGGCTCAGCAGCATGAAGAAGATGTACATCGGCAGGATGTCGAGCAGCGCCGGCTCGTAGATCAGCAGCAGCCCGAAGACGAAGCCCTTGCCCGGCTCGGCGAGGTAGTACGACACCAGGTTCTTGACCGCGGGCTGGTCGATGTGCAGCCCCAGCGCGGTGATCACGGTGAACAGGAACAGCAGGATCGCCGCCTGGCACAGGTACACCTTGAGCACGCGGCGCCAGAAGGCCTGGCGCATCGGCTCGACGCCGCGCACGTGGCCGATCCGGCTGTAGACCAAGCCGGCGACGAAAGCCGACAGCAGCACGAAGCCCTCGGCCGCCGAGACGAAGCCGAAGGGCTGGCCCAGCGGATCGGTCACGCGCGTGGGCAGGTGCGTGACGGTCATCAGCACGAGCATCAGCCCGCGCAAGGCGTCTATTTCCCAGTAACGTTTCATCGGTCGGCGGCGAGGTCTCGGTGGCGGTCTGCGCGGCGCACGCACGACGTAGCCAATTGTATGAAGACATCATGCTCGCCCCTCGGCCGCCGGCATCGCCGGTGGTCAGCACCCTACTTCCAGGATCAATCAACTTCGCGCCCGCGGCCGCGAAATGCTTGACGTTGCGCGTCGCGATCGCAGCACCGTGCACCACGCCCGTTGCCGCGTTAAGAGGATCGTGGTAATTGCGAACATGCGCCCACGGCAGCTGTGCCGCGCGGCGCGCAATCATGCGGTCGACCGAAAGAATGCGCCCATCGAAGGCGGGCGGAACCATCTCCTCGAGCCAGCGATTCAAGATGGCTGCTTGCCGCTCGCCGCCGCGAAGGGCCAGCAGGCTGATCCCCGCTGGATTTCCAGAACGGTGACCACGCTGATGTACATCGAGCCGGTCGATTGAGCAGCCATCCAGGCGCGAACAAGCCGGACAGGTCTATCTCTCGGGCGCCCCGCGGTCGACGCCCTTCTCGCTTTCCTGAACCTCTTTGATGGTCTGCGCGGGTCGCTCGCCGCGCTCAATGTTGATGGCCAAGATCTCGCGCGCATGCGCCACCACGGCGCTGCGCTGCTGGACGGTGATTCCGTCCGCTTCGGCCTTGCGCTCGATGGCGGCCAACTTGGCGAAACTGCCTGCCAAGGCAGGATTCTTTTTTTGTGCGTCCTCCTGCGATTCCTCGCGGAATGACTTGGCCGCGTCCAAGTCCTCGGCCCTATAGGCCGCTTCCTTGATGAGCTTTTCCAGCCCATCGGACTTCCTGAACGGCGCTACGAACATTACATAGGCCCGAGTCTCGGCCGGATTGCTGGTCCTCAGTGCGCGATCTTGATCCAGGCCGGGAAAAGCACGCTGCATCACTTCCTTGTCGCGGGCGATGTAGAGCCGATCGCGGCTGGCCGCGTCGACGTCGGTGGTTCCCCAACTGAATTCGACGCCAGCTTCGCGGGCGATCTGCGCCGTGAAGGCGCGCAGCGTGCGGCTATTGCCCTCCTTGAACGGGTGCAGGTGGTCAAGGTCGCCGTACAGCTTGGCCATGTGGCTGGAAAACTGCTCTGCGTTCAGGCCCCGCAGCCTGTCAGGGCCGCCGAATTCGGCCAGCACTTTTTCGACACGGGCATCAACCTGGCTACGCGGCGCATAGTGGACGGGATAGCGGCTGCGCGAAGCCTCAAGCGAACGCCCCTTGACCCAACCACCCGGGGCATCCGGGCGGTACTCACCCGGTGCATGGTGTGGCAGGTCTTGGAAGATGCGGCGGTGGATCTCTTTCAGGTGTGCCGCGTCGAATTTGCCTTCTACTGGCGTGCGATCAAGTTCCGCTATTCGCCCAAAAGTGAGCGCGCCTTCGTTCCGCTCTACCCGCTGACGATCATCCATGCAGCACAGCGGCCTTGATGGCTTCGATGTGCTGGTCGCCAGTCAATTCACCGTCGATGAATCGGCGGTTGATCTCCTCGATCTCGGGCGACAGGATGAAGCCCTCGTAGCGCACGCTGCCGCGTGCGTTGTCGATACTCGCCTGACGACGTGCGCGCTCTTGTGCGCTGATCTGCGAATGCAGTTTCTGCGGCTTCGTCAGTGCATTCATGGTCTTATCCAGTTCAGACGTACGTTGGTCACCTGATCGCTCTTCCGTTGTATATCACAGGGGTGCGAGACGTGCCGCCTCCGGCGCTCTACTGCGCGCGCATCTTGCTGCTGGCTGCGCAGGGGCTGCAGAACGAAGAATCGCCGATCAGCTCGACATCAAGCCCGTGCAGGTTGCTCGCTGTCGTGAGCGCTACCTGGAGGCGGGGCTTCAAGGCATCGACCGCAATCTGCCGCACGGCGCATCGCCTGAACGCAACACCGTACTCGCGTCCGGCACGGCCGGCCCGCCTCGCAAATCGGCTACGCTGCGCGCTGCTTCAGGTGGAGAAACAATTGAAAAGAATCATTCCAGCATGGCTCCTGGCCACCGCCGCCCTGTGGGGCGGTCCCGCCATCGCCCTCCAGATCACCAGCCTCACGCCCCAGGGCGAGGTGTCGCGGGTGCGCCAGGTGGTCGCCAAGTTCGACCAGGCCGCTATCGATTTCGGCGACCCCAAGGCGCCGGCACCACTCGCGGTGAGCTGCACCGACGCGCAGGCCGGCAAGGGCACCGGCCGCTGGACCGATGCGAAGCAATGGGTCTACGACTTCGAGAACGACCTGCCGCCGGGCGTGCGCTGCACGGTGACGCGCATCGCGACCTTCAAGCCCGCCTCGGGCGGAGAGCTGACCGGCCCCGAACGCTATCAATTCAATAGCGGCGGGCCGTTCGTGCGCAACGTCATGCCGGGCACCTATGGCCGCATCGACGAACAGCAGATGTTCGTGCTCGAACTCAATGGCGCGGCCACCGTGGAGAGCGTGCGCCAGAACGTCTGGTGCGCGGCGGAAGACCTCGGCGAGCGCATTCCCGTGCGGCTGCTCGAGGGCGCACAGCGCACCGCCCTGCTCAAGGCCTTCGGCCGCGACAAGGCGGCCGAGAAGGAGCCGCTGCGTTTCGTGGCGCTGCAGTGCAACCGCACGCTCACGCCGGGCAGCAAGGTGCAGCTCGTGTACGGCAAGGGCGTGGCCACGCCGTCGGGTGTGGCCAACAACGTGGAGCGCCGGCTGGGCTTCCAGGTGCGCGAGCCGTTCGCGGTGTCGTTCAGCTGCGAGCGCGAGAACGCCCAGGCCGCCTGCCTGCCGCTGCGACCGATGCAGTTGCAGTTCAACGCGCCGGTCACGCGCAAGATGGCCGCGCAGATCCAGCTCAAGGGCGGCGCCAAGCCGGCGCCGGCCAAGCTCGGGGACGAGGGCGGTTCGCCGAGCGACGACGACGTGGTCAGCGCGGCGAGCTTCAGCGCGCCGTTCCCCGAGGACACCGCCTTCACGATCGAGCTGCCAGCCAAGTTCGAGGACGCCTCGGGCCGCGCACTCGCATCGCCCGGCAGCTTTCCGCTGAAGGTGTCGACCGGCGCAATGCCGCCGCTGGCCAAGTTCGCGGCCTCGCCGTTCGGCGTGGTCGAGCGGCTCGCCGAGCCCGACATGCCCGCGATGATGCCGGTGACGGTGCGGCGCGTGGAGCCCGCGCTCATGGTGCAGGCGCTCACGCCCGGCAAGGTGAGCGACATCAACCCGAAGACCGACGCCGAGATCATTGCGTGGTTCCGCAAGGTGCGCCGCTACGACGACTACACCGTGAGCCGCGAGCAGGCACGCAAGGACGTCAAGGGCACGCTGCCGCCGGTCATCGAGCGCAACGAGCGCAGCCACGTGCAGACGCGCATGCTCTCGCTGCTGGCCGGCCAGTCGGGCGTGAAGACGCTCGACATGCCCAAGGCCGAGAGCGGCGACCCGCGCCCCTTCGAGGTCATCGGCATCCCGCTGACCCCGGGCTTCCACGTGCTCGAGATCGCCTCGCAGAAGCTCGGCGATTCGCTGCTCGACGAGCGCTACGGCGCCGGCCGCACGATGTACGTGCGCACCACTGCGCTGGCCACCAACCTGGCCGTGCACTTCAAGCTCGGCCGCGAGAATTCGATGGCCTGGGTCACCACGCTCGACAAGGGCAAGGTGGTGCCGAATGCCGAAGTGCGCGTGTCCGACTGCCGCGGTGTCGCGGTCGCCTCGGGCACCACCGATATCAACGGCATCGTGAAGCTCGCGGGCGTGTCGCCCGACGCGCCCAGCTGCAACAGCCCCGGCGACTACAACAGCGACGCCTGGTTCGTCAGCGCCCGCGCCAAGGACGACAAGGGCGTCGAGGACCTCGCCTTCACCTGGAGCGACTGGCAGCGCGGCATCGAGCCCTGGCGCTTCAACGTGCCCACGAGCCTGCAGGCCGAACCCGACCGCGTGGCCCACACCATCTTTGACCGCACCCTGCTGCGCGCCGGCGAGACGGTGTCGATGAAGCACCTGCTGCGCACGCAAACCAGCAAGGGCTTCGGTCTGCCTGAGAAAGATGCAGACCAGCCCGCCACGCTGGTCGTCACCCACACCGGCAGCGGCCAACGCTTCACGCAGCCGCTGGCCTGGCGCAAGACGCCGACCGGCGGCCTGAGCGCCGAGAACATCTTCGCGATCCCGCCCGCCGCCAAGCTCGGCGTCTACCAGGTCGCGCTGCAGGCCGGCGACGGCAAAGGCGATGGCAACGGCGAGAGCGACGGCGATGGCCGCAGCTTCTCGACCGGCCAGTTCCGCGTCGAGGAGTTCCGCCTCCCGGTGCTCGAAGGCCGCATCGCACCGGTCGAAAAGAAACCGCTCGTGAACGCGACCTCGGTGCCGGCCGAAGTGCAGATCAACTACGTGGCCGGCGGCGCGGCCGCCAACCTGCCGGTGCGTGTCTCGGCCATGGTGCGCGGCAAGAGCCTCGGCTTTGCCGACCACGAGGCCTTCAGCTTCCAGCCGCCGCGCGTGCAGCCTGAGGGGTCGCAGGCGGCCACCGGTGCCGACACCAGCGCATCGGGCGAGGAAGACCCGAACGCCGCCAGCGACACGCGCGTGATCGCCGACAAGCTGCCGCTCACGCTCAACAAGGACGGCGCCGGCCAGGTCACGATCGACAAGGTGCCCAAGGTACGGGCCGCGCGCGAGCTGCTGCTCGAAGCCACCTACGCCGACCCGAACGGCGAGGTGCAGACCCTGCGCAGCACGCAGACGCTGTGGCCCGCCTCGGTGATTGCGGGCATCAAGACCGAGGGCTGGGTCTCGACCGGCCAGAAGCTCAAGTACCAGGCGCTCGCGCTCGACCTCTCGGGCAAGCCCCAGGCCGGCGTGACGCTCAATGTGCGCGCGGTGGCGCGCACCACCACCACCAGCCGCAAGCGCATGGTGGGCGGCTTCTACACCTACGACAACAAGACCGACATCAAGGAGATCGGCACCGTCTGCAGCGGCAAGAGCGACGCGCGCGGCCTGCTCCTGTGCGAATCGGAGCTCAAGGAAACCGGCGAGGTCGAGCTGATCGCCAGCGCCACCGACAGCGACGGCCGCGATGCGCGCGCCGCCAGCTCGGTCTACGTGACCAAGCAGGGCGAACTCTGGTTCGGCGGCGAGGACAACGACCGCATCGACGTGCTGCCCGAGAAGAAGAGCTACCAGCCCGGCGAGACCGCCAAGTTCCAGGTACGCAGCCCGTTCCGCTTTGCCACCGCGCTGGTGTCGGTGGAGCGCGAAGGCATCATCGAGACCCACGTGGTCAAGCTCGACGGCAAGGACCCGACCGTGAGCCTGCAGGTCAAGCCCGAATGGGGGCCGAACGCCTACGTCAGCGTGCTCGCGCTGCGCGGCCGGCTGCGCGAGGTGCCGTGGTACAGCTTCTTCACCTGGGGCTTCAAGGCCCCGCGCGAGTGGTGGACCGCCTTCTGGTACGAAGGCAAGGAATACGTCGCGCCGACCGCGATGGTCGACCTCAGCAAGCCGGCCTACCGCCTCGGCATGGCCGAGATCCGCGTCGGCGCGCGCGCACACCAGATCGAGGTGACGGTGGCCAGCGACAAGCCGGCCTACCCGGTGCGCGGCAAGGCGCAGGTCACCATCACCGCCAAGCTTCCCGACGGCAAGCCCGCGGCCGGTGCCGAAGTGGCGCTCGCCGCGGTCGACCAGGCGCTGCTCGAGCTGATGCCCAACGACAGCTGGAACCTGCTCGATGCCATGCTGCAGCGGCGCAGCTGGGGCGTCGCCACGTCGACCGCGCAGATGGAGATCGTCGGCCGGCGGCATTACGGCCGCAAGGCGGTGCCCGCGGGCGGCGGCGGCGGCAAGGGCCAGACGCGCGAACTGCTCGACACCCTGCTGCTGTGGAACCCGAAGCTGGTGCTCGATGCCAACGGCCAGGCCGTGGTGACGGTGCCGCTCAACGATGCGCTCACCACCTTCAGGATCGTCGCGGTTGCCGATGCGGGCACCGGGCTCTTCGGCACTGGCCAGGCCAGCATCCAGGCCACGCAAGACCTGCAGATCATCAGCGGCCTGCCGCCGCTGGTGCGCGAGGACGACGAGTTCCGCGCCCAGGTCACGCTGCGCAACACCACGCAAAAGCCGATGAAGGTCGAGGCCACGCCGCGCGCCACGTTGCTCACGCTGGCGCCGCAGACCGTCGACATCCCGGCCGGCGAAGCCCGCGAACTGGCATGGACCGTGACCGCGCCCGCACAGCTCGCCCAGACGCGAGCCGAGGCCATCCTGTGGGAGATCGAGGCCAGGGACACGCTCGGCGATGCGCGCGACGCGCTCAAGGTGCGCCAGCGCATCGTGCCCTCGGTGCCGCTCACGGTGCAGCAGGCCACGCTGGTGCAGCTCGACGGACCGTTCACCATCGACGTGGCACCGCCGGCCGACGCACTCGCGGGCCGCGGCGGGCTCAAGCTCGCACTGCAGCCGAAGCTCGCCGAGGGCCTGCCGGGCGTGCGCGACTGGTTCGCCAACTATGCCTTCACCTGCCTCGAGCAGAAGACCAGCAAGGCCGTCGGCCTGCGCGACGCGAAGATGTGGCAGGGCGTGCTGGCGCAGCTTCCGACCTATCTCGACAGCGACGGCCTCGCGAGCTACTTTCCGCCGCGCGACGGCGAATCGAACCGCGGCAGCGACATCCTCACGTCGTACCTGCTGGCGGCCACGCACGAGGCCGCGGCGCTGAACCCCGCCTTCGCGCTCGCCGACGAACAGCGTGCGCCGATGCAGGCGGGCCTCATCGCCTTCGTCGAAGGCCGCATCCAGCGCGAGTTCTGGAGCCCGCGCAAGGACCTCGACGTGCGCAAACTCGCCGCGCTCGAGGCGCTGTCGCGCTACGGTGCGGCCAAGCCCAGCATGCTCGGCAGCATCACCATCGCGCCGAACCAGTGGCCCACGAGCGCGGTGATCGACTGGCTCGACATCTTGAAGCGCATGCCCGATGCGCCGCAACGCCAGCAGCGTCTCGACGAGGCCAACAACGTGCTCAAGGCGCGGCTGTCCTACCAGGGCACCAAGCTGGTCTTCAGCACCGAGCGCGACGACTACTGGTGGTGGCTCATGACCAATGGCGACGTCAACACGGCGCGCCTGCTGCTCAGCGTGATGGACGACCCGGCGTGGCGCGACGACATCGGCAAGCTCGCCAACGGCTTCATCGGCCGCCAGCAGAACGGCGCCTGGCACACCACCACCGCCAACCTTTGGGGCGGGCTCGCGCTCGAGAAGTTCTCGAAGCTGTTCGAGAGCACGCCGGTGGCCGGCATCACGGCTGCCACGCTCGGCAACGCGAAGGCCCAGGTCGACTGGGGCAAGGTCGAGCGCGTGAAGGCCACCGACGCGGCCGGCGCGCCGAACCAGACCACCTTCTTCGGCGCGCCCGCCTCGCCGGGCAACCTGAAGAACAACACGATGTTCCTGCCGTGGGCGGCCTCGCCATCGGGCGCGCCGGTGCGCGACACCCTGCTGGTGCTGCAGCAGGGCAGCGGCAAGCCGTGGCTCACGATGCAGTCGATCGCGGCGGTGCAGCTGAAGGCGCCGTTCGCAGCCGGCTACGCGCTCAAGAAGACGATCACGCCGGTCGAGCAGGCCGTGGCGGGCAAGTACACGCGCGGCGACGTGCTGCGCGTGACGCTCGAGGTGAACGCCAGCGCCGACATGACCTGGGTCGTGGTGAGCGACCCGATCCCGGGCGGCGCCACCATCCTGGGCTCGGGCCTGGGCCGCGACTCGCAGATCGCCACGCAGGGCGAGCGCAAGTCGGGCGCCGGCTGGCCGGCCTTCGAGGAGCGCAGCTTCGAGGCCTTCCGCAGCTACTACGAGTACCTGCCCAAGGGCGTGGTCAAGGTCGAGTACACCGTGCGCCTCAACAACGTCGGCGACTTCGCGCTGCCGCCGAGCCGCGTCGAGGCGATGTACGCGCCCGAGATGTTCGGCGAGACGCCGAATGCGCGGGTGAAGGTGGAGGCGGTGAAGTAGCAGGTACCTAGAAGTGGCCGGCGGCGAAGACGGCCGCCGCCTTCGCGCGCTCCACCAGGGCTCGGCTGCGTTCCTGCACCATCTCGCAGATCGGCAGCAGGAAATCCCTTTCCTCGTCGGTGTAGCCCTGCGCGTCGAGCACCGATCCCGCATTCGACATCGCACGGGCAAGCCGCGCGGCCTCGCGCTGCAGGAGCGTCCTGCCGATGCCGCACTGATGCGCGAAGTACGCCAGATTGAAAGGCGTGAGTTCGTCCCAGCCGAACGCATCGCCCACGGCCATGGCATAGCTGTGGTCCAGGTGGGGATACCGTTCGACGCTGACGAGGTCGTACCAGGGCGACGGCTCGAGCAATTCGCCGTGCACGAAGAAGGAGAAGTTCTTTCCGTGGGCGTCGGCGTTGCCGATGACCCATTGGAAGAGCACCCAGCGCAGCATCTCCAGCTTCGCCCTCGCCGGCCGCCGCAGGAACTTCTCGATGCCGAAGAGCCTGCGCAGGCTCATGCCGTCGCGGTAGCTGGCCAGTTCGCCGGCATGGCCGAGATGGCGTTCGTACTTCGCATCCACCGACATGTCGCAGGCCTGGCACGCGTCGATCACGTGCAGCTTGCGAACTTCGTCGCGGCTTCCTTCTGCCGTGCGTCGGCGGTCGAAGCGTTCGACGACCAGGACCGGGGTGGGCAATCGCATGACCGAGACGTGCGCCACCGCATCCGTGTAGCTGGCCGCCAGGCGCATGCAGTAGTGCTCGTTGACCACCAGGTGGGGCGTGCGATCGGTGCGGGGCTGCGGCTTCAGGATGTAGGTCGATGCAAGCGGCGGTTCGGGCAGCCACATCGCCGCATCCGGGTCCAGTCCCGGATCGTGGGCCGCGAAGACGACGAGCTTGTCCTGGTAGCCGGCGATGGACATGCGCAGCCTGCCGTCCCAGACCGCGAGATCACCTGGCTCCGCCTGGACGATCCGTTCGTGGAGCTCCGCGCGCGGCAGCGCCCGGGCTTGCACGCGCGCGGGCGGCGCTTGATCGGGGGCATGAAACTCCAGCGCGCCCGTGGTCTCGCCGCCCATGCTGCGCAACAGCGCGAAAGCATTCCCCGGGGTGATGTGCAGCTGTTCGATGGCCGCGCGCAGCGGCGCCCCCTCGGGAAACAGGTTGACGATGAAGCGCCGGATGGCGTTCGAGTCGTAGCCGCCTTCGGGCGCTTGCCACGGCAGGGCCGGCGAAAGCTGGAAAAGCTTCTTCCGTCGCCAGGTCTCGTCGTAAGAGAAGCTCCATCGGTCTTCACGAGGCGTGAAGGTGAGTTCGCCCACCCGCTCTTCATTGCCATGGCTGACCAGCAGCCGAAGCACGGCGCCCTCAGCCGCGTTCATCGCGCAGCGCTTCGGGGTCTGGCACCATGCCGGCCAGCGCCTCCTTGGGGCCCACGAGCATGGCCAGGCCCAGGCCATCGAGCACGACGAGCAGCTTGTCGAGCCGAACGGCGCCAACGCCGTTCTCCAGCCGCGACAGCGTGTCCACCGAGACGCCAACGAGGCCTGCAGCATCGTCGATGCGCAACCGCTGCCCCTTGCGCACGGCCTTCACGTACGGGCCAAGCGCTCCAGCTGCATCGACAAGCACCGCTTCTTCACGCGTTCCGGTCATTTGGTCTTCCAGTCATGCGGCGTGCGACGGATCAGCACACCTGGTTTCTGAAAAACCGAAATTCTATGTTCCTGGCGACCTGAACGGTGAGAATTTCTGAAAATCCGAAACAATGGCGTTCATTGCAATAAACGAGAAAATATTTCCGAAATTCCGAAACAACCCTCTCGGGACGCGATCGACGGCACTCAGCGGTAGAACGCCTCGACACGGCCCTTGAGCTTGATCAGCAGCGGCTTGCCCTTGCGGTCCACCGTCTTGCCCGCGGGCACCTTGATCCAGCCTTCGCTGATGCAGTATTCCTCCACGTCGCCACGCTCCTTGTCGTTGAAGCGGATGCCGATGTCGTGCTCGAACACGGCCGGCACATGGTGCGGGCTGCGCGGATCGGTGGAGAGGTGGTCGGGAAGGGGCGGCAGGGCGGCGGTATCGGTCATCGGTGAATGCGTCTTTCAAGTCGAGGGCCGCGGCAAACGAGTGCGCGGCGACGGACGCGCATGATAGGCCCTCGCCCACCGCGTCTAGCGCCGCCTGGCCTTCTTGCCTGCCTTGGGCGGCGGCTTGGGGCCGAACCCCAGCGAAGCGCGCGCCAGCGCATCGGCTTCGTGGTTGCGGTGTCTCGGCACCCACTGCAGGCTCGCTTCCTCGAACGAGGCGAGCAGTGCACGGGCCGCTTCGTAGAGCGCCGCCAGGCGCACGATCGGGCGCGCTGCGGCGCCGCCGAGTTGCTCCACGAGGATGCTGTTGTCGGTATAGGCCCGCACGGCGGTCGCGCCCAGCGCCTTCAGTTCGCCCAGCGCGAGCGTGAGCGCGCGCAGTTCGGCCTCGTTGTTGCAGCCGACCGCATGGCTCGCCTGCGACAGCGCATGGCGGGTGCCGTCGGGCGCGGTGATGACGGCGCCGGCGCCCATGCGGCCCGGGTTCGGCATGGCGCTGCCGTCGCAGTAGACGGTCCAGGCGGGCGTCGTCAACGCTGCGTGCTCTTCAGCAGTTGCCGCGCTGGATGCCTGCGAGGTTTGCGCAGGGCCGCTTGCCCGGCGGCGGGCCCGGATCCACCGGCCGTGGCGGCCTCGGAGGACGCACGATCGGGCGCCCGCCGTCGTAGTACGGATCGGGCCCCCAGCCGTAGAGCGGCGGCTCGGGCGGCGGCGGCGGGGTGCGCTCGTCGGCGTAGCGCGGAATGATCGCCGGCCCCTGCGGTGCGGCAGCGGCCGGCGGGCTTGCCGGAGGTGCCGGCGGTGCTTGTGGTGGCGCTGGCGGCGTGGCCGCCGGCCGGCGTGCTTCGCCGGCCGAACCGGGCGCAGGCACGACCGAGAGCGGCTCGCTGATCGGCACCTGACGCGACAGCTGGCTGCCGGGCGGGCACGGGCCATCGGTGTAGATGATGCGTCCGCCCGCATCGGTGCAGCGCACCACGTCGGCCGCCTGCGCCTGCGGGCCGAAAGCGGCCACCGCGGCGACGGCCGCCATGAAGAGGAACAAGCGCCGCGTGCGCATCATGCAACGCGCAGGCCGGCGGGCCCCTGCGCCATGTGTCCGATGACCGCGGCCTGCGCGAAGCCTTCGTCGCGGAACACGCCGAGCACCGCGTCGACGGCCTCTGGCGCGCAGCTCACGAGCAGCCCGCCCGAGGTCTGCGGATCGGTCAGCAGCGCCTGCGCGGTGGCGGGCAGGCCGGGCGCCAGTTCGACCCCGGCGCCATAGCCGTCCCAGTTGCGGCCCGAGGCGCCGGTCACGAAGCCTTCGGCCACCATCGCGGCCACGCCGTCGAGCAGCGGCACCTGCGCCCAGTCGATGACGGCGGTGAGCCCCGCGCCGCGCGCCAGTTCGAGCGTGTGGCCGGCCAGGCCGAAGCCGGTGACATCGGTCATTGCGTGCACGCCCGGCATCGGTGCCAGCGCCATGCCCGGCGTGTTGAGCCGGGTGGCGTTGTCGATGAGCTGGCGGTAGCCCGCGAGCGGCAGCTGCTCCTTCTTGAGCGCCGCCGACAGCACGCCCACACCGAGCGGCTTGCCGAGCACCAGCACGTCGCCCGCCCGGGCCGCGGCATTGCGCTTGACGTGTGCCGGATCGACCAGCCCCATCGCGACGAGGCCGTAGATCGGCTCGACCGAATCGATGGTGTGGCCGCCCGCGATCGGGATGCCCGCCGCGCGGCACACGTCCTGGCCGCCGCGCACGATCTCGCCGATCACCGCCAGCGGCAATTGGTCGACCGGCATGGCCACCAGCGCCAGCGCCATGATCGGCCGGCCGCCCATGGCGTAGACGTCGCTGATCGCGTTGGTCGCGGCGATGCGGCCGAACTCGTAGGGATCGTCGACGATGGGCATGAAGAAGTCGGTGGTCGCAATCAGCGCCTGGCGATCGTTGAGCCGGTAGACGGCCGCGTCGTCGGCGGTCTCGATGCCCACCATCAGCTCCTGCGGGATCAGCCCGGCGCCGCTGTTCTTCAGGATCTCGGAGAGCACGCCCGGCGCGATCTTGCAGCCGCAGCCGCCGCCGTGCGAGAAGCTCGTGAGCCGCAGCGGCGCAAGCGGATTGAGAGGGGACGTCGTCGGTGTGTCGGTCATGCCGCATTATCGAAGCGGCGCGCCCCGGGCGCCGCCTGCGGGTTTCTACAATCGAGGGCTCCGCGTTCTCCAGGCGCCCTGTTGCGTCCATTTCCCCCATGAAGCCCTTTCTTCGCATTGCCCTTGCGCTTTCGCTCACCGTCGCCGCCCTCGGTGCCTCGGCCCAGGGCAAGGTGCTGCGCGTGTCCGCCATTCCAGACGAAGCGCCGACCGAACTGCAGCGCAAGTTCACGCCGCTCGGCGACTACCTGAAGAAGGAAACCGGGCTCCAGGTGCAGTTCACGCCCGTGACGGACTATGCCGCCGTGGTCGAGGGCCTCGCGACGAACAAGATCGACCTCGCCTGGCTCGGCGGCTTCACCTTCGTGCAGGCGCGCATCCGCACGCAGGGCGGCGCGGTTCCGATCGTGCAGCGCGCCGAGGACGAGGTGTTCACGAGCAAGTTCATCGTGCCGATCGACAGCACCGCCAAGACGCTGGCCGACCTGAAAGGCAAGACCTTCGCGTTCGGTGCGCCCTCCTCCACCTCGGGCAGCCTGATGCCGCGCTACTTCCTGATGCAGGCCGGCATCAACCCCGAGAAAGACTTCAAGACCGTCGCCTTCTCGGGCGCGCACGACGCCACCGTCGCCTTCGTGGCCGCCGCGCGCGCCGAGGCCGGCGTGCTGAACGCCTCGGTCTGGGACAAGCTGGTCGAGACGAAGAACCCGAACGCCGCCAAGGTGCGCGTGCTCGCCACCACCCCCACCTACTACGACTACAACTGGACCGTGCGCCCCGGGCTCGATCCCGCCCTCACCCAGAAGATCACCGACGCCTTCCTCAAGCTCGACCCCTCGAACCCGTCGCACAAGGAGATCATGGCGCTGCAGCGCGCAAGCAAGTTCGTGCCCACCAAGTCGTCGAACTACGACGGCATCGAGGCAGCGGGCAAGTCGGCGGGCCTGATCAAGTAAGCGGCAGCAGCCAACGCACGGAAGGCCGCTTCGCGTGAGCTTCTCGATAGACGCCGTCGGCATGGTGCATCCGAATGGCCAGCGCGCGCTGGCCGGGGTGTCGCTCGCCGCACGCGCCGGCGAGCGCATGGCCGTGATCGGCCCGTCGGGCGCCGGCAAGACCACGCTGCTGCGCGTGCTCGGCGCCGCGCTGCGCCCGACCGAAGGCAGCGTGCGGCTGCTCGACGCATCGCCCTGGCAGCTCGACGCCGCCGCGCTGCGCAAACTGCGCGCGCGCATCGGCACCGTGCACCAGGCGCCGCCGATCGCGCCGCGGTTGCGCGTGGTCACGGCCGTGCTGTCGGGCCGGCTCGGCCAGTGGTCGACCGCGCGGGCGATCGCTTCGCTGCTGCGCCCTTCGGACATCGCGGGCGCGCATGCGGTGCTGTCGCGCCTCGCGCTCGAAGACCGGCTGTTCGAACGCTGCGATCGCCTCTCGGGCGGCCAGCTGCAGCGCGTGGGCGTGGCCCGCGTGCTCTACCAGCGGCCCGCGCTGTTGCTGGCCGACGAGCCGGTCTCCGCGCTCGACCCGACGCTGGCCGAGGCCACCGTGCATGAACTGGTCGCACAGGCCGAGGCCACCGGCGCCACGCTGGTCGCGTCGCTGCATGCGGTGGACCTGGCGCTGCGCCGGTTTCCGCGCATCGTCGGCATGCGCGATGGCCGCGTGATGTTCGATCTGCCCGCGGGCGACGTCGACGCCGCCATGCTCGACGCGCTCTATGCGAGCGAAGGCGGGCTGCAGGCCGCGCGCGCCGCCGCGCAGGCGCCGCAGGCCGTGAATGCGCTGCGCGAGCCGGCCTTCGTGCCGCCGGACTGTCCGTGAGCGCAGCGTTTTTACCCACGCGCGATCCGCAGGCGCGCGCGCGCCTGGGCTGGACGCTGCTCGCGCTCGCCATCGCCTGGCCCATGCTGCAACTGGCCGAGTTCAATCCCTCCGCGCTGTTCGCGCCGGGCAACCTCTCGGTGGTCGGTGGCTTTCTCGCGGGCTTCCTGCCGCCCGAAACCGCGCCCTCTTTCCTGGTGCTGCTGGGCCGCGCCACGCTCGAGACCCTGGCCATGGCCACGGCCGGCACCGCATTGGCGTTCGTCATCGCCGTGCCGCTGGCCTTTGCGACCACGCGCGCGCTGTCGGTTTCGCGCATCGGCCCCGGGCCCGGCCGCAAGCTGGGCGCGGTGCTGCGGCAATCGGGCCGGCTGGTGCTGATGGTGCTGCGCGCCATTCCCGAGATCGTCTGGGCCCTGCTCTTCGTGCGCGCGCTCGGCCTCGGCCCGGGTGCGGGCGTGCTCGCGCTCGCCATCACCTACGGCGGCATGCTCGGCAAGGTCTACGCAGAGATCCTCGAATCGACCGACACGCGCCCCGCGCGCGCGCTGCTCGAAGGCGGCAGCGGGCGCATCGCGGCGCTGTGCTACGGCCTGTTGCCCAACACCGCGCAGGAGCTGGCGTCGTACACCGTGTACCGCTGGGAATGCGCGGTGCGCGCCTCGGTGGTGATGGGTTTCGTCGGTGCCGGCGGGCTCGGCCAGTTGATGGACCAGTCGATGAAGATGCTCAACGGCGGCGAAGCCAGCAGCATCCTGCTGGTGTTCCTGCTTCTCGTGCTGCTGGCCGATGCGCTGAGCCATGCGCTGCGGAGGCTGCTGGCATGAAGGCACCGGTGTGCGTGCGCTGCCGCGTGGCCGCGCTCTCGATCCTCGTGGCGGTGGTGGCGAGCTTCGTCTACCTCGGCGTCGACTACAGCGCGCTCGCGAGCGGCGAATCGCTGCGCTTCATGGGCCGCTTCGTGCGCGAGTTCTTTCCGCCCGACCTGTCGCGCGGCTTTCTCGCCAAGGTCGGCTGGGGCGCGCTGCAGACACTGGCCGTCTCGGCGCTCGGCACGGTGCTCGCGGCCGCGGCCGGTGCGGTGCTCGCGCTGGCGGCCGCGGGCCGTGCGGGCGCGGTGCTGCGCCACGCAACGCGCTTCGTGCTCAACCTGCTGCGCAGCGTGCCCGAACTCGTGTGGGCCGCGCTCATGGTGCTGGCCGCGGGCATCGGGCCGTTCGCGGGCGCGCTCGCGCTGGCGCTGCACACCGCGGGCGTGCTCGGCCGCCTGTTCGCCGAAAGCCTCGAGAACGCGCCGCGCGAACCCGAACAGGCGCTCGCCCTCGGCGGCGCCGGCGCCGTGGCCGCCTTCGGCTACGGCAGCCTGCCGCTGGTGGTGCCGCAGTGGGTGGCCTATGCGCTGTATCGTTGGGAAATGAACATCCGGATGGCGGCCGTGCTCGGCTTCGTCGGCGGCGGCGGGCTCGGCCAGCTGCTCTATTTCCACCTGTCGATCTTTCAGCAGCAGCAAGCCATGACGGTACTGATCGCCATGTTCGCGCTGGTGGCGCTGGTCGATCTCGCGAGCGGCCGGTTGCGCGCTACCCTGGGACATGCCCATGCCTGACCATCCCAACCCCCGCCACCAGCCGACGCGCGTGGCCGACCTGCCGCGCTTCGACACCATCATCGACGCGCGCTCGCCCTCGGAGTTCGCGCTCGACCACATTCCCGGCGCCATCAATTGCCCGGTGCTCGACGACGAGGAGCGCCGCATCGTCGGCACCATCTACAAGCAGACCGGCGCCTTCGAGGCGCGGCGCGTGGGCGGCGCGATGGTGGCGGCCAACCTTGCGCGGCACCTGCGCGAACGCTTCGGCGAGCAGCCCCCCAGCTGGCGCCCGCTGGTGTATTGCTGGCGCGGCGGGCTGCGCAGCGGCTCGATGGTCACCTGGCTGCGCCTGGTCGGCTGGGACGCGCAGCAGCTCGCGGGCGGCTACAAGAGCTACCGCCACCACGTGCTCGCGCAGATCGAGGCCGCCGTGCCCCAACTGCAGCTGCAGGTGATCTGCGGCGCCACCGGAAGCGCCAAGACGCGCGTTCTGCAGGCGCTGGCCGCGCGCGGTGCGCAGGTGCTCGACCTGGAGCACCATGCGAGCCACAAGGGCTCGCTGCTCGGCGCGCTGCCCGGCGTGCCGCAACCTTCGCAGAAGCAGTTCGAGACCCGCATCGCCACCTGCTTCGAGACGCTCGACCTCGCGCGCACGGTGTACGTGGAAGGCGAGAGCGCGCGCATCGGCAGGCTGTCGGTGCCCATCCCGCTGGTCGCCCAGATGCGCGCGGCCGCCTGCATCGAGGTGCAGGCCGATGCCGCGGCGCGCCTCGATTACCTGCTGCGCGACTACGCCTACCTCGGCGACGACCGCGAGGCGCTCGCCGCCCAATTGGGCAAGCTCAAGGAGATGCAGGGCAAGGCCGTGGTCGAGCGCTGGCAGCAATGGGCGTTCGAAGGCGCGCTCGCGCCGCTGTTTGCCGAACTGATGGCGCTTCACTACGATCCGCACTACGAGCGCTCGCAGGCGCGGCACTTCGCGCAATGGCCGCAGCGCCGGCAGGTCGCGGCGCCCGATCTCACGGAGGCGGGCATCGAGGCGGTGGCCGACGCGATCCTTCGCCTCGGCTAGCGCCGCCGCCCCTTCAGGACTGGAGCGAATCACCCATGTGTAGAAGCATCAAGACCCTGTACAACTTCGAGCCGCCCGCCACCGAGCAGGAGATCCGCGCCGCCGCACTGCAGTTCGTGCGCAAGCTCAGCGGCTTCAGCGTGCCGTCGAAGGCCAACGAGCAGGCCTTCGAGCGCGCAGTCGACGAGGTGGCCGCGAGCGCCGGACGGCTGATCGGCGCGCTGGTCACGAGCGCCGAGCCGCGCGACCGGGCCATCGAGGCCGAGCGCGCGAAGGCCAGGTCGGCGGCGCGCTTCGGCACCTGAACGTTCTTCACTGGAGAAAAACACCCATGCCCATCGAACTCTGGCTCGCCTTCGTCGCCGCCTCGGCCGTGCTGCTGGTCATCCCGGGGCCAACCATCCTCACGGTCATCAGCTACTCCATGTCGCACGGCCGGCGCGCCAACGTGCCGCTGGTCGCGGCGGTGGCACTGGGCGACTCCACTGCGCTGGTGGTGTCGCTGCTCGGCCTCGGCGCCCTGCTGGCGGCCTCTGCGTTCTGGTTCACGGTGGTGAAATGGGCGGGCGGGTTGTACCTGCTCTATCTCGGCATCAAGCTGCTGCGCGCCGGCATCGGCAACACTGACATCGCGGCCCCGGCCGCGCCCGATTCGCGTTGGCGGCTGTTCGCCAACACCTACCTCGTGACGGCACTCAATCCCAAGGGCATCGTGTTCTTCGTGGCCTTCCTGCCGCAGTTCCTGAGCCCCGCAGCCGACGTGACGCGCCAGCTGTGGGTGCTGGCGATCACCTTCGTGGCGATGGCGGCGCTGAACGCCACGCTCTATGCGGTGTTCGCGGGATCGGCGCGCAGGTTGCTGGCCTCGCCGCGTGCGCAGAGGCGCTTCAACCTTGCGGGCGGTTCGCTGCTGAGCGCGGCCGGCGTCTGGGCATTGTTGGCACGCCGGCCCGCCTGAGCCGCCTCAGCGGTTCGGATTGTTCGGCCGGCGGTCGTAGCGGTTCGGCACGCCGTCGTTGTCGCGGTCGCGGTCATAGCGGTTGGGCACACCGTCGCGGTCGCGGTCCCGATCGCCATGGGCCGGGCGCGGCGGCGGCGGACGGTCGTAGGCGGGGGCGACGACGCAGCCGGCCAGCACGGCCGATGCGACCAGCAGAAGGGGCAATGTCTTGTTCATGATTTTCTCCTTGGCGTTGTGGGAAGCCGGCCTGCGCTGCGGCAAACCGAATCCGCATTGAAGTCCACCTCCGTCTCGACGCGGTATCCGCTGTGAGGCTCGCACGTGAAGTTCGTTACCGGATGTGGTGCGTGTTGCGACTTTGGACATTTGGCCGCCCAGGCGAAGGCAGCGGCGCGCCTGTTTCGGGGTAGGTGCAGTTCCCGTGGCGGGATCGTCGGGCGTTTGGCCGAGAATGGCGCGCAGCGCCTTGCTCGCACGCTTCTTTTTCCATGCCGTACCGCCCGCCCCTCCTCGCCCGACACCGCCGCCTCGCCATGGCGCTGGTGGCTGCCGTGGCATGCGCGCACGCGGTACCCACCGCCGCGGCGGTGATGCGCTTCGACGAGGTGAAGCGCGGCTTCCGGCCGTCGGACACGGCGGTGCTCGACCGCCACGGCGAGTTGCTGCAGCGCGTGCGCACCGACGCCAGCGTGCGGCGCGGCCAGTGGATCGCGCTGGCCGACGTGTCGCCCGCGCTGCGCACGGCCATGGTGCTGAGCGAGGACCGGCGCTTCTACGAGCACAGCGGCGTCGACTGGCGCGCGGTCTCGTCGGCGGCCTGGGGCAATCTCTGGAACACGCGCACGCGCGGCGCATCGACCATCACGATGCAGCTCGCCGGCCTGCTCGACGAGGACCTGCGCCGCGCCAACAGCGGCCGCACCCTGTCGCAGAAGATCGGCCAGACGGTGGCAGCCGCGCAGCTGGAACGCAGCTGGCGCAAAGACCAGATCCTCGAGGCCTACCTCAACAGCGTGCCGTTCCGCGGCGAGATCGTGGGCATCGATGCACTCTCGCGCACGCTGTTCGGCAAGGCGCCGAGCGGGCTCGATGCGCGCGAGGCCAGCGTGGCCGCCGCGCTGGTGCGCGCGCCCAATGCCAAGCCGGCGGTCGTGGCGCAGCGCGCCTGCGACGTCATGCGAGCCATGGCGCCGGGCGAAAAGATCGACTGCGAGGCGCTCGACATGTTCACCAGCGCCGCGGTGCAGCGGCGCGCCTTCGATGCGAGCGAGGGCATCGCGCCGCATGCCGCACGCCGCGCGCTGAGGGACTTGCGCGAGTCCGCCGCGACCGGGCGCGAGGACGACGCCAGCGTGCGGACCACGTTGCGCGCGCCGCTGCAGCGCTTTGCGCTCGAGACGCTGCAGCGCCACCTGAAGGAGCTGCGCGGCCGCCATGTGGAAGACGGCGCGCTCGTGGTGCTCGACAACGCGAGCGGCGAAGTGCTGGCGTGGGTCGGCTCGTCGGGGCCGCTGAGCCAGGCGGCCGAAGTGGATGCGGTCACCGCGCTGCGCCAGCCGGGCTCCACGCTCAAGCCGCTGCTCTATGCGCAGGCCATCGCCGAGCGGCGCATCACGGCCGCGTCGCTGATCGACGATTCATCGGCGCAGATCGGCACCGCCAGCGGGCTCTACATTCCGCAGAACTACGACCGCCGGTTCAAGGGGCCGGTGTCGGTGCGCACCGCGCTGGCCGCATCGCTCAACGTGCCGGCCGTGCGCACCCTGGTGATGGTGTCGCCCGAATCCTTCGCGCGCCAGCTGCGCGCCGCAGGCCTGCCGCTGCGCGAGAGCGGCGACTACTACGGCTACAGCCTCGCACTCGGCAGCGCCGAGGTGTCGCTGCTGTCGCTGGCCAATGCCTACCGCGCACTCGCCAACGGCGGGCGCCACGGGCCGACGACGCTGGTCGCGCGCGCGCCTGCCGCCGTGCGCAAGCCCGTTGCGCCGGTGTTCGATCCGCGTGCGGCCTTCATCGTCGGTGACATCCTGTCCGATCCGAATGCACGCATGCGCACCTTCGGGCCCGACAGCCTGCTTTCCACACGCTTCTGGACCGCGGTCAAGACCGGCACCAGCAAGGACATGCGCGACAACTGGGCCGTGGGCTGGTCCGAGCGCTACACGGTCGGCGTGTGGGTCGGCAATGCGAGCGGCGCGGCGATGTGGGACGTGAGCGGCACCACCGGCGCGGCGCCGGTGTGGGCCGAGCTGATGCGCTTCCTGCATGCGCGCGAACCGAGCCGCGCGCCGCGCCCGCCGGCCGGCGTGGTCGCGGCGCAGGTGGCTTTCGGCGCGGGCGAAGACGGCAATGCGCTCGAAGCCGCACGCAGCGAATGGTTCGTGCAGGGCACCGAACAGCCGCTCTTCGCACTCGACACCGGCAGCACCGGCGCACCCGCGGGCGCAGTGCCTGCGCGCATCACCGCGCCGGCCGACGGCACCATCATCGCGCTCGACCCCGACATCCCGCCGTTGCATCAGCGCGTGCGCTTCGAGTCCGAAGGCCGCGGCGTGCAGTGGCACCTCGACGGCAAGCCGTTCGCGCGCGGCAACAGTGCGCAATGGCTGCCCTGGCCGGGCCGCCACGTGATCGAACTGGTGGACGCCACGGGCAAGGTGGTCGACCGGCGCCGACTCGAGGTGCGCGGCGCCGGCGTGCTCGCCAAGAGCGCAAGCCGGCGTTAACAATTGCCCTGCCGCCGACTGCGGCATTCCGGCTCGGCCAGAATTCATCCAATGATTCAATGACCCACCGGGTCGTTCGCCCCCTTTCTCTTCTTCGCATCCATGCTCCTGCAGGCACCTCGCACTTCCCTGGCCGACAGCGCGGCCAACAGCATCCGCGCCGAGATCGCGGCCGGCCGCTGGCCGGTCGGCTCGCGCATCCCGATCGAACCGCAGCTCGCGCAGTTGCTCGGCGTGAGCCGCGGCACCGTGCGCGAAGCGGTCAAGACGCTGGTCTCGCGCGGCCTGCTCGAAGTGCGGCAGGGCTCCGGCACCTACGTGCGCTCGGGGTTCGATCCGTCGGCCAGCCTGCAGAAGCTGCGTCGCGCGAGCCTGCGCGACCAGTTCGAGGTGCGCCGAGCGCTCGAGGTCGAGGCCGCGCGCCTCGCGGCCGTGCGCCATACCGCCAAGGACCTGCGCAACCTCAAGGCCCTGCTCGCCAAACGTGGCGTGCCCGATGCCGGCGACGGCGGCGCGGCCTTCGTCGAGCGCGACCTCGCCTTCCACCTCGCGATCGTCGACATCTCGGGCAATCTTGCGCTGGCCGAGACCTGCCGCTTCATCGGCGGCTACATCAAGGAGACCATCGCCAGCACGATGCACACCGCCCTGCCCGAGCCCGACAGCGCGGCGCACGGCGCGATCGTCGATGCCATCGCGAGCCGCGATCCCGACCGCGCGGCCGAGGCGGTGCGCACCTTCCTGTCGCCGATGATCGACGCGCTCGCGCGGGAGGCGGAATGAGCGCCGCATCCATGAGCACGGCCCCCATGCAACCGGTGGCGGCGAGGGAGTTGCTGATCGACGCCGAGGCCGACAGCCTGCCCGCACCGCGCGCCACGCCCGCACCGAGCCTGGCGCGCCGCATCCTGCTCGGCGCCAGCGTCGTACTGATCGCCTTCAACCTGCGCCCGGTGTTTGCGAGCCTCTCGGTGGTGCTGCCCGAGATCATCCAGGCCACGGGCCTTTCGGCCACGGCCGCGAGCCTGTTGACCACGCTGCCCATCGTCTGCCTCGGCGCGTTCGCGCCGCTCGCGCCCTGGCTCGGCCGGCGCTTCGGCACCGAGCGCACGCTGCTCGGCTGCATGCTGCTGATCTTGGTGGGCACCGCGCTGCGCGGCATCGGCAGCATCCCGCTGCTGTTCGTCGCATCGGCCATTGCGGGCAGCGGCATCGCGGTGGCGAACGTGCTGCTGTCGGGCCTGGTCAAGCGCGACTTCGCGCGGCACGCGGCGCTGATGATGGGCCTCTACACCATGGCAGTCTGCGGCGGTGCGGCCAGTGCCGCGGGCCTGACGGTGCCGCTCGAGCATGCGCTCGGCGGCGGCTGGACCGGCGCACTTGCGATGTGGGCGGTGCCCGCGTTGCTGGTCACGCTGCTCTGGGCGCCGCAGGCACTGCCGCTGGAACCGGTGGCGAGCGAATCGGGCTTCGCGGTGCGCGGCCTCTGGCGCGACCCGCTGGCCTGGCAGGTCACCTTCTTCATGGGCTTGCAGTCGGCGCTCGCGTACATCGTGATGGGCTGGCTCGCGCCGATCCTGCGCGAGCGCGGGCTCGGCAGCGAAGTGGCCGGCTACGTGGTGTCGCTCTCGGTCATGACGCAGGTGGTGACCTGCCTCGTCGTGCCCGCGCTCGCGGTGCGGCTGCGCAACCAGCGCGCGCTCGCGGCGGTGCTCTCGCTGCTGACCGTGGCGGCCATGCTCGCAATGCTCATCGCGCCGCTCGGCGGCGTGTGGCTCTGGGGCGTGCTGTTGGGCATCTCGCAAGGCGGCACCTTCGCGCTCGCGCTCACGATGATCGTGCTGCGCTCGCGTGATTCGCACGTCGCGGCCCATCTCTCGGGCATGGCGCAGGGCGTGGGCTACATGGTGGCCGCGCTCGGTCCGCTCGTCGCAGGCCTGCTGCACGGCTGGACCGGCAGCTTCCGCGCGTCGGCCTGGCTCTTCGTCGGGCTCGGCATTGCGCTGGTGCTGGCCGGCCTCGGCGCGGGCCGCACGCTCTACGTGGGCGCGGTGACGGTACCGCGGCGCTAGTCTCGGCTACTGCGGCCCGCCGCAGAACCCGACCCGCTCGGTCGTGGTGGCGGCAAAGTGCAGGCGCGAGGTGGTGGCGGCGTTCGCGGGCGCATGCGCCGGCCAGTCGCTCTGCAGCCATGTGTATTGCCAGCGGTAGGGCTCGCCGGGCCGCGCCGGTTCGCCGTAGGTGATGCGAAGGCTGCCGCTGCTCTCGTCGTGGCAGTGCTTCGACTGCTTGTATTCCTTCTCGCTGAAGCAGGCGCGGACCATCTTCGTGCACGAAAAAGGAATGCCCTCGGCCACCATGCGCGTGCCTTCGAGCGGCACGAAATCGGCCTTGCTGAACGCGGCGCCGCCGCCCGAATACGACTCCGACATTGTCTGCACCACGGCCACGGCCCACTGGCCCTCGGCCACGGGATAGAGCGCGGGCGAGAGCGACAGGTCTGCCCCCGACATCGGGTTGCCAGAGTCCTTGCGGATGGCTTCGGCATAGCCGCTGAAGTCGTGCAGCCGCTGCAGCTGCCAGCCGCCCGCGCCTTTGCCGCTGCCGCCGCGCTGCACACGCGCAATGGCAAGCGGCTCGACCGAGACCACCGCATAGTCGCCTGCGGCGCCGCCACGCGGCTTGTACAGCCCCAGCGCCTGCGCGACGCAGGGCTGGGGCAGCAGCGCGCAAAGGCGCACGCGCCAGTCCGGATCGACCGCCTCGGGCTTCTGCACCGCGACGAACACCTGGGCCGATGGCGTTGCCGCCAGCGCCGGGCCGGCGGCCATCGACAAGGCAAGGAGCATCGGCAGCGCCGAAGCAGCAGCGGGGAGAAAGGCGGGCGGCTGGTTCATCGCCGGCAATGGTAGCGACGCGATGGCAAAGATGCTGCTACCAAATAATGCCAGGCTACCCACTGCCCGCACCGATGGGGTAGCCTTTGCCGTGGGCCGCCGTGGCCCGCAACGCATGGAGCGACGACGCATGACCGACAGGATCCTGGTTCTCTATGGCTCGTACCGCTCGGACCGCATGGGCATCCGGCTGGCCGACTACCTGGTCGCCGGGCTGCGTGCGCGCGGTGCCGACGCCGAACTCGTCGACGCCCAGGCCGTCGGGCTGCCGATGCTCGACCGCATGTACAAGGAATATCCCAAGGGCAGCGCACCGCCGGCCATGGAAGCCCTGGCACAGAAGATCAAGGCCGCCGACGCCTTCGTCTTCGTCACAGGCGAATACAACTGGGGACCGCAACCGGGCCTGAAGAACCTCACCGACCACTTCCTCGAGGAATGGTTCTGGCGCCCCGCGGCCATCGCGAGCTACTCGGCGGGGCGTTTCTCGGGCGTGCGCTCGGGCACGGCCTGGCATTCGATCCTGTCGGAAATGGGCATGGTCGTGGTGTCGAGCACGCTCGCCGTCGGGCCGATCTCGCAGACGCTCGATGCGGCAGCCAAGCCCACGGGCAGCGCGGGCGAGTCGCTGGACCGCGCCTTCGGCCGCTTTGCCGACGACCTCGCATGGTGGACCGAAGCGGCACGCGCGCAGCGCTCGCGCAAGGCACCGCCTTACTGAGCACGCGCGGATCGCCCGCGCAATCTGGCAGAGAACGTGAGGCCTCTCATTGCCTTTGCGCGCGGGCTTTCCTACACTCGGCGCCATGCAACGCCAAGCTCCCATCCGCGACACATCGCGCACGGTCTTCACCGTGCGGATGATGGCGGGGTCGCACCAGACCCTCGCACATCCCTGAGCCCGGCGGTCAGCCTCCCCCTTCTCTTTTTCAGCATTCACATCGACCGCCGGGCACCCGCCCCGCGCGGTGGCGCGCCCCTTTCTGCGGGCATGCCGCGCTTTTTTCCAAGCTGATTTCTCCCGCTGTTCGCGGCCGCATCGCCTCCATGCAGGCGGGTGCGGCCGCGGCGGCCTTGCCATGCGGAAAGAGCACCGATGAACATCCAATCCATCCTCGCGCTGACGGACCTGTCCGTGCGCGGCCTGCGCACCGTGGCGCGCGCGGCCTTCCTTGCGCAGGCGCACGGCGCTCTGCTGAAGATCATGTATGCGCCCGCGGCCTTCGCGGCGCCGGCCGATGCCGACGCGGCCCAACGCCTTGGCGCGCTCTGCCTCGAGACGGCCGAGGGCTTCGGCATCCTCGTGAAGAAGGTCGACGATGCCAGCGGACGGTTCGATGCCGCCGCGGAAGAGGCGCGCTGGTGCGACCTGATCGTGATCGGCGACGAGGTCGACCGTTCACCTGCGTCGTTCTTCCACGGCCAGCCCGCGGAGCGCCTGCTGCGCAGCGCGGCCAAGCCCGTGCTGGTGAGCCGGCTCGCTGCTGCTGCGGCGGCGGGCGGCTACGCGCGCATCCTCGTCGCGGTCGATCTGCGGCGAGACGCGGGCGCGCTGGTCGACATGGCCTGCGCCTTCGATGGCGCGGCCGAGGTCGAGATGTTCCACGCCTTCAGCCCCGCGTACGAAGGCAAGCTGCGCTACGCCGACGTGTCGACGCGCATCATCGAGCACTACCGCGAGACCTGCGCACGCCATGCGCGCGAGCGGCTGCTGCGGCTGTCGGACGCGTCGAGTGCGCGCCGCAACCGCGTAGTCTCGTCTGTCGGGCGCGGCGACCCCGCGCGCCAGTTGGCCGTGCAGCAGCAGTACACCCGCGCAGACCTGCTGGTGGTCGGCAAGCGCAGGCGTGCAGCGCTCGTGGACTTTCTCTGCGGCAGCGTGGCGCAGCGCGTGCTTCGCGGGGCCGCGAGCGACGTGCTCGTGGTGCCGCACGACGCCATCGCCCGACGGCAGGCGCGCTTCAGGCGCGAGGTGCGGATGGACTGAATCCGCCGCCTCAGCGCCCCGCGCCGCGCGGTCCGAACATGATGATCGCCATGCCGATGAAGCACACCGCCACGCCGACCCAGTCGCTCGTGGACGGCGTTACCTTGTCCACGGCCCAGAGCCACAGGATGGCGACGCCGATGTAGACCCCGCCGTACGCCGCATACACGCGGCCCGCGGCCGTCGGATGGAGCGACAGCAGCCACGCGAAAAGCGCCAGGCTCAGTGCCGCCGGCACCAGCAGCCAGGCCGAGCGGCCTTGCTTGAGCCAAAGGTAAGGCAGGTAGCAGCCGACGATTTCGGCCAGCGCGGTGACGATGAAGAGGCCGAAGGTCTTGAGAACGTCCATGGCGCCTAGTCCCGAAACCAGATCTTGAGCGTGACGTACACCGCATAGCCCAAACCGAGCACCAACCAGGCAAGGAAGAACATGTTGGCCCAGTAGTCGCCAGCATTCGTTGCCAAGGTGTAGACCTGCATCTTGCAGGCCTTGCCGACGCATGGCACTTCACCCCTGACCAGCGCGCGTGCGAACTCGAACAGGAAGTAGCAGGCCAGCGCAGCGGCCATCAGCAAGCCCACCGGCCCCGCGACCCCTTCGTTGCGTTCGCCGTTCTCGTTCCAGCGCCCCTTGCGGAGCTGTTTCTGCCCGTATTTGTACCAGGCGAATCCAAGCAGGAGCATCAGAAAGTAGTAGAGGGCGGTGATCATGTCGTCGAACCGTGGCGCTGTGAAAAGAGCGCGTCGGCACGGATCGTATCCGAGCAACGGAGCGTCACGTCGACGACCGCTGTGCCCTGTTGGACGCAGGGCGTCCCCGTCGCCTGCTAGCCCGAATACCCCGCCAGACGCGGCAGGAACAGCACCAGGTCGGGCCACACCGTCACCAGCGCCAGTGCGCCGAACATGACCAGCAGGAACGGAAAGGCTTCCCGCACCAGCACCGCCATCGAGACATTGGCGATCTTGCTCATCATGAACAGCAGCAGCCCGTAAGGCGGCGTGACGAGGCCGATCATGATGTTCAGCACCGCCATCACGCCGAAGTGCACCGGGTCGATGCCCAGCGACACCGCGGTCGGCAGCAGCACGGGCAGGATGATCAGGATGATGGTCGAGCCTTCGAGGAAGGCGCCGAGCACCAGCAGGATCAGGTTGACGAGCAGCAGAAAGGCCATCGGCGAAAGGCTCAAGCCCTTCATCGCGGTGCTCAGCGTGGCGGGAATGTTCTCCGACGTGATCACGTAGTTGAACACCAGCGCACCCGCGATCAGCATGCCGATCGAGACGCTCATGCGCGCGCTCGACAGCAGCGACTGGTACAGGTCGGCCCAGCGCATGCTGCGGTAGAGCCCGACGGAGATCAGCAGCGCATAGGCGGCGGCGATGCCGGCGGCCTCGGTGGGCGTGGTCACGCCGCTGTAGAGGCAGCCGAGCAGGATCACCGGCAGCATCAGCGCCGGCAGCGCTTCGCGCGTGATGCGCGGCATCTCGCGCAGCGGCACCCTCGGCTCCACCGGAAAGCCGCGGCGCCGCGCGAGCACGTAGATCAGTGCCATCTGCACCGCGCCGAGCAGCAGGCCGGGCAGCACGCCGCCGATGAAGAGATAGCCGATCGAGGTGCCCGACACCAGCGCATAGAGCACCAGCGGGATCGAGGGCGGCAGGATGGGGCCGATCACCGCCGAAACCGCGCTCAGCGCGGCGGCGAAGCCCGGCGTGTACTTGCCGTCGCGGGTCATCATGGCCTGCATCAGCTTGCCGGAGCCCGCGGCATCGGCCAGCGCCGAGCCCGACATGCTCGCGAACACAATGCTCTGCAGCACGTTGACCTGCGCGAGTCCGCCCGGAAAGCGGCCCACGAGCGCATTGCAGAAGCGCAGCAGCCGGTCGAGGATGCTGCCCGAGCTCATGATGGTGGCCGCGAGGATGAAGAGGGGAATCGCGAGCAGCAGAAAGCTCGAGTAGGTGCCGTTGAGCAGCTGCTCGGCCGCGGCGCCCATGTCCATGCCCTTGAGGTACAGGTACAGCACCGAGCCGGCGATCATCGCGTGGCCGACGGGCACGCCGAGCAGGCTGAGCGCCACGATCGCGTAGAGCGCCAGCGAGAGGGGACTGGTGAAATTCACAATGCGGAGGGAGAAGCGGATGGATCGGCAGGCGCGGTGCGCGCGGGTCCGCGCACGAGCAGGCGAAGGTTGCGGGCGATGACGGCCACGACGAAGACGAGGTAGATCGCATAGAGCCAGTCCATGCGAATGCCGAGGTACGAGCTCTTCTCGACCTTCATGAAGCTCACGTAGTCGTACGACGCGGGCAGCGACATGCCGAACAGCACGATCACGCCGAGCGAGGCCACGGCGCCGGCGACGCGCCGCACGCGCCGGCTGGCGATGCCGGCGACGATGTCGATGCGGATCTCTTCCTCGTCCTTCAGCACGAAGGCCGCGCCCCACAGCACCAGCCAGAGCCAGGCCGCGAGCGAGAGCTCGGTGGTCCAGCCCACGGGCCAGTCGAAGATGTAGCGCGCAGCGATCTGCACGATGAAGGCGACGAAGATCACCGCCAGAAGCGTGGCCGCAACCGCCTCGGCGAAGCGGTGCAGCAGATGGAGGATGCGGCCGAGCATTGCAGCAGCCGCCTTCACTTCATGGCGTTGATCTTGTCGAGCATGCCGGCCGGCCAGCTCTTGGCGTCGGCCGAGGCGAGGTACGCCTTCTGCGCATGTGCACGGAAGGCGGCGATGTCGGGCGCATACACCTCGAGCCCCTGCTTGCGGAAGCTCTCGGCCAGTTCAGCCTCGCGCTTCTGGTGCTCGGCGGTGCTCCAGGCGATGGCCTTGTCGGCGGCGGCCTGGAAGGCCTGCTGCTTCGCGGGCGCCATGCCCTGCCAGGTCTTCATGTTGACGGCCAGCACGTCGAAAGCCACGAGGTGCGAGGTCAGCACGATCTGCGACATGACCTCGTAGAACTTCATGTTCTGCACGTTCGGCAGCGGGTTGTCCTGGCCGTCGATTGCGCCGGTCTGCAGGCCGGTGTAGGTCTCGGCGTAGGCCATGGGCGTGGGGTTGGCACCGAGCGAGCGGCCCAGCATCTGCCAGGTGTCGCCGGGCGGCATGCGCAGCTTGATGCCGGCCAGGTCGGCGGGCGCGTTGATGCGCTTCTTGGGCTTGATGCCGACGTGGCGCGTGCCGAAGAAGGTCGGCCCGAGGATCTTCACCTTGAGCTGGTCTTCGACCATCTTCTTCATCTGCGTGCCGAGGTCGCTCGCGAAGAAGCTGTTCAGGTGGTTGGCATCGCGGAACAGGTAGGCCGAGGTGAGCAGCGACCATGCGGGCACCTGCTTGGAGATGTCCTGCGGCGCGATGTTGCCCATCTCGAGGTTGTCGCGCTGCAGCGCCACGAGTTCGGTGCCCTGGCGGAACAGCGTCGAGTTGAGGAACATCTCGACCTTGAAGTCGGCCTCGATGTCCTTGGCGAACTGCTTCATCATGTCGGCGCGGATGTCCTTGTCGGAGAACACGGCGGCGAAGCGCAGCGTGGGCTGGCCCTGGGCCCAGGCCGGCACGGCGGCACCGGCGGCCAGTGCGGCACCCGCGCCCAGCAGCGTGCGGCGGTCGATGGAACGGTTCATGGTTTTGTCTCCTGTTTTCTCTTGGCGATTGGAATGATGAACGAAGGCGAAGGCGGGCTCAGGCCGCGGTGGCCGCCGCGGGCTCCGGCGCCAGCCGCTGGGCCAGCGCCCGGAGCGCGAGCTCGTAGCCGAAGGGCCCGAAGCCGCAGATCACGCCGGTGGCCGCCAGCGAGACCAGCGAATTCTGATAGAGCGCGTCGCGCCGATGGATGTTGGTCACGTGGACTTCGGCGATCGGCTGGTCCAGCGTCTTGAGCGCATCGAGCAGCGGGATCGAGCGGAACGACAGCCCCGCCGGATTGATGACGACCGCCGCGGCACGCTCGCGCGCTTCCTGTACCCAGTCGACGAGCACGCCTTCGTGGTTGCTCTGGCGAAATTCGCAGCCGAGGCCCAGTTCGTCCGCCACGCGGCGGCAGAGCTGCTCCACCTGCGCCAGCGTCGTGCTGCCGTACAGGTGCGGCTCGCGCACGCCGAGCAGGTTGAGGTTGGGGCCGTTGAGGATGTAGACGATGGGACGCATGCGGCCGATTCTTCGGCCCGGCCGCCAAAGGCTTTCCAGACTGGAAACCTATTTCATAATGCGGCGCATGAGCATCTCCCTCGACCGTGGCCTCTCCGTGCTGGAGCATCTCTCGCACCATCCGCAGGGGCTGCCGCTGACGCTGCTCGCGTCCGAGCTCGACATTCCGCCGAGCGCCTGCCACCGCTTGCTCGCGGAGCTGCAGCGACGCGGCTACGTTCGGCAGGCGCGCAAGCAGGGCGACTATGTGCTGACCACCAAGGTGGTCTCGCTCGGGCTCGGTTTCCTGAGCGGCGCGGGCATCGTGAACGTGGCCGAGCCGCTGCTGGAGCGGCTCGGGCAGGCTTCGGGCGAGCTGGTCCGCCTGTCGATCGTCGACGAGGATCGCCTGACCTGGGTCGCCAAGTCGCAGGGCCTGCGCCAGGCGGGGCTGCGCTACGACCCCGACATGGGCATGGACGCGCGCCTGTCGTGCACCTCGTCGGGCCATGCCTGGCTGATGACGCTGAGCGACGAGCGCGCGCTCGAACTGGTCTCGCGCCAGGGCTTCGGCACGCCGGCCGAATACGGTCCGAAGGCGCCCACGACGATCCGTGCGCTGCTCGGCTACCTGCACGCGGCGCGGGTGCGCGGCTACGCGATGATCGACGAGGTCTTCGCGCCCGGCATGTCGGCCATGGCCGCGCCGGTGTTCCGCCGCAAGGAAGTGATCGGCGTCATCAGCATCGCGGGGCCGCGCACCCGCCTGGGCAGCGACCGCATGCACGAACTCGCGCCCGCGCTGCTGGCGGCCACCGCCGAGCTCGGGCCGGTCAGCAATGCGTCGAGCCTGTTCGGGCGGCCCGCACTCGGCAAGGGCTGAACCGGTCCCTTATTCCCGCGCGGATTGCAGGATCAGGCAAGAACGCCGTTCGATTCGTCTACCGCCCGCCGCAGTGTCGGCACGAAACTTCCCTGCATGGCCGGCGCAGCCCCTGCGCCATGCTTCAGACAGACCGCAGAGGAGTTTCACATGAGCGCAATCCGAGAGAAAGTCGTCCTCATCACCGGCGCGAGCGGCGCCATCGGCGAAGCCACTGCGCGCCTGCTGGCACGCCGCGGCGCCAAGGTGGTGCTCGGCGCCCGCCGCACCGAGCGGCTCGAGGCGCTGGCCGGGCAGATCGCGGCCGAAGGCGGCACCGCGAGCTGGCAGCGGCTCGACGTGACGTGGCGCCCCGACGTCGAATCTTTTGCCGAATTCGCGCTCGAGCAGCACGACCGCATCGACGTGCTGGTCAATGCCGCTGGCGTGATGCCGCTCGCGCCGCTGTGGACGCGCAAGGTCGACGAGTGGGAGCTGATGATCGACGTCAACCTGCGCGGCGTGCTGCTCGGCATGGCGGCGGTGCTGCCGACGATGCAGGAACAGGGCGCGGGCCACATCGTCAACGTGGCGCCGGTGCCGGCCGAGGGCGTGTCGCCGAACTCGGCCGTCTACTGCGGCACGCAGTACGCGATCGACGCGGTTTCCGAAGGCCTGCGGCAGGAGCATGCCGGGCGCATTCGCGTGACGGTGGTGCGCCCCGACGTGAGTGCGGCGAACATCACGCTGGCCGACCACATCGCGGCCTGCAGTGCGTTCGAGCGCATGGTCACGCGGCGCCGCATCGCGGTGCCCGCCGAGGCGGTGGCGCGCTCGATCGCCGGCGCGATCGAAGGCGGCAGCATTGCCGCGCCACGCCGCCCGGCATGGCGGCCGCGGCCGGCCGAGCACGCCGCGTTCTGACGCCGCTCTGACGTCGTTCAAGCCCGCGGCTCGGCGGGCAGGTAGATCCGCGTCAGGCCCTTGGCGATGGCGTCGACGATCTGCTCCTTGCGCAGCCCGATGTGCTCCTTGAGCACGCGCTGCGCCGCGGTTTCGTCGCGCGCGGCCAGCGCCTTCAGGATCTGCTGGTGCTCCTTCTGCGTGGCGTTGCGCCCCACGTTCTCCATGTCGATCCAGCGGATGAAGCGGATGCGCTCGTTCAGCACGCCCAGCATGCGGCGCAACTCCTGGTTGCGTGCCATGTCGGCAATGCGCAGATGGAAGCCCTCGTCGAGCTCCACCAACTGCTCCACCGGCGCATCGGGCGGCGCCTTCTGGCTCGCAGCCAGGTAGGTCCGGGCCTGGGCGATGTCCTCGTCGGTGGCGCGCAGGATCGCCAGCGACAGGCAGGCGCTTTCGACGGCCACCCGCGCCTCGTACAGATCGAGCGTCTCCTGCACATCGAGCGGACGGCGCACGAAGCCGCGCGTGGCGGGCAGCAGGAAGCCGTCGTTCACCAGCCGGGCCAGCGCCTCGCGCACGGGCGTTCGGCTCACGCCCAGCCGCTCGGCCAGCTCGATCTCGCTGAGGCGCTCGCCCGGCTTGAGCTGGTAGGAGATCGCCATGTCGCGCAGCGCCTCGAAGACGCCCGAGCCCCGTTCGCGCCGCAGCTTGGAGATGGGTGTGACGGGGCCGGGCGCGACCACCGGGCTGCCGCTTGTCTTGTGCATGTTTTTAAGTATACTGAAATGCGTTCTTAACTGGACCCCCACAGGTCCACCCCGCTGGAGCTTATCGAATGTCATCCATGAACGGCGCGGACGCGCTGGTGCGCATGCTGCAACTCAACGGCGTCAAGCACATCTTCGGACTGTGCGGCGACACCAGCCTGCCCTTCTACGACGCGCTGGCGCGCCTCGACCACGGCATGGACCACGTGCTCACGCGCGACGAGCGCAGCGCCGCCTACATGGCCGACGCCTATGCCCGCGTCACCGGCAAGCCCGGCATCTGCGAAGGTCCGAGCGGCGGCGGCGCGACCTACCTGCTGCCTGGACTGGTGGAAGCCAACGAATCGGCCATTCCGGTGCTGGGCATCACCTCGGACGTGTCGGTCGGCGCGCGCGGCAAGTTCCCGCTGACCGAACTCGACCAGCAGGCGCTCTACCAGCCGCTGACCAAGTGGAACACCACGATCGACCGCGTCGACCAGATCCCGCATGCGGTGCGCAGCGCCTTCCGCGCCATGGTCACCGGCCGGCCCGGCGCCACGCACATCTGCCTGCCCTACGACGTGCAGAAGCACGCCATCGATCCGGCTGAGGTCTGGGCGCAGCCGGGGCACGACCGCTACCCCGCCTACCGCTTCGCGCCCGACCCGGCCGAGGTCGAACGCGCGGCCGACAAGCTGGTGGCGGCGCGCTGCCCGGTCATCGTGTGCGGCGGCGGCGTGGTCATCTCGGGCGGCCATGCCGCGCTGGAGGCGCTGGCCACGCAGCTGAACGCGCCCGTCTGCATCACCATCAGCGGCAGCGGCAGCCTGCCGAGCAGCCATCCGCTGAATGCGGGCGTGATCGGCACCAACGGCGGCGTCGAGGCCACGCGCGATGTCATCGCCGAGGCCGACCTGGTGCTGTTCGTCGGCGCGCGCGCGGGCTCGACCACCACCGAACACTGGAAGATGCCGGCACGCGAGGTAGCGATCCTGCACCTGGACATCGACCCCGGCACCATCGCCACCAACTACCGCACCGACGTGGCACTGGTCGGCGACGCACGCCTGGGCCTGGCCGCGCTGGCCGCGGCGGTGGGCGAGCGCATCGCGCACCGGCCGGCCGATGCCGCAGACGGCCGCGCGATCGTGGCGCGCAGCCGCGCGCAGAAGCAGGCCTTCTTTGCCGGGCTGGCCCGATCGACCGATCGCCCGATCAAGCCCGAGCGGGTGGTCGATGCACTGAACCGGCTGCTGCCCGCCAATGCCGTGGTGGTGGCCGACCCCGGCACGCCGTGCCCGTATTTCGCCGCCTACTTCGACGCACCGCAGGCCGGGCGCCACTTCATCACCAACCGCGCCCACGGTGCGCTCGGCTTCTCGATGGCCGCAGGCGTCGGCGCGGCGTTCGGCCGGCCCGACGCCATGGTGGTCTCCGTGATGGGCGACGGCAGCTTCGGCTTCACCTGCGGCGAGATGGAAACCATCGTGCGACGCGGCGTGCCGTTGAAGATGATCGTGTTCTCCAACGCGGTGTTCGGCTGGATCAAGGCCAGCCAGAAGACCGGCTACGACGAGCGCTACTACTCGGTCGACTTCAACCGCACCGACCATGCGCGCGTGGCCGAGGCCTTCGGCGTGAAGGCCTGGCGCGTGGAAGACCCGAGCGAGCTGGAGGCCGCGCTCAAGGCGGCGCTGGCGCATGACGGTCCGGCGCTGGTCGACGTGCTCTCGCAGCCGTTGCAAGACACCGCCGTGCCGGTCAGCCAGTGGATGGGTTGAGCAAGAATCGAGCGTCCAACAGCAGTCACTCACATCGAAAGGCCAACAAGATGCAGTTCCCGATCCATCGCCGCCGCGCCCTGCTGGCCGCGGCCGCCCTGAGCCTGGCGGGCGCCGCCGCGGCCCAGCCGTCCGACGCGCCGCTGCACATGGTGGTCACCTTTCCGCCTGGCGGCAGCACCGACATCGCGGCGCGCATCATGCAGCCCGAGCTCGAAAAGCGCCTGGGCCGCCCGGTGGTGGTCGAGAACCGGCCCGGCGCCGCGAGCCAGCTGGCGACCAGCCACGTGGCCAAGTCGGCGCCCAACGGCAACACCGTGCTGGTGGCCTTCGACACGCACGCCATCAACCCCATCGCCAAGTCGCGCCTGCCCTACGACACCTTCAAGGACTTCACCGGCGTCACGCTGGCGGTGCGCTTCCCGCTGGTGATCGGCGCCTCGGCCTCGGTGCCGGCCAAGGACCTGCGCGGCTTCATCGACGCGGCGAAAAAAGAACCGTCGCGCTTCAGCTACGCATCGACCGGCGTCGGCTCCATGAATCACCTGGTCATGGAAGACATCAAGCGCCGCGCCGGCGTCTATGTGCTGCACGTGCCCTACGGCGGCGGCGGGCCGGCCGTTCAGGCGGTGGTGGGCAACGTCTCGCAGCTCACGCTGCTGAGCTACGCCGCGCTCAAGGGCCAGATCGCCGCAGGCAAGATCAAGCCGCTGGCCGTCACGGGCACCGAGCGCCTGCCCGACCTGCCGGACGTGCCCACCGTGGCCGAGTCGGGCTTTCCGGGCTTCCAGGCCTATTCGTGGATCGGCATCTTCGCGCCCGCGGCCACGCCGGCCGACAAGCTGGGCCCGCTCACCGAAGGTTTCCGCGCCGCGCTGCAGGCGCCCGAGGTGAAGAACAGGCTCACGCAGGCGGGCTTCGAAGTGATGGCCACCGATGGGCCGGGCGTCGACCGCCATGCGCGCGCCGAGTTCGAGCGCTGGACCGCCTTCGTGCGCGAGACCAAGCTGAAGCTGGAGGAATGACGATGCCCATGGCGCTGGACCATGTGGTGATCGCGGTCGAATCGCTCGACGAGGCGGTGGCCGACTACCGGCTCGCCGGCTTCAACGTCATTGCCGGCGGCAGGCATCCGGGGCGCAACACCGCGAATGCGCTCGCGGTGTTCGACGACGGCAGCTACCTCGAGCTGATCGCCTACTCGGCGCCTTCGCCCGAAGAGCGCTGGTGGCGCGTGCTCGATGCGGCCGGTGAGGGCCTGGTCGACTTCGCGCTCTGGCCAGAGGACATCGATGCCGCCGTGGCCGCCGCGCGCGAACGCGGGCTGGCCGAACTGACCGCCGTGCCCGGTGCCCGGCAGCGGCCCGATGGCGTGCGCATCGCCTGGAGCTCGGCGCGGCAGGTGCGGCACGACCTGCCTTTTCTCTGCGCCGACATCACGCCGCGGGCGCTGCGCGTGCCCGAAGGCGACGTGCGCCGCCATGCCAACGGTGTGCGCGGCATTGCCGCGGTGCAGGTCGCCGTGCACGACGTCGAGGAAAGCCTGGCGCGCTACCGCATGCTGCTCGGCCCCGATGCGATGGCCGGTGATGGCCGTGTGCGCCTGCAGGGTTTCGACATCGCGCTGCACGCCGAGCCCGGCCGCTCGCGCGGCGAAGGGCCGAGCGCCATCACGTTGAAAGTCGATGCGGCCGGCAACCCTGGCCAGATCGACCCGGCGCTGACGCACGGCGTGGCGTTCGCGCTGACCGGTTCGTAGCACCGGGGGGCCCGCGTGGGGCTTGGCTAACATCGCCCCATGGTTTCCACCACGCGCCTTCCGTCGACCCAGGGTCTGCTCGCTTTCGAGGCCGTCGCGCGGCTGCGCAGCGTGAACCTTGCCGCCGAGGAGCTCAGCGTCACGCCGAGCGCGGTGAGCCACCGCATCCGGCAGCTCGAACTGCAGCTCGGACTCAAGTTCTTTTCCGGCGGCGATTTCGGCCTCAGCACCGACGGCCTCGCCTACCTTGCCCGCGTGCGCGAGGCCATCGCCGCGCTGCAGCAGGTGCCCGGGCGCGAGCCCGCATCGCAGCTGCGGCGGCTGCGCGTGGCCGTCACGCCCACCTTCTCGCGCCAGATGCTGCTGCCGCGGCTGGCACAGTTTCGCGATGCCTATCCGAACATCGAACTGATGCTGCAGGTCACCATGCCGGTGCGCAACCAGACTGCCGAGGAAGCCGACCTCGAACTGCGCTTCGGCAGCGGACCCTTTCATGACCGTGAGTTCTGCCAACTGCTGGCCGACGATGTGTCGCCGGCCTGCAGCCCGGCCTACCTGGCACGCCACGGGCCATTCGAAGAGGGCTTTGCGAGCGAGGCCGAGATCGCGCGGGCCCAGCTGCTGCGCACGCCGCTCGAGTCGTGGCGCATCTGGTTCAAGGCCTGCGACATCGGACTGCCCGAGCCGGCCACGGGCCATCAGTTCAACGACCTGGGCCTGGCCCTCGACGCGGCCGCCGAGGACTTCGGCGTCGTGCTGATGCACCTGCGGCTCGGCCGCGCCTGGCTCGAGAGCGGGCGGCTGGTGCGGCTTTCGGCGCGCAGCGTGCCGTCGCCCAATGCGTACTTCCTGTGCTGGCGCCCGGGCGCGATGGAGCGCTGGGAGTGCGCGACGTTCGTCGAATGGCTGCGGCAGGCGCTGCGCGACGGCGCACAGCCCTGAATTCTTTTCAGCACCGCCGCGGGTATTTTTCAGATCGGCCGCGCCGCGGCGCGCCACACTCGGCGCGGGCGCAGCCTGCCTGCTGTCCATAATGGCGCGCCAACGCCGCACCGGCCGACCCCTACAAGCGATACCGAGGAGACACCCCTTGCCCGACCTTTCCAAGATCACCACCATCGAAGACCTGCGGGTGATCGCCAAGCGACGCGTGCCGAAGATGTTCTACGACTACGCCGATTCCGGCGCGTGGACCGAAGGCACCTACCGCGCCAACGAAAGCGACTTTCAGAGCATCAAGTTGCGCCAGCGCGTGGCGGTGAACATGGAGGGCCGCAGCACGCGCACCACCATGGTCGGCCAGGACGTCGCCATGCCCGTGGCCATTGCGCCGACCGGCCTCACGGGCATGCAGCATGCCGACGGCGAGATCCTCGGCGCGCGCGCGGCCAAGGCCTTCGGCGTTCCGTTCACGCTGTCGACCATGAGCATCTGCTCGCTCGAGGACATTGCCGAACACACCGGGCGCCATCCGTTCTGGTTCCAGCTCTACGTGATGAAGGACCGCGACTTCATCGAGCGCCTGATCGAGCGCGCCCGCGCCGCCAACGTGTCGGCGCTGCAGCTCACGCTCGACCTGCAGATCCTCGGCCAGCGCCACAAGGACATCAAGAACGGCCTGACCGCGCCGCCCAAGCCCACGCTGAAGAACCTGATCAACCTTGCGACCAAGCCGCGGTGGTGCATGGGCATGCTCGGCACGAAGCGCCGCACCTTCGGCAACATCGCCGGCCATGCCAAGGGCGTGAAGGACCTGTCGTCGCTGTCGTCGTGGACCGCCGAGCAGTTCGACCCGGCGCTGAGCTGGGCCGACGTGGAATGGATCAAGAAGCGCTGGGGCGGCAAGCTGATCCTCAAGGGCATCATGGACGTGGAAGACGCACGCCTGGCGGCCGCGAGCGGCGCCGATGCGCTCATCGTATCGAACCACGGCGGTCGCCAGCTCGACGGCGCGCCGTCTTCCATCGCCGCGCTGCCCGCCATCGTCGATGCCGTGGGCCGCGAAATCGAGGTCTGGATGGACGGCGGCATCCGCAGCGGCCAGGACGTGCTCAAGGCGCGCGCCCTGGGCGCTCGCGGCACGCTGATCGGCCGCAGCTTTCTCTATGCCCTGGGCGCGTACGGCGAGGCGGGCGTGACGCGCGCGCTGCAGATCATCCACCGCGAGCTCGACCTCACGATGGCCTTCTGCGGCCGTACCGACATCGACACGGTGGATTCGGGGATCCTGCTGCCGGGGACGTTCTAAGCCCCCATCGGCTGCAGGCTTGCGGCAACGGCTGACAAGCACGCCCCAAAAGGCGTGCCGAGAATGACGGTTCCAACAACATCGCCCTCGAGGCGGCAGAAACCATCATGACCGTAGCTCAGCCCGGCGCCGGAGGCCTTTCGGCGTCCGCCGCATCCACCCTGTCTCCACCCCACTACACGCCCGAAGAGAAGCGCCACCGCATCTTCTCGATCATGGCGGCCTCGTCGGGCAACCTCGTCGAGTGGTTCGACTTCTACGTCTACGCCTTCTCGGCGCTGTACTTCGCGTCGGCCTTCTTCCCCCAGTCGGATCCCACCGTTCAGTTGCTCAACACGGCCGGCGTGTTCGCGGCCGGCTTCCTCATGCGGCCGATCGGCGGCTGGCTGTTCGGCCGCATCGCCGACAAGGTCGGGCGCAAGACATCGATGCTGATCTCGGTCACGATGATGTGCGCCGGCTCGCTCGTCATCGCCTTCCTGCCGACCTACGCGCAGATCGGCGCCTGGGCGCCGTTCCTGCTGCTGGTGTGCCGCCTGTTCCAGGGGCTGTCGGTCGGGGGCGAGTACGGCACCACCGCCACCTACATGAGCGAGGTGGCGCTGCGTGGCCAGCGCGGCTTCTTCTCGTCGTTCCAGTACGTCACGCTCATCGGTGGGCAGCTGCTCGCGGTGCTCGTCATCGTGGTGCTCGAACAGCTGCTCACCGAGGCCGAGCTCAAGGCGTGGGGCTGGCGCATTCCGTTCGTGATCGGCGCCGTGGCCGCGGTGGTGGCTCTGCTGCTGCGCCGCACGCTGCACGAAACGCAGAGCGCCGAGGCCAAGGCCAACAAGGAGGCCGGCACCATGGCCGGGCTCTTCAAGCACCACATGCCGGCCTTCTTGACCGTGCTGGGCTACACCGCCGGCGGTTCGCTGATCTTCTACACCTTCACCACGTACATGCAGAAGTACCTGGTGAACACGGTGCACCTGCCGATCAAGACCGCAAGCTACGTAATGACCGGCGCACTGTTCGTCTACATGTGCATGCAGCCGGTGTTCGGCGCGCTGTCCGATCGCATCGGGCGGCGCAACAACATGCTGCTGTTCGGCGGCCTCGGCGCGCTCGCGACGGTGCCGATCCTCACGGCGCTGCAGCACACCACCAACCCCGTGGTGGCCTTCGTACTGATCGTCGTCGCGCTCGCGATCGTGAGCTTCTACACCTCGATCAGCGGCATCGTGAAAGCCGAGATGTTCCCGCCCGAAGTGCGCGCCCTCGGCGTCGGCCTGGCGTATGCCGTGGCCAATGCGATCTTCGGCGGCTCGGCCGAATACGTGGCGCTGGGCCTCAAGGCGCTGGGCCACGAGTCGGCCTTCTTCTGGTACGTGACCGTGATGATGGTGGTGGCCTTTCTCGTGAGCCTGCGCCTGCCGCGGCAGGCGAGCTACCTGCATCACGACCATTGAGCGCACGACGGCAGATTCAGGGCGCGCGCGACGGCACCCGACTTTCCAGCGGCGGCGGCTGCCATGCCGGCTGGATGCGGCAACCGTTCTTGCCGTCGGTGTCGTAACGCGGCATGAGTGCCGTGCAGCGCGCGGCAAGCCGCTCGGGCGTGGGCTTCTCGCCCTTGTCGATCCAGTCGAGCAGCGCATCGAAGAGCGCGGGGTACTGCGACTCGGCCAGGTAGCTGTGCTCGCGCTCGGCGCTGAAGCTCTGTACCAGCAACTCGCCGGTGCCCGCGGCATCGCGGATGCGGCGGTAGGCGCTTTCGAGCTCGACGAAGGCGGTCGGGTCGTCGATCGCATGCAGGCCCAGCGTGGGCAGCCCAGTGCGCCCCGTCGGCTGGCTGTCGGCCGCGAGCGCGCCCTTGGCCTGCGGATCGGCCGCATAACGCATCACGCCGGCGTTCAGCGCGTCGGCCTCGGCGGGGGTCGGCGCGGCGTAGCGCACGCCGACGTTGCCGAAGGGGTTGCGGCCACCGAGCCGCAGTTGCACCAGGTCCTGGAACAGCCAGGTCGCCCAGTTCAGGTGGCCGACGAGCGCGCGCTCGGGAATCTTCACCGCGGCCAGGATGGTCTTGAGCCGCGCGGCCTGCTCGGGCGTGCGCTGTGCGGCCGGCAGGCCGACGCCGGTGCATTCGCGCACGCGCTCGGCCAGGTCCTTGCGCGTGAGCTTCGCGTCCATCGGCAGGCCTTGCCAGAGCGGGTATTGCGGCTCGTCGGGGCGCGGATGGTTGCGGCACACGTATTGGTAGACCACGCGCAGGTCGAGCCGGAAATCGTAGGCGCTGTTGCCGCCGCCGAGCACGCCGCTGGTCAGCAGCAACCCGTCGTACGGACTCTTGACGGCGCCGCCCGCGGGCGCATAGAGCTCGGCCGCCTTGGCGGCCACGCCCGCGCCGTAGCTCTGGCCGTGCAGCAGCGTGCGGCGCGGCGGACCGAAGTGCTGCACGACGATGCGGCGCAGCCGCTCGGTGTCCTCGGCGGCCATCGTTACGCCGTAGCCGCCGCGGCGGTAGCTGGAGCCGGCCCATGCGTGGCCCGCCTTTACCGTGACGGCCCAGCGCTGGAGGTCCTTCTCGCTGCGCGCGAGGGTGGGCGGGCCGGTCTCGGGGCCGCCATGCGCATGCATCACGAGCACCCCGCGGTTCCAGTCCTTCGGGATCGCGATCCAGTAGAACGCGCCTGCGCCGTCGGCGCCCGTGTAGCAGCGCGCGCCCTCGGGCACGGGCTGCGGGCACGTAGCGGGCTCAGGCGCGGTGGCGCGGGCGGCATGCGCGGAGCTCACGCCGCTCATGAGCGCGAGTGCGAGACCGGCGGCCGAGGCCAGCCGTGCATGTCGCCGAGAGGAAGCCTGTTTCGTGTTCATCAATGCCTTGCTCCGAGTTCAAGCGCCGCATCCGTGCCAGAACCGGTCACGAATCCCACGACGCCGCTGTTGAAGATGAGATGCCCGGGCCGGCCCGCATCGGCCTCGGCCACGCCCGGCACCGGCGTGTCGTAGCGCAGCGCCGCTGCGGCCCCGCGCAGGTTGAAACTGCTGCCGGCCAGCGTGGCTTCGCCGGCCTGCCCCGCCACGCTGACCATGGCGTAGCTGCCATCGGCCGCGCCTGCGGCCAGGCTCTGCTGCGCCGCGTACAGGCGCAGGCCGAAATTCGCGGCCGATTCGCGCACCAGATGCAGCGGCAGCGCGGCGCCGTTGACGAGGCCGATCACCATCGAGCCCGTGAGCGTGCCGCCAGTGGTGGTGGCGCCGCTCGTGGGCGAGGTGGTGCGCAGGTCGAAGGCGTTGCGTGCGGCGTTGTAGCTGATGTAGCCCTTCTCTGTGTCGGTGCAGGAAGCGTCGTAGACGATGAAACTGGCGGCATGGCGGCAGTACTGGAAAGTGCCCGCATTGCGCAAGCGCACCGCGCCTTCGTAGGCCACCGGGCCCGCACCGCCCTGCTGCACGCCCACCGCATTGAAGATGTTCGCGACCGGATTGAACACCGTGGGCGTTGCCGCGTTCTCGAAGGTGTCGCGGAACGCAAGCAGCGGCGCGAAGCCGCCGCCAGCGGGCGCGTTCACGCCGCCCAGCAGCACGCCGCCGGCCGCGAACGAGAACACCGCGCCGCTTTCGCCGCTCGTGTAGCTGCACTGCCCCTGCGACACCAGCGCGCCGCTGCGCACGGTGCCCGCCGCGCGCTGCAGGCTCGCATCGACGGTGACGGTGTAGGCCATGGTGGCAGGATCGATCGCCACGCTGAGTTCCTCACCGAAGCTGTTGCCGCCCTTGTAGGTGGTGGGTGCCGCGGGCAGGTTCGGGCAGGCGAGCGGGTCGCCCACCTCGGTGACGCAGCTGTAGTTGACGGCTGCATCGAGGCTGCCGCTGCCACGGTACTTGGGCCAGGCCGGATAGCGGCACAGCGGGCGGGTGCGGCCGTAGGTGCCGGCCACCGCATCCACCGCGATGCCGGTCTCGGGGGCCAGGCCTTTTTCGGCCCAGCCTTCGAGCGCGGCGAGCGAATCCCAGTTGGGAATGAACACGCCGGTGCCGTGGCCCATGCCGGGCACGGTGTAGAAGCGCACGCTCTCGTCCACCGCGGCCTGCCCGAGCATGGCGACCATCTGCTTGTAGTAGTCGATCGTGGAGTTGGGGCTGATCACCTCGTCGGCCAGGCCGTGCAGCATGATGAGCTTGCCGCCGCGCGCGAAGAAGGGCGCAAGGTTCGGGTCGGTCGCGTCGGACAGCCGCGACACCTCGGCCACGCGCGAGGTGTACATGCCGGGGTCGAGCGGATCGAAGGCCAGCGTGTCGAAGTCGGCCACGCGGGTGACGAAGTACTTCACCCACTGATCGCCCGTGACGTACATGTTCGCATCGGCCGATGTGGCCGGGTTCCCCGGCACCTTGCGCGTGCCGAGGTCGCGCGAGGTGTACGGGCCGGCCACGAGGGCGCCTTCGAGCAGGTTATAGCCGCCGGCACGCCGCACGCCGTTGGCCAGGCTGTAGCCGGCGAACTCGAGCGGCGATTCGATGGTGCGGACCGTCGCGAGCTGCGCGTCCGACAGGCAGCCGTCGCCGTTGTCGGTGCCGCCGCTGCAGCGCAGCGAGGCGAGGATCGGCGCATTGAGCTGGCGGCAGCTCTCGACGTTGCTCACGATGGCGTCGGCCGCGCCGTCGAGCCTGTCGCACGCATCGAGCACTGTCTTCTGCACCAGCAGCGTCTTGGCCACGTTCATCCAGCCGGCACCGCCATTTGCGTAGAGCGCACGGCCCACGGCCACGTTCGACAGCCGAGTGCCGGTGTAGTTGAGCGCGGGCTCGTTGGCGATCACGCCGTCGTAGTCGAGCGGCCAGCGCTGGATGTGGCTGAGCGCGTCGCGCCCTCCCGTGGAGGTTCCGAGGAAATAGGCTTTCTCCGGCTCGACGCCGTAGCGTGCGAGCACCAGCGCCTGGGCCACGTCGCGCGTTTTCTTGAGTGCAAGTCCGCCGTAGTTGGCGAGCTGCTCGTCGTTGGCTGCGAAGCGCGCGTCGGTGATGCTGCTCGACTGGTGGCCGGAGTCGCCGCCGTAGGTGGCGTAGCCGAGCGCAAGCGGCGCGGGCTTGGCCGCAGGCCCGAAGCGGATCGCCTCGGTGCCGTCGATCAGCACGCCGTTGAACCCGCCGCCGCCGAAGTGGATGGTCTTGCGGTTCCACTGCTCGGGCAGGTTGAGCGCGAACTGGATCGCCTGCGCTGCAGGGTCCACGGGCTCGATGGTGCCGCGCACACGGCAATGGTCGCCGAGCATGTTGCCCGGATCACCGGCCGCAACGGGCGTGGCGCTGGTCACGGTGGCGCCCCCCGTCGGCAGCCCGATGGCCGAAGCCGGCACACTCCTGCCGGCCAGTTCGGCGCACGAGAGCACCGGCACCACGGGCGGCGGCGGCGGATTGTCAGGCGGGTCTTCGCCGGATGGGTGACCACCTGCGGCCGGCGGTGGCAGGAAGAAGCCGCTGCTGCTGCCGCCTCCCCCGCCGCCGCAAGCGGCCAGCGCCAGCGACACGGCAAGCGCAGCGCCGTACGGGCGGCAGGCGCGGAACATCGTCTTGGGCATCGACGCGGGCGGGCGCGGTGGGCGCATGGGTTCGTCTCCGGCATGCAGTCTCGATGGACCGCTTGTTGTTTGATCAGGCGGCCGGACGATAAGTCGACGTATGACTTCGGGTCAAATAAGATAAAGCCGCCGGTTCAATATAAAAAATATATGAGAGACAACCCATGGACATCCGCGCGCTGAAGTACTTCACCGCCGTGGCCGAGACGGGCCACATGACGCGCGCCGCCGAGCAGCTCGGCATCCAGCAGCCGCCGCTGAGCCTGCAGATCAAGGCGCTCGAGCGCGAGCTGGGCATGCTGCTGTTCCGCCGCCATCCGCGCGGCGTGGCGCTCACCGATGCCGGCCGGCTGTTCCAGGCCGAGGCGCTGCGCATGCTGCAGGACATGGAGGCCATGAAGCAGCGCATGGCGCGCGTGGCGAGCGGCCAGGCAGGCACGTTGTCGGTCGGCTTCACGAGTTCGGCCGCGGCGCACCGCTTCATGCCCGGCGCGCTGCGCGCGTTTCGGCGCGCGCACCCCGACATCGATTTGCAACTGCGCGAGGACCACGCCGCCGCGCTCACCGAGGCGCTGGCCGCCGGTCGGCTGCATTGCGGCCTGCTGCGCGTGCCGGTGGCGCGGCCCGAGGGGCTGATGTTCGAGACGCTGCTGCGCGAGCCGGTGCTCGTCGCGATGCCGAGCGACCATCGGCTGGCGCGCGGCAAGGGTGCGCGCCCGCTGCCGCTCGCCAGGCTCTGCGAGGAAGGCATCATCCTGGTGCGCCGCCCCGGCGCGCCCGGCCTCTATGCCGATCTGCTCGCGCTGTGCCTTGCCAAGGGCCTGCGTCCACGCGTGGTGGCCGAAGTCGACCGCATGATGACCAACCTCAACCTCGTGGCCGCCGGCGTCGGCCTCTCGGTGGTGCCGGCCTCGATGGCCGGTGTGCACGCGCATGCGATCGCCTATGCGCGCCTCGCCGATGGCGGCCAGCTCGATGCGCCGCTCACGCTGGTGTCGCGCGCCGACGAAGACAGCCTGCCCGCGCAGCACTTCGCCGCGCTGCTGCGCCGGCTCGCCGCCGAGGCCCCGCGGTCATGATGAACACGCCCGCGCCGTCGCGCCGGCATTTCGTGCGACAGGCGGGCGCGCTGCTCGCAGCCGCCTGCGCCGCGCCGCGCCTGGTGCTGGCCGCTGCGCCGGCGTGGCCGCTGCGGCCCCTCCGGCTGATCGTGGTGTACCCGCCCGGCGGTGTCAGCGACGGCATGGCACGTGCGCTGGCCGAGCCGCTCGCGGACGCCCTCGGCGTGCCGGTGCGGGTCGAAAACCGCGCCGGTGCGGGCGGCAGTGTCGGCATGGATGCGCTCGCGCGCGCCGCACCCGACGGCTGCACGCTCGCCTTCTCGGCCATCAGCCCGCTCACCCTGCATCCACTGCTCGCACGCGTGGCCTACGACCCGCTGCGCGGCTTCGCGCCCGTGGCCAGCGTCATGCGCACGCCGGTGCTGGTGGTCGGCACGCCGGCCTTCGCGGGCCGCAGCTTCGACGACCTTGTCGCCACGGCGCGCAGCCACCCCGGCGCGCTGCGCTGGGCCACCTCGGGCGTGGCGACGGTTGGCCACATGGTGCTGGCGCAGGTGCGCCTGCAGGGCCGCCTCGACATCACGCACGTCCCCTACCAGGGCGGCGGACCGCAGCTCAACGATGCGCTCGCGGGGCACTTCGAGGTGCTGTCGACCAACGTCGCCGCGCAGCAGCTGCAGTACATCGATAGCGGCCGGCTGCGCGCGCTCGCGGTGGGCGCGCCCGCGCGCATCGAGGCGCTGCCGCAGGTGCCCACGCTAGCGGAACTGGGCTTCGAGAGGGCGAACCGCGATTCGCTCTTCGGCATCTTCGCGCCGGCGCGCACCCCGGCGGCGATGGTGCAGCGCCTCAATGCGGAGATCAATCGACTGCTGGTTGGCGCGCCGCTCGCAGGCCGGCTGCGCGAGGCGCACAACATCCCTGCCGTGGGCAGCAGCGACGACTTTGCGCGCGAGATCGCGGCGGACCGGCGGCGGAACCGGGAACTGGTGGCTGGGGACCGGTCGCAGTTCGACTAACCGACCGCTCAGGCCTCTGCGATCCAGAGGCCGGGGTAGTCGCGCACGAAGGCGTCGCCGGTCACCTGCAGCGTCGCCGCATAGTCGAAGCGCTTCGCCTCGTAGCCGTAGGCATCGTCGGCGGTGCGCTCGTAGCGCTGCATCAGCTCGCTGAGGCCGCCGCCGCCGTCGAGGTCGACCCAGGCGGCCGGCGCGTCGGCGCCTTCGCCCACTGCCAGATGAAGCCGGCGCAGCTGCAGCAGGTTGGTGGCCGGCGTGAAGCCGAGGTCGAGGTCGATGCAGTGCGACAGGTCGGGCACCGGCTCGTCGTTGAGCTTCCAGAGGCCGCGCGCATCGCGCGCGATCGCCAGGTCGACCGCCGCGCCACCGAGCCAGCCGCGCACGGTGCCCCACTGCGTGTGCCAGTGCAGGTCGCAGCGCACGCGGTAGTGCAGCTGGCCGTTGCGGCCGTCCTCGAGGCGGAACACGGCGGCGCCGTCGAGCTGCCATGCCGAGGCGTTGCGCTCGAGACGGCAGGCGTCATGGCCCGGTACGTCGAGCCGGCGCCACAGGATGGATGCGACGGTTTGCATGCCACGGATGATCGCGCGAGCGCGCGCCCGAGGCAAGCGTTCTCAGGGCGCGAGCGCGGCGAGCACGTGGTCGAGGAATTCGCGTGCGGTCGCACCGAAGTCGGGCGGCAACCAGTTGCGCTCGAACAGCCGCGCGAAATCGGCTTCGAGCGCGGGATGGGTCTGCACGAAATCGGCGATCTCGGCGCGCAGCGCGTTGCGCTCGCCGGGGGTCGAGTCCTGGTTGTACTCGGCCATGATCTCGGCGCCGGTCTCGCCGAAGAGCACGTCGGCATCCTGGCCGAAGTAGACGCTCGTGAGGTTCTCGAGGAGTTCGTAGCGGTGCATGGCATCTGCTCGTCGAAGAGTTTTCGAGGTGGGAACGCCAGCATGCCACGGCGCCGTCCGGCTAACATCCTCCGCTCGATCATTTCAGGAGCGTGCACGTGGAATCCTGGTTCGCCGACGCCAAACCGATCACCGCGCTGGAGCCCGAGATCGCCTTTCACCTTTCGGAAGAATTCCAGGCCGCGGCCTACCAGCGGCCCGAGCCGCTAGTGCTGCCTTCGTTTCCGCGCGCGGAACGGCTGCAGGTGCGCAGCGCGGAGCTGCCCGGCCACGAGGCGGAGCTCGCCGCCTACTACCGCCGCATCGTCGACCTCGCGCGCCGGCATGGCATGAAGCTGGACCAGGTGCGGCAGTATTTCTGGCTCGACCTGCGCTTCGACAACGAGGAGGCGGGCGTGCGCCTGTCCTTTCCCTGGTACGACACCTTTGCGGCCATGGACCATGTGCTGCAGGCGCTGGCCGGAACGGACGAAGGCCTGATCTACGACGACCAGGACCAAGGCTGGGAACTTGAAGTGTGGGCACGCAATGGCACGCTCTACATTCGCGAGAGCGATCCCGACTCCGACGACTTTGGTGTCGCGGTGACGCTGCCGCGCGCAGGCCTTCGGGACCGCATCGTCCCGCTGCGTGCGCGCACCCAGCAGCTCATTGCGGCCCTCGCCAAGGAACTCGGGGCCGACCTGTGGACCACGGGCGAGGCCGCGGGCTTGCTGTAGCCGCACGACTCCGACGGTCAGGCCGTTACGCGCTCAGCCGCGAAGCGGCAACGCAAGCAGCACGGACCTGAGGAATTCTTCGGCGGTGTTCCCGAATTCCGGCGGCCGGTACGAGCGGCAGAAATCCCGAGAGAACACCTGCTCCAGCTCGACCGGGTCGCGGTGCGCGTTCATGAAATCGACGATTTGCATGCGCAACGCATGCACCTCGTCAGCGGTCCAGGTCTCCCGCAGGCTCGCGATGATCTCCTCGGCCGTTTCGCCGAAAAGGATATCGGCGTCCTGGCCGAAGTAGATGCCGGTCAGGTCGCCCAGCAGGTTGTAGCGCGTCGGCACAGCCACGGCCGCCCTCAGATCGGATAAGCGGTCAGGATGTAGAACGGCTTGCCGTTATAGCTTTCCATCTTGAGGATGATCCGCACGCCGCTGAGGTCGTTGACCGCCGTGCTGCCGAACTGCACGCCCCGCCCGACCACGTAACCCGCCACATGCTCGATTTCCGGCGACTTGCTGCCGGCGGCCGCGGTGCGCGACCAAGCCTTCACGGCGGCCGAGTTGGCGCGCAGCGTCTCGGAGATGGCGCGCTCCGCGGTGGCGAGATCGCTGAAGGTCGACACGGCCCTGGGTCCTGGGCGCGTGGGGGTTCGCACGCGGGCCAGGAGCTGGGCATCGGTCTGGCCCACATGGCGGGCCATGGTGTGGCCGCCGAGCCGAGTGCCCGCGGCGGCCTCGTGCTGGACCAGCCGGATGCGGCCGCCACGCATCACCGAGACGATGCGCGCGGCGCCGAGGCCGGCGGTCACCGCCAGCGGCACCGCCACGTCCACCGCCAGGCCGATGCCCTCGGCCGTCTCGCGCGATGCGCCCAGCGCCTCGGCGGCCGAGGTCGCGGTGACGGCGGTGGCGGTGCGCTGCGGCACGCCGGTCCAGACCTGACGGCCCGAGGTGGAGAGCGTGTCGAAGCCGTGCACGCCCAGCACCACGCAGCCGGCCTTGCTGACCATGGTGGGTTCGGGCGCGAGGCACAACACACCGGCACCGACCAGTTCGACCACGCCGCCCACGAGACCGACCGTGCCCCAGAGCCGGTTGCTGAGGCTGGCGGATTCAGGCACTTCCTGGTCGCCGAGCACCGCCGCCATCTGCACCGGGGTCAGGGCGATCGTCATACCTTCGACTTCGTCATCCATGCCGGGGATTCCTTTCGTTGCCATGGGTGTGTTCATGCCATCGGACGGTCGGGTCAAAACCGTTGTCGGCCGCATTCTGGCATGCAGGCCAGCCGGGCGGCAGCGCCTGCAAGGACACCCCGGCCGCGAGACAATCGGGGCCGTGAGTTCCTCGCCCGCGCCAACACCGCCACTTCGCCGCATCGCCCACCTCGACATGGACGCCTTCTTCGCGTCGGTCGAGCTGCTGCGCTATCCGCAGCTCGGGGGCCTGCCGGTGGTGATCGGCGGCGGCCGCCGCAGCGTCGACGAGGCGATGCGCAACCTGCCGCCCGGCGGCACGCTGGCCGACATTCCGGTGGAGGCGTTCGCGCGGCTCAAGAACTACGTGGGCCGCGGCGTGATCACCACCGCCACCTACCCGGCGCGGCAGTTCGGCGTCGGCTCGGCCATGGGCCTCATGAAGGCCGCCAAGCTCTGCCCGCAGGCGATCCTGCTGCCGGTGGATTTCGACGAGATCCGCAAATACTCGCGCACCTTCAAGAAGGTCATTGCCGAAATCGCGCCCTTGATGGAGGACCGCGGTGTCGACGAGGTGTACATGGACTTCACCGACGTGCCCGGCGGCCAGCGCGAGGGCGGCCGCACGCTCGCGCGGCTGATCCAGAAAGCCATCTTCGACGCCACCGGGCTGACCTGCTCGATCGGCGTGGCGCCCAACAAGCTCATCGCCAAGATGGCGAGCGAGTTCAACAAGCCCAACGGGATCTCGGTGGTGTTCGAGGACGACCTGCAGACGCGCATCTGGCCACTGCCCTGCCGCAAGGTGAACGGCATCGGGCCCAAGGCCGACGAGAAGCTCAAGCGCCTGGGCATCGAGACCATCGGCCAGCTCGCCGCCTGCGAGCGGGGCTGGCTGATCGAGAACTTTGGCAAGTCGACCGGTGCCTGGATGCACGAGGTCGCGTGGGGCCGCGACAACCGGCCGGTGGTGACCGAGAGCGAGCCGGTCTCGATGAGCCGCGAGACCACCTTCGAGCGCGACCTGCACGCGGTGCGCGACCGCGCGGAGCTCGGCGCGATCTTCACCCACCTGTGCGAGAAGGTGGCCGAGGACCTGCAGCGCAAGGGCTACGTCGGCAAGACCATCGGCATCAAGCTGCGCTACGACGACTTCAAGATCGCCACGCGCGACCAGACCATCGACCGCTTCACGAACGATGCGAAGACGATCCGCCACACGGGCGGCCTGTGCCTGAAGCGCGTGCCGCTCGAACGGCCACTGCGCCTGCTGGGCGTGCGCGTGGGCGCGCTGGCCAAGGCCGGGAGCGCCGAGGCGCTGGCGGCGCCGGGCAGTGCCACGCCACGCGCCGTTACCGCCGCCGGTGCCGCCGTGTCGGCCACCGCGTCGCTGTTCTGAGAAGCGGACCTGCAATGGCACGCTGGCTCCGGCGCGTCGCGTTCTTGCTGTCGGGCCTGGTGATGGTTGCAGGGCTCTACGTGGCCGCGGCCTGCGCGCTGATGTTCTGGCCCGCCAACCCGGCTGCGCGCGTGCCGACGCAGCCGCCCGCGGTCGAGGCCTGGGTGCTGAGCAACGGCGTGCACACCGACCTGGTCTTCCCAATCCGCTCGGCCACCATCGACTGGGATCAGCTCTTTCCGCCGGCGCACTTCAAGGCCGTGGCGCCCGAGGCCGAGTTCGTCGCCATCGGCTGGGGCGACCGCGAGTTCTACCTGCACACGCCGACCTGGGCCGATCTCACCGTGCCGCGCGCCTTCGGCGCCCTGCTCGGCGGCAACCGCGCGCTGCTCCACGTGACCTATCTCACGCGTGCCCAGCTACAAGGCAATGCCTGGCACCTGCCGCTTTCGCAGGCACAGTACGCGCGGCTTGTCGGCTACGTGCGCGCGACGCTGGCCGAAGGCCGCGCCACGCCCATCGCTGGTGCGCACTACGGCAACGACGACGCGTTCTACGAGGCCGAAGGCGGCTATCACCTGTTCGAGACCTGCAACACCTGGACCGGCCGCGCGCTGCGCCAGGCGGGCGTCACGGTGAGCCGATGGACGCCGTTCGACTTCAACGTGACCTGGCACCTGCAGCCGTTGCAGCCGCCTTGAGCGCGCTCAGGGCTTCGGCACGCCGCGCTGCCACCGCGGCCAGTTCGCGACGATGTGGTCGACCACGCGCGTGCCCACGAGCGCGATGTTCTCGACCGTCTCGGCGAAACCGCCGGCCGTCTCGCCGGGCGCCGGGTCGAGGTGCTGCAGCGTGGTCTCGTTCGGATTGCCCTGGTCGAAGTTGACGGCGCCGCGCAGGCTCATCACGCGGCCGGTGCCGTGGCTGCGCTGGATCACCAGCGTGATCGCGGCAGCTTCCATTTCGGTGATGACGTAGTCGTCGGCGCCGTAGAGCTTGGCGATGTACTGCGCCTGCTTCGACATGCCGGGGCCGTGGAAGAAGGTGTCGCCGGTCATGTGGGTGCCGGTGCCCACGAAGGGCGCACGCCGCGCGGCGGCATCGGGGTAGCGCAGGCGGTACTTGCGCGCGCTGTCGGAATCCTTGAGTGGTGTGTTCGCGCTGAGCTTCATGGCCCAGCCGACTAGGTCGGGGTCGAGCTTGAAGCGGCGGTATTCCTCGTAGCCCTTGCGCGGCATGAAGGTGGGTTCGCCGGGCTTGTTCTCCTCGGGCGCCCAGCGGTGGCCGAGGTCGTAGTCGACGAGCCAGGTGGCCCAGCTCACTTCGCCGATGGTGCCGCGCGCGGGCGGCGTGCCGGCCACGCCCGAGATCACGTAGTACGCCTCGGAGAAGTCGAAGCGCGGATCGAGCAGGATGGCCTGCATCGAAGCCGATGAATTGACCTTGCCCATGCCGAGCACCGCACCGCAGACGCCGTCGGCATTGCAGTAGGCCGGCTGCAGCGCGCCGCGCACGGCGATGGGCGCGGCGCCTTTCCAGTAGCGCTCGTACCAGTGCTGGAACTCGCCCGCGCGGTCGCCGCTGTTCTGGCCGATCTCGAACATGGCGGCCACGAAAACCTTCACCTTGATCGGTGCGGCCGCGGCCGTGCGCGCGGGCGGCACGGGCGCGGTCGATGCGGTGGGTGCGGCGCAGCCGGCGGCGAACAGTGCCGCAGCGCACACGGCGGCCAGTCGAGGAACAGACATCATTTTTCGGGAACTCCAATGAAGACGAAAGCGCCGCAATCGCACCGGTCGCGATTGCGGCGTCCTACAGGCGCCCATTGTCGGTGCAGGCACAAGCGCTGGGTACGCCACCACGCAACCCCCATGCCGGCCCGCTCCAAACCGACCTCCTCGACCGCCCCGCCCTCGAAACCGGCACCCACAGCCGCGTCCATCGCCAACGGCCTCGTCTATGTGAACCCCGACATGCCGGGCATCCAGCGCCTGAAGCATGGCGACCACTTCCGCTATCGCGATCCCGAAGGTCGCTGGGTGCGCGACGCCGACGAGCTCTCGCGCATCCGCCGGCTGGCGATTCCGCCGGCCTACACCGACGTGTGGATCTGCCCGCTGCCGAACGGCCATCTGCAGGCGACCGGCATGGACGCACGTGGGCGCAAGCAGTATCGCTACCACCCCGACTGGCGCCTCCACAAGGACGAGACCAAGTTCGAGCGGCTCGAAGCCTTCGCGCTCGCGCTGCCGCGCATCCGGGCGCGCGTGGCACGCGACCTGCAGGACGGCGGCGGCGATGGTGCGCCGGGCCGGCACCGCGTGCTCGCGGCGCTGGTGCGGCTGCTCGACACCACGTTGCTGCGCGTGGGCAACGAGGAATACGCGCAAAGCAACCGCTCCTACGGGCTCACCACGCTGCGCAACCGGCATGTGGCGGTGAAGGGTGCAGCGCTGAATCTGCGCTTTCGCGGCAAGAGCGGCGTGATGCATGAGGCGAAGCTCGACGATCCGCGCGTCGCGAAGGTGGTGCGCCAGTGCCAGCAGTTGCCCGGCCAGGCACTGTTCCAGTACCAGGACGAGGACGGCACGCTGCACAGCGTCTCGTCGACCGACGTGAACGACTACCTGGCCGAAGCCTCGCCCGGCGAGCGCTTCACCGCCAAGGACTTCCGCACCTGGCACGGCACGGTGCAGGCGTTGGAGCTGACGCGGCTTGCCTGCGAGCCCGGCCGTGCGGCCGCCGACGGCAGCCGCTACACGGCCAAGGAGATCCTGGCGGCGGTCGCGAAGCAGCTCGGCAACACGCCGGCTGTGTGCAAGAAGGCGTACGTGCATCCGGCCGTGCTCGCACTCGGCAGCGCGCTCGCGGGCGCCGAGGGCGATCCGTCGGCCGAGGTGCTGCGCCAGATGTCCGCGCGCACCGCGACGGCCGGCCGCACGCGCGGCCTCCATGCGCCGGAGCAGCGGTTGCTCGCGTTCCTGCGATTGAACCGGCTGCGCTTGGCGCGGGAGCTTCGCGCGAGTCGCAGCAACGGCAAGGCCGCCGCGCGCAGAAAGACTCAGCCGGCCGCGAGGGAGATGCAGACGCTGTCACGTTCCAGCGCGACGGTGTAGCCGAGGTCGTCGGCCAGGCTCTGCAGCGCGATGGCGTCGATGGCGAGCGCGCGCGGGGCGCGGTGCGCATCGAGCACCGGGCTGGTGGCGCCCGATGCGCGCGGCGTGCCGACCAGGCACAGCGCATCGTCACCGCGGGCTTCGATGCGGATCGCGCCGGTCTCGGTTTCGCCGTCGTGCAAGTAGCCGAGCGCGCCCAGGAACAGATAGCGCAGCGCCGCGCCCTGCGGCCAGCGCGTCTCGTCGGTGCCTGAAGCAAGCGCCGGATCGACGTCGAGCGTGATGCCGTGCATGTCGAAGGCTGCGCGCATCAGGCCGACGCATTGGGCGACCAGCGCACTGCGCGTGATGCCGTCGTCGGCGGTGGCGAGTTCCCAGTCGCGCAGCGAGCGGATGCCTTCGACGAGTTCGGACATCTGGTGGTCGATGAGCGCGACGCGCTCCTCGCACGCCGCGGCGTCGATCGTGGGCGCGCCGACCTGGCGCTTGAGCATCAAGAGGGCCATGCGCATCACCGACACGGGGGCGGCCATGTCGTGGCGCAAGGCGGGCAGCGCGCGCGTCAGCAGTTCGTGGCGCACGCCGGCGGCGATCCAGCTACGGGCCCCGGGCGAGGCCTTCATCGCGCGTGGGGAGCCGAAGAAGGCTCCGCGCCGATGTTCGGGTGGGCCCGCACCGGGGTGCGAGGCGCGGCAAGGGGCACGTTCACGTTGCGCGTCCTGAAGCGAAGAAGAGGCAAGCAGTATCGTGCCCGCTCCCGGCGCCAGGTGTAGGAGCGTGCCTACGGTTATGGTTTGCCGAGGTAGACCCGGACGTCCTTCACTTCGACCCCCGCCGCCGCCACGGCCGAGCGCAGCTGCGCCTCGGTCACGCCCAGCGTCTGGGTCCAGTAGCGCACCTCGTGCGGCTCGTTCACGTTGATGCGGCTGCGGTCCTGCGGGCCGCGTTTGCTCAGGTCGTCTGCCATGGTGTTGTTTCCTTTTTCAGCCAGCGTTCGCTGTATTTAGTGCCGATGAACGATGCGCCAGACGGCCGCTGCCGCGCTGGAGGACGGCGGCGCGGGCGCATGCAGGACAGGTCCGAATCGACCGCCGGCATTCGCAATTTCCGAAGGCTGGGTTCCGCAATCGCTGAACCACGAAGGGGCGCAGCGGCATAGATTCGGAGCATCCACCCACACCGAAGCCGATGACCCACGCCAACGACCAAAAGAACTTTCCCGACATCCGCGATGCGGTGCGCGGGCTGTGCGCGCAATTTCCCGACGCGTACTTCCGCCGGGTCGACGAGGCGCGCGGCTATCCCGCCGAGTTCGTCGATGCGCTCACCAAGGCCGGCTGGATGGCCGCGCTGATCCCGCAGGAATACGGTGGCTCCGGCCTCGGGCTCACCGAGGCGTCGGTCATCATGGAAGAGATCAACCGCTCGGGCGGCAACTCGGGCGCTTGCCACGGCCAGATGTACAACATGGGCACGCTGCTGCGCCACGGCAGCGAGACCCAGAAGCGCGCCTACCTGCCGCGCATCGCGAGCGGCGACCTGCGGCTGCAGTCGATGGGCGTGACCGAGCCCACCACCGGCACCGACACGACGAAGATCAAGACCACCGCCGTACGCAAGGGCGACCGCTACGTCATCAACGGCCAGAAGGTCTGGATCTCGCGCATCCAGCATTCGGACCTGATGATCCTGCTGGCGCGCACCACGCCGCTCGCCGAGGTGAAGAAGAAATCGGAAGGCATGTCGATCTTCATCGTCGACCTGCGCGAGGCGATCGGAAAGGGCATGACGGTGCGCCCGATCCCGAACATGGTGAACCACGAGACCAACGAGCTGTTCTTCGAGAACCTCGAGATCCCGGTCGAGAACCTGATCGGCGAGGAAGGCCAGGGTTTCAGGTACATCCTCGACGGGCTCAACGCCGAGCGCACGCTGATCGCGGCCGAATGCATCGGCGACGGCTATTGGTTCATCGACCGCGTGACCGCCTACACCAAGGAACGCGTGGTGTTCGGCCGCCCGATCGGCCAGAACCAGGGCGTTCAGTTCCCGATCGCCGAGGCGTTCATCGAGATCGAGGCCGCGAACCTGATGCGCTACGAAGCATGCCGACTGTTCGATGCGCGCGAGCCCTGCGGAGCCCAGGCCAACATGGCGAAGTACCTCGCGGCCAAGGCGAGCTGGGAGGCGGCCAACGCCTGCCTGCAGTTCCACGGCGGCTTCGGCTTCGCCTGCGAATACGACATCGAGCGCAAGTTCCGCGAAACCCGGCTCTACCAGGTGGCGCCGATCTCGACCAACCTGATCCTGAGCTACGTGGCCGAGCACATGCTCGGGCTGCCGCGGTCTTTTTGACTCTCCTTCATGACTTCCGCCACCATCGACCATCCCAGCCAGGTGCTCGCGACCTTCGCGGCAGAGCTGAAGCTTGCCGACATTCCCGCGCCCGTGCTGCGCCGTACCGAGGACCTGGTGCTCGACTGGCTCGGCTCGGTGCTCGCGGCACGCGCCGCGCGGCCGGTGCGCAGCATCGAGCGCTTCGCGCTGGCCATGGGACCGGCCGAAGGGCCGAGCGAGCTGCTGACCTCGCGCCGCACGACGTCGCCGGTGTTCGCGGCGCTGGTCAATGCCGCGGCCTCGCACTTCGTGGAGCAGGACGACGTGCACAACGGCTCGGTGTTCCATCCGGCGGCGGTGGTGATCGCGCCCGCGCTCGCGGTGGCGCAGAGCCTCGGCGCGAGCGGCGCGCAATTGCTCACGGCGGTGGTCGCGGGCTACGAGGTGGGCATCCGCGTGGGCGAGTTCCTTGGGCGCTCGCACTACAAGACCTTCCACACCACTGCGACGGCCGGCACGCTCGCTGCCGCGGCGGCCGTGGGTAACCTGCTCGCGCTCACGCCCGCGCAGATGCTCCACGCCTTCGGCTCGGCCGGCACGCAGTCGGCCGGCCTCTGGGAGTTCTTGCGCGACGCGGCGGACTCCAAGCAACTGCACTGCGCGCATGCGGCCGCGAGCGGGCTGATGTCCGCCTACCTGGCGCAGGACGGTTTCACGGGCGCCGAGAAGATCCTCGAAGGCGCACAGGGCCTGGCGGCGGGCATGTCGAGCGATGCCAATCCGGCGCGGCTCGTCGACCGGCTCGGCATGCGCTGGGCGCTGGCCGAGACCTCTTTCAAGTACCACGCCTCGTGCCGCCACACGCATCCCGCAGCCGACGCGCTGCTGCAGGTGATGACCGCGCACGGGCTCCGCCCGGCCGACGTGTCGCACGTGACCGCGCACGTGCACCAGGGCGCCATCGACGTGCTCGGGCGCGTGGCGGTGCCTGCCACGGTGCACCAGGCCAAGTTCTCGATGGGCACGGTGCTCGGGTTGATCGCGGTGCATGGCCGCGCAGGCCTCGGCGAGTTCGACCGCGACTTTCTCGCCGACGAGGTGGCTGCCTTCCGCGACAAGGTGGCGATGGCACTCGACGCCGAGGTCGATGCGGCCTATCCCGGGCGCTGGATCGGCAAGGTCAGCGTGCGCACCACCGACGGCCGCACGCTGCACGGCCGCTTGGACGAGCCCAAGGGCGACCCGGGCAACAGCCTGAGCCGCGCCGAGATCGAGGACAAGATGCAGCGGCTGGCGCAGTACGGCGAAGGCGTGACCGCCGAGGAGGCGAAGGCGCTGTGCGGGCGCGTGTGGGCACTCGAGACCACGCCGCGCATGGCGCGATGGCTGGGCTGACTTTCAGGCGAACAGCCGCCCCTGCCCCGGCGAACGCGCATCGAGCCCCGCCGTGCGCACGAGGTCCCAGAAGCCCGCAGGCGAGCTCGACACCACGGGCACCGACAACCGCGCCTCGACTTCGCGCACCGCGTCGAGCGTGACGAGGCCGCCGCACGAGATCAGGATGCCGTCCGCGCCGGGCTGCGCATCGAACACGCGCAGGCACAGGTCGACGAGCACCTGCGTGGGCACCTGGCCCACGGCCTGCACGTCGGAGATCGCCAGCCCTTCGAGCGCGAGCGGCTCGAAGCCGCTGTCGTCGAGGTAGCGCCGCAACTGCGCGTTGACCTCGTCGATGTAGGCCGTGGCCACCGCCACGCGGCGCACGCCCAGGTGGCGCAGCCCGCCGGTGATGGCGTTGCTCATGGTCGTGCAGGGCAGCCCGGTGGCGCGGGCCATCTCGGCCTGCAGTTCGCGGTTGAAGGCCGCGCCGCGAAAGAAGCTCAGCGAGGTGCCCATGAGCGAAACCGCGCTCGCGCCCTCGGCCTTGAGCGCAACGGCCTTCTCGACCACGGTGTCGATCACCTCGGTGTAGCCGCGCGTGGAGATCTCGCCGAGGCCGAGGCCCAGCGCGCTGAAGCGGATGCGCTCGCCGTAGAGCAGCGGGCCGTCCACCGGCACGGCGCCGGCGGCCGGTGGCACGATGAGGCCGAGGTGGGGCACGGCCATCATCACTTGCCTTCGGCCACGATGCCCTGCTCGGCAATGATGCGCTGCCAGCGCTTGGTCTCCTCGGCCATGTCCTTGCCGAGCTGCGCTGGCGTGGCATAGGCGCGCAGCGTGCCCTGGGCGGTCGCCGCGGCAGCGGCTTCGGGCGTGTCGAGCACGGCCTTGACCGCGGCCGACAGCTTCTCGACGACCTCGTCGGGCGTGCCGGCCGGCGCGAGCACGAAGATGCGCGGCGCCACGTCGAAGCCCGGCAGCGCGTCGGCCATTGCGGGCACGCTTTCGGCGCCCTCGAGCTTCGCGGTGTTCATCAGGCCGATCGCGCGCAGCTTGCCGGCCTTGGCCTGCGCCATGCCGGCCGTGGCGCTGACCACGCCGATCGGCACCTGGCCGCCGACCACGTCGGGCACGATCTGCGCGGCGCCGCGGTACGGCACGTGCACCACCTTGCTGCCACTGGTCTGCTTGAGCATCTCGAAGCCCAGGTGATGCACCGTCCCGACGCCCGAGGTGGCATAGGAGTAGTGTCCCGGGCGGGCCTTGAGCTCCTTGACGAATTCGGCCGGCGTCTTGGCCGGAAAGTCGTTGCCCGTGACGATCATCAGCGGCGAGACGAACGCGCCCGCCACCGGCCTGAAGCTGGTGAGCGGATCGACCGAGGCCCTGGGCTGCAGCAGCTTGGCGGCCAGCAGCGCGCTGTCGCCCATCATGAGCGTGTAGCCGTCGGGTGCCGACTTGGCGACGAATTCGGCCGCGATCATGCCGGTGGCGCCGGTGCGGTTGTCGACCAGCACCTGCTGCCCGAGCACGGTGGCAAGCCGGGTGCCGAGCAGCCGCGCGACCGCATCGACCCCGCCGCCGGCCGAATAGCCGACCACGAGCCGGATCGGCTTGTCGGGGTACTTCTGGGCCCAGGCGGCGGGAGCCGCGAGCAAGGTCGCAAGGCCGAGGGCCGTGGCCGTGCGCAAGGCGTGGCGACGGGCGGGGCGAGTGATTTCTCTAGCTTTCATCATGTCTCCAGGTTTTCTGTCAATGCCGTCTGCGCGGCTCTATTCAAGTGCACCCGCGGAACGGGCTTTGCCCGGCTGCCGGGTGCGCCCACCAGTGGGGGGAAGCGCCGAAGGCGCAACGGGGGGCGTCCTTCCTATGCCTTGCCCTTGCCGCCGGAGGTGGGCAGCTTGGCGAGTTCGCGCACGCGGTCGGCATTGGGCGAGAAGCCGAGCCCCGGTGCCTCGGGCAGCGTCAGCCAGCCGTTTTCGGGCACCGGGAGGCCGTCGAAGATCTGCTTGAGCATCTCCACCGCCACATAGTGGTATTCGACCAGCCCGCCGTTCGACACGCCCGCATGCAGGTGCATGTTGTGGAACGGCCAGGCGCCGCCGTTGTCGATCGGCACGTTGAAGGCCGCGGCCATGCCGGCGATCTTCAGGCACTGCGAATAGCCACCCGAGATCGTCACATTGGGCTGCAGCACGTCGGCGGCCTGGTTCACCAGCAGGTCGCGGAAGCGGAAGGCCAGGCCTTCGTTCTGGCCGCAGGCGAGCGGAATGCGCGTGCGGCTGCGCAGCGTCGCCATCTGGCGCACGTCGTTCTGCGTCAGCGGCTCCTCGAAGAAGCTGATGCCGTAGGGCTCGATGCGCTGCGCGAGTTCGCTCGCATGGAACAGGTCGAGGCCGCAGTTGGCGTCGACGTAGAGCTTCACGTCGGGGCCGACGGCCTCGCGCACGGCGGCGACGCGGCGCACGTCCTCGGCGATCACCTCGTCGAGCGGGCGCGGCTCGTCGCGGCGCGCGAGCGCGTGGTTGCCGACGGTCATCTTCAGGCGCTGGAAGCCCTGCGACACCCACAGCTTCGCGGCGGCGGCAAGCTGGTCGCGCTCGAAGAAGCCGAAGCCGAAGGTGGCATACACCGGCACCTTGGCGCGCGCGCCGCCGAACAGGCGCCACAGCGGCTGGCCGAGCGCCTTGCCCTTCAGGTCCCACAGTGCGATGTCGAGCGCGGCGATGGTGTGGCTCGCATAGCCGGTCTGCCCGCGCGGCGAGAGCAGCCAGTAGAGCTTCTCCCAGAGCCGCTCGGTGGCCATCGGGTCTTCGCCGATGAGCGCCGGGCCGGCCACGTCGCGCACGGCGGCGGCAATGATCTCTTCCTCGGTGATGGCGGTCATGCCGTGGCCGACGAGGCCGGTGTCGGTCTCGATCTCGGTGAGGCACAGCGACAGCGATGTCTGCTTGTTGAGGCCGACCACGTCGATGGTGACGGGAATGTTCAGTGGCGTGGCGCTGACGCGAACGATCTTCAAGTGCATGTCTCCTTTGGTTTGCACGCATCTTTGCGCGGCGGCCGCGGGAGAACAATTCTTTTTTGGCGAGCGCGAGCCTTCGTGCGGCGCGAAGGCTCGGCGTCGGCGCGGCGTCAGTCGGGCCGACCGAGGTGGTCGAGCACCGAGCGCGCGGCCACGGTCAGCTCGTTCAGCCGGCGCACGCACAGCAGGTGCCGGCGCGCGGCCCAGGGCGCATCGAGCTTGAGGCAGCGCAGCTTGAGGATCTGCAGCTGCGGGAGGATCGCCGCATAGGGCAGCAGGCCGATGCCGACGCCCTGCTCGACCATGCGGCAGACCATGTCGAAGCTGCCCACCTGCATGCGCACCTTGAGCGGCACCTGCGCCTCGAGCGCGGCGGCCACCATCACCCGGTGCAGCGCCGTGCCTTCGCGCACCACGATATGGTCGTGGCGCAGCACTTCGTCCACGCCGATGCGCCGGCGCCGCGCGAGCGGGTGGTCGCGTGCGACCACCACCGCCAACTCATCGCTGCGGTAGGGCAGGCACTCCAGGCCTTCGGCGGGCGTCTGGCCCTCGATCACGCCGATGTCGGCCAGGCCGGCCTGCACGGCCTTCACTACCTCGGTGCTCGCACGCTCCTGCAGGTCAATCTTGAGCACCGGGTGCAGCCGCAGGAACGAGCCGATCTGCGCCGGCAGGAACTGCGCAATGGCCGATGCGTTGGCGGTGATGCTGACCACGCCCGCCACGCCGTTCTGGAAGTCGTCGAACTCGGCGCCGAGCCGGTCGAGCGCCGACAGCACGGCGCGCGCATGCAGCAAGAGGCCGTGGCCGGCCGAAGTGAGCGTGACGCCGCGCGCATGCCGCACCAGGAGCGGCAGCTTCGCGCGCGCCTCGAGGTCGGAAATGCGCTTGCTCGCGGCGGCGAGCGCGATATGGCAGCGCTTGGCACCTTCGCTGATGCTGCCGTGGTCGGCCACGGCGGCGAAGAGGCGCAGCGACTTGAGGTCGGCGGACAAGGCGAGCGGGCTCTCGGGATGCGCGCGGGGTTTACTGCCGCGCGGTGCGTACGTTCGCCGGCAATGCCTGCGGCGAGCTGGTGCGGAATGGGTTGATGTCGAGCCCGCCGCGGCGCGTGTAGCGCGCGTACACCGCGAGCTTGTTCGGCCCGCAGCGCTTCCAGATGTCGGTGAACATGCGCTCGACGCAGGGCTCGTGGAACTCGTTGTGGTTGCGAAAGCTCACGATGTACGCGAGCAGCCCGGCCTGGTCGATGGCGGGGCCGCTGTAGCGGATCTGCACGCTGCCCCAGTCGGGCTGGCCGGTGACGAGACAGTTGCTCTTGAGCAGCCGGCTCGTGAGCGTCTCGTTCACGGGCGGCTGGCTGGTGTCGCTCGACAGCAGCTCGGGCGCGGGCTGGTAGTGGGTGCACTCGATGTCGAGGCGGTCGAGGTCGAGCCCGTCGAGCTCGTGCACCGGCTCGCGGTCGAACATGTCGGGCGCGAGCAGCTTCACGCCGATGCCAGCGGCCTGGCCGCTGCCGCGCCAGAGCGCTTCGGACAGATCGGCACGCAGCCGGTCGCGCACCGCCTCGAGGTTGGCGAACGGGCTGCTGTTGAAGCTGTTCAGGTAGAGCTTGAACGATTTGCTCTCAATGATGTTGGGCGTCTCGCAGGGAATGGTGAAGTGCGCGATGGCGAGCTGCGGCTTGCCGCGCAGGTTGAGCCAACTGACCTCGAACGCGGTCCAGAGGTCGGCGCCGAAGAACGGCAGCGCACCGGCCTGGATGCCCATGGCTTCGCGCTGGGTGGCCCGCGGAATCGGGAACAGCAGCGTGGGGTCGTACTTGTCGGCGTAGTCCGAGGCGCGGCCGAGCTGCGACTGCTCGGGCGTGTTGGGGCCGGAACCGGCGTTGGGGGGGATGTTGTCGAGGCTCATGGTGTGGGGTGCTCCAGCGCCACATTCAGGAACGGCGCGATATGGTTGACGAGGATGGCGCACACCTCGGGCGGCAGGTCGTGGCCCATGCCGGGAATGCCGATGAACCGGGAACCCGGGATGCGCTTGGCGGTGTCCACGCCGCAGGCGGTCGGCACCAGCGCATCGGACTCGCCGTGCAGCACCAGCGTGGGGCACTTGATGCGCGCAAGCAGCTGAGGCCGGCCGGCATCGGCACCGATCGCGAGCATCTGCCGGAAGATGCCGGACGGCCGGTAGGCGCGCCGCATGCTGAAGGTGAGGCGCTCGGAAAGCGCCTCGGTGCTCTGCGGATAGGTCGGGCTCTGGATGAGCCTGAGCAGCCGGACGCTGTGCGCAACGAGGTCGGCCTCGCCGCCGCCGAGCGGACGCCTGAGAAGCATGGCCGCGACGTCGCTGCGCGGCCCCGGCAGGCCGCGCGCGCCGCTGGAGCTCATGATGCTCACGAGGCGGGTCACGCGCTCGGGCCACTCGGCCGCAAGGTGCTGGGCGATCATGCCGCCCATCGAGGCGCCGACGACATGCGCCTGCGGGATGCCGAGTGCATCGAGCACGCCGAGCGAATCGCGCGCCATGTCCTGCAGCGTGTAGGCCGAGCGCACCTGCAGGCCGAGGCGGTGGCGGATGGTTTCCCACACCACGTTGCCGGTGCCGGCATGGTCGAAGCCCTCGCTCAGGCCGGCATCGCGGTTGTCGTGGCGCACCACGCGAAAGCCCGCATCGACGAGCCCCTGCACGAACTCGTTCGGCCAGCCGATGAGCTGCATGCCGAGGCCCATGATGAGCAGCACCACGGGGCGGCCCTCGCCGCCGGTGTCGTCGACCTCGATCTGCAGGCCATTGGCGCGAACTTTCATGCGCCTACCGAAATTCGCGCTCGCGCAGCCACTTGGTCGCGACCCATTTCTCGCCCGCGAGCACGGGGGCGCCGCCATGCAGCGTGCGCGTGCCGGGGTCGGGCGCGTCGTAGCTGAAGAACACGCCGGTGCCGCGCACGGGCGCCACTTCGAGGCCCACGTCGGGGAAGGTGGTGGCGCCGCCCTGCTCGGGCTCCTGCAGGTACATGACGAGCGTGGCGACGCGCTGGCCGCCGCGCTTGAGGATGGTGGGCGTGCCGGGCTCGTCGGGGTCGAAGTAGTCGAAATGCGGGCGGTACTGGGCGCCGGGCGCATAGCGCAGGATCTGCAGGCCCTCGCCGAATTCGAGCGGCCAGCGCAGCAGCCGGGCAATGCGCGCTTCGAGGCGCGCGACGCATTCGTTCTCGCCGCGCTCGAAGAACATGCCCTCGCTGGTGCGGTCGATGTTCAGCACTTCGCCGCCGGTGCGCGTCTCGACCGTGAGCGAGCGCGCGAGTCGCACCCGCGCCGCGGCGATCAGGGTCTCGCACTCCTCGGGCGACACGAGGTTGCCGAAGACCACGACGCGCGGATGCTGCAGTGTCTGCAGCACCTGCACGCGGCGGTCTCCCACGTCGATGTAGAGCGGCGCGCCCTCGAGGTCGGGGCCGGGCATTTCGGTGCGCCGGGGCGGCTGCACGGCTTCGAGCGAGGGAAAGCCCGTCTCGAGCTGCGCGAGTGCGAGGTCGGTGGCCGCGTCCTGCCATCCGGCCTCGCGCATCGACGCGCGCAGCGCGGGCACCGAGTGCCCTGCCGCAAGCTGCGACACCAGCCATTCCTTCAGCTCGGGACTGATCGCCTGTGACATCTCAAGTCTTCCTCCTGAAAACGAGCCGCTCGGCACGGGATGCCTGCGCGTCGAAACCATAACCCTCGAGGTCGAATTTTTCCAGCGCCCGCGGCGTGGCGGCCTTGTGCAGCACGGCCCAGCGCGCGAGCAGCCCGCGCGCGCGCTTCGCATGGAAGCTCACGATCTTGTAGCGGTCGGTCTTCCATTCCTCGAACACGCATTCGACCACGCGCGCCTTGAGCGCCTTCAGGTCGACCGAGCGGAAGTACTCCTGCGACGCCACATTGACCACCACCGGGGTGCGGTCCGCCACAAGGCGCTCGTTCAGAAGCTCCGCGATGCGCGTGCCCCAGAAGGCATACAGGTCCTTGCCGTGCCGGTTGGCAAGCGGCGTGCCCATTTCGAGGCGGTAGGGCTGCAGCAGGTCGAGCGGGCGCAGCACGCCGTACAGGCCGCTGAGGATGCAGACGTGCGCCTGCGCCCAGGCCAGCTGCGCGGCAGTGAACGAACGCGCATCGAGGCCGCCATAGACGTCGCCGTCGAAGGCGAAGGCCGCCTGGCGCGCGTTCTTCGGCGTGCTCTTGCCGGACCAGGCCTGGTAGCGCGCCACGTTCAGGGCCGAGAGCTTGTCCGAGAGGTGCATCAGTTCGGAGATCTGCTGCGGCGACTTCTCGCGCAGCAGCCGGACCAGCTCGGCAGAGGGGCCGCGTGGGGCCTCGAAATGGGGAATGGTGGCGGGGATCTCGGCGGGAACGGGGGTGTCGTAGTCGAGCGACTTCGCGGGGGAGAGCAGGAACAGCATGCCGGAATTATCAGTGGCTGCCGGAATGGAAGCCCCCCGAAGCGCCTGCGGCGCCTCCCCCCACCGGGGGGCGCACCCGGCGGCCCGGCGAAGCCGGTTCCGCGGGTGCCCTGGGCGAGGCCGGCCATCCCTCGTGCAATGCGGGCGGAACGCAGCGCCATCGTGATGCGTAGCCGGCCGGTAAAATCGCCGGCAATCCCACCCTGTCACCAGCGGCACCCGAGGGTGCCGTTTTGCATTTGCCATGAGCGAACCCACCTCCCCCATTGCCCAGCCCGGCCTCGAGAGCCTGTCCAAATCCTTCGAACCCGCCGCCATCGAGGCGCACTGGGGCCCGGAGTGGGAGCAGCGCGGCTACGCCCGTGCCGGCTTCCGCGGCACGCAGCAGTCCAAGGACGGTGCCGAGTCGTTCGCGATCCAGCTGCCGCCGCCCAACGTGACGGGCACGCTGCACATGGGCCATGCCTTCAACCAGACCGTGATGGACAGCCTGACGCGCTACCACCGCATGAAGGGCGACAACACGCTCTGGGTGCCGGGCACCGACCATGCCGGCATCGCGACGCAGATCGTGGTGGAGCGCCAGCTGCAGGAACAGAAGATCAGCCGCCACGACATGGGCCCGACGCCGGCAGAGGCGCGCAAGAACTTCGTCGCCAAGGTCTGGGAGTGGAAGGAAAAGAGCGGCAACACCATCACCCGCCAGATGCGCCGGATGGGCGACACGGTCGACTGGAGCCGCGAGTACTTCACGATGGACGACGACCTCTCGAAGGTGGTCACGCAGACCTTCGTCGCGCTCCATGAAGAAGGCCTGATCTACCGCGGCAAGCGCCTGGGCAACTGGGACCCGGTGCTCAAGACCTCGGTCAGCGACCTCGAAGTCGAAAGCGAAGAGGAAGACGGCTTCCTCTGGCACATCGCCTACCCGCTCGAAGGCGGCAGCGGCACGCTGACCGTGGCGACCACCCGGCCCGAGACCATGCTCGGCGACACGGCCGTGATGGTGCACCCGGAAGACGAGCGCTACCGGCACCTGATCGGCCAGCGCGTGCGGCTGCCGCTGGTGGGGCGGCTCATTCCGGTCATTGCCGACGACTACGTCGACAAGGAATTCGGCACCGGCGTGGTCAAGGTCACGCCCGCGCACGACTACAACGACTACGCCGTCGGCCAGCGCCACAAGCTCGAGGTGATCGGCATCCTCACGCTCGACGCCACCATCAACGAGAACGCGCCCGAGAAGTACCGCGGCATGGACCGCTTCGTGGCGCGCAAGGCCGTGGTGGCCGATCTCGAGGCGCTCGGGCTCATGGTCGAGATCAAGAAGCACCGGCTCATGGTGCCGCGCTGCACGCGTTCGGGTGCGGTGGTCGAGCCCATGCTCACCGACCAGTGGTACGTGGCGATGACGCGGCCCGGCGCCGACGGCCAGTCGATCGCGCAGAAGGCCATCGACGTGGTGAGGTCGGGCGAAGTGCGCTTCGTGCCCGAGAACTGGGTCAACACCTACAACCACTGGATGGAGAACATCCAGGACTGGACCATTTCGCGCCAGCTCTGGTGGGGCCACCAGATCCCGGCCTGGTACGACGAGGACGGCAACGTGTACGTGGCGCACGACGAGGCCGAGGCACAGGCCAAGGCGCCGGGCAAGCAACTCCGCCGCGACGAGGACGTGCTCGACACCTGGTATTCGTCGGCGATGGTGCCCTTCTCGTCGCTCGGCTGGCCCGAGAAGACGCCAGAGCTCGACCTGTACCTGCCTTCGAGCGTGCTGGTCACGGGCTACGACATCATCTTCTTCTGGGTCGCCCGGATGATCATGATGACGAAGCACTTCACGGGCAGGGTGCCGTTCCGCGACGTGTACATGCATGGCCTGGTGCGCGACGCGCAGGGCAAGAAGATGAGCAAGTCCGAGGGCAACGTGCTCGACCCGGTCGACCTGATCGACGGCATCGCGCTGCCCGAGCTGCTCGACAAGCGCACGCAGGGCCTGCGCCGCCCCGAGACCGCACCGGCGGTCCGCAAGAACACGCAGAAGGAGTTTCCCGACGGCATCCCGGCCTTTGGTGCCGACGCGCTGCGCTTCACCTTTGCCTCGCTCGCCTCGCTCGGGCGCAACATCAACTTCGACAGCAAGCGCTGCGAGGGCTACCGCAACTTCTGCAACAAGCTCTGGAACGCGACGCGCTTCGTGCTGATGAACTGCGAAGGCCAGGACTGCGGCCTGTGCGAACACACGAAGGAAGAATGCGCGGTGGGCGGACCGGCGCACGGCTACCTGAAGTTCAGCCGCGCCGACTTCTGGATCGTGTCGCAGCTGCAGCGCGTCGAGGCCGAAGTGGCCAAGGGCTTCGAGGAATACCGGCTCGACAACGTCGCCAACGCGATCTACCAGTTCGCCTGGGACGAGTTCTGCGACTGGTACCTCGAGATCGCGAAGGTGCAGATCCAGACCGGCGACGATGCGCAGAAGCGCGCCACGCGCCGCACGCTGATCCGCACGCTCGAGGCGCTGCTGCGGCTCGCGCATCCGATCATTCCGTTCATCACCGAGGAACTCTGGCAGAAGGTGGCGCCGGTGGCCGGGCGCGAAGGCGAATCGATCATGGTGGCGGCCTATCCGCAGAGCCAGCCCGCCAAGATCGACGAGGCCGCCGAGGCGCACGTGGCGCGGCTCAAGGCGCTGGTGGACGCCTGCCGCACGCTGCGCGGCGAGATGAACGTGTCGCCCGCCACGCGCCTGCCGCTCTACGCGGTGGCCGACGATGCCGAGGGCGCGGCGTTCCTGCGCGATGCGGCGCCAGTGCTGCAGGCGCTCGCCAAGCTCAAGGAAGTGAAGGTCTTCGACGACGAGGCCGCGTGGGCCGCGGCCGCCGAGGCTGCGCCCGTGGCGGTGGTGGGCACGGCGCGGCTGTGCCTGCACATGGAGATCGACAAGGCCGCCGAGAAGCTGCGCATCGGCAAGGAGATCGCGCGCGTCGAGGGCGAGGTCCAGAAAGTGAACGGCAAGCTCGGCAACGAGGCCTTCGTGGCGAAGGCGCCGGCCGCGGTGATCGACCAGGAGCGCAAGCGGCTGGCCGATTTCAGCGCCACATTGGAGCGTTTGCGCGACCAACTTGTGCGCCTCGGCTGACACATGTCAATTCGGGCAGGGTTTAGCATAAGAAGGCGGCATTTAGATGCCGCTTTTCGACCGTAAACCTTCTTCTTCAACCGAACGAACAAACGCCCGAACTGTCCATGCCCACACCCTCGACACGCATCCGCAAGGCCGTATTCCCCGTTGCCGGGTTCGGCACCCGCTTCCTGCCCGCCACCAAGGCGCAGCCAAAGGAAATGCTGCCGGTTGTCGACAAGCCACTCATCCAGTACGCGGTTGAGGAAGCCTACGCAGCGGGCATTCGCGACATGATTTTCGTAACTGGCCGAAACAAACGTGCCATCGAAGACCACTACGACACCGCCTACGAACTGGAGAGCCAGCTAGAAGCCAGCGGCAAGACCGCGCTGCTCGACATCGCGCGCTCGGTGATGCCCGACGACATGACCTGCTCCTACGTGCGCCAGCCTCGCATGCTGGGCCTCGGCCATGCGGTGCTCTGCGCCGAGCACCTGGTGGGCAACGAGCCCTTCGCCGTGCTGCTGGCCGACGACCTGATGGTCGGCCCGTCAGGTGGCGAGCCGGTGCTGGCGCAGATGACGGCCGCCTTCGAAAAGCTCGGCGCTTCGCTGCTCGCCGTGCAGGAAGTGCCGCTGGAACACGTCAAGCGCTACGGCATCGTGGCCGGCCAATCGATCGGCGACGACCTCGTGAAGGTCGACCGCATGGTCGAGAAGCCCAAGCCCGAGGACGCGCCGTCGCGCCTTGGCGTGGCGGGGCGCTACATCCTCACGCCCGGTGTGTTCGACGAAATACGCAACCAGCCCAAGGGCGCGGGCGGCGAGATCCAGCTCACCGACGGCATCGCCGCGCTGATGAAGAAGGAAGCGGTCTACGCCTATGCCTACAAGGGCACGCGCTACGACTGCGGCAGCAAGGAAGGCTTCCTGCAGGCCTCGGTGGAACTGGCACTCGCGCACCCCGAGGTCGGCGGCCAGTTCCGCGAATACCTCAAGAGCCTCGAGCTCTGAAACGGAAAGGGGCCCCGCGGGGCCCCTTCTCTTTGGCGGTCAGCGCCGCTTCAGCACGTGGATGAAGTCGCTGCCGACCGTCTGCTGCTCGACCAGCTCGTTGCCGGTCTGCCGCGCAAAGGCCTGGAAGTCGCGCAGGGAACCTGGGTCGGTCGACACGACCTTGAGCAACTGGCCGCTCGCCATGTCGTTGAGCGACTTCTTGGCCTTGAGGATGGGCAGCGGGCAGTTCAGGCCCCGCGTGTCGAGTTCGCGATCAATCTGCATGGGTCTTGGGCTCCTCGGGCGGCAGGACGAGGCCGCGCCGCCGCTCTTCGTTCTCGGCCGCGGTAAAAAACACCGGCTCGTGCCCGCGCGTGCGCAGCCAGTCGGCCAGCGCGTAGCCGGTGCCTGCAGGCCAGCACTTGAGCGCCGGCAGGTCGTAGAGGCGGTAGTCCACGAGTTCGGGCGAGAGCTTCACCTCGCCGTCGGCCACCACGTGGTAGGCAATGATGATCTGGTTCATGCGCTGGAAGTCATAGGCGCCCACGAGCTTCGTCGCACTGACGTCGAGGTTGGTTTCTTCCTTGACCTCGCGCGAGATGCCTTCTTCAGGCGTCTCGCCGGCTTCCATGAAGCCCGTGATCAGCGCATACATCTTCGCGGGCCAGGCGGCGTTGCGAGCCAGCAGCACCTGGCCGCGGTACTCGACGATGGCCGCGAGCACCGGCGTCGGGTTGTTCCAGTGCGTGTGGCCGCACGACGGGCAGCGCAGCCGCTCCTTCGGGCCGCCGTCTTCCATCAGCGCGATCCATTCGAGCGGGGTGGCGCAGGCCTGGCAGAACTTGGGGTGGACCATCGGGTTCAGGCCGGGAACACGCCGGTGGACAGATAGCGGTCGCCGCGGTCGCACACCACGAAGACGATGGTGGCGTTCTCGACGGTCTTGGCCACCTCGAGCGCCACCCATAGCGCGCCTGCCGCGGAGATGCCGCCGAAGATGCCCTCCTCGCGCGCGAGGCGCCGGCACAACTCTTCGGCGTTGTCCTGGCTCACGCTGATTTCCTCGTCGACCCGGCTCGCGTCGTAGATCTTGGGCAGGTATTCGGTCGGCCACTTGCGGATGCCCGGAATGCGCGACCCCTCGGCCGGCTGCGCGCCGACGATGCGCACCGCGGGGTTCTTTTCCTTCAGGAAACGGGAGACGCCGGTGATGGTGCCCGTGGTGCCCATCGCGCTCACGAAATGGGTGACCTTGCCCTGGGTGTCGGCCCAGATCTCGGGGCCTGTGGTCTCGTAGTGGATGCGCGGGTTGTCGGGGTTGGCGAACTGGTCGAGCACCCGGCCCTTGCCCTGCGCGACCATCTGCTCGGCGAGGTCGCGCGCGTATTCCATGCCGCCGCTCTTGGGCGTGAGCAGCAGCTCGGCGCCGAACGCCTTCATGGTCTGGGCGCGCTCGACGGAGAGGTCTTCCGGCATGATCAGCACCATGCGATAGCCCTTGACGGCCGCGGCCATGGCCAGCGCGATGCCCGTGTTGCCCGACGTGGCCTCGATCAGCGTGTCGCCGGGCTTGATCTCGCCGCGCTCCTCGGCGCGCTTGATCATCGAGAGGGCCGGACGGTCCTTGACCGACCCTGCGGGGTTGTTGCCTTCGAGCTTGGCGAGAATCACATTGCCGCGCCTGGCGTTCTCGGCCGCGTCGATGCGCTGCAATGCCACCAACGGCGTCTTGCCGATGGCGTCTTCGATCGTCGGATAGTTCATGGCAGGCACTGTGCCATAATTTTGGGCTTCCTTCCGGATGTGCCCGGGTGGTGAAATTGGTAGACGCAGGGGACTCAAAATCCCCCACCGAAAGGTGTGCCGGTTCGATTCCGGCCCCGGGCACCAACCAAGCGAGGTTCCGTGAGCAAGGAAATGTTCGAACGTTCCGCTGCGCCCGGCGGCGTGCACCACCGTCTCGCTGCGATGGTCGGCGATTGGGAAGGCCGTTTCCGGTTGTGGTACGAGCCCGAAAAGCTGGCCGAGGAATCGGTGCAGCGCGGGCGTATCCGGCTGGTCGGCCGCGGCAGGTTCCTGCTGCACGAATACGAGGGCCATTGCAGTGGCGCGCCTTTCGAGGGCGTCGCACTGTGGGCCTACCATCTCGACGACAACGCCTTCGAGTGCGCCTGGGGCGAGAGCTTCGGCACCGGCACATCGATCATGTTCAGCACTGGCCGCGTCGACGTCGAACGGTTTGGCGCGCTGGGCAGCTACGGCGAGGGCCCTGGAGGCCCGCGCTGGGGCTGGCGCACCGAGCTGTCGCAGCCCGACCCGGAGCACCTGAACATCCGCATGTTCAACATCACGCCCGCGGGAGACGAAGCGCTTGCCGTGGAGGTCAACTACACCCGGACGCCCGTGCAATCAGCCCGGTATGCACCGTCGGATGCGCAAGCCGCACCCGCAGCTCGCGCTTGAGCCGCGCGTTGTCGAGCCGGCGCGATTCCCCCATGAAGCTCAAGAGCTGCACCGGCAGCTGCCGCTCGGCCTCGTCGCGCGCCACGCGCGGCGGGCGCGGCAGGCCGTAGAGATCGGCCGCGAGGTCGATGTAGTCGCCCATGCGCAGCTCGGTGTCGTCGGCGGTGTGCACCACGCGCTGCGGCCGGCCACGATAGAGCGCCGCCACACAGGCGCGCGCCAGGTCCTCGGCGTGGATGTGGCTCGTGTAGACGTCGTCCTCGCGCCGCAACACGGGCGTGCCGCGTTCGAGCCGCTGGCGCGGCGTGCCGCCCACGCGGTCGGGCGCATAGATGCCGGGAATGCGCAGGATGCTCGCGCGCACGCCCGCACTGCGGCCGAGCCATCGCACGGCGCGTTCGGCGTCCACGCGACGGTGGGCGCGCGGCGTGTCGGGCTGCACGGCGCGCGTCTCGCTCACGCGGGCGCCGCCGCAGTCGCCATACACGCCGCTGGTAGAGCCGTAAACGAGGGCCCCCGGCGCCGTGCGCAGCCGCAGCGCACGCACGAGCGCGGTGGTCCGCAGGTCGCGCCACCAGGCCGCGCCGCCGTCGCGCGCGGGCGGGGCCAGGTGCAGCACGCGGGTGGCGATGCCGGCCAGGCGGCGCAGGCTCGCCGGGTCGTCGAGGTTGCCCTGCAGCGGTCGAATGCCCGCGGCACGCAGCGCGGGCACCCGGTCGGCCGATGAAGTGAGCGCTACCAGCTGCAGGCGGCCAGCAAGGCGGCCCGCCACGCGCTGGCCCACGTCGCCGCAACCGACGATCAGCAGGCGCTCACGCCGGAAGCGCGCCGGCAGCGCGCCGGAAGGGCTATTGATTGAAGGCAAAATCCGGGTTCCTTTCCCTTTTTCAGACCCAGGCTGAAAGAAGCCGAAGAATACCGATGACTGTTGCAGCGCCGCACGATGCGGGCTTTTCCATCACCGTCGAGCCCAGTGGGCGTCACTTCGTGGTGCATGGCGACGAAACCATTCTCGCTGCGGGCATCCGCCAGGGCATCGGCCTGCCGTATGGCTGCAAGGACGGCGCCTGCGGCTCGTGCAAGTGCCGCAAGCTCTCGGGCGAGGTCGAGCTCGGTCCGCACCAGAGCAAGGCGCTGAGCGCCGAGGAGCAGCTTGCGGGTTACGTGCTGACCTGCTGCGCCCATCCGAAGAGCGACGTGGTGCTCGAGTCGCGCCAGGTCACGGAAGCCGGCGCGCTGCCGATCCGCAAGATGCCGGTGCGCGTGCTCGCGCTCACGCAGCTGTCGCACGACGTGATGAAGCTCCGCCTGCAATTGCCGGCTGGCGAGCCGCTGCAGTTCCATGCCGGCCAGTACGTCGAGTTCATCCTGCGCGACGGCGTGCGCCGCAGCTATTCGATGGCGAATGCGCCGCACACGCTGGCCGAACCCGGCACGGGGATCGAGCTGCACCTGCGGCACCTGCCGGGCGGCAAGTTCACCGACCACGTGTTCAATACGATGAAGGAGAAGGAGATCCTTCGCATCGAAGGCCCCTACGGCAGCTTCTTCCTGCGCGAGGACTCCGACAAGCCGATCGTGCTGCTGGCCTCCGGCACGGGCTTCGCGCCGATCAAGGCGCTGCTCGAGCACATGAAGTTCAAGCGCATCGAGCGGCCCGCCACGCTGTATTGGGGCGGCCGCCGGCCCGAGGACCTCTACATGGACGATTGGATGCGCGCGCAGCTGGCCGAGATGCCGAACCTGCGCTACGTGCCCGTGGTGTCCAATGCGACCCCCGACGACAACTGGACCGGCCGCACCGGCTTCGTCCACCGCGCGGTGCTCGAAGATTTCTCCGACCTGTCGGGCCACCAGGTGTATGCCTGCGGCGCACCGATCGTGGTCGAATCGGCCAAGCACGACTACGTCGGGATGGCCGGCCTCCCCGAGGACGAGTTCTTCGCCGACGCGTTCACCACCGAAGCCGACAAGGCCCTGCCCTGAGCGTCTTCGGCTTGCCCTGCCCTGGTCTGCCGGGGAATTCGAATCACCCGAAACGAGAAAAAATGAAGACGAGACACTTCCTCCTTGCGCTGTGCGCAACCGCCACGCTCCTTGCCGCCGGCCAGTCCACGGCGCAACAGCAGCGCCCCATCCGCCTCGTGGTGCCCTATGCACCGGGCGGCCCGATCGACATCACGGCGCGCGTGCTCGCCGAGCGCGTGAAGGACAGCCTGGGCACGGTCATCATCGACAACAAGCCGGGTGCAGGCGGCAACATCGGCGCCGACGCGGTGGCCAAGGCGGCGCCCGACGGGCTCACGATCGGCATCGCCGCCACGGCCACGCATGCGGTCAACCCGTGGCTCTACAGCAAGATGCCGTTCAATGCGGCGACCGATTTCGCACCGGTCACGCAGATGGTGCGGGTGCCGAACGTGCTGGTGATGAATGCCGACACCGCCAAGCGCCTGAACATCAATTCCGTGGCCGACCTGATCCGCTACGCCAAGGCCAACCCTGCCAAGCTCAACTACGGCAGCGGCGGCAACGGCAGCGCAGGGCACCTCGCGGGCGAGCTGTTCAAGAAGCAGGCCGGCATCTTCGCGCTGCACATCCCTTACAACGGCGGCAATCCGGCGCAGCTGGCGCTGCTCTCGGGACAGGTCGATTTCAACTTCGACAACCTCGCGACGGCGGCACCGAACATCCGCTCGGGCAAGCTCAAGGCCATCGCTGTCACGAGCCTGCAGCGCAGCAGCGCGATGCCCGATGTGCCGCCCGTGTCGGACACGCTCAAGGGCTTCTCGATCGACACCTGGTGGGGCCTGGTCGCACCGGCCGGCACGCCGCAGGATGTGCTCGCCAAGCTCAACCAGGCATTCGTGGCCGCGCTCAATTCGCCCGAGACGAAAACCCGCTTCGCCTCGCTGCTGGCCGAACCGGTCGCCAACACGCCCGAGCAGTTCGGGGCGTTCATGAAGAGCGAACTCTCGAAATACGAAGGCGTCGTGAAGGCAACCGGCGCAAAGGTGGACTGACGCCCCAAAGAAAACGGCCGCCCGGAGGCGGCCGCCTGGCGCTGGAACCGGTCTATTCGCCCAGGTACGCGGCGCGCACGCGCGGGTCGCGCAGCAGCGCCTTGGCATCACCGTCCATGGTGATGAGCCCCGACTCCATCACGTAGCCTCGGTCGGCCAGTTGCAGCGCGCGATTGGCGTTCTGCTCGACCAGCAGGATGGTCACGCCCTGCGCCGAGACGGTCTGCACCACCTCGAAGATCTTGTCGCACATGATCGGCGACAGGCCCATGGTGGGCTCGTCGAGCAGCAGCACCTTGGGCCTGGCCATGAGCGCGCGGCCCATGGCGAGCATCTGCTGCTCGCCGCCCGACATGGTGCCCGCGAGCTGGTCCTTGCGCTCGCGCAGGCGCGGAAAGGTGACGAACACGCGCTCCATGTCGGCGGCGATCTCGGCCTTGTCGTTGCGGATGTAGGCGCCGATCTGGAGGTTCTCGGTGATCGTCATGCGCGTGAAGACGCCGCGGCCTTCGGGCACCATCACCAGGCCCTCGCCGACCAGGTCCCACGCGCCGCGGCCCTTGATGCTGCGGCCCAGGAACTCGATGCTGCCGGCGCCCGCGGGCAGCGTGCCCGTGATGGCCTTCATGGTCGTGGTCTTGCCGGCGCCGTTCGAGCCGATCAGCGAGACCAGCTCGCCCTCGCGGACTTCGAAATCGACTCCCTTCACGGCCTGGATGCCGCCGTAGCCCACGCGCAGGCCCGAGACCTTCAGCAGGGTCTTGCCCGCCGCCTTGGCTTGCGCCGCGGCGCTCGTGGTCGAGGGCGTGGTGGTCGTGGCGTCGCTCATGCTTGCAGTCGTGCTCATGTCAGTGGGCTCCCGTCCCGAGATAGGCCTCGATGACCTTTTCGTTCTTCTGCACTTCGTAGGGCGTGCCTTCGGCGATCTGCTTGCCGTAGTCGAGCACGGTGACGCGGTCGCACAGGCCCATGATGAGCTTCACGTCGTGTTCGATGATCAGGATGGTCCGGTCATCCTTGCGGATGCGGTCGATCAGCTCGCGCAGCAGCACCTTCTCGGTCGAGTTCATGCCGGCGGCCGGTTCGTCGAGCGCGATGAGCTGCGGATCGGTGGCCAGCGCGCGTGCAATTTCCAGCCGGCGCTGGTCGCCGTACGACAGCGTACGCGCCTTGTAGTCGGCGAACTTGCCGATGCCGACATAGTCGAGCAGCTGCTGCGCGCGTTCGGCGATGGCCTTTTCCTCGGCCTTGAACGAGCGGGTGCGCAGCATGGCGCCGAACACACCCGAATGGGTGCGGATATGGCGCCCGACCATCACGTTCTCGATCGCCGTCATCTCGGCGAACAGGCGGATGTTCTGGAAGGTGCGCGCAATGCCGGCCTTGGCGACTTCGTGCACCGCCGTGGGCTGGTAGGGCTTGCCGGCCAGCTCGAAGCTGCCGCTGTCGGGCGTGTAGAGCCCGGTGATCACGTTGAAGAAGGTCGTCTTGCCGGCGCCATTGGGACCGATCAGGCCGTAGACCTGGCCGCGCTTGATCGTGATGCCCACGTCCGAAAGCGCCTGCAGGCCGCCGAAGCGCTTGGAGATGCCGCGGACTTCGAGGATGGTGTCTGTCGTCATGTCTTTTTCTCCTTGGTCAGGGATTGATCGACATGGGACGCGAAGCATCGCCGGGCAGTTCGTCGGCTGGCGTGTCGATGCCGGGCGCATGCGTCTGCAGCGAGCCGGGGGCCACCGTGGCGTGCGCCGGATCGACCGGCACGCCGCCCTTCTTCTTCAGCGTCTTGCCGTGCTCGGGCGAGGGCCACAAGCCGCGCGGCCGCACGAGCATGATGCCGATCATCGCGAGCGCGATGAACAGCTGGCGCAGGATGGAGGCATCGAGCCGCCCGTCGGTCATCGTCTGCAGCGGACCGGCCACGTAGCGCAGCACCTCGGGCAGTGCCGCCAGCAGCACCGCGCCGAGGATCACGCCCGGCAGGTGGCCGATGCCGCCCAGCACCACCATGGCGACGATCATCACCGACTCCATGAGGCTGAACGATTCGGGGGAAACGAAGCTCTGGAACGACGCGAACATCGCGCCCGACACGCCACCGAAGCTCGCGCCCATGCCGAAGGCCAGCAGTTTCATGTTGCGGGTGTTGATGCCCATGGCCTTGGCCGCGATCTCGTCCTCGCGGATGGCCATCCAGGCGCGCCCGATGCGCGACACCTGCAACCGATGCGAAATGATCACGGTGGCGACGACCAGGGCCAGGAACAAGTAGTAGTACAGCGTGACCGACGAGATCGTGAAGCCCTCGAACTTCAACGACTTGCCGAGGTCGAGCCCCCAGAACTTGATCGAGTCGATCGAGGTGATGCCCTTCGGGCCGTTGGTGATGTTGACCGGGTGGTCCAGGTTGTTCAGGAACACCCGGATGATCTCGCCGAAACCCAGCGTCACGATGGCAAGGTAGTCGCCGCGCAGCTTCAGCGTGGGCGCACCGAGCAGCACCCCGAGCACGCCGGCCACGAGCAGCGCCAGGGGTATCACGATGAGCAGCGAGGTGTGCAGCCCGTTCGGGAACATGGCCTTGAACCACGGGAAGGTGTCGGACAGGTGGCTCGAGCCCATCAGCGCGAAGAGGTACGCGCCGACCGCAAAAAAGGCGACGTAGCCAAGGTCGAGCAGGCCGGCATAGCCCACCACGATGTTCAGGCCCAGCGCGAGCAGCACGTAGAGCAACGCGATGTCGGCGATGCGCACCCAGGCATTGCCCTGGGTTTGCAGGAGGATCGGCAGTGCGAGCACCGCGACGACGCCCAGGATGTAGAGCGCGAGGTTTTTGCTGTTCTTCATGGTGTGCTGCTCCTCAGGCCCGGTCCGCCACGCGCTCGCCGAGCAGCCCCGAGGGTCGCAGCGTGAGCATGACGATCAACACGATGAAGGCGAAGATGTCGCTGTAGTGGCTGCCGAGCACACCGCCAGTCAGCGTACCGATATAGCCCGAGCCGATGGCTTCGATCAGCCCCAGCAGGATGCCGCCGACGACCGCGCCGGCCAGGTTGCCGATGCCTCCGAACACCGCCGCCGTGAAGGCCTTGAGGCCGGGCAGGAAGCCCATCGAATGCTGTGCAATGCCGTAGTTGGACGCATACATGACGCCCGCGATGGCCGCGAGCACCGCGCCGATGATGAAGGTGGCCGAGATGACCATGTCGGGCCGGATGCCCATGAGCGCCGCGACGCGCGGGTTCTCGGCCGTGGCGCGCATCGCGCGGCCGAGCTTGGTGTAGTTGACGAGCCACATCAGCACCACGAGCGAGAAGGCCGTGACGCTGAGGATCATGACCTGCGTGGGCGAGATCACCGCGCCGCCCACATGGATGGGGTCGGTCGACAGCAGGTTGGGATAGGCCTTGTTGGTGGGCTTCCAGATGATCATGGCCAACGTCTGCAGCAGGATCGACATGCCGATGGCGGTGATCAGCGGCGCGAGCTTGGGGCTGTTGCGAAGCGGTCGGTAGGCGACCTTCTCGATCACGAAATTCAGCGTGGCGGCCACCACGCAGGCGATGACCAGCGCGATGATCAGGACGAGCCAGCCGGGCGCGCCGGGCATCGATTCCTGCATCAGGCCGATGATGGTCCAGCTGGTGAGCGCGCCCACCATCAGCACCTCGCCGTGCGCAAAGTTGATCAGGTTGATGATGCCGTACACCATGGTGTAGCCCAAGGCTATCAAGGCATACATGCTGCCGAGGACCAGACCGTTGATGATCTGCTGCAGCAATATTTCCATAACGCGTTCCCTTTTTGTCGCACCCGTCGCGGATGCAGTTCACCCACCGTGGCACCGGTTGGGCGCCTTGGCCTGATAAGCAAAAAACCAGCCAGCATGTGCCGCTGGCTGATTTGTGGGCGGGATTGTAAGCATCCACCAGCTTCGTTCTGGTGCACGCCGTACGGGGTTTACCCGCTCACGCCATGCTGTATGCGTGTGAAGTCATGCATGGCGCGGCGCGCCGTTGACGAACGCGTATCAGTCTTCGCGCCCGGCGTTGCGCCGGCGCAGTTCGCGCAGCTTTTCTGCGATGCGGATCTCGAGGCCGCGCTCGACGGGCTGGTAGAAGACCTGGCCCTCGAGGCCGTCGGGCAGGTAGCGCTCGCCGGCGGCGAAACCACCCTCCTCGTCATGCGCATAGCGGTAGCCCTTGCCATAGTCGAGCTCTTTCATGAGCTTGGTCGGCGCATTGCGCAGGTGCATCGGCACCGGGCGCGTGCTGTCTTTCTTGACCAGCGCGCGCACCGCGTTGTACGCGCTGTAGACCGCGTTCGACTTGGGCGCGATCGCCAGATAGACCACGCATTCGGCCAGCGCGAGTTCGCCCTCCGGCGTGCCGAGCCGCTCGTAGACCTCGGCCGCGTCGAGCGCCAGCCGGAGCGCGCGCGGGTCGGCCAGGCCTATGTCTTCGCTCGCCATGCGGATCAGCCGCCGCGCCATGTAGCGCGGATCGGCGCCGCCGTCGAGCATGCGCACGAACCAGTAGAGCGAGGCATCGGGATCGCTGCCGCGCACCGACTTGTGCAGCGCGCTGATGGTGTCGTAGAACTGCTCGCCGCCCTTGTCGTAACGCCGCATGCGCTCGCCGAGCACGCGCAACAGCCATTCATCGTTGATCTGGACCAGTTTCTCGGCGCGCGCCGCTACAGCCAGCGTCTCGAGCGTGTTGAGCAGGCGCCGCGCATCGCCGTCGGCGTAGGCGATCAGCCGGTCGACTGCGGCGTCTTCGATCGCAGGCACCGCCCCGATCGCCTGTGCCTTGCCCACGATCTGCTTGAGGTCGGCCTCCGTCAGCGGCTGCAGCACGTACACCGCGGCGCGCGAAAGCAGTGCCGAGTTGACTTCGAAGGACGGGTTCTCGGTGGTGGCGCCGATGAAGGTGAAAAGGCCCGACTCCACATGCGGCAGGAAGGCGTCTTGCTGGCTCTTGTTGAAGCGGTGCACCTCGTCGACGAAGACGATGGTGCGTCGCTGCTCGAGACCGTCGCGCACCGCCGTGGCGCGATCGACAGCCTCGCGGATGTCCTTGACGCCGCCGAGCACGGCACTGATGCTGAGGAACTGCGCATCGAAGGCGTCGGCCATGAGCCGCGCGATCGTCGTCTTGCCGGTGCCGGGCGGCCCCCAGAGGATGCACGAGTGCGGCTGGCCCGATTCGAACGCAATGCGCAGCGACATGCCTGGGCCGAGCAGGTGCTGCTGGCCGATCACTTCGCCGAGCGTCTTCGGACGCAGGCGCTCGGCGAGGGGTTGGTGCGACGAGGTGGCCAAACCTGCTTGCTGGATGGGTGGGTTGCGCTTCGACTGCTACTGCTTGAGAACGTCGGCCCCCGCGGGCGCCTTGAAGTCGAACACGTCCGCGGCGAGCGCCGGGTTCACCTCGACCTTGCTGAACTTGAGCACCGAACGCTGGCCGAAGCTGTCGAGAATTTCGAGCGCGGCAAGCGCATCGCCCTGGAAGCCGACCTGCACGTGCTGCAGCTGGCCGTCCTTGTTCTTGGGCGTGGCCTTGACCCACTGGAGGCCGTCGCGTTCGGGCGCGGCTTCGAGCGTGAAGTCGGCCTGCAGTGCACGCAGGTCGGGCGCCGCGGCGATCAGCGCAGCGGGCGTGGAGCCCAGCGCCTGCGACTGCGCGCGCTGCGTGACCTGATTGAGGTCGGCGTCGTAGAGCCAGAGCGTCTTGCCGTCGGCCACGATGGTCTGGGCGAAAGGCTTCTGGTAGTCGAACTTGAACTTGCCGGGACGCTGGAATTCGAAGGTGCCGTTCGAGGTCTTGGCGCGGCCCGGCTGGCCGTCGCGCGGCGGTGCGGTGACGGTCTGGGTGAAATCGGCGCGGCCCGATTTCACCGTCTTGACGAAGGTCTCGAGGCTTTCGAGGCCGCCGGCCCAGGCATTGGCGGAACAGAGAAGGCCGATCAACAGCCAGTGACGAATTTTCATTTGGGATTCCTCAGCACGCGAACCGCGTTGGCATGACCATACCCCGCGGCGCGTGGCGCCATGTGCGGGGTTCGATGAAGTTTTGCAACGCTAGCGCGGAGTTTGCAACCGGCATGTCAGCGCGTAACGGCGGGACGAGCAGGCCTTTGCCGGCTATTCAGCGCGCGCCGGCACCAGGATCTCGCGCTGCCCGCTGCCGCTCATTGCGCTCACCAGGCCGGCTTTCTCCATGTCCTCGACGAGCCGCGCGGCGCGGTTGTAGCCGATCTTCAGGTGGCGTTGCACGAGCGAGATGCTGGCCTTGCGGTTCTTCAGCACCACCTCCACCGCCTGGTCGTACATCGGGTCCTTCTCGGCATCGCCGCCGTCGCCGAGCATGTCGCCGTCGCCGTCCACCGTGCCGCCTTCGAGCACACCCTCGATGTAGTCGGGCTCGCCCTGGCTCTTCAGGTAAGCCACGACGCGGTGCACTTCGTCGTCGCTCACGAAGGCGCCATGCACACGAATCGGCAGGCCGGTGCCGCTGGGCATGTAGAGCATGTCGCCCATGCCGAGCAGCGCCTCCGCCCCCATCTGGTCGAGGATGGTGCGGCTGTCGATCTTGCTCGACACCTGAAACGCGATGCGCGTGGGAATGTTCGCCTTGATGAGGCCGGTGATAACGTCCACGCTGGGCCGCTGCGTGGCAAGGATCAGGTGGATGCCCGCCGCGCGTGCCTTCTGCGCCAGCCGGGCAATGAGCTCCTCGATCTTCTTGCCGACGACCATCATCAGGTCGGCCAGCTCGTCGATCACGACCACGATGTGCGGCTCGCGCTTGAGCGGCTCGGGATCGTCGGGCGTGAGGCTGAACGGGTTGTAGATGAACTCCTCGCGCGCCTTGGCCTCGTCGATCTTGGTGTTGTAGCCGGCCAGGTTGCGCACGCCGAGCTTGCTCATGAGCTTGTAGCGGCGCTCCATCTCGGCCACGCACCAGTTGAGGCCGTGGGCGGCCTGGCGCATGTCGGTGACCACGGGCGCGAGCAGGTGCGGAATGCCTTCATAGACCGACATCTCGAGCATCTTCGGGTCGATCATGAGCAGGCGCACGTCGCGCGCCTCGGCCTTGTAGAGCAGCGACAGGATCATCGCGTTGATGCCGACCGACTTGCCCGAACCGGTGGTACCGGCCACGAGCACGTGCGGCATCTTCGCGAGGTCGGCCACCACGGGGTTGCCGATGATGTCCTTGCCGAGGCCCATCGTGAGCATCGACTTGCCTTCGTTGTAGACCTGCGAGCCGAGGATCTCGCTGAGCTTGATCGACTGGCGCTTGGCGTTGGGCAACTCGAGCGCCATGTAGTTCTTGCCCGGGATCGTTTCGACCACGCGGATCGACACCAGCGAGAGCGAACGCGCAAGGTCCTTGGCGAGGCCGAGGATCTGCGAGCCCTTGACGCCCGTGGCGGGCTCGATCTCGTAGCGCGTGATGACGGGGCCCGGCGAGGCCAGCACCACGCGCACCTCGACGCCGAAGTCCTTGAGCTTCTTCTCGATCATGCGCGACGTCATCTCGAGCGTGTCGGCGGACACCGTTTCCTGGCGCACCTGCGCGGCATCGAGCAGGTCGACCTGCGGCAGCTTGCTGTCGGGCAGTTCCTTGAAGAGCGGCTTCTGGCGCTCCTTGGCGACGCGGTCGCTCCTGGGCACCTCGGCCAGCGCGGGTTCGATCTGCACCGGCGGCGAGGCCGCGCGGCGCTTCGGACGCGGCTCGATGCGCAGTTCTTCGTCGCCGACCAGTGGCTCGGGTTCGTCCGCGTCGGAGCCCGTGCGCGAGAACGGCAGGTCTTCGGCCTCTTCGCGTTCGCGCGCGGCCCGCTTGCCCATCGCGATGTCGGCAGCGAGCTCGCGCTTCTCGCGGCGCCACTCGAAAAGCGAATAGGCCCGCGCGCCGATGCGCTCGGCGATCTGGGTCCAGGAGAAGCGGAACACCAGCGCCGAGCCGATCACGCCCGCCGCGATGGCCACCAGCGCCGAGCCGGTGAAACCCATCCAGCGCACGCTGGTGGGCCCGACGAGGTAGCCGAGCACGCCGCCGCCCGACCCCGGAAGATGGGATTCGAGCCGGTACAGCCGCGACCATTCGAGCACCGCGCTCGCGGACAGCAGCAGCAGCAGGCCAAACCAGAACGCGATGCGGCTGCGGTTGAAGCGGCCGCGCACCGGCTGGTCGCCGGCTGCGGGTTCACCGCCCCGCAGCCAATGGGCCAGCGACGACAGCCATGCGCGAAGGCCTGCCGCAAGACACCACCAGACCGAATACCCCGCGAGGAAGTAGCTGCCATCGGCCAGCCAGGCACCGATGCGGCCGCCCCAGTTCTTGACCTCGCCCCCCGTGCCCGATGTGGACCAGGCTGCATCGGACGGCGTGAAGCTCAGCATCGCCAGCAGCCAGAACAGCAACGCGGCGAAGCCCGCGACCAGCGTGATCTCGTGTGCGAAGCGCAGGGCGCGCATGCGCACGGGTTGCCCTTCGTCGGCGGAAGAAGATTGAAGCGTATTGAGCGAATAGGTCATGAAAAACGCGGCACCCGGCCCGACAAGCGGCAGCTGGATGGCTGAACACTACAACAAAAGGCCCCGGCCGGGCCGCGGCTCACGCCAGCGACAGCAGCCGCTCCTTGACGATCATGGATCCGTCGTCCTGGGTCTGGACGAAGCCGCGCTCCTCCAGGTCCTTCATCACGCGGCTCACCATCTCGCGCGAGGCACCCACCATTTTCGCGAGATCCTGGCGCGAGATCTTGTCGCGCACCTTGAGATTGCCGGCGCCGTCTGCCGTGGCGAACTCGAGCAGCGACCGTGCCACGCGTCCGTAGACGTCCATGAGCGCCAGCGACTCGATCTTGCGGTCGGCATGGCGCAGGCGCTGCACCAGCCCGCGCATGATGTTGTAGGCCATCGAGGAGTTCTCGGGCAGGCAGCGTGCGAAGGCCTCCCGGTCGAGCATGAGCACGTCGCACTGGACCTCGGCACGCACCGTGGCCGAATGCGGCTCGTCGTCGATCAGGCTCATCTCGCCGATGTGGTCGCCGGTGTGCAGCGTCGCGAGAATGACTTCCCGGCCGCGGTTGTCGGCGCTGGTCACGCGCGCGCGACCCGTCAGGATGATGTAGAGCGCATCGGACTTCTTGCCCTGCTCAACGATCATCTCCGCGCGCTTGAAGCGCTTCTTGATGATCGTGTCCGCAATGCTCGCTGACTGTGAAGGTGTCAGCGAAGCGAACAGCGGAACGCGTCTGAGCAGCTCAAGATTGGACAGCATTGACATCGATCGATCCCTGATACGGCGCCTGCAGCCCCATCGCTATTTGTGAGATTGATGGATTACTACAATCGCGCCCATTGAAAACACCGTGCACCCGGTGTTGAACCGGGCGGTGATACTCCCTACCTAACGGTACCACCCTGAAAATGTACACGCTGACGCAGCGCAAATCCTAGGTTTTCTACTCATCACCCTATGTCCGCCACCCAACACGCCAAGGTCCTGATCCTGGGCTCCGGCCCTGCCGGCTACACCGCCGCGGTCTACGCAGCACGCGCGAACCTGCAGCCCCTTCTCATCACGGGCATCGCCCAGGGCGGCCAGCTGATGACCACCACCGAGGTCGACAACTGGCCGGCCGACGTGCACGGCGTGCAGGGCCCCGAGCTGATGCAGCGCTTCCTGGAGCATGCCGAACGCTTCAAGACGCAGATCGTCTTCGACCACATCAACAAGGTCGACCTGAGCAAGCGCCCCTTTACCCTCACGGGCGACAGCGGCACCTACACCTGCGACTCGCTGATCATCGCCACGGGCGCCTCGGCGAAGTACCTGGGCCTCGAATCAGAGCAGAAGTTCATGGGCCGCGGGGTTTCCGCCTGCGCCACCTGCGACGGCTTCTTCTACCGCGAGCAGGAGGTCTGCGTGATCGGCGGCGGCAACACGGCCGTCGAAGAGGCGCTGTACCTCGCCAACATCGCAAACAAGGTCACGCTCGTGCATCGCCGCGACAAGTTCCGCGCCGAGCCGATCCTGATCGACAAGGTCAAGGAAAAGGTTGCCGAAGGCAAGATCGTGCTCAAGCTGCACAGCGAACTCGACCAGGTGCTCGGCGACGACTCGGGCGTGACGGGCATCCGCATCAAGAACACGCAGACCGGGGCGACCGAGCAGATCGACCTCAAGGGCTGCTTCATCGCGATCGGGCACCACCCCAACACCGACATCTTCCAGGGCCAGCTGGAAATGAAGGACAACTACATCCTGACCCGCTCCGGCCTGCAGGGCTTTGCCACGATGACCAGCATCCCCGGCGTCTTCGCCGCTGGCGACGTGCAGGACAACATCTACCGCCAGGCCATCACCAGCGCCGGCACGGGCTGCATGGCCGCGCTCGACGCCCAGCGCTTCCTGGAGCAGGACGGCACGCTCTGAGAGCGGTGCCGTGCGCCGCGCTGGTGGTGCTGAGCCCAAAAGGGCTATAATCCAAGGCTTTGCCGAATCAGGCCCACAGTCTCCCGGAAGGGGCTGTTGTGGGCCTGTAGTGATTTTTACGGCAAGCCGGGGTACCGCCACCCGTTTCTGGCGAGGTCAAGCTGCAAAACACCTGAGTCTGCAATCGCCCTGATTGCGCCGGTGCCAGCTGTTCAAGAAAGAGTGTCCTCATGGCACGCGTATGCGATATCACGGGCAAGGGCCCGATGGTCGGAAACAACGTTTCCCACGCCAACAACAAAACCAAGCGCCGGTTCCTGCCGAACCTGCAATACCGCCGTTTCTGGGTCGAGACTGAAAACCGTTGGGTTCGCCTGCGTGTTTCGAGCGCCGCGCTGCGCCTGATCGACAAGAACGGCATTGACGCCGTGCTCGCAGACCTGCGTGCACGCGGCCAAGCTTAAGGAGCTGAATCATGGCAACGAGCAAAGGCGGACGCGAAAAGATCAAGCTGGAATCCACCGCGGGTACCGGCCACTTCTACACGACCAGCAAGAACAAGAAGACGATGCCTGAAAAGATGTCGATCATGAAGTTCGACCCGAAGGCACGCAAGCACGTCGAATACAAGGAAATCAAGCTGAAGTAATTCGGCCCGGTCTCCCCTCACGAAGAACCCGCTGCTCACCCAGCGGGTTTTTTGTTGCCTGTGTGTGCTGTGGGCGCAAAAAAAGCCGACCAAGGTCGGCTTCTTTGATCAACGGCGGTATCGAAAACCGTGCCGCGCGATCAGGCGTGCGCAGAGCGCAGACGGGTCGAGAACTCGCGCAGGCCCGCGATCCCGCTGGCTTCGGCCCTGTGGCACCAGGCTGCCAGGTCGGCCGCCAGTTGCTCGCGCGACTGCGAGGTGTTGAGCCACAGCTGGCGCAGCTCTTCGCGCATCGTGACCATCTTGTCGATCACCGGGTGGGCGGCGCGCGCCTGGACCAGGTGGGTGCGGGCTGACGGCGGCACCTTGTCGTCGTCGCGATGGAGCCAGTTCTTGGCCGCCTTGAGCACCGAGATGTCGCCGCCCTTGGTCTTGAGCGCCGCGAGTTCGGCCTTGGTCACACGGCGCATTTCACGCGCATAGCCGGCCATCACTTCGTAGCGGTTGGCGATGACCGCCTCGAGCGTCTTCTCGTCGGCCACGGGGCGGATATCGCCGAGCTGCATTTTCGGCGGCAGCTTCTTGACCTTGGCCCAGCCGATCGCCTGCATCATCTGGATGTAGACCCAGCCGATGTCGAACTCGTACTTCTTGACCGAGAACTTGGCCGCGGTGGGATAGGTGTGGTGATTGTTGTGCAGCTCTTCGCCGCCGATGATCACGCCCCACGGGAACACGTTGCGGCTGGCGTCGGGCGCCTCGAAGTTGCGGTAGCCCCAGTAGTGGCCGATGCCGTTGATGATGCCGGCCGCAGTGATCGGGATCCAGAGCATCTGGACGGCCCAGACGGACAGGCCCACCACGCCGAACAGCGCCAAGTTGAGCACGAGCATCAGGCCGACACCCTGCCAGCTGTAGCGCGTATAGAGGTTGCGCTCGATCCAGTCATCGGGCGTGCCGTGGCCGTAGCGCTCGACCGTGTCCTTGTTCTTCGATTCGGCACGGTACAGCTCGGCGCCGCGCCAGAGCACTTCGTCGATGCCCTTGACCTGCGGGCTGTGGGGATCGTCCACGGTCTCGCACTTGGCGTGGTGCTTGCGGTGGATGGCCACCCACTGCTTGGTCACCATGCCGGTGCCGAGCCACAGCCAGAAGCGGAAGAAATGCGAAGGGATCGGCCCCAGGTCCATGGCCCGGTGGGTCTGCGTGCGGTGCAGGAAGATCGTGACCGCGGCGATCGTGATGTGCGTGGTGACGAGCGTGTACAACACGATCTGCCACCATGTCAGGTTCCACAAGCCGTGTCCGAGCCAGTCGATGGCCGCGCTCACAACGGCAGAGTCAGGAATCCACATTGAGTTTGGTGCTCCATGGCCGCACGAAGGTGCCGCCTATTCAGTTAGACGCAATTTTAAGGCGCCAAGGCCAAAACGAGGCCTTTTGTCCTTCTGCAATTGCGCAGAATTACCCTGATTTGGAGTGCAACACCTATTTACGGTTCCATACGGCGGCAAAAAAACCGTCGGTGGCGTGGCGGTGGGGCCACAGTCGAAGGTACCGATGGCCGTCGGGCCCGCCGGCGCAGAGGCCCTCGGCCCCTTCGACCTTCAATCCCTGCAGCAGCGTGGCGGCGTCCTGGGGCACGAAATCGGGATTGGCGGCACCGAAAGCCTCGGCAATGGCCTCGTTTTCCTCAGGCAGCACGCTGCAGGTCGCGTAGACCAGCCGCCCGCCCGGTTTCACCAGGCGAGCGGCGCTCTGCAGGATGGCAGTCTGCTTGGCCGTCAGTTCCTCGACCGATTTTGGCGACTGGCGCCATTTCAGGTCGGGATTGCGGCGCAGCGTGCCAAGCCCTGAGCAGGGCGCATCCACCAGCACGCGGTCGATCTTGCCTGCCAAGCGCTTGACACGGTCGTCGCGCTCGTGGGCGATGGCTGCGGGGTGCACGTTGGACAGCTTGCTGCGCGCCAGCCGGGGCTTGAGTGCGTCGAGCCGGTGGGCCGAGGTGTCGAAAGCATAGAGCCGGCCGGTGCTGCGCATCGTGGCGCCGATCGCGAGCGTCTTGCCGCCCGCGCCGGCGCAGAAGTCGACCACCATCTCGCCGCGCTTGGCGTCGAGCAGCAGTGCCAGCAGCTGGGATCCTTCGTCCTGCACCTCGATGGCGCCGCGGGCAAAGGCCTCCAGCTTGGTCAGGGCCGGCTTGCCGTCGATGCGCAGCCCCCAGGGAGAGAACGGCGTGGCCTGCGAGGGAACGCCGGCCTTGGCCAGTTCCGCCTTCACCTCCGCGCGCTTGTCGGTCAGGGCGTTGACCCGCAGGTCGAGCGGCGCGGGCTGCTGCAGGCTTTCGGCCAACGCCCAGAAGCCGTCGCCCGCCTGGGCCTTCAGCGGTGTGACCAGCCATTCGGGCAGGTTGTGGCGGTGGCGCTCGAGCAGGTCGTCGGGCTTGACGGCGTCGCAGTTGTCGAGCCAGCGCTTCTCGACGTCGTTGAGCGCGCTCTTCAGGAAATCACGCGGGCCATGGAAACCCAGGATCGCCATGCGGCGCTCCTTCGAGCCGCTGCCCGAAGGCGAGAGGTGGTCGAACAGGAGCTTCTTGCGCAGCACCGTGTAAACCGTCTCGGCGAGCGTGGCGCGTTCGCGCGGGCCGAGTTCGCGGTGGTCGCGGAAGAAGCGCGAGACGACCTGGTCGGCGGGGTGATCGAATTTCAGGACGAGGCCCACCAGATCGGCGGCGGCCTCCAACAGGGCTTTGGGGTGCATGCCTCCATTGTCTCAGCCGCGCCGTCGAAAGCCGGCCGAGTGCCATGGAGAATCGCCCACCATCCGAAGAAAGAAAGCAACGCAGTGACCCACGACGACGACAACCTGCCCCCGCTGATCGAGACGCCTCCGGGCCGCTACCGCCACTACAAGGGCGGCGAATACGAGGTGCTGGGCACCGTCCGGCACAGCGAGACACTGGAGCCGATGACGCTCTACCGTGCGCTCTATGGTGCCGGCGGGCTCTGGGTCCGGCCCGCGGCGATGTTCGGCGAGACCGTCGAAATCGACGGTGTCCGCCGCCCCCGCTTCGCCCCCGCCTAAGTGGCTCGGCCCCGGAGCGCTGCGCTGCTTCAGCCGCAGCGAACGTCGGTCACGCGGCCGCGCGCATCCACATCGAGGTTGAGGCGTCCGCCGTTGAGTTCCATCGTCACCACCTCACCCGGCTTCAGCGCCCGCGAGGTGCCGGCACCTGCGCGCACACGGGCCGCGGCTTCCAGTTGGGGCGACAGCTGCTGGCCCACCGCAAAGCGGGCCCCGTCGGCGTTGCATTGAAAGACCGGCTCGGGTGGTGCTGCGGACGCAGGCGCCGTCGCAGAGCCGGGCGCGGCGCAGGCGGTGAGCAGAATGGCGCCCGTGGCGGCCAGCAGTAGCGATGGGGTTTTCAAGTGGGGCTCCCGAAAACCGCGAATATAAACAATTCTTAACGAATGCGTCTCGATGTATCTGCCAGCCACCCGGCAATGGCGCGTGGATACAACTGATGCTCCTGCGCCAGAACGCGGTCTGCCAGATCGCCGGCGGTGTCGCCGGGCAGCACCGGCACCGCCGCCTGCGCCAGGATCGGGCCGTGGTCGAGTTCGCTCGTGACCTGGTGCACCGTCACGCCCGCCACCTTGCAGCCGGCATCGATCGCGCGCTGGTGCGTGTCGAGCCCCGGAAACGCCGGCAGCAGCGAGGGATGGATGTTGACCAGCCGGCCGGCATAGCGGTCGACGAAGCCCGGCGTCAGGATGCGCATGAAGCCCGCGAGCACCACCAGCGCCGGCGAATGCGCATCGACCTCACTGGCCAGGGCCGCGTCGAAAGCCTCGCGGCTGGCGAATGCCTGGTGCGGCACGACGGCAGTGGCGATGCCGTGCGCCCGGGCAAGCGCGAGCCCGCCCGCATCGGCCTTGTTGCTCACGACCGCCGCCACGCGGGCGCCGAAGCGTTCGGTCCAGCGGTCGCGTTCCGCGGCGCGCGCGATGGCCGCCATGTTGGAGCCGCCGCCGGAGATCAGGATCACGATGTTCTTCATGGGAGGGCGGGATTATCTGTGTTCGGCGCTCACCGCCCGCGGCACACAACTTGTCGCCGCGCGGACACCAGTTCACAGCACGACCGTGCTAAAACTCCGGGTTCCGGAGACAGGCCGCCATCGCCGCGATGGCGCCGACCGTTCAACACAGCGAGGCACGCATGGATTTGAGCTTCACGCCCGAAGAACAGAAGTTCCGCGAAGAAATTCGCGCATGGGTCAAAGAGAACCTTCCCAAAGAGATTTCGCACAAGGTGCACAACGCGCTCGAACTCACGCGCGACGATCTGCAGGGCTGGGCCAAGATCCTCGGCAAGAAGGGCTGGCTCGGCTACGGCTGGCCGAAGGAATTCGGCGGCCCGGGCTGGACCGCCATCCAGCGCCACCTGTTCGAGGAAGAAACCGCGCTGGCCGGTGCGCCGCGCATCATCCCGTTCGGCCCCGTCATGGTGGCGCCCGTCATCATGGCTTTCGGCAATGCCGAGCAGCAGAAACGCTTCCTGCCCGGCATCGCCAGCGGCGAGGTCTGGTGGAGCCAGGGCTACAGCGAACCGGGCTCGGGTTCCGACCTCGCCTCGGTCAAGACCAAGGCCGAGCGCCAGGGCGACAAGTACATCGTCAATGGACAAAAGACCTGGACCACGCTGGGCCAGTACGGCGACTGGATGTTCAACCTCGTGCGCACCAGCAACGAGGGCAAGCCCCAGACCGGCATCAGCTTCCTGCTGCTCGACATGAAGTCGCCCGGCGTGACGGTGCGTCCGATCAAGCTGCTCGACGGCAGCCACGAAGTGAACGAGGTGTTCTTCGACAACGTCGAGGTGCCCGCGGAGAACCTGATCGGCGAGGAGAACAAGGGCTGGACCTATGCCAAGCACCTGCTCTCGCACGAGCGCACCAACATCGCCGACGTGAACCGCGCCAAGCGCGAACTCGAGCGCCTGAAGCGCATCGCCAAGAGCGAAGGCGTCTACGACGACATGCGCTTCCGCGACGAGATCGCCAAGCTCGAAGTGGACATCGTCGCGCTCGAGATGATGGTGCTGCGTGTGCTGTCGGCCGCCACGTCGGGCAAGAACTCGCTCGACGTCGCGGGCCTGCTCAAGATCCGCGGCAGCGAGATCCAGCAGCGCTACAGCGAATTGATGATGCTCGCGGGCGGCGCCTACTCGCTGCCGCTGATCCGAGAGGCGATGGAGGCCGGCTGGCAGGGCGACTTCCCCGGCGGCAACCCGGCCCTGGCGCCGCTCGCATCGACCTTCTTCAACATGCGCAAGACCACCATCTACGGCGGTTCCAACGAAGTTCAGCGCAACATCGTCGCCCAGACGGTGCTGGGCTGAGGAGACAAGAATATGGACTTCAATTTCACCGACGACCAGGAACAACTGCGCGACGCCGTTCGCAAGTGGGTCGACAAGGGCTACGACTTCGAACGCCGCCGCGGCATCGAGGCCAAGGGCGGCTTCTCGCGCGAGGCCTGGGACGAACTCGCCGAGCTGGGCCTCGGCGGCCTCTACATCCCCGAAGACGACGGCGGCCTGGGCATGGGCCCGGTGGCCGGCATGGTGGTGATGGAAGAACTGGGCCGCGGCATCGTGCTGGAGCCCTTCGTGCAGACGCTGATCGCCGGCGCCGTGCTCGGCGGCCACGCCCCAGCGGAGCTCAAGGACAACTGGCTGCCGCGTATCGCCGGCGGCCAGGCCATCGTGGTGCTGGCCTACCAGGAGCGCAAGGCGCGCTACCGCCTCGACGTGTGCGAGGCCAAGGCCGTGAAGGCCGGTGACGGCTGGTCGCTGAGCGGCGCCAAGAGCGTGGTGCCCGTGGGCGACGAAGCCGACGCCTACATCGTGCCGGCGCAGGCCGACGGTCGCATCGCCCTGTTCCTGGTCGAGCGCAGCGCGAGCGGCGTCGAAGCGCGCGGCTACGGCACGCAGGACGGCAGCCGCGCCGCCGAAGTGGTGTTCGACAAGGCCGATGCCACGCTGATCGCGGCCGATGGCCTGCCGGTGCTCGAATACGCGGTCGATGTCGGCATCGCCGCCACCTGCGCGGAAGCGGTTGGCATCATGGACAAGACCGTGGCGCTCACGGTCGAATACATGAACCAGCGCAAGCAGTTCGGCGTCGTCATCGCGAGCTTCCAGGCGCTGCGCCACCGGCTGGCCGACATGAAGATGCAGCTCGAGCTCGCACGCTCCATGAGCTACTACGCCACGCTCAAGCTCGAAGCCCCAGCCGACGAGCGCCGGCAGGCGATGGCGCGCGCGAAGTACCAGCTCGGTGTGTCGATGCGCTTCGTGGCGGCCAATGCGGTGCAGCTGCATGGCGGTATCGGCGTGACCGACGAATACATCGGCAGCCACTACTTCCGCAAGCTCACCCAGCTCGAGATGACCTTCGGCGACTCGCTGCACCACTTGGGCGAAGTCTCCGCGCGCATGCAGGACACGGCCGGGGTCTTCGCCTGAAGGTATTTCTCTCATAGCATCGACGCCCGCCCGCCCTGCGCCGGCGGGCGTTTTCACTTGGACCTGCCAGGAACGCAAAACATGCCATCCCGCCGCACCCTCCTTGCCCTCGGGCTCGTCGCCACTGCCATGCTGACCGCCTGCGCCACTACGCCCTCGCCTTCGCATGCCGAACGCCCACCGATCGTCTTCATGCACGGCAACGGCGACTCGGCCGCGCTGTGGCAGACCACCCTCTGGCGCTTCGAATCGAACGGCTGGCCGCGCGAGCGCCTCTTTGCGATCGACCAGCCCTACCCCCTCGCGCGCGACGACGATGCCGTGGCGCAGCCGGGCCGCAGTTCGACCACCGATTCGGCCACCTTACTCAAGGCCCAGGTCGAGCGGGTCCTGAAAGCCACCGGCGCGGCCAAGGTGGTGTTGATCGGCAATTCGCGCGGCGGCAACACCATCCGCAACTACGTGCAGAACGGCGGCGGCGCAGCCGTGGTGAGCCACGTGGTGCTCGGCGGCAATCCCGCGCACGGAATCTGGGCCGTGAAGGGCCTGCGCGAGAACAACGAGTTCTCGGGACTCTCGGGCTTCATGCAGCAGCTCAATGCGCCGAAGGGGCCGAACGGAGAAGAGGTCACGCCGGGCGTCCAGTGGCTCACGCTGCGCTCCGACAACAACGACAAATACGCGCAGCCCGATGGCCTCTGGATCGGCGCGCCGGGCCAGCCGACGAACATCGGCTTCGATGGTCCCGCGCTCAAGGGCGCGACCAACGTGGTGCTGCCGCGCGTCGATCACCGCGAAACCTCGTTCTCGCCGGCGGCCTTCGCGGCCACTTGGCAGTTTCTTACCGGCGAGGCGCCGCGCAGCGCGGCGGTGGCGCCTGAGGCGCAGGTCGTGCTCGACGGCCGCGCCATCGGGGCGGAGAACATCGCGCTCAACGGCGCACAGGTCACGGTGCATGCCGTCGATCCGGCCACGGGCGCACGGCGCGGCGAGGCCGTGCACAGCAAGAACATCGGCGCCGACGGCCGCTGGGGCCCTTTCAGGGCGCGCGGCGACACGGCCTACGAGTTCGTTCTCGCAGCACCGGGCTACGGCACCACGCACATCTACCGCAGTCCGTTCCCGCGCAGCAGCCTGGTCGTGAACCTGCGCCCGGAGCGCCTCACGCCGGCCGATTCCAACGCCAAGGCGGTCGTGGTCTTCACGCGGCCTCGCGGCTATTTCGACGCCCAGCGCGACACCATGCGCTTCGACGGCCAGAGCCCGCCACCGGGCGTGCCGCCCCGAGGTTCGGGCGTGTCGTCGTCGAGACTGCGGCTCGCCGCGGCCGAGCCCCAGCGCGCCGTGACCGGCGAGTTCAATGGCGAGCGCATCACCGGCCTCAGCTGGCCCGCCGCGCAGGCGCATGTGACCGTGCTCGAGTTGACCTATTGAGACGAGGCACGAGGCCATGAACGACATCACCGCTCCCTCCCCCTGCGTGCTCAGCGTGCGCGATGCGCGCGGCGTGGTCACGCTGACGCTCAACCGGCCGGCGGCGTTCAACGCGCTGTCCGAAGATATGCTCGCAGCACTCGAGCAGGCGATCGCCGCCACCGCGGCCGACGACACCGTGCGCGCCGTGGTGATCGCGGCCACCGGCAAGGCCTTCTGTGCCGGCCACGACCTGAAGGAAATGCGCGCCGAACCTTCGCTCGGCTACTACGAGCGGCTCTTCGCGCGCTGCGGCGCCATGATGCTGTCGCTGCAGCGGCTTCCGGTGCCCGTGATCGCACGCGTGCATGGCATCGCGACGGCCGCCGGCTGCCAGCTGGTGGCGGTGTGCGATCTGGCGGTGGCCTCGAGCGAGGCGCGCTTCGCAGTCAGCGGCGTCAACGTGGGCCTGTTCTGCGCCACGCCGAGCGTCACGCTGTCGCGCAACCTCGGGCGCAAGGAAGCCTTCGAGATGCTCGTGACCGGCGAGTTCATCGGTGCCGACGAGGCGCGCGACAAGGGTCTCGTCAACCGCGTCGCGGCCCCAACGGAGTTGGACGCGGCGGTCGAGGCGCTGGTGGCCAGCATCGTCGCCAAGCCGCGCCGGGCGCTGGCGCTCGGCAAGGCCCTGTTCTATCGGCAGCTCGAGACCGGCATCGAGGCCGCGCTGGCCGATGCGAGCCAGACCATGGCCTGCAACATGATGGACGAGAGCGCGCTCGAAGGGGTGCAGGCGTTCATCGAGAAGCGGCCGCCCGGCTGGAAGCGTTGAAGCGCCGGCTCAGCTGTCGTGCAACCGGGAGGACTGTGGCAGGTGCGCCATCAGGAACTCCATCTGGTCCGTCAGGATGCGCCGGTTGCGCAGGATGAAGTCTTCCCAGAGGCTCGGCACATAGGGCGCGTACAGCAGCGGCATGTTCGCCTGCTCGGGCGTGCGGCTGCTCTTGCGGTGGTTGCAGGGCTTGCAGGCCGTGACCACGTTCATCCAGTTGTCGATGCCCTTCTGGGCGAACGGGATGATGTGCTCGCGCGTGAGCTCGTCCTCGTGGAAATGGCCGCCGCAATAGGCGCAGACGTTGCGGTCGCGCGCAAACAGCTTGCTGTTGGTCAGGCCCGGGCGCTGGTGGAAGGGGTTGATGCGCGGCACGCCCTTGGTGCCGATGATGCTGTTGATCGCGATCTGCGACTGCTCGCCGGTGATGGCGTTGTGCCCGCCACGGAACACAGCGACCTGCGCGCCCACCTCCCAGCGGACTTCGTCCGCCGCATAGTGGATCACCGCCTGTTCGAGCGATATCCATGACTGGGGCAGCCCCTGGGCCGACAGCTTCAAGACCTTCACCACACGCCTCCTCGAAAACGAAAGAAACACGGAAAAAGACCAGCGACACGGAGCGGGTCGGAGACCCTTGCGGCGACGCACTGAGTCACAATATACCGGCTTTGTGACAAAACGGCCTGATCCGCCCATTCGACGGGCAAAAGGCGCTATCAAAAAGATACTACAGATGCAGGTTTTCCGCGGCTTCCGGCATCCGGGCGTGGCTCCGGCCTGCGCCCTCACGATCGGCAATTTCGACGGCGTCCACCGCGGCCACCAGGCCATGCTGGCGCTGCTGCAGACTGAGGCGCGCCAGCGCGGCCTGCCGAGCTGCGTGCTCACTTTCGAGCCGCATCCGCGCGACTATTTCGCCGCGCTGACCAAGAAGCCCGAACTGGCGCCGGCGCGCATCGGCACCTTGCGCGACAAGCTTGGTGAGCTCGCCGCCTGCGGCGTTACGCAGACCATCGTGCTGCCCTTCGACCAGCGGCTCGCGAGCCAGTCGCCCGAGGAATTCATCCAGAACGTGCTGGTCGACGGTCTGGGCGCGCGCTATGTGCTGGTGGGCGACGACTTCCGCTTCGGCGCCAAACGGGCGGGCGACTACGCCATGCTCGATGCGGCCGGCGAGGCGCGCGGCTTCGACGTCGCGCGCATGAACAGCTACGAGGTGCACGGCCTGCGGGTCTCGAGTTCGGCCGTGCGCGATGCACTGGCCGAAGGCCGCATGGCCGACGCCCAGATGCTGCTCGGTCGCCCCTACGCGATCTCGGGCCACGTGGTCCACGGCCGCAAGCTCGGCCGCGCGCTCGGCGCCTCGGCCCCGGGCCAGGACGACGGCTTTCGCACGCTCAACATGCGCTTCAAGCACTGGAAACCGGCCGCCAGCGGCATCTTCGCGGTGCTGGTCCACGGACTGGCCGACCGGCCGCTGCCCGGCGTGGCCAACCTCGGCGTGCGCCCCTCGCTCGACGCCAACGACGTCAACGCGGGCCGGGTGCTGCTCGAGACGCACTGCCTCGAGTGGCCCTCGCATCTGGGGTCCGAAGGGGCCTACGGTAAAATCGTGCGCGTGGAACTGCTGCACAAACTGCACGACGAATTGCGCTACACCAGCCTCGAGGCCCTGACTGCGGGCATCGCCAAGGATGGGCGCGACGCACGTGCGTTCTTCGCATCGACCCACGCCGAAACCCACCGCCAGACCACGCGCGACCGAATTTAGCCCTGCACGCACCGTGCTGCCGCCCTTCGACAAGCTCAGGGCGAACGGCTTTTCTTCCGCACCGACCGCTTCGTGCAGTTCGGGCTGAGCCTGTCGAAGCCCCTCTGTTTCGCACCCCAACATGTCTGACGCTGCCGCTCCCTCCCCCACCGACTACCGCGCCACCCTCAACCTGCCCGATACCCCCTTCCCGATGCGCGGCGACCTGCCCAAGCGCGAGCCGGGCTGGGTCAAGGAATGGAACGACGAAGGTCGCTACCACCGCCTGCGCGACGCGCGTCACGGCGCGCCCAAGTTCATCCTGCACGACGGCCCGCCCTATGCCAACGGCCAGATCCACATGGGCCACGCGGTCAACAAGATCCTGAAGGACATGATCACCAAGGCGCGCCAGCTCGAGGGCTACGACGCGCTCTACGTGCCGGGCTGGGACTGCCACGGCCTGCCGATCGAGAACGCCATCGAGAAGCAGTTCGGCCGCAACCTGAGCCGCGACGAGATGCAGGCCAAGAGCCGCGCCTACGCCACGGAACAGATCGCCCAGCAGATGGCCGACTTCCAGCGCCTCGGCGTGCTGGGCGAATGGGACCATCCCTACAAGACGATGGATTTCGCCAACGAGGCCGGCGAGCTGCGCGCCTTCAAGCGCGTGATCGAGCGCGGCTTCGTCTATCGCGGCCTGAAGCCCGTGTACTGGTGCTTCGACTGCGGCTCGTCGCTGGCCGAGTTCGAGATCGAGTACGCCGACAAGAAGAGCCAGACCCTCGATGTCGCCTTCAAGGCGCACGACCGCGCGAAGGTGCTCGCGGCCTTCGAAACCGACCACCAGATCCTCGGCGACATCTTCGCCGTGATCTGGACCACCACTGCGTGGACGATCCCGGCCAACCAGGCGATCAACCTGAACCCCGAGATCGAGTATTCGCTCGTCGACACCGAGCGCGGCCTGCTGATCCTCGCCAACTCGCTGGTCGAGATGTGCATGACGCGCTATGCGCTCGACGGCAAGGTCCTGGCCACGGTCAAGGGCGAGAAGCTCGGCGGGCTCGAATTCGAGCACCCGCTGTACGACGTGGATGCGGGCTACCAGCGCCTGTCGCCCGTGTACCTGGCCGACTACGCCACGGCCACCGACGGCACGGGCCTCGTGCACTCGTCGCCTGCCTACGGCGTGGACGACTTCAACTCCTGCATTGCACACGGCGTGGCGTACGACGACATCCTGAACCCGGTGCAGGGCAACGGCAGCTACGCGCCCGACTTCCCGCTGTTCGGCGGCCAGAACATCTGGAAGGCCGTGCCGGTGATCATCGCCGCGCTGCGCGATGCCAACCGCCTGCTGACCACCGAGACCATCACCCACAGCTACCCGCACTGCTGGCGCCACAAGACGCCGGTGATCTACCGCGCGGCCGCGCAGTGGTTCGTGCGCATGGACGAAGGCGAAGGCGTGTTCACCAAGGACAAGGCGCCCAAGACGCTGCGCCAGACGGCGCTCGAAGCCATCGAACAGACCAGCTTCTACCCCGAGAACGGCAAGGCGCGGCTGCACGACATGATCGCCAATCGTCCCGACTGGTGCATCAGCCGCCAGCGCAGCTGGGGCGTGCCGATCCCGTTCTTCCTGCACAAGGATTCGGGCGAGCTGCATCCGCGCACCATGGATATCCTCGACCAGGCCGCCGACATCGTCGAGAAAGGCGGCATCGAGGCCTGGAGCCGCGTCACCGTCGAAGAGATCCTGGGCGCCGAGGACGCGCCGCACTACACCAAGAGCACCGACATCCTCGAGGTGTGGTTCGACTCGGGCTCGACCTTCTCGCACGTGCTGCGCGGCACGCACCCCAACGTGCACCACGAGACCGGGCCCGAGGCCGACCTGTACCTCGAGGGCCACGACCAGCACCGCGGGTGGTTCCACTCGTCGCTGCTGATCGCCTGCATGCTCGAAGACCGGGCGCCGTACAAGGGCCTGCTCACGCACGGCTTCACGGTCGATGCCAAGGGCATCAAGATGAGCAAGTCGCTCAAGAACGGCATCGACCCGCAAGAGATCAGCAGCAAGCTTGGCTCCGAGATCATCCGGCTGTGGGTGGCCGCGAGCGACTACTCGGGCGACATCGCGGGCGACGACAAGATCCTCGCGCGCGTCGTCGATTCGTACCGCCGCATCCGCAATACGCTGCGCTTCCTGCTTGCGAACACCAGCGACTTCGACATCGCGAAGGACGCGGTGCCGCTCGGCGAGCTGCTCGAGATTGACCGCTACGCGCTCTCGCGCGCGGCGCAGTTCCAGGCCGAGATCCTCGCGCACTACAAGGTGTACGAGTTCCATCCGGTGGTGGCCAAGCTGCAGATCTACTGCTCGGAAGACCTCGGCGGCTTCTACCTCGACATCCTGAAGGACCGTCTCTACACCACCGCGCCCGGTTCTCGCGCGCGCCGCAGCGCGCAGACCGCGCTGTGGCACATCTCGCAGGCGATGCTGCGCTGGATGGCGCCGTTCCTGAGCTTCACGGCCGAGGAAGCCTGGAAGTTCGTGAGCACCGGCCAGCCGGGCGAGTCGATCTTTGCGCAGACCTACAGCCGCTTCGATGCACCCGACGAGGCCCTGCTCGCCAAGTGGGGCCGCATCCGCGAGATCCGCGACGGGGTGAACAAGGACATCGAGGCCGTGCGTGCCGAAGGCAAGGTCGGCTCGTCGCTGCAGGCGAACCTGAAGCTCAGCGCACCGTCCGACGACCATGCGCTGCTGGCGTCGCTCGGCGACGACCTGAAGTTCGTCTTCATCGCCTCGGCGATCGAGCTCGCTGCGAGCGATGCGCTCTCCACGCAGGTCGCACCGAGCAGCGCGCCCAAATGCGAACGCTGCTGGCACTACCGCGACGATGTCGGCCACGATGCCGCGCATCCGACCATCTGCGGGCGTTGCACGAGCAACCTGTTCGGCGCCGGCGAGCCGCGGAGCTTTGCCTGAGATGGCGGCCGCACGCTCCATGACCGCATCGCCCTCGCGCAGCGGCAGCATCTGGCCGTGGCTCGCGCTCGCGGCCGCCATCCTGGCCATCGACCAGATCACCAAGACGCTGATCCTGGGCGCCTACAAGCTCGGCGACGCAACCTACGTGACGAGCTTCTTCAACGTGGTGCGGGCCCACAACACGGGCGCCGCGTTCTCGTTCCTGGCCGACCACTCCGGCTGGCAGCGCTGGTTCTTCACGGCGATCGGCATTGCCGCCGCGGTGTTCATCGTGTGGATGCTGAGGTCGCACGCGGGGCAGAAGCTCTTCTCGTTCGCCATGGCCTGCATCCTCGGCGGTGCGGTCGGCAACGTGATCGACCGGCTGATGCACGGCTACGTGGTGGACTTCCTGAGCTTCCACATGAACAACTGGTATTTTCCGGCCTTCAACGTGGCCGACAGCGCGATCACGCTCGGTGCGATCTGCCTGATCCTCGACGAGATCCGGCGGGTCCGGCGCGCCAGATAGCCGCGCCCCCGGTCCAGGCCGCCCGCCCTGCGCGCGCGGCCTGAGGCTCCGCAAAGCAATTCAATAGTCAACGAAAAGGAGAGGGTTACTCCCCTCTTCGCGCGCTGTCACGGCGGGGTCATACTGGCGCGGTGAAATGTAATCGATTACATCGCATCAGCCGCCACCCATGAGCATCCAAGCCGTCGCCGCCAAAGCCGGGGTCTCCGTCGCCACCGTCTCGCGCGTCTTCAACTTTCCCGACAAGGTCACGCCGGCCACGCGGGCGCTGGTGGAGCGCGTGGCGCACGAACTCGACTACCTGCCGAATGCCAGCGCACGCACCCTGCGCACGCAGCGCAGCCGCGCCCTCGGCGTGGTGCTTCCCACGCTGCTGAACCCCACCTTCGCCGAATGCCTTCAGGGCATCGCGCGCGCGTCAATCGCGGGCGGCTACGCCATCGTTCCCATCACCACCGGCTACCGGTTCGAGGAAGAAGAGCGTGCGGTGCAGTTGCTGCTCGCGGGCAACGTCGACGGGCTGATCCTGGTGGTCTCCAATCCGTCGACGTCGGCCGCGCTCGCGCGGCTGCGCGGCGTCGGCACGCCCTATGTGCTCGCCTACAACCGCCACGCCGACCATCCCTGCGTGACGGTCGATGGCGAGGCGGCCGTGGCCGACGCGGTGGCGCGGCTCGTGCTGCTCGGCCATCGCCGCATCGCCATGGTGAGCGGCACGCTGGCCGCCTCCGACCGGGCACAGCAGCGCTTTCGCGGCTATCGCCAGGGCATGCGCGATGCCGGCCTCAAGGCGCTGCCGCTGATCGAGGTGCCCTTCGTCGAAAGCGCGGTGGATGCGCTCGCGCGCGTGCTGCAGGCGGGCGACAGGCCCTCCGCACTGGTCTGCTCGAACGACCTGCTCGCGATCCGCAGCATCCGCGCCGCGCACCTCAGCGGCCTTCGCGTGCCCGAGGCGCTCAGCGTGGTCGGCTTCGACGGCATTGCGCTCGGCGAAGACCTCACGCCGGCCCTGAGCACCATCGAGCAGCCCAACAGCGACATCGGCCGCCACAGCGTCGAGCTGCTGATCCAGGCCATCGCCGGCGGGGCGCCGCTCGGGCCCGATGCAAGCCTGCTGCTGCCCCACGTCTTTCGCGACGGCGAATCGTGCGCCGCCGCGGCGGTTTCCTGATCCATTCGTTCCCGACCCATCCCACAAGGAGTTCCTGCATGTTGTCCTTCCAGACCTTCCGCTTCTCGCGCCTCGCGCGCCTGGGCCTGCTCGCCGCCGCACTGGCCGGCGGCAGCGCCATGGCCCAGAACGCCATCTGCTACAACTGCCCCACCGAATGGGCCGACTGGGGCACCCAGCTCAAGGCCATCAAGGCCAAGACCGGCATCACGGTGCCGGCCGACAACAAGAACTCGGGCCAGTCGCTCGCGCAGCTCGTCGCCGAAAAGGGCAGCCCCGTCGCCGACGTCACCTACCTCGGCGTGACCTTCGCCGTGCAGGCGCAGAAGGAAGGCGTGGTCCAGCCCTACAAGCCGGCCGCCTGGAACGACATTCCCGACGGCCTCAAGGACCCGGCCGGCAACTGGTTCACCATCCATTCGGGCACGCTCGGCTTCATGGTCAACGTCGACGCCCTCAAGGGCAAGCCGATCCCGAAGTCGTGGGCCGATCTGCTCAAGCCTGAATACAAGGGCCTCATCGGCTATCTCGATCCCGCATCGGCCTTCGTCGGCTACGTCGGCGCGGTGGCGGTGAACGAGGCGCGCGGCGGCACGCTCGACAACTTCGGACCGGCCATCGACTACTTCAAGGCGCTGCAGAAGAACGAGCCGATCGTGCCCAAGCAGACCTCGTACGCACGCGTGCTGTCGGGCGAGATCGCGATCCTGCTCGACTACGACTTCAACGCCTACCGCGCCAAGTACAAGGACAAGGCCAACGTCGCCTTCGTGATCCCGAGCGAAGGCACGCTCGCCGTGCCCTACGTGATGAGCCTGGTCGCCAAGGCACCGCATGCCGCCGAGGGCAAGAAGGTGCTCGACTTCGTGCTGTCCGACGAAGGCCAGGCGATCTGGGCCAAGGCCTACCTGCGGCCGGTGCGCGCCAAGGCAATGCCCAAGGACATCGAGGCGCAGTTCCTGCCGGCGAGCGAATACGCGCGTGCCAAGAGCGTCGACTACGCCCGCATGGCCGAAGGCCAGCGTGCATTCTCCGATCGCTACCTGAAGGAAGTGCGCTGAACGCGCGGCGGCGATGAGCTCCAAGGCCAACGCCTGGACCCCGCGCTGGCGGCTGCTCGCCTGCGCAGCGCCGGCGGCCGCATTCTTTGCGGCCTTCTGGTTGCTGCCGGTGGTGCGGCTGCTCGCGCTGCCGGCCGACAAGGGCTGGCGCACCTACTTCGCGGTGCTGACCGATTCGCGCTACCTGGAAAGCATGGTCAACACCGTGGCGCTGTCGATCACGGTGACGCTCGTCACACTGGTGCTCGGCGCGGCCGTGGGCATCTACCTGGCGCGCCATGCCTTCATCGGCCGGCGCATGCTGCTGTCGCTGCTGACGCTGCCGCTCTCGTTTCCGGGCGTGATCATCGGCTTCTTCGTGATCCTGCTGGGCGGGCGGCAGGGTGTGGTGGCCGACATCGGCGACAGCCTGTTCGGCCAGCGCATCACCTTCGCCTACGGCCTGGTCGGGTTGTTCCTCGCCTACCTGTACTTCTCGCTGCCGCGCGCCATTGCCACCTATGCGGCCGCGGCCGAGGCGATGAACGTGCAGCTGGAGGAAGCCGCGCGCTCGCTCGGCGCATCGCGCCTGCGCGTAGCACGCGACGTGTGGCTGCCCGAACTCGCCCCGACCACGCTGGCCTGCGGCGCGATCCTGTTCGCGACCTCGATGGGCGCGTTCGGCACCGCCTTCACGCTCGCGAGCAAGTTCGAGGTGATACCCATCACCATCTACAACGAGTTCACCAACTATGCCAACTTCGCGCTCGCCGCCTCGCTGTCGATCGCGCTCGGCATCGTGACATGGCTGGTGCTGTTCGTCGCGCGGCGCTTCGGGGCCAACCCGGTCGCGCGCTGAAAGCAGGAAGAAAGACGCCATGCGAAAGAACTCCGGATCGAAGGCCCCGTTCCTGCTGACCATCACCGTGCTGACCAGCATTTTCATGATCGCGCCGATGCTGCTGTCGGTGATGGCGGGCCTGGTCAACAACTACAGCGTCGGACTGAAGAGCGGGCTCACGCTGCGCTGGCTCGGCGAGGTGTGGGAGAACTACGGCGGCACCGTCGGCTGGTCGCTCGCGCTGGCCACCGCCTGCGTCGTCGGCACCGTGCTGCTCGGAGTGCCCTGCGCGTATGCGTTGGCGCGCAGCCGCTCGCGCGCTGCCGGCATCTTCGAGGAACTGCTGACGCTGCCGGTGGCGGTGCCCGGGCTGGCGACCGCGCTCGCGCTGATCCTCGCCTACGGACAGCTCACGGCATTTCGCCAGAGCTTCGCCTTCATCCTCGTGGGCCACATCGTGTTCACGCTGCCGTTCATGGTGCGCACCGTGAGCTCGGCCTTCCAGCGCAACGACCTGCTCGCGCTCGAAGAGGCCGCGCGCACGCTCGGCGCCAGCTTCTGGCAGCGCTTCATGGGCATCCTGGTGCCGGCCGTTTTTCCTGCCATCGTGGCGGGCAGCCTGATGGTGTTCACGCTCTCGGTGGGCGAGTTCAACCTCACCTGGATGCTGCACACGCCGCTCACGCGCACGCTGCCGGTGGGCCTGGCCGACAGCTATGCCTCCATGCGCATCGAGATCGGATCGGCCTACACGCTGATCTTCTTCGCCGTGATCCTCCCGGTGCTGTGGGGCCTGCAGTACCTTGCCAACCTGATTCAGAAACGCCATGGAACTTGAACGCATCCCCATCGACGTCGCGCGCTGCGCCAAGACCTACGCCGACGGCACGCGCGGCCTGCTGCCCACCGACCTGCATGTGGAGGCCGGCGAGGTGCTTGCGCTGCTCGGTCCGTCGGGCTGCGGCAAGACCACTCTGCTGCGGCTGATCGCGGGGCTGGAGTCGCCCGACGAGGGCAGCCGCATCGTGTTCGGCGACCAGGACGTGACGCACCGGCCGGTGGAGCAGCGCGGCGTGGGCATGGTGTTCCAGAGCTACGCCCTGTTCCCGCAGATGACGGTGGCGGCCAACATCGGCTACGGGCTGCGCATCCGCGGCGTGTCGGCCGAAGAAGAGAAGCGCGCGGTCGGCGAACTGATCGACCTGACGCGGCTCGGCGGGCTCGAGAACAAGCGCCCGGCCGAGCTCTCTGGCGGACAGCGGCAGCGCGTGGCGCTCGCGCGCGCCGTGGCGGTGCGCCCGCGCGTGCTGCTGCTCGACGAACCGCTGGCCGCGCTCGACGCCAAGCTCAAGGAGTCGCTGCGCGACGAGCTGGCCGAGTTGCTGCGGAGGCTGCACATCACGGCCGTGCACGTCACGCACGACCAGCAGGAGGCGATGGCCATTGCCGACCGGCTCGCGGTGATGAGCGCAGGGCGCATCGTGCAGATCGGCCGCGGCGAAGACCTCTACCGCGCGCCGGCCCATCCGTTCGTGGCGGAGTTCCTGGGCCGGGTCAACCGGCTCGAGCGCGCGGCCGATGCGATGGCGCAGGGCGTTGTCCGACTCGGCGCATGCACCCTGCCCTGCCCGAGCGCCCTGCGCGGCCATGCCATGCTCCTGGTGCGACCCGAAGACATCGAAGTGAGCGCACCGCAGCCCGGCTGGGGCAGCGCCACGGTCGAGCGCCGCACCTTTCTCGGCGACCGCGTGCAGCTGCAATTGCAGACGGAAGACCAGCCCCTGCTCGTCGCCGACCTGGGCCGCGACGCGCCCTTCGGACCCGGCGACCGGGTCGGCCTTCGTATTTCGCCCGACCGCCTGATGCCGTCGCAGGAAAGCAGCGCATGACGACCACGACCGACAACCTCCCCGACACCACCTTCCTGGTCCAGCTCACGGACCTGCACATCCGCGAGCCCGGCCGCCTGGCCTATGGCCGCATCGACACCGCGCCGTACCTGCAGCGCGCCGTCGCCTCGGTGCTGCGGCTGCCGCAGCGGCCCGACGCGGTGGTGATCACGGGCGACCTCAGCGACTTCGGCCGCGCGGCCGAGTACGCGCATCTGGCGCGCCTGCTGGCACCGCTCGACATGCCGGTCTACCTGATGCCCGGCAACCACGACGACCGCGACCAGCTGCGCCGCAGCTTCCCGGGCCACGCCTACATGGCGCAGGGCGTGGGATCGGGCGGCTTCGTCCAGTACGCGGTGCGCGTGGGGCCGCTGCACCTGCTCACGCTCGACACCTGCGTGCCCGGCGCCAGCCATGGCGCGCTCTGCCGCGAGCGGCTTGCCTGGCTCGAGGCGGCACTCGACGACCGCCGCGGCGAGCCCGTGGTGATCGCGCTGCACCATCCCCCGTTCCGTACGCTGATCGGCCACATGGACGAGATCGGCCTGCGCGAGGGCGCCGAAGCGCTCGAGGCGCTGGTCGCGCGCCATTCCAACGTCGAGCGCCTGATCTGCGGCCACTTGCACCGCGCGATCGACGTGCGCTTCGGCGGCACCATCGCCTCGACCTCGCCGGCGCCCGCGCACCAGGTCTGCCTCGACCTTTCGCCCGATGGGGCCTCGGCATGGACGCTGGAGCCGCCCGGGTTCCGCGTGCACGCCTGGTCGGCCGGTGAACAGCGGCTGGTGACCCACCTGGCCGCATCGGGCAGCTTCGAAGGGCCTTTTCCATTCCACGAGAACGGCGCCCTGATCGATTGAGGCCGTTCCTGTGGACAATGGAGCCGAAAACGAAAAAGAACGAAAAGGATAGAACCACAACCCATGAAGCATCTTCTGGACTTGCTTGCCGCAGTCGCACTGCTGGTGTGGGGCACGCACCTCGTGCGCACGGGGGTGCTGCGCGTGTTCGGCGCCAACCTGCGCAAGATCCTGGTCCAGAGCATGCGCAACCGCTTCACGGCTGCGTTGTCGGGCATCGGCGTCACGGCGCTGGTGCAGTCGAGCACCGCCACGTCGCTCATGACCTCGTCCTTCGTCGGGCAGGGCCTGATCACGCTGCCCGCCGCGCTCGCGGTGATGCGCGGGGCCGACATCGGCACCGCGCTGATCTCGGTGCTGTTCTCGGCCGACCTGTCGTGGCTCTCGCCGATGTTCATCTTCGTGGGCGTGGTGCTGTTCATTTCGCGCTCTGCCACGGTGGCGGGGCGGGTGGGCCGGGTGCTCATCGGGCTCGGGCTGATGCTGCTCGCGCTGCAGCTCGTGGTGGCGGCGACCGAACCGCTCTTCTCCGCGCCGGCCGTGCGCGTGCTGCTGGCTTCGCTCACGAGCGACGTGCTGCTCGAGATCACCATTGGCGCCGCGCTCGCGATCGTGGCGTATTCGAGCCTTGCCGTGGTGCTGCTGGTGGCGGCCATGGCGAGCTCCAACGTGGTGCCGCTCGACGTCGCACTCGGGCTGGTGCTCGGCGCCAACCTCGGCAGCGGCCTGCTGGCCGTGCTGACCACGGCGAAGTCGGCGATGCCGGTGCGGCAGGTCACGGTCGGCAACCTGCTCTTCAAGGTGCTCGGCGTGGCGGTGGTCGCGCCGTTCGTCGGCCTGTGGCTGCGCTACGTGCAGCCGCAGATACCGAACCCCACCCACGGCGTGGTGCTGTTCCATCTCGCCTTCAACGTGGTGATCAGCGTCGGGTTCATCGGCCTCACGCAATGGGTCGCCAAGCTGGTCACGCGAATGCTGCCGGTGCCGACGCCGTCGACGGCTTCGATGCGGCCGCACCACCTCGACCCCTCGGCGCTGTCGACGCCCTCGCTCGCCATCTCGAATGCCGCGCGCGAGGCACTGCACCAGGCCGACGTGGTGGAGACCATGCTCATCGGCATGCTCGACGTGATCCGCAACAACGACCTGCGCCTTGCGCAGGAGCTGCGGCAGCTCGACGACACGGTGGACGAGCTGTATTCGGCCATCAAGTACTACATGACGCGCATCTCGCGCGAGGCGCTGGGCGAAGAGGAAAGCCGGCGCTGGACCGACATCATCAGCTTCACCATCAACATGGAGCAGATCGGCGACATCGTCGAGCGTGTGATCATCGACATCGAGGACAAGAAGATCAAGCCGCAGCGCAACTTTTCCGAAGCCGGCATGGCGGAGATCGTCGAACTGCACGGCCGGCTCATTGCGAACCTGCGGCTCAGCATGAGCGTGTTCCTCAACGGCAATGTGCGCGATGCGCAGAAGCTGCTTGAAGAGAAGGCCCGGTTCCGCGACCTCGAGCGGGCCTACGCGTCGACCCACCTCGACCGGCTCTCCGACCGCACCACGTTGAGCATGGAAACGAGCTCGCTGCACATCGACCTCATCAGCGACCTGAAGCGCATCAACTCGCACATCTGCTCGATTGCATATCCGATCCTCGAGTCGGCTGGCGCGCTTGCACCGAGCCGCTTGAAGCAGGTTTAGACGCCCTCCGAAGTCAGTGCGTTGCCGCGGAGGTGACGGAGTGGAACAGCGCCTGTCGGCGGCGCAGGCAGAAGTCGATCAGGTCGTCGACTTCGGTCGCCTTGTCGAAGGCGGCGTCGGCGCCGAGCTGGGCACACTTGCGCCGCATCTCGGGCGTGAGGTGGTTGCTGAGCACCACCATCTTCTGCGCCGGTGCGCGGTTGCGGCAGGCTTCGAGTACGCTGAAGCCGGTGCCGTCCTTCAGGAACAGGTCGACGATGGCCAGATCCCATTGCGAGGGATTGGCGGTGAGCCAGCGCATGCCATCGCGCTGCGAGGCGGTCTCGCCGACGGGATCGACACGGGCCACTTCGCGCAGCGTGCCGACGAGGTTTTCGCGGATGACGGCGTTGTCCTCGACGATGAAGGTTCTGACGGTGTCCATGGCACGGGGCATGTCTTGCTGAGTTTCACCCAGGCTACAAAATGCGTCGCGCCGAAAACGAAGGCATGGCGCCCCGCCGCAAGTAGGACACCGCCTGCGCGGCCAGGGCTCAGAGCGTCAGGACCGTGCACCCGGTGGTCTTGCGTGCCTCGAGGTCGCGGTGCGCCTGCTGCACGTCGGCCAGGGCGTAGCGCTGGTCGATCGGGATCTTCACCGCGCCGCTTTGCACGATGGCGAACAGGTCGTCGGCCATGGCCTGGGTGCCCTCGCGCGTGGCGATGTGCGTGAAGAGCGTCGGCCGCGTCACATAGAGCGAGCCCTTCGACGCCAGCGTGCCGAAGCCGATCGGCGGCACCGGGCCCGAGCCGTTGCCGAACACTGCGAGCAGGCCGAAGGGCCGCAGGCAGTCGATCGAGCCTTCCCAGGTGTCCTTGCCGACCGAGTCGTACACCACCTTCACGCCCTTGCCGCCGGTGATCTCCTTCACCCGTGCCGTGAAGTTCTCGGTGCTGTAGTTGATGGCATGCGCCGCGCCGTGCGAAAGCGCGAGCTGGCACTTGGCGTCGCTGCCGGCCGTGCCGATCAGCTGCAGGCCGAGCGCCTTGGCCCACTGGCAGGCGATCAGCCCGACGCCGCCGGCGGCCGCATGGAAGACGATGAAGTCGCCGGGCTGCAGACCTTCGGCAGGCAGCGTCTTCTTGAGCAGGTACTGCGCCGTGAGGCCCTTGAGCATCATGGCTGCGCCGGTCTCGAAGGAGATGTCGTCGGGCAGCTTGCAGACGCACTTGGCCGGCATGACGCGCAGCTCGCAGTAGGCACCGGGCGGCTGGCTCGCATAGGCGGCGCGGTCGCCGGCTTTCAGGTGCGACACGCCCTCGCCCACGGCTTCGACGATACCCGCGGCCTCCATGCCCAGCTGCAGCGGCATCTGGAACGGATAGAGCCCGCTGCGCTGGTAGGTGTCGATGAAGTTCAGGCCCACGGCCTTGTGGCGTATGCGGATCTCGCCGGGGCCGGGCTCGCCGACCTCGACGTCGACGATTTTCAGTTCCTCGGGCCCGCCATGGCGGTCGATACGGACGGCTTTGCTCATCATCTCTCCAGTCTCCAGGCAACACGGTAAAAAGTCGGAAGCGCGCATCGTGCCACGTTTGCCCCCAGCGCGGCGGCCCCCGGTTTTGCCCGGTAGAGTCGGCGGCCATGCAGACGCCGCGCCTTTCGCCCTCGACCATTCTTCTACTGACCGTGCCGCCCCTGCTGTGGGCCGGCAATGCCGTGGTCGGGCGGCTGGTGCGCGACCTGGTGTCGCCGCTCACGCTGAACTTCGTGCGCTGGATCATCGCCTTCGTGCTGCTGCTGCCACTCGCCTGGCCGGTCCTGCGCCGCAGCAGCCTATTGTGGGCGCACTGGAAGCGCTACGCGGTGCTGGGGCTGCTCGGCATCGGCTGCTACAACGCGTTCCAGTACCTGGCGCTGCAGACTTCGTCGCCGATCAACGTCACGCTCGTGGGTTCGAGCCTGCCGCTGTGGATGCTGGCGACAGGCGCGATGTTCTTCGGCGCGCGCGTGAGCGGGCGCGAGATCGCCGGCGCGCTGCTCTCGATGCTCGGCGTGCTGCTGGTGCTGAGCCGCGGCGAATGGGGGCAGCTGCTCGCGCTGCGGCTGGTGGCGGGCGACCTCTACATGATCCTGGGCACCATCGCCTGGGCGTTCTACAGCTGGTTCCTGGTGCGCACGCAGGAACCGGAGGGCGTGCGGCGGGACTGGGCCGCGTTCCTGATGGCGCAGCTGGTGTTCGGCCTCGGATGGTCGGGCGCGCTGGCCGCGGGCGAATGGGCCGCGGCCGCGGCGCATGTCGAGCTCGGCTGGCCGCTCGTCGCGGCCATGCTTTTCATCGGCATCGGGCCCGCCGTGATGGCCTACCGCTGCTGGGGCACGGGCGTGCAGCGCGCGGGGCCGCAGGCGGCGAGCATCTTCATGAACCTCACGCCGCTGTTCGCGGCCATGCTTTCGGCGGCCTTCCTGCGCGAGCCGCCGCACTGGTACCACGGGGTGGCGTTCCTGCTGATCGTGGGCGGGATCGTGGTGTCGTCTCGGCGCTGAGCGGCACCGCGGCTGCGCGACGCGCTCAGTAGTGCGGCGGCAGCTCGTCGGCCGGGCTTCGCGCCGCGCCGTCCTGCGCCGCGTTGCGGCTTTGCTCGCGCAGCTGCACGACTTGCTCGACCAGCCGGTCGATCTGCTGCTGCTGGCGATAGATCGTCATGTTGAGCTGATCGAGCAGGTCGTCGGCGTAGGCGGCCTTGATCTCGAGCTCGGTCAGGCGTTCGACGAGTTCCCTGGGTGCGTTGTTGTCCATGCCGCTATTGGACAGGAAGACCGCCGCGCTTTCATGACGGCCCCGCCACCGCGCGGGTTACGGGCTGACCGGCGCCGCACGCGACCGCGTCGGCCGCGTCCCTGCCAGAGCGTGGTGTCCTCGTCGTTCTCGCGGATGCAGATTCGCGCAAGCCCTCGATCTGCGCCAGCAGCGCCACCGCCTCGCGGCCGAAGCGCTCGCCCTCCGGCGTGAGGCTCAGGCGGCGCGCGCTGCGGCGCTCAGCGAGGGCTCGCGCAGCAGCGTGGCGGCAAGCTGCAGGTCGTCGACCTGGATCATTCCGCCGCGCGGCGCAGCGTGTCGACCACGGGCCGGCGCAGCACGTCGCGCAGCCCCCACCAGCCCGCGGCCAGCGCCAGCACCGCACCGGCGGCGGCGCCGCCGAGCGGCACAAGCGGCGACGCGGTCCAGGTGAAGTCGAACACATAGCGCGCCAGGCCCCAGCCGATGACAGAAGCCACCATGCTCGCAAGAAAGCCTGCGAGCAGGCCCACGCCGGCGAGTTCTGCACGCTGCACCTGGCGCAGCAAGCTGGCGCGCGCGCCCACTGCACGCATCACCGCGAATTCGCGCGCGCGCTCCTCGCGCGTGGCCGTGACCGCGGCGAACAGCACCACGAGCCCCGCGGCGAGCGTGAAGCCGAACAGGAATTCCACCGCGCGGATCACCTGGTCGAGCACGCGCTGCACCTGGTTGATGGTGGCGCTCATGTCGACGTTGGTCACGTTGGGAAAGCTGCGCACCAGCGCGTTGTCGAAACCCCGGGTCTCGGGTGCGCGGAAGGCGCCCATGTAGGTCACGGGCACGTCGGGCAAGACATTCACCGTGTACATCACGAAGAAGTTGGCATGCAGCGAGCCCCAGTCGACCTTGCGCAGCGAGGTGATGCGCGCATCGTTCTGCATGCCGCCGATGTCGAAGCGCATCGTGTCGCCGAGCCGCAGGCCCAGCGTCTCGGCCAGGCCCTCTTCCACGCTCACCTCGCCCGCCGCCCCGGGCGTCCATGCGCCAGCGACGATGCTGTTGTGCGGCGGCGCTTCGGCGCTGTTACTCAGGTTGAATTCGCGGTCGACGAGGCGCTTGGCACGGTCCTCGGTGTAGTCATCGGGCGAGACCGGCTTGTCGTTCACGGCCAGGAGCCGGCCGCGGATCATCGGATACCAGTCGAACTTGCCAACGCCGGCGTCGCGCAGGGTCTTCTGGAATGCGTCGCTCTGGTCGGGCATCACGTTGATCACGAAACGGTTCGGCGCATCGGCCGGCGTGGCCTGGCGCCAGCTCGCGACGAGGTCGGTGCGCAGCAACACCAGCAGCACCAGCGCGAGCAGGCCCACCGCGAGCGCGCTGACCTGCACCACCGCATAGGCCGGCCGCGCCGAGATCTGGCGCGTGGCCAGCACCAGCCAGCGCGGCGCGGTGCTTTCGTTGACGCTGCGGCGGAGGATCTTCACCGCGAGCCAGCTCAGGAGCGCGAACAGCCCCACCGCGCCCGCGAAGCCGCCCACCGCGATCAGGCCCAGCTTCAGGTCGCTGCTGGCCGCGACCAGCAGCGCCGCGAAGCCGGCCACGCCGACGCCGAGCACTGCGAGCGACGCCGGCTTCAAGCCGCCCACGTCGCGCCGGATCACGCGCAGCGGCGGCACCTTGGCGAGCTGCAGCACCGGCGGCAGGCCGAAGGCGAACAGCAGCGTCAGGCCCATGCCGAGGCCGAACACTGCCGGCCACAACGTGGCGGCCGGCAGTGTGGTCTCGACCAGACCGGAGAGCAGCACCACGAAGACGTAGTGCACGCCGAAGCCGATCGCCACGCCGAGGCCGCTGGCCACGATGCCGACGATCGCGAACTCGAAGGCATAGGCCAGCGCGATGGTGCGCTGGCTCTGGCCCAGCACGCGCAGCATCGCGCAGTCGTCGAGGTGGTTGGCCGCGAAGCCGCGTGCCGCCAGCGCCACCGCCACGGCCGAGAGCAGCGCCGCGAGCAGCGCGACCAGGCTCAGGAATTTCTCGGCGCGGTCGAGTGTCTGGCGCATTTCGGGGCGTCCGCCCTCGAAGGAATCGAGCCGCACGCCGCGCAGCTCGCCCTGCTTGATGAGCGCCTCGGCCCAATCGGAAAAGCGTTTCACGGCGGCGTCCTCGCCCGCCACCGCATAGCGATAGCTCACGCGGCTCGCGGGCTGCACGAGGCCGGTACGCGGCACGTCGGCCTGGTTGAGCATCACGCGCGGCGAAAAGCTCATGAAGCCCGCGCCCCGGTCGGGCTCGAGCGTGATCACGCGGCCGATGCGAAGCCCCGCATCGCCGAGCAGCAGCGTGTCGCCCATCGCGAGCCCGAGCGAATCGAGCAGCGAGGCATCGACCCAGGCTTCGCCCGGCGGGGGGATGTCGCGCGTGACGGCGCCGGCCCCATCGACAGCGTTCGCGGTCTGCAGGTTGCCGCGCAGCGGATAGCCCGGTGCCACGGCCTTCAGCGCCACCAGCTTGCTCGCGCCGCCCTGCGCCTCGCCGGCCCGCGCCATCGTCGGGAAGCCGTAGGTTCCCGTGCCTTCGAGGCCGAAGGCGCGGGCCTGGGCGATGAAGTTCTCGGGCGTGGGGTTGTCGCTCACCACCACCGCATCGCCGCCGAGCAGTTGCCGCGCATCACGCTGCAGGCCGCCCTGCAGCCGGTCGGCAAAGAAGCCGACCGCCGTGAGTGCGGCCACGGCCAGCAGCACGGCAACGATCAAGAGGCGCAGTTCGCCGGCGCGCAGATCGCGCCGGAGGGTGCGCCAGCCAAGGCGGAGGGAGGCAGTCATGGGCGAGACGATAGCCGACGCGGGGGCGCCGGCGGCTTTCAAGGATTTACCGCCGGCGGCGGACGCTGCTCAGACCGGGGTGCGCCGCGCGAGTTCCGGCTGCAGCACCAGCCGCTCCACGCCGGCGTAGCACACGAAGTGCCGGTTGGTCGCGCGGCCGATTGCGCACAGGCCAACGCGCGTGGCCACCTCGTGGCCCATCTGCGTGATGCCGCTGCGCGAGACCACGATCGGCACGCCCATTTGCGCCGACTTGATGACCATCTCGCTCGTGAGCCGGCCGGTGGTGTAGAACACGCGGTCGCCCGCGAGCGCCCCCGGCGGCTGCATGGCGCACCAGCCCGCGATGGTGTCGATCGCGTTGTGGCGGCCCACGTCTTCCACGAAGCAGTGCATCGTGGCCCCGGCCGCGTCGGCGTCGAGCGTGAAGAGCGCGCAGCCATGCACGGAGCCCGCCGACTTGTAGGTGCTCTCCTGGAGCCGGATCGCATTGACCAGCGCATAGAGCTGCGCCTGCGTCATGCGCGTGGGCGGCAGCTGGAGCTTGTCGATGTCGGCCATCAGGTCGCCGAACACGCTGCCCTGGCCGCAGCCGGTGGTCACCACCTTCTTCGCGGTGCGCTCCTCGATGCGGTCGATGCCGGCATGCGTGCGGACGGCGGCCGCGCCGACCTCCCAATCGACCGTGACCGACTCCACGTCGCCGGCCGATTCAATGAGGCGCTGGTTCAGCAGGTAACCCAGCACGAGCAGCTCGGGCTGGGCGCCGAGCGTCATGAGCGTGACGAGTTCGCGCCGGTCGACGTAGACCGTGAGGTCGCGCTCGGCGGGGATGGACACCGTGCCGTGCGCGCCATGCTCATCGACGACCTCGACCTCGCGCGTCAGCGCGGCGCGGGCCTGGGTGAGACGCGGCAGCGGGGGCACCGGCGAAGCCGCTGCGCTCACTGCGCCTTCGTCGTGGGATTGGTGACCGCGGCCGGCTGCACGGTGCTGGGCGGCGCGGCAGCCGTGTCGGCTGGCGAATGCGCGCCCGAAGCTTCAAGCGGCTTGGCTTCGGCGGGAGGCGCGTACGCAAACGGACCGGGATCGGCGCAGGTCGGCAGCGCGGCGGGCGCCGCGGGCACGGTCTTGCCAGCCGCGGCAGCACTCGCGCGGTACGCGGCCGCGACGCGGTCCTGGGCGAGGCAGAGCTTGTAGGAATCGACCTTGGCGCTCCAGGCGGTCTTGGCGGCGGCTTCGGCTGCCTTGGCCTTGGCTTCGGGCGTGTCCGGCGGCGCAGGCAGCTTGGCCCAGGCCAGCGGCGCGGCGAGCGCAAGCGCCAGCACGCAAAGATTCAAGGGCGAGAACTGCTTCTTCTTCATGAGGGCCTTCCTTCGGCGGGCTGCGGCGCCCGGACTGGGGCTGTGGTGGCGACCGTGCCGGAGGGCTGCGAACGCTGCCTCGGGATTTTGCCCGCCGCCACGTCGTCGTACCAGAGTTCGTGGTGCTCCTTGGCCCAGGTCTCGTCGACATAGCCGGTGCGCATGGCCTTGTAGGCGCCCTTCATGCCGAGTGTGCCGATGTAGATGTGGCCCATGATCACGGCCATCATCAGCATCGTCGCGACGCCATGGACCATGTGCGCCACCTGCATCTGGCCGCGCGTATAGACGAAGCCCGGCAACAGCTTGTCGAGGAACAGCCCCGAACCGATGATGAACAGGCCGAGGAACAGCACGCCGCCCCAGAACACGAGCTTCTCGCCGGCGTTGAAGCGGTGCGACGGCGCTTCCTTGCCGCCGAACAGGCCGCCGGCACTTTTCAGCCACTTCCAATCGACCGCGCGCGGCAGGTTGTCGCGGATGAAGGTGACGACCATGAACAGCGTGGTGACCACGAACAGCGGCCCGACGAAGTTGTGCACGTTCTTGAGCGCATAGGCGATCCATCCGAAGAGCGTGCTGCCCATCCACGGCATCAGGAAGAACTGGCCGAAGGCCATCACGATGCCCGAGAGCGCGAGGATCACGAAGGCGGTTGCGTTCGACCAGTGCGTGGCCCGCTCGAACGGCGTGAAGCGCTCGATGCGGCGGCCGGTTTCCTTGCCGTGCAGGCGGATCGGCCCCTTGGTGAAGTAATAGATCGCCAGCGCCAGCAGCGTCACGAACAGCAGCGCCGCGCCGTAAGGAATGATCCAGTCGTTGCGCACCTGCCGCCAGGCCTCGCCGGCGGTGGTGAGGCGCGAGCCCGGGTACTGCACCTGCGGCTGGATCAGGTTACCGGCCTCGGGCGCCTGGCTCGCCGGCAGGCTGCTGTAGCCCGTCACGCCCTGCCCGACCTGGCGCCACATCGGCGCGTTGTTGCCGGGCTGCACCTTCATGCGCTCGCCATTGGTCTGGTTCGCGTAGTTGGGATCGGCGCTCGCTTCGGGCTTGACCTCGAAGATGTTCTGGCTGCGGATGCCGCCTGCGCCCGGCGCGGCCGGTGCGGAAGTGGTGCCCGGGGCCGCCGGCGGCTGGGCCTGCGCGAAGGCCGAACCCAGCGCGGCGAAAAGAACGAGAGCGGTCAGCGCTTGCTTCATGGGCTCTCCGATCAGTTTTCTTTGTTGTATTCGTTCTGCCCGTTTTGCGTGCGGGTCTTGAGCTGCTGCTGCCAGGCGGTCTTGTCGCCCACCTTCCAGTCCGGCGCGGTGAACACCGTGCCGGTGTTCTCCTGCGTGCCGGTGCCGCTCCAGGGCACGGCATCGTGCTTCACGCCCTGCGCATTGGTCTGCGGCTTTTCGCCGCAGCCTGCCAGGAACCCCGCGGCCAGTGCCACGGCCGCAGCGAACGCAAGGCCCTGCTGCTTCATTTCTGGCCTCCGTTGGCGGGCGGCGTGCCGGCCTGCTGCGAGCCGTAGGCGGTGCCCCAGCCCCAGACCTCGGCACCCTTGCCGCGCTGAACCACGCGGGTGCGGAAGATGTCGGCCACCACGTCGCCATCACCGGCCAAGAGCGCCTTGGTCGAGCACATCTCGGCGCAGGCCGGAAGCTTGCCTTCGGCAAGCCGGTTGCGGCCGTACTTCTCGAATTCGGCCTCGGAGCCGTTGGCTTCGGGACCGCCAGCGCAGAAGGTGCACTTGTCCATCTTGCCGCGCACGCCGAAGGTGCCCTGCGACGGGAACTGCGGCGCACCGAAGGGGCAGGCGTACGAGCAGTAGCCGCAGCCGATGCACACGTCCTTGTCGTGCAGCACCACGCCTTCGTCGGTGCGATAGAAACACTGCACCGGGCACACCGCCATGCAGGGTGCGTCGGAGCAATGCATGCAGGCGACCGAGATCGACTTCTCGCCCGGGACGCCGTCGTTGAGCGTGACCACGCGGCGGCGGTTCACGCCCCAGGGCACCTCGTTCTCGTTCTTGCAGGCCGTGACGCAGCCGTTGCATTCGATGCAACGCTCGGCGTCGCAGACAAATTTCATTCGTGCCATGGTGCTTCCTTATGCCTTTTCCACGTTGCAGATCGTGGTCTTCGTCTCTTGCATCATGGTCACGCTGTCGTAACCGTAGGTCGTGGCGGTGTTGATCGCCTCGCCGCGCACCACCGGGGCGGCGCCCGTCGGGTAGTAGGCAATCATGTCGGCGCCCTGCCAGTGTCCCGAGAAGTGGAACGGCATGAACACGGTGTCGGGCCCGACGCGCTCGGTCACGAGCGCCTGCACGTTGAGCTTGGCGCCCGTGGGCGTGTGCACCCAGGCGCGCTCGCCGTTGCGGATGCCCTTCTCGGCCGCGACCTTCGGATTGATCTCGATGAACATCTCCTGCTGCAGTTCGGCCAGCCAGGGGTTCGAGCGCGTTTCCTCGCCGCCGCCCTCGTACTCGACCAGGCGACCCGAGGTCATGATGTACGGGAACTTCTCGGCCACCTTGTCGGCGATGTTCTTCTGCTGCACGGTCTTGTAGAGCGTAGGCAGACGCCAGAACGCCATCTTGTCGTCGTGCGTCGGGTACTTGGCCATCAGGTCGGGCCGCGTGCCGTAGAGCGGCTCTCGGTGCTGCGGGATCGCGTCGGGGAAGTTCCAGACCACCGCCCGCGCCTTGGCGTTGCCGAAGGGATGGCAGCCGTGGTTCTTCATGAACACGCGGATCATGCCGCCGGAGTTGTCGGTCTTCCAGTTCTTGCCCTCGGCCTTCTGCTTCTCGGGCTCGGAGAGTTCGTCCCACCAGCCGAGCTTCTTGAGCAGCACATGGTCGAGCTCGGGGTAACCGGTGGTGATGTCGGCGCCGAGCGAGTGCGAGCCGTCCTCGGCCAGCAGGTTCTGTCCGTCGCGCTCCACGCCGAAGTTCGCGCGGAAATTGCCGCCGCCGTCCATCACGTGCTTCGAGGTGTCGTACAGGTTGGCCGAGCCCGGGTGCTTGAGCTCGGGTGTGCCGAAGCAGGGCCACGGCAGGCCGAAGTAGTCGCCCGTGAGGTCGTAGCCGTTGACCTTGTCCTTCACGCCGCCCTTGGCCTTGAGCGTGCGCACGTCGAAGGCGCCCATGTTGCGCATGTGGGCCTGCAGCCGCTCCGGGCTCTGGCCCGTGTAGCCGATGGTCCACACGCACTTGTTGATCTCGCGCAGGATGTCGTCGGGAATGGGCTCGTCCATGCCCTTGACCTTCTGCATCTTGTAGTTCTTGCTGAGCTCCTTGCCGAAGCCCAGGCGGTCGGCGAACTGCTGCATGATCATGTGGTCGCTGCGGCTTTCCCACAGCGGCTCGATGACCTTTTCGCGCCACTGCAGCGAGCGGTTCGAGGCGGTGACGGAGCCGCTGGTCTCGAACTGGGTGCAAGCGGGCAGCAGGTAGACGGCGCGATTCGGATTCTGGTCTTCGGGCCGGCCGGGCATGGCCGCCATGGCGGCCGTCGCTGAAGGGTACGGGTCGACCACCACGAGCAGGTCGAGCTTGTCCATCGCGCGCTTCATCTCGAGGCCGCGGGTCTGCGAATTGGGGGCGTGGCCCCAATAGAACACGCCGCGCAGGTTCGAGTCCTGGTCGATGAGCTCGTTCTTCTCGAGCACACCGTCGATCCAGCGCGACACCGTGATGCCGGGCTTGCTCATCATCGCGGGCGACGAGAAGCGGCTCTTGATCCACTCGAAGTCGACGCCCCAAGCGGTGGCGAAATGCTTCCACGATCCTTCGACGATGCCGTAGTAGCCGGGCAGCGAATCGGGGTTCGGGCCCACGTCGGTGGCGCCCTGCACGTTGTCATGGCCGCGGAAGATGTTGGTGCCGCCACCCGACTTGCCGACGTTGCCGAGCGCGAGCTGCAGGATGCACGAGGCACGCACCATGGCGTTGCCGATCGTGTGCTGCGTCTGGCCCATGCACCAGACGATGGTGCCGGGGCGGTTCTCGTTGAGCCAGGTCGCGACCTTGAGCACCTGCGCCTCGGGGACGCCACAGGCCTCCTCGACCTTGTCGGGCGTCCATTTGGCGAGCACGTCCTCGCGCACCTTGTCCATGCCGAACACGCGGTCGTTGATGTAGCGCTTGTCTTCCCAGCCGTTCTTGAAGATGTGGTGCAGCAGGCCGAACAGGAACGGAATGTCCGAGCCCGAGCGGATGCGCACGTACTCGTCGGCCTTGGCCGCCGTGCGCGTGAAGCGCGGGTCGACCACGATCATCTTGCAGCCATGCTCCTTGGCATGGAGCATGTGCAGCATGCTGACCGGGTGCGCCTCGGCCGCGTTCGAGCCGATGTACAGCGCGACCTTGGCGTTGCGCATGTCGTTGTACGAATTGGTCATGGCGCCGTAGCCCCATGTGTTCGCGACGCCGGCCACGGTGGTCGAGTGGCAGATGCGCGCCTGGTGGTCGCAGTTGTTGCTGCCCCAGAAGCTCACGAACTTGCGCATCAGGTACGCCTGTTCGTTACTGTGCTTGGACGAGCCGATCCAGTAGACCGAGTCGGGCCCGCTCGCCTGGCGAAGGTCCTTCAGCCGCGCGGTGATCTCGTCGAGCGCGGTGTCCCAGCTGATGCGCTCGTACTTGCCGTTGACCAGCTTCATCGGGTAGCGCAGCCGGTACTCGCCGTGGCCATGCTCGCGCAGGGCCGCGCCCTTGGCGCAGTGTGCGCCGAGGTTGAGCGGCGAGTCGAACACCGGCTCCTGGCGCACCCAGACGCCGTTCTCGACCACCGCGTCGGAGGCGCAGCCGACCGAGCAGTGCGAGCACACGGTGCGCTTGATCTCGACCTTGCCGGCGCCGATGGCCGTGGGCCGCGCCTCGCCAGCCGCCTCGGCCTTGCGCATCAGCGTGAGCTGGCCCGCGGCCAGCCCGACGCCAACACCGAGGCCCGAGCGCCGCAGGAACGCACGCCGGTCCATGGTCGGCAGCGCGCCCGACAGGCCGCGCTGGAGGCTGTGGATGAAAGCGGAAGACCCGCGTTCGCCTTGCCGCACGGAATGCGCAGCGTTCGTTTTCTTGGTCAGCAGCATCGTGGGTATCCGCTTCAGGCCGAAGCGGTCCTGTAGTAGTGCTTGACGTGTTCGCTGAGCGAATAGCCGCCGCCGTTTTCAGGCGCGGGCTTCAGCACCGGGGTGGCGGCCTCGAGGGCCGCGGGGGCCGGCGTGACCTTGGGCAGCACGGAAACCGCTGCAACCGCGGCGCCCGCACTGGCGGCACCTAGAAAGAAACCTCGACGCGAGGCCGGCTTGTTACCGACCGATTGGCTGTCCTGCATGTGATCTCCAGGAGTGGCTTGGGGGCAAACCAGATATGAACCGATTTACATACATACGGATACTAGTCGAGACCCTTATCCCGACCAGACGACTCATCCTTACCCGAGCATGTCGAAGCCCTGGACCTCGACCTCGGCAAAGGCCCGCGTGAAACCCGCGAGCGACGCATAGAAGCGTGCCTTGGGGTGCTGCGCGACCGCATCGCACATGGCGGGCAGCCACGGCTGCAGGTGGGTCGCGAAGAAGGTTTGCTGCTGCGCCAGGTTGGCCACCGCCGCGTCGTCGCCCGCGATCAGGTAGCGCATGACCTCGAACAGGCAGGCCGCGTGATCCTCGCTTTCAGACACGGCCACGTCCCGGGTCAGTCCCAGCCGGGCGAGGTCGGTGCGCAGGTGCGCGAGCGGCTTGTCGTTGAGAAAACCGCTCAGGTAGTGCGAACCGAACAGATACACCTCCGGCTTGCCCATGCCGCCGAAGAGCGCGTCGTATTCGGCATGCGCGGCGGCGGGGTCGGTGGCGCGTGCCGCGCCGACCAGCTGGCGCCAGGGCTCCTCGAGGAAGGCACCGGCCGCGGGCGCCTCGGTGGGCGCCACGTCGAAGGCGGCGAGCAGCTCGGCATCGGGCGCGCAATACCAGAGGCGCGAGAGAAGGCCGTAGACCTCGGCGCGCGCGATCTCCTCGTCGAGGGCGGAGGTCGCGAAGGGGGAATCGCTCATAGCTGCGTGATCTTCATTTCGTTCTGCGCGCTGTACAGGTCGATCACCCGGCAGTCGCTGCACATCTTGAGCCGCTCGAGCGCCTCGCCCTGGAACATCGCATGGCCCGCGAGCTTGCCGAGCATCGACTCGATGGCCTTGTGGGTGCCGAACGGCTTGCTGCAGCGGATGCAGGCCCAAGGCTTGGCTTCGTTGAGCACCACCGGCTGCTTGCGTTCGGGTGCGGTCAGGAGTCGCGGCACGAGCGTGATCGCATTCTCGGGGCAGGTGGTTTCGCAGAGACCGCATTGCACGCAGTTCTTCTCGATGAAGCGCAGCTGCGGCGCGTTCTGGTTGTCCTGCAGCGCGCTGGCGGGGCAGGCGCTCACGCAGGCCAGGCACAGCGTGCAGCTGTTCTTGTCGACGGCGACCGCGCCGAATGGTGCGCCGGCGGGCAGCGGGATCGCGAGCGGCTCGGTGGCCGAGGACACGGCCAGCGCCGGTGCCTGCGCCATCAGGTGGTCGAGCGTCATCTCGAGCGTGCCGCGCTTCTCGGCCCCGGCGGCAAAGCGCGCGGCGGTCGCGGGCACCCGCTGGCGCGTCGCGCGCAGGCCCGCGAGCGCCGCATCGAGGGCGGCCGGCTCGGCGGCCTCGATCAGGTGGAAATGAGTGCCGGTGTAACCGAGCCCGGTGACGAGCGCCTGCGCCACGGCCATCTGCTGCCTCAGCGCCGCGATGTATGCCGGCGCTTCCTCGCCGGTGGCCAGCACCGCCACCTGGGCGGCGCCGAAGGCGATGGCCGCGAGCCAGAGGTCGATGCCGGTGCTGGCGGCATGCCGCAGCGCCACCGGCAGCACATGCGCCGGCACGCCGGCAGGCCCGCCCGCACGGCCGCGCCCGAGCTGGGCCGCGCGGCCGAGTTGTTCGACCAGCGTCTGGCCGCCCTCCTCGCCATGGAGCAGCACTGCGGCATCGCGGCCACCCGCCGCGGCATAGGCGGCCAGCAGCGTGCGGAGCTTGCGGCCCTGGTCGGTGGTGCGCGGGTAGGTGTAGCCCAAGGCGCCCGTGGGGCACACCGTGGTGCAGGCGCCGCAGCCGACGCAGAGCTGGGGATTGACGACGATGCGCTGGCGCGCCTTGTCGCTCGAGATCGCGTGCGCCGAGCAGACCTCGACGCAGGCATTGCAGCCGACCACTTCGTTGCGGCTGTGGGCGCAGAGCTTCTGCTTGTAGTCGAAGAACTTGGGCTTCTCGAACTCGCCCACGAGTTCGCGCAGGCGCAGCAGCGTGGCCAGGCCTTCGGCGTGCGCGAGCCCGCCCGCCAGATGGAAGTAGCCCTGCGGCGGCGCATGCCAGTCGATCAGCGCCTTTGCGCCGAGGTCGAGCACAAGGTCGAACTCGGCATCGAGTGCTTCGGGTGCGCGGTCGAAGCGGATCGCGCCGGCCACGGTGCAGGCCGCCTCGCAGTCGCGGTGCGTGCCGCATTTCGCGAGGTCGACCTGGTAGTCGAGCCCGATCGCCTGCTCGGGGCAGGCAGCGACGCAGGCGTTGCAGCGCGTGCAAAGGTCGAGGTCGATCGGGTTGTCGCGCGTCCAGCGCAGCGAGAACGCGCCGAGCCAGCCCTGGAGCGCCTCGAGGCGCCCGGCCATCACGGGCCAGCGGCGCTCCTGTGCACCGCCGGCAACGCCCGGGCCGGTCGAGAAGATGGAGACCTGCAGGCTGTCGGCCACGAGCGCCGCAGCCTTCTCGGCCTGGTCGAGCGGACCGACGATCAGCAGGCGGCCCTGGCTCGCATAGCTCACTGTCGACACCGGATCGGGTTCGGGCAGGCGGGCCAGCGCCAGCAGCGCGGCGATCTTGGGACTCGCGTTCTTCGCGTCGCGGCTCCAGCCGCCGGTCTCACGGATGTTGACGAAGCGGATCGGGGAGGTGGCGCCTTCGGTCTGCGCAGCCAGTTCGGAAAAAAGCCGCCGCTCCTGGGTGCAGGCCACGACGACGTCGTCGCCCGAACGAATGGCGCGCTGGAAAGCGGGCGCCTCGCGGCGGCACAGGGCGGAATGCAGGGGCAGCGTCTCAGCCAGCGCCGCCCCGAGCGTCTTCGGCTCGAGCGGCATCGTCTGGTTGCAGTCGCAGATCAGCGTGGTGGTCATCGGTTGTCTGGCTTGCCGGCTGCGCATCGGCAACCGGCTGGCTGGAGGGATCTCCCGGAGGTTCGGACTGTGCCACGTCCGGCGTCGCAGTGCCGTTTTTCAGGGCTTCTTCGGCCTCGGCTTCTTCCTTTTCCTCCCGCTCGAAGAGGTTGAGGAACTTGGCGCTGGCCATCTGGCGCAGCACGCTGTGGGGGATCGGCGTCGACTGGGAATAGTCGTCGATGTAGACGTCCATGCGGTCCATCACATTGAACTGCGGATCGGCAAAGAGCTTGCGGAAGGCCGTGTTCTTGACCTCGGGCGCCACGTTCCTGGCCACGAAGGGGCGGAAGTCGGATTCGGACGTGAGCGCCTGGGCGTCCTCGAGCGTGGGCTGCGGCGGCTCGGCGGGCGCCTCGGCGGCTGCATGCGCGGGCACCGGAGCGGCCGGCATCGGCACCTCGGCCTCCGGCACCGGGATGGCCGCCATCTCGGGTTCGTCGACGTGCGACGGCGGCGGCGGCTCTTCGCGCGCCTCCTGCTTGCGCCGCGACCAGCGGCCGAGGAAATTCTCAGACATCGCCTGCCCCCCGTCCGCGCTTCTTCTCGGTTGTGACGCTCGCCGCATTGCCGAAGCGGTCGACCAGCGGCCGGAAGCTCTCGGGGCGCTTGCGTCGCTTGGGTTCCATCGCGTAGTGCGCCTGCACGAAACCGCGCATCCACTCGACAACTTCCTCGGGTGCGGGCACCTGCTCGACGGTTTCCTGCGCGTCGAGCCAGCGGCCGGCCTCGTTGTAGCTCAGGCTCACCACCACGGGCCGGGCGATCGGCTCGTCGACCACGGTGGGCGCCTCTTCCATGCGCCACAGCACGAACCAGCAGGGCGCGGGCGTGGTGGCATTGAGGTGGTAGCCCTCGGCTTCATCGCGGAACAGCGCGGTCTGCAAACCAGGGTGCAGCCAGCGCTGCACGTCCTCGGTGGCGTCGAGCAGGCGGGGCTCGGTGCCCGCGCCGGGCTGGTCGGGACCGACGCTCTCGAGAATCCAGCGCCAGGATTGCCAGCGGCTGTTGACGCGCTCGCGGCGCATCACGACGGCCACATCGATGGAAGGATTCATGCGGCCATCGTAGCGCCGCCGCAATCCGGCTTCGGGCCGAGGGTCATCAGAGGCGGCCGGCGGGCGCGGCAGGTGCCGCCATCAGCATGTCGCGCAGCCGGCGCTGCAGCGGGGTGGCCTCGGCGTCGGGCATGCGGCCGGCTTCGCGCAGCGCGATGTCTCGGCTCTGGCCGTCGTGCAGGTCGATCTCGCGCACCACCTGCCCCTGGTGGTAGACGAAGGCCGTGTCGGCCAGCGCGAGCACGTCGTCGATGTCGTGCGTGATCATCAGCACCGGAATGCCCCACTGGCGCCGGACCTGGGCCAGTTCGGTGCGCAGTTCGTGCCGCAGCATCGGGTTGAGCGCGGCGAAGGGTTCGTCGAGCAACAGCAGTTGCGGCTCGCAGGCGAGCGCGCGCGCCAGGGCCACGCGCTGCTGCTGGCCGCCCGAGAGCTTGCCCGGGCGGCTGTCGGCCAGGGCCGTGAGGCCGAAGCCTTCGAGCAGCGCCTGCACGCGCTCGGCATCGCGCGGCGGCATCCGGCGCCGGTGCCAGGCGGTGAGCCCGAACGCCACGTTCTCGCGCACCGACAGGTGCGGAAACAGCGCGTAGTGCTGGAACAGGTAGCCGATGCGCCGCGCCGGTGCCGGCAGGTCGATGCCGCGTGCCGCGTCGTAGAGCGTGCGCCCGCCGATCCGCACATGGCCCGCCGACGGACGCTGCAGCCCGGCGATCGCCTGCAGCGTGAGCGTCTTGCCCGCGCCCGACGGGCCGTAGAGCGCGGCAAAAGGCACGTCGGTCGCGAAGCGCGCCGCGAGTTCGAAGCGCCGCGCACCGTCGGTCACCGCGAGTTGGAGGTCGACGTCGATCATGGCGCGCCGAAGCCGTGGCGTGCGAGCACCTCGCGCGCCGCGTCGCTCGAAAGAAAGGCGACGAAGTCGCCCGCGAGCGCTTTCTGCCGGCTGTCGGCCACCACCGCCACCGGGTAGCGCACCGGCGCACCGCCGCCGGGCGCGAGCACCACGCGGAGCTTCGCGGCCTGCGCGGCGGCGTCGGTGCGGTAGACGAAGCCCGCCTCGACCTCGCCGCGCGCCACATAGTCGAGCACCTGGCGCACGCTGTCCGCCTGCACGAACTTCGGCTCGAGCACGGCCCAGAGCCCCGCCGCCTCGAGCACCTGCCGCGTGTAGCGGCCGACCGGCACGGTGGCAGTCTTGCCGACCGCGATGCGGTGGACGCCGGGGCCCGCCAGGTCGGCCAGCGTGCGCAGGCCGGCGCCGCCCTGCAGCGGCTCGACCAGCACCAGCGCATTGCGCGCGAAGTCGCGGCGTGTGGCAACTTCGATGCGCTTCTGCGCGGCGCCGCGGTCCATCGTCTCCTGGTCGGCGCTCGCGAACACATCGACCGGTGCGCCCTGCGCGATCTGCTGCAGCAGCACGCCCGAGGCCGCGAAATTGAAGCGCACCGTGGCGCCGGGCTTCGCGGCCTCGAACGTCGGCCCGAGTTCCTTGAACGCATCGGTCAGGCTCGCGGCCGCCGAGACGGTGAGCTGCTGCGCCGCAGCCAGCCCGGGCATCAGCGCCACCGCGAGAAGGATCGACAGGAAACGCCAGGGTCGCATGGAAAGATGCCTCGGGGTTCAGCGCAATGAGAAGAAGCGGTTCGACAGCACCAGCACCGTGATCGACAGCAGCGAGGTCACCACCACGAGCAGCAACGCCAGGTCGTCATGGCCGGCCTGCGCGGCGTCGTAGATCGCCATCGAGAGCGTCTGGGTCTGGCCGGGAATGGAGCCGGCCACCATCAACGATGCGCCGAACTCGCCCATGGCCCGTGCGAAAGCCAGCAACGTGCCGGCCAGGATGCCGGGCCAGGCCAGCGGCAGCGTGATGCGCAGAAACACCGAGAACCTCGACTGGCGCAGCGTGCTCGCGGCATCCTCGAGCGAGCGGTCCACGCCCGCGAAGGCGGCGCTGGCCGACTTGAGCACCAGTGGCAGCGCCACGACGGCCGACGCCACCACGGCGCCGTGCCAGCTGAAGATGATCGTGTAGTCGAAGTGCGTGCGCAGCCACTCGCCGAGTGGGCTGCGGCGCCCCGCGGCGACCAGGATCGCGTAGCCGATGACGGTGGGCGGCAGCACCAGCGGCAGCATGCACACCGCCTCCAGCACCGTGCGCCCCGGAAAGCGCTTGCGCGCGAACACCCAGCCCAGCGCCACGCCAGCCACGAGCGCGAGCAGGGTCGCGGCCGCAGCCACCTTGAGCGACAACACCAGCGGGAACCAGTCGGTCGAGGCGATGAGGGATGTCGTCGTATTCATGGCGATACAGCGCAATTGTTGCACAGCCGCCTGCTGGCCCCCACAGCGGGAAAAGTGCGGTAGAGCTCGGCAACGCCGATATCCCGCGGAATACAGCGCGGGCAGGCTCAGGAGGCGTACGGGGTCAGGGCGCCAGAAGCCGCGTCAGCGCGCGCACGTCGGCCGCCGTGGCAAGGCGGGCCGCGCTCTCGATGGCGCGGTAGTGCTTGACGATCTCTTCGCCGACCGGCGTGAGCGCCGTGCCGCCGCCGCGCGAGCCGCCGGCCGCTGTGTTCACGGCCGGCGAGGCCAGCGCCTTGTTCATCTCGTCGATCAGCAGCCAGGCACGCCGGTACGACATGCCGAGCTGGCGCGCCGCGGCAGAGATGGAGCCGGTTTCTGCCACTGCCTCCAGCACGGCGATCTTGCCGGGGCCGATGGCGATGCTGTCGTCCCGGTAGATGCGCAGGCGGAACTGGACGCGGGTGGGGGTCATGCCGATGAGATGAACGGTGCAAAAGGAAAGACGGGCGCAGAGGTTAAACCATGCGCCCGCCCCTCCCTCGCCGCCCGTGCGGCGGCGATCAGTCGACCGTCGCGGCCACGGCGCCGGAGCCGTAGCCGGCCGCCGCCATCGGCTGGCCGCCGCGCGTGACCCGCACCGCGCAGTACTTGAACTCCGGGATCTTGCCGAGCGGATCGAGCGCGGCATTGGTCATGAGGTTGGCCGCCGCCTCGTAGTAGGCGAACGGAACGAAGACCGCGCCGGTCGGCGTGCCGTCGTCGCGCCGCACGTGAATCGCCACCTCGCCGCGGCGCGACTGCACGGTGATCACGTCGCCGGCCTCGAGGCCGAGTGCCTGCAGATCGCCCTGGTTCATCGAGGCGGTGGCCATCGGCTCGAGCGCGTCGAGCACGCTGGCGCGCCGCGTCATGCTGCCGGTGTGCCAGTGCTCGAGCTGGCGGCCCGTGATGAGCACGAACGGATACTCGGCATCGGGCCGCTCGTCGGCCGGAATGATATCGGCGGGCACCAGCTTCACGCGGCCGTCGGCGGTCGGGAAGTCGTCGATGAACACGGTCGGCTGGCCCGGGTCTTCCTCGCTCAAGCAGGGGTAGGTCACGCTCGAATCGCGCTGCAGCCGCTCCCAGCTGATGCCGCTGATCACCGCATGCATGGCCTGGCGCATCTCCTCGTACACCGCGGCCACGCCGGCTTCCTCGCCCTCGTAGTTCCACTGCAGGCCCATGCCCTTGGCGATCTGCTGGATGATCCAGAGGTCGCCGCGCGCATCGCCCGGCGGGTTGAGCGCGCGCTTGCCGAGCTGCACCATGCGGTCGGTGTTGCTCACCGTGCCGGTCTTCTCGGGCCAGGCGCTCGCGGGCAGCACCACGTCGGCGAGCCACGCGGTCTCGGTCATGAAGATGTCCTGCACCACGAGGTGCTCCATGCTGGCCAGCGCATGCCGCGCATGGTTCAGGTCGGGGTCGCTCATGGCCGGGTTCTCGCCCATGATGTACATGCCGCGCACCTTGTGCGGATCGGTGTCGGGCGCGAGCGCCTTGTGCATGATCTCGACCACGGTGTAGCCCGGCGTCGCGTCGAGCGGCATGCCCCAGAAGTTCTCGAACCACGCATGCACCGCGGGGTTGTCCACGCGCTGGTAGTTCGGGAACATCATCGGGATGAGGCCCGCGTCGCTCGCGCCCTGCACGTTGTTCTGGCCGCGCAGCGGATGCAGACCCGAACCGGGCTTGCCGATCTGCCCGGTCACCGTGGCCAGCGCGATCAGGCAGCGCGCGTTGTCGGTGCCGTGCACGTGCTGGCTCACGCCCATGCCCCAGAGGATCATCGCGCCCTTGGCGGTGGCAAAGGCGCGCGCAACCTCGCGCAGCGTCTCGGCCGGCACGCCGCAGATCGGCGCCATCGCCTCGGGGCTGTAGCCCTTGACGTTCTCGCGCAGCGCCTCGTAGTTGCTGGCGCGCATGCGCACGAAGGCTTCGTCGACCAGCCCCTCGTCGATCACCGCATGGATCAGCGCGTTGAGCATGGCCACGTCGGTGTCGGCCTTGAACTGCAGCGTGCGCCAGGCATGGCGGCTGATGTCGGTGCGGCGCGGGTCGGCCAGCACGATCTTCGCGCCGCGCTGGGCCGCGTTCTTCATCCAGGTGGCAGCCACGGGATGGTTGGCCGTAGGGTTGGAGCCGATCACGAAGATCAACTCGGCATGCTCCACGTCGTTGACCTGATTGCTCACCGCGCCCGAACCCACGCCTTCGAGCAGCGCGGCCACGCTGGAGGCGTGGCACAGCCGGGTGCAGTGGTCGATGTTGTTGCTGCCGAAGCCGGTGCGTACCAGCTTCTGGAACAGGTAGGCCTCCTCGTTGCTGCCCTTGGCCGAGCCGAAGCCCGCGAGCGACTTGGGCCCGTAGGTGTCGCGCAGGCCCGAAAGGCTGCCCGTGGTGAAGGCCAGCGCCTCTTCCCAGGTGGCTTCGCGGAAGTACTCGCTCCAGTCGCCGGGCCGCGGCGCGTCGCCGAAGTCCTTCGGCATGCCGGGCTTGCGGATCAGCGGCTTGGTCAGGCGCTGCGGATGGTGGGCGTAGTCGAAACCGAAGCGGCCCTTCACGCAAAGGCGGTTGTGGTTGGCCGGGCCGTCGCGGCCGTCGACGCTGACGATCTTTTCGTCCTTGACGTTGTAGGTGACCAGGCAGCCCACGCCGCAGAACGGGCACACCGAATCGACCTTGCGATCGACCTGCTGCGAGCCGATGTGGCTCTTGGGCATCAGCGCGCCGGTGGGGCAGGCCTGCACGCACTCGCCGCAGGCCACGCAGGTGCTGTCGCCCATCGGGTCGTCGAGGTCGAAGACGATCTTGCTGTCGGCGCCGCGCATCGCGTAGCCGATGACGTCGTTGACCTGCTCCTCGCGGCATGCGCGCACGCAGCGGTTGCACTGGATGCAGGCATCGAGGTTGACCGCCATCGCGGGGTGCGAGATGTCGGTCTTCGGCTGCTCGCGGCGCAGCGCCTTGAGCTCGGGCCGCACCGCGATGTCGAGCCTGCCCGCCCATTCGCTGAGCTCGCCGTGCTGGCGCGTGGCGTCGTCGCCGATCCACTTGTAGCCCTGGTCGGGCATGTCGGACAGCAGCATCTCGACCACCATCTTCTGGCTCTTGAGTGCGCGTTCGCTGGTGGCCTGCACTTCCATGCCGGCCGTCACGTTGCGGCAGCAGCTGGGCGCGAGCACGCGCTCGCCCTTGATCTCGACCACGCAGGCGCGGCAGTTGCCGTCGGCGCGGTAGCCGTCCTTGTAGCAAAGGTGCGGAATCTCCACGCCATGGCGCTCGGCCGCCTTGTAGATGGTCTCGCCATCGAAGGCCTGGATGGCCTTGCCGTCGAGCGTGAATTCGATGGTTTGCGGCATCAGCTCCGCGAGCTTCGACGGGGCGTTCATGCCACCTCCTCCGGAAAGTACTGTTGAATGCAACGGATGGGGTTGGGGGCGGCCTGGCCGAGGCCGCAGATGGACGCATCGCCCATGACCTGGGCGAGGTCCTCGAGCGTGGCGCTGTCCCACACCGGCGCCTCCATCAGCGCGGCCGCCTTGGCGGTGCCGACACGGCACGGCGTGCACTGGCCGCAGCTCTCATGCTCGAAGAAGCGCATCACGTTAAGTGCGGCGTCGCGCGCGCGGTCGTGCTGGCTCAGCACCATCACCGCGGCCGACCCGATGAAGCAGCCGTGCGGCTGCAGCGTGTCGAAGTCGAGCGGAATGTCGTTCATGCGCGCCGGCAGGATGCCGCCCGAGGCGCCGCCCGGCAGGTAGGCATAGAGCGTGTGGCCGTCGAGCATGCCGCCGCAGTACTCGTCGATGAGTTCCTGCACCGTGATGCCCGCGGGCGCGAGCTTGACGCCCGGGTGCTTCACGCGCCCGCTGACGCTGAAGCTGCGCAGGCCCTTGCGGCCATGGCGGCCGAAGCCGCTGAACCAGTCCGCGCCCTTCTGCACGATGTCACGCACCCAGTAGAGGGTCTCGAAGTTGTGCTCGAGCGTCGGCCGGCCGAACAGACCGACCTGCGCGATGTAGGGCGGGCGCATGCGCGGTTCGCCGCGCTTGCCTTCGATGCTCTCGATCATGGCCGACTCTTCGCCGCAGATGTAGGCACCCGCGCCGCGGCGCAGTTCGATGCGCGGCAGCGCGCACGGCGGGTCGGCCTGGAGCCGGGCCAATTCGGCCTGCAGCAGCGCGCGGCAGTCGTGGTATTCGTCGCGCAGGTAGATGTAGCACTGCTCGATGCCGACGATCTGCGCCGCCACCAGCAGGCCTTCGAGAAAGCGATGCGGATCGCGTTCGAGGTAGGTGCGGTCCTTGAAGGTGCCGGGCTCGCCCTCGTCGATGTTGACCGCCATGACCCGCGGCGCCGGCTGGTCGCGCACGATGCGCCACTTGCGCCCGGCCGGAAAGCCCGCGCCGCCGAGACCGCGCAGGCCCGAGTCTTCCATCGCCTTGAGCACCGCCTCGGCGTCCTGCTCGCCGTTGACCAGCGCGGCAGCCAGCGCATAGCCTCCGTTCGCGCGGTAGGTCGCGTAGTCGGTGAAGGCCGGCATGCGCTCGATGGCGCCGGGCAGCGGCGAAATGCTCTTCTCGGCGAACTGCGCGGCGTCGAAGTAGGCCACCACGGCCTGCTCGCCGGGGCCGGACTTCAGCGCCTGCAGCACCCGCGCCTCGGTGGCCAGCGGCACCGCCTGCTGGTCGACCACGGCCACCGGCGCCTGCTCGCAGCGCCCGACGCAGGGCGCCGCGATCACGCGGACTTCTTCGCCATCGACGGCGCCGAGCAGCGCGGGCAGCCGCGCGAGCAGGTCCTTCGCGCCGGCCAGTTCGCAGGCCAGGCCATCGCACACGCGCACCGTGAGGCCGGGCGCGGCCTCGTCGCCGCGCACCACTTCGAAGTGGTGGTAGAAGGTCGCGACCTCGTAGACCTCGGCCATCGGAACGTTCATCTCGCGCGCCAGCGCCACCAGGTGGCGGTCGTGCAGACAGCGGAACGCGTCGTTGAGCTTGTGCAGGTGCTCGATGAGCAGGTCGCGCCGGTGCCCCTCGGGCGGGCGCGCGCCGATCAGTGCGCGTACCTCGACGAGCGCGGCCTCCTCGGGCTGGCGGCCCTTGAGCTTGCTCTTGCGGCGGATGCGCTCGCGCATCTCGTCGGGCGTGGCGAGCGGCACGATCGTGTGCGTGCTGCGGGGGGTCGCTGTTGTCTCGCGGGACGGGGCTGGGTGGTTGTTCACTGCCTGGGCCTTTTTTTCGCTTTGCTTCGATGTCTCTGGCTAGCCCCCTTCGGCAATCGCTTTCACAGGGGTCGGCCGAGTGTGTGGGCCGCTCCCGGGCGCGTCAAATTCGATCGGAACATCGATCGATTCAATAACTAAATGGCTATGGATGGCCGGCGCCGCCCTTGGGCGCCGGCGAAGGCGCTATTCGCCGAGCGCGCCGCTGTGCAGCCGCACCTGCTCGCGCCAGGCCGGCGTCTGCAGGAACACCAGCGCGGCGTCGAGCGCCCGCGAGGGCCGCACGCCCGTCTGGGTCATGAAACCCAGCGGCGTCTTGACCTCGGGCGCCACGAGCGGCAGCGCCTCGAGCTCGCGGTAGCTGCGCACCGCCGCCACCATCGAACCTGGCAGCACGCTGCTGACCGAGCCCGCGAGCACCGCCAGGGCAAGGGTAAGTACCGAGTTGGTCTCGATCGCGGGCGCCAGCGCGACGCCGGCCTCGCGCAGCGCCTGGTCGATGATCGAGCGGTTGTGCATGTCGGGCGTGAGCAGGCACAGCGGCAGCTGGCCGGCCTCGGCCCAGGACACCGGCTGGCCGATGCGCAGCTGGTCCTTGGACGGACGCGCCGCACGCCGCAGCAGGTAATAGTGCTCGACGCTCTGCGGCCAGGCCGTGAGCTTGATGCCGGGCAGGTGCATACGCTCGATGTAGCCGAGCGCGAGGTCGATGGTCAGGCTTTCGAGCCCCGTCTCGAGGTCTTGCGAACTCATCGACAGCACCGCGGGCACGATGCCGGAGTGCAGCTCCTGCAGCATGGCGGCGAAGCGCGACAGCATCGGAATGGCCGTAGGCACCGCGGCCATGCGCAGCTTTCCGCGCGGGTGGCCTTCCTCGCTGCGCAGTTCCTGCTGCAGCACCTCGTTGTCGCGCAGCATGCGCTGGGCGGTGGCCAGCACGCGTTCGCCTTCGTGCGTGAGGCCCACGTACACGCGCGCCCGCTTGACGATGACCACGCCGAACTCGGCCTCCAGCGAGCGCAGCGCGTTCGACAGCGCCGGCTGCGTGATGTGGCAGGCCTGCGCCGCGCGCCCGAAATGCTTGTGCTCGCTGAGCGCGACCAGGTAGCGCATGGACGCGAGGAGGTTCACGCCGCGCCGCCGGTCAGGTGTTCTTGCTGACCGTGATGGTCGGGAACTTGGCCGAGAAATCCTTCGCCTTCTCTGCGATGCCCACGGCAACGCGGCGCGCCACGGCCTTGTAGATGCCGGCCACTTCGCCGTCGGGATCGGCCACCACGGTCGGCTTGCCGCTGTCGGCCTGCAGCCGGATCTGGATGTCGAGCGGCAGCGCGCCCAGGTATTCCATCTGGTACTGCTCGGCCATCTTCTTGCCGCCTTCGGAACCGAAGATGTGCTCGACGTGGCCGCAGTTCGAGCAGATGTGCACCGCCATGTTCTCCACGATGCCCAGGATCGGCACGCCGACCTTCTCGAACATCTTGATGCCCTTCTTCGCGTCGAGCAGCGCGATGTCCTGCGGCGTGGTGACGATCACCGCGCCGGTCATCGGCACGCGCTGCGACAGCGTCAGCTGGATGTCGCCGGTGCCGGGTGGCATGTCGACGATCAGGTAGTCCAGGTCCTTCCAGTTGGTCTGGCGCAACAGCTGCTCCAGCGCCTGGGTGGCCATCGGACCGCGCCAGATCATGGCCTCGTCCTGGTCGACCAGGAAGCCGATCGACATCACCTGCACGCCGTGGTTCTCGAGCGGCTCCATGGTCTTGCCGTCCTCGCTCTCGGGGCGGCCTTCGATGCCCAGCATCATCGGCTGGCTCGGGCCGTAGATGTCGGCGTCGAGCAGCCCGACCGAGGCCCCTTCGGACGCCAGCGCGAGCGCCAGGTTGGCCGCCGTGGTGCTCTTGCCCACGCCGCCCTTGCCCGAGGCCACCGCGATGATGTTCTTGACGTTGGGCATCAGCTGCACGCCGCGCTGCACCGCATGGCTGATGACCTTGGTGACGATGTTGACCGACACGTTCTCCACGCCGGGCAGCGCCTTGGCGGCGGCCACCAGCGCCTTGCGCATTGCCGCGTGCTGGCTCTTGGCCGGATAGCCGAGCTCGAGGTCGAAGGACACGTCCCCCTCGGAAATCTGAACGTTCTTGAGCGACCGGGTTGCCGTGAAGGCCTTGCCGGTGTTCGGGTCCTGAGCGCTCTGCAGGGCGCCCATCAGCGCCTCTTGGGTGATAGCCATTGATCTAACTCCTGAATGGCGGGTAGTCTAGTGGCTTGCTCCGGGAGCGTATGGGCCGGCCCCGTTCGCCTTGGCCCCGCTGGGGACAACGCGGCTGGCGCCGATGCCGCCGCTTCACCCCGCCTCTGAAATCCCGAGCTCCGAACACACGCGCGCGAGCAGCGTCTTGAGCGAAGCCACCTCGCCTCCGAGCCGAGCCACATTGGCCTTGAGCGCAGCCATTTCCCCGAGCGGATCGTCGTGCGCGGCGCGCGGCGCATCGGCCGGCCCCGCGGCCTCCTCGGCAGGCGCACCGCTCAGCAGGTGCGCCCAGCGGCTTTCGCGCGCGCCGGGCAGGCGCGCCAGCTTGACCACGAGCGCCCCGGCCGGGCGTTCGGCCATCTCTTCGAGGAAGCCCTCGACCGAGGAGATGTCGGCGAAGTTGTGCATGCGGTCGCAGGCGATGCGCAGTTCGCCGGCAGTCTGCGGTCCGCGCAGCATCAGCACGGTCAGCAGGGCCACCGACTGCGAGGGAATGCGCAGCACGCGGTCGATGTTGTGCTCGTAGCGGAAACTGCGCCCGCCGCTGGTTTCCGCCACCAGGCTGTAGCCCTTGAGGCTGTCGAGCGCGGCTTGCACCTGTGGTTCGCTCAGCTCGAGCACAGGGTTGCGGCTGGTCTTCTGGTTGCAGCCGGAGATCAGCGAATTGAGCGTCAGCGGATAGCTGTCGGGCACCGTGCGCTGCTTCTCGGCCAGCACGCCGAGCACGCGGGTTTCGAGCAGCGACAGAAGCGGCACGGGTGGCGACGAGGACATGGCGGGAGGTTTCCTTCGTTCTTCGCGTCAGCCGCCGTGGATGCGCGCCACCAGCGCCTTCGTGAAAGCCTCGGTGTTCGCGCTGCCGCCCAGGTCGCCGGTGCGTACCTTGTCGATGTTGAGCGTGTCGTCGATCGCCTGGCGCAGGCGCGTGGCGAGATCGGTGCGCTTGACGTGATCGAGCATCAGCGCGGCGGCCAGCAGCAGCGCGGTGGGGTTGGCGATGCCCTTGCCCGCGATGTCGGGCGCCGAGCCGTGCACGGCCTCGAAGATCGCCGCATCGGCGCCGATGTTCGCGCCGGGCGCCATGCCCAAACCGCCGACCAGCCCCGCCACCAGGTCCGACAGGATGTCGCCGAACAGGTTGGTGGTCACCAGCATGTCGAACTGCCACGGGTTCAGCACCAGCTTCATCGCGCAGGCGTCGACGATGATGGTGTCGAGCTCGAAGCGGCCCTTGTACTTGCGCTCGTAGAGATCGAGCCCGGTCTCCAGGAACAGGCCGGTCAGCACCTTCATGATGTTGGCCTTGTGCACCAGCGTGACCTTCTTGCGGCCGGTGGTGATGGCGGTCTCGAACGCGTATTCGAGCAGGCGCAGGCAGCCCTGGCGCGTGTTGATGCCGGTGGCCATGCCCACGGCATGCGGATCGCCGTCGATGCGCACATAGTGCTCGTGGCCGATGTAGAGGCCCTCGAGGTTCTCGCGCACGACCATCAGGTCGACCTTGTCGAAGCGCCCGCCCGGAATGATGGTGCGCGCGGGGCGCAGGTTGGCATAGAGCTGGAATTCCTCGCGCAGCCGCACGTTCGACGAGCGGTAGCCGCCGCCCGACGGCGTCTCGAGCGGGCCCTTCAGGGCGAGGCGGGTGCGGCGGATGCTGTCGAGCGTGGCCTGGGGCAGCGGATCGCCCGCGGCCTGGACGCCGCCGAGGCCTGCGATCTGGGTGTCCCAGGTGAAAGGCGCCTTCAGCGCGTCGAGTGCGGCGAGCGTGGCATCGACGATTTCGGGGCCGATGCCATCGCCGGGGATCAGGGTTGCGGGAATGGGGGTGGAAGTCATCGGCGCGGTCTCGCTGTGTGTATCGAACCCCCAAGCATACGTCGCGTGCGGGACAGGCCCGGGTGACCCCACGCCACGCGCAGCGTCGGCCCGCTCCGGCGGCGCGTGCCCGGCGGCGGCACCTAAAATGACGGGTTCCTCCCGCCAGCCACTCCCGAAAGCGCCCTCCGATGTCCGCCCCGCGCAAGCTCTTCGTCACCACCGCCCTGCCCTATGCCAACGGCAAGTTCCATATCGGCCACATGATGGAATACATCCAGGCCGACATCTGGGTGCGGAACCAGCGGATGAACGGCGCCGAGGTCAATTTCGTCTGCGCCGACGACGCGCACGGCGCGGCCATCACCATCGCTGCCGACAAGGCCGGCGTGACGCCGCAGGCCTTCGTGGCCGAGATCGCGGCGGGCCGCAAGCCCTACCTCGACGGCTACTACATCTCGTTCGACAACTGGCACTCGACCGACGCGCCCGAGAACCACCAGCTCGCGCAGGACATCTACCGGGACCTGCGCAAGAACGGGCTCATCGCCACCAAGAGCGTCGAGCAGTTCTACGATCCGGCCAAGGGCATGTTCCTGGCCGACCGCTTCATCAAGGGCGAATGCCCGAACTGCCACGCGAAGGACCAGTACGGCGACAACTGCGAGGTCTGCGGTGCGGTCTACGCACCGACCGAGTTGATCGAGCCGTATTCGGCGCTCTCGGGCGTCAAGCCCGAGCTGCGCAGCTCGGAACACTTCTTCTTCAAGCTGTCGGACCCACGCTGCGAGGCCTTCCTGAAGGACTGGACCGCCGCGCCCGGCCACGTGCAATCCGAGGTGCAGAACAAGATTCGCGAGTGGCTCTACAAGGACGACGAGGGCAAGGGCGGCCTGGGCGACTGGGACATCAGCCGCGACGCGCCCTACTTCGGCATCGAGATCCCCGACGCGCCGGGCAAGTACTTCTACGTGTGGCTCGACGCGCCCGTGGGCTACCTGGCCTCGCTCAAGAACCTGCTCGACAAGCGCTGCATCGAACTGGGCGGCGACGGCATCTCCTACACCGAGTACATGGCCGACCCCGACCTTGAGCAGGTGCACTTCATCGGCAAGGACATCATCACCTTCCACACGCTCTTCTGGCCCGCGATGCTGCATTTCAGCGGCCGCAAGGCGCCCGACGCGGTGTACGTGCACGGCCACCTCACGGTGAGCGGCGAGAAGATGAGCAAGAGCCGCGGCACCGGCATCGACCCGCTGCGCTACCTGTCGATCGGCCTCGACCCCGAGTGGCTGCGCTACTACATCGCGGCCAAGCTCAATGGGCGCAACGAGGACATCGACTTCAATCCCGAGGACTTCGTCGCGCGCGTCAACAGCGACCTCGTGGGCAAGTACATCAACATCGCGAGCCGTGCGGCCGGCTTCATCGGCAAGCGCTTCGGCGGCAAGCTCGGCGAGGTGTCGGCCGACGGCGATGCGCTGCTGTTCGCGCTGCGCGACGCGGCACCGCAGCTGCATTCGCTCTACGACGGGCGCGACTACGCCCGCGCGCTGCGCGAGACGATGGCGCTCGCCGACAAAGTGAACGAGTACGTCGACCAGAACAAGCCCTGGGAACTCGCCAAGAAGGAAGGCCAGGAGGGGCGGCTGCACGACGTGTGCACCGTCTGCATCGAGGCCTTCCGCATGCTCACGCTGTATCTGAAGCCGGTACTGCCTGCGCTCGCGACGAAGGTCGAGGCCTTCCTCGGGATTGCCCCGTTGACTTGGGCGGACGCCGCCCAGGCGCTGCCCGTGGGCCATGCCATCGGCGAATACAAGCACCTGATGCAGCGCGCCGACGCCAAGATGGTCGACAAGCTGTTCGACGCGCCCGAGCCGGCAGCAGCAGAGCCGGCCACCGCCGCCGATGCCCAGGCGCTGCCGGGCGGCGAAGCGCTGGCGCCGACCATCACGATCGACGACTTCGCGAAGATCGACCTGCGCATCGCCAAGATCGTGGCCTGCGAGAAGGTCGAGGGCTCGACCAAGCTGCTGCGGCTGACGCTCGACGCGGGCGAAGGAACCGACCCGCAGGGGAGTCCAGTGCTGCGCAACGTGTTCAGCGGCATCGCCTCTGCCTACCAGCCCGAGCAGCTCGTGGGCAAGCTCACGGTGCTGGTCGCCAACCTCGCGCCACGCAAGATGAAGTTCGGCGTCAGCGAGGGCATGGTGCTGGCCGCGAGCCACGCCGACGAGAAAGCCCAGCCCGGCATCCACGTGCTCGAACCCTGGCCCGGCGCGACGCCCGGCATGCGGGTGCGCTGAAGCACGCTGCGCCCATGCTGCCCACCCTCGAGATCGACGGCCACGTCGCCACCCTCGCGCTGCGCCGTCCGCAGGCCGCCAACAAGCTGACGCCCGAAGACCTGCCCGAACTCGTTCGCCATGTGGAGACGGTGAACGGCTCACCCGAGGTGCTGGTGCTGGTCGTCCGCTCCGAAGGCAAGCACTTCTGCAGCGGCTACGACATCTCGGAGGTGGCCGCCAGCAGCCAGACCGAAGGCCGCAGCTTCGGAGAGATGGTCGATGCGCTGGAGAACTGCCGCGCCGTCACTATCGCGGCGGTGCATGGCGGCGTCTATGGCGGCGCCACCGACCTGGTGCTGGCCTGCGACTTCCGCGTGGGCGTGCGCAGCGCCGAGATGTTCATGCCGGCCGCGCGGCTCGGCCTGCACTACTATCAGAGCGGCATGGAGCGCTATGTCTCGCGGCTCGGGCTGGACATGGCCAAGCGGCTCTTCCTGACCGCCGAGAAGCTCGACGGCAGCGCGATGCGTGACTGCGGATTTTTCACGCACCTGGCCGACGACGCCGCGGCACTCGACGTGCAGGTGCAGCAGCTTCGCACCACGCTGGCCGGCATGGCGCCGCTGGCGCTGCTGGGCATGAAGAAGCACCTGAACCGGATCGCGCGCGGCACGGCCGATGCCGCCTCGATCCAGCGCGAGGTGCAGCGCACCGTCGCCTCCGAAGACCTGGTCGAGGGCGGCCGCGCCTGGCGCGAGAAGCGCCCACCGGTCTTCAAGGGGCGCTGAGCGGCCTTTCCTCGCCCGGCTGGCGCCACAGCGGGCCGGCGGTGCAAAATCCGCCGATGCAAAGCCATCGCCCCCGCTTCCGACTTTTCGTTCTCGCGGCGCTCGGCCTCGCAAGCGCCCTGCTGCTGGGCGGTTGCGCGGTGGTCGCCGTGGCCGGCACCGCGGTGAGCGTGGGCGCGGGTGCGGTGGGCCTTGCGGCCGATGCGGCCATCGGCACCGCGCGCATCACGGGCAAGGCGGTGGGCGCAGCCGCCGACGCGGTGATTCCCGACAGCGACTGACCGGTGCTGCGCCCGGCCGGCGTGCCGTCTTCGCGGCACGGGCGGCGGGTCACAATGGGCGCCACATGCAGTCACCGCTGACCCTCACCCGCTTTCGCCCGCGCCTGCTCGACGCCCTGGCGGACTACAACCGCACGCGCTTCTTCAAAGACCTCGGCGCCGGGGCCACCGTGGGCATCGCGGCGCTGCCGCTGGCCATGGCCTTCGCCATCGCCTCCGGGCTGCCGCCAGAGGCCGGCATCTGGACCGCGATCATCGCGGGCTTCCTGATCTCGCTCCTGGGCGGCTCGGCGGTGCAGATCGGCGGGCCGGCCGGCGCCTTCATCGTGATCGTCTACGGCATCGTCGAACGCTATGGCGTGGCGAACCTGCTGATATCGACCGCCTGCGCCGGCGTGCTGCTGTTCGCCGCCGGCCTGTTCGGGCTGGGGCGGCTCGTGCGCTTCGTGCCGCTGTCGATCGTGGTCGGCTTCACCAACGGCATCGCGGTGCTGATCCTGCTGTCGCAGCTCAAGGACCTGCTCGGGCTCTCGGTCGAAAAGATGCCGGCCGACGTGTTCTCGCAGCTGCATGCGATGGCGCTGCAGATCGGCACCTTCAACCCCTATGCCTTCGCGCTCGGTCTGGCTTGCGTGATCGGCTTGCTGGTCTGGCCGCTGCTGCTGCGTGAGGACTCGAAGCTCGGCCAATCGGTGCTCCGCATCGGCGGGCGCGTGGCGCGCACGCGCCTGGTCCAGGCCGGCGCACGACTGCCCGGCCCGATCGTCGCGCTGGTCACCCTGACGCTGGTGGCATGGGGTTTCGGCCTGCCGGTGGAAACCATCGGCAGCCGCTTCGGCGGCATTCCCGAGGGCCTGCCGGCGTTCGCGCTGCCCGATTTTTCGTGGGAAACCGTCAAGCAATTGGTCACGCCGACGCTCACCATCGCGCTGCTCGGCGCCATCGAGTCGCTGCTGTGCGCGCGCGTGGCCGACCAACTCGGCGACCAGCCGCGCCACGATCCGAACCAGGAACTGATGGCGCAGGGCATCGCCAACGTGGTCGCGCCCTTCTTCGGCGGCATGCCGGCCACCGGCACCATCGCACGCACCGTGACCAACATCCGCTCGGGCGGCACTTCGCCGGTCGCGGGCATGGTGCATGCGCTCACGCTGATGGTGGTCGTGCTGCTGGCCGCGCCGCTCGCGCGCCATGTGCCGCTGGCAGTGCTCGCGGGCATCCTGGTGTTCGTGGGCCTCAACATGGGCGAATGGCGCGAGTTCACGCCCGGGCAGTTGCGGCACTTCAGCCGCCACTACCGGCTGCTGATGCTCGGCACCTTCTTTCTCACCGTGGTGTTCGACCTCACGGTGGCGGTGCAGGTGGGCATCGTGCTGGCCTGCGCGCTGTTCATCCGGCGCATGAGTGGGCTGTTCAACGTTGAACTCGTCACGCTGCAGCCGCCGGTGCTGACCTACCGGCTCTACGGCGCGCTGTTCTTCGGCGCGGCAGCCAAGCTCGACGAGGCGGTCAATGCGGCCGAGAGCGCGCCGCGCGGCATGACGGTGGTGATCGACGCCACCTACCTGATCTACCTGGACGCCTCGGGTGTCGATGCGCTGCGCCAGCTGCACCGGGCGGTGCTGGCGCGCGGCGGGCTGCTGCGGCTCGAGTCGCTGCAGCCGCAGCCGCTTGAGGTGATCGTGCGCTCGGGATTTTCCGAAGAGCTGTTGACTGGTCAGCCGCGCGAGCCGGAGGCCGAAGGCCCCGGATCGCTGCACCGGTCCTAGGGCGGCCGAAGCTAGTTCGCCTCGGTGCTCCGGTCCGGCGAGGAGCCGCTGCGCACCACGCGCTGGTCGTCGTTGAGCACCGCGGTGAAGACCAACGGCGAATTGGGCGGCTGCACCCAGCGCCATTCCCATTCGTATTCGCGCCGCAGCGCGTACGGCGTCACCTTGGCGGGCTTGCCGAGCAGCTTGCGCAGGTCTTCCATCGCCATGCCGGGCTGCACCCTGGCAAAGTTCTCGGGCGTGAGCACCTGGCGCAGCGCGCTCATCTTGCCGTCGGCGCCGATGGTGATCATGTAGTTCTTCTGGCCTTGCGGCTGGCGGTTGAATTCGAGCACCCGGCCGCCGGGCGCGTCCCAGACGTTCTCTGGCTCGCCGAACCGGGCGCGCACGTCGGCCTCGGTGGAAACGCCTTCCTCGAGTTCGCTGATGCGCTGCGGATCGCAGCCGGAAAGCCCGACCAACGCAGCCGCCGCCAGTGCCATTGCCGCGCCGATCCGGCGCCCGTGTCCTTGCTTCATGCCATCCCCGGTAAAATTCGCCGCTACAAAGGTCCAGTCTATGTCCATCTTCCGCCGCCCCCACTACACCTCCGAGATCACCAGCTTCATCGAGGAGATGAAAGCCAAGAAGCCGACGCTGGAGGCCGAACAGCGCGCCGGCCGCGCCCTGCTCTGGGACAAGCACCTCGACCGCAGCCTGCTCGAGGAATACAAAGAAGCCAACGTGCCGCAGCAGCCCTACGTCTACCAGACGAGCGGCAAGTGATGGCGCCTTGCGGTATCCGCGGTCCGTTGCGCAGCGCCCGACGCTATTAATTTGATAGCGCGCGCCCGCATGAAGGACAACGAGGACAACGACAAGCCCCTGGCCGGCATGCCCGAGGTGGTCGACCAGGTGGCGCTCGCACGGCTCTACGGCGAGCCGTTGTTCGCGATGCCGAAGGACCTGTACATCCCGCCCGAGGCGCTGCAGGTCTTCCTCGAGGCCTTCGAAGGCCCGCTGGACCTGCTGCTCTACCTCATCCGCAAGCAGAACTTCAACATCCTCGACATCCCGATGGCGGGGCTCACGCGGCAGTACCTGAGCTACGTCGACGAGATCCGCCAGACCAACCTCGAACTCGCGGCCGAGTACCTGCTGATGGCGGCGATGCTGATCGAGATCAAGTCGCGCATGCTGCTGCCGCCCAAGAAGGTGGCCGACGGCGAAGAGGCCGAAGACCCGCGCGCCGAACTCGTGCGCCGCCTGCTCGAGTACGAGCAGACCAAGCTCCAGGCCGCCGCCATCAATGCGCTGCCGACGTACGGCCGCGATTTCTGGAAGGGACAGGTCTACATCGAGCAGTCGCTCAAACCCCGCTTTCCCGATGTGAACGTGGTCGAGCTGCGCGACGCGTGGGCCGACATCATGAAGCGCGCCAAGCTCGTTCAGCACCACAAGATCTCGCGCGAGGAGCTCAGCGTGCGCGAGCACATGAGCATCGTGCTGCGCCACCTGCAGGGGCAGCGCTTCGTCGAGTTCGAGAAGCTGTTCGACGTGACCCGCGGCACGCCGGTGCTGATCGTCACCTTCATCGCGATGCTCGAGCTCGCCAAAGAGACGCTGATCGACATCACGCAGGCCGAGGCCTTCGCTCCGATCTACGTGCGCCTGGCGTATTCGCCGGCCTGAAAAGCCGGTCGCCGCTCTCGGACCGGCCCAGCCATGCGCGACTTCGACGTTCTCATCGTGGGCAGCGGCCTGGCCGGCCTGTCGGCCGCGCTGCACCTGGCGCCCACGCACCGCGTGGCGGTGCTGACCAAGCGGGCGCTCCGCGACGGCGCCAGTGCCTGGGCGCAGGGCGGCATCGCGGCCGTGCAGGCCGAGGGCGACAGCTTCGACGCCCATGTGGAAGACACGCTCGTCGCCGGCGCGGGCCTGTGCGACCCCGCGGCCACCCGCTTCGTGGTCGAGCATGCGCCCGAGGCCATCGGCTGGCTGCGCGCGCTCGGCGTGCCGTTCTCCGAGGAAGACGGCGCCCTGCACCTGACGCGCGAGGGCGGCCACAGCCAGCGCCGCATCGTGCACGCGACCGACGCCACCGGCGCGGCCGTGCAGCAGACGCTGATCGAGCGGGTGCGCCGCACGGCGAACATCACGCTGTTCGAGCACCACATGCTGGTCGACCTGATCACGCAACCGGCGCCCGGGCGCGGCCGGCCGGTCTGCCGGGGCCTCTATGCGCTCGACGACGCCACCGGCGAGGTGCAGGCCTTCGCTGCGCCCCACACCCTCCTTGCGACGGGCGGCGCGGGCAAGGTGTACCTCTACACCACCAATCCCGACACGGCCACGGGCGACGGCATCGCCGCGGCGTGGCGCGCGGGCTGCCGGGTGTCGAACATGGAATTCATCCAGTTCCACCCAACCTGCCTCTACCATCCGCACGCCAAGTCGTTCCTCATCAGCGAGGCCGTGCGCGGCGAAGGCGGCCTGCTGAAGCTGCCCGCATCGGCCGGCGGTGCGCGCTTCATGCCCCGCCACGACGAGCGCGCCGAACTCGCGCCGCGCGACGTGGTGGCGCGCGCCATCGACTTCGAGATGAAGAAGCACGGTCTCGACTGCGTGCACCTCGACATCTCGCACCAGCCCGCCGCCTTTCTCGAGGCGCACTTTCCCAACATCCTCGCGCGCTGCGCAGCGCTCGGCATCGACATCACGCGCGACCCGATTCCCGTGGTGCCGGCGGCGCACTACACCTGCGGCGGCGTGCAGACCGATCTTGCAGGGCGCACCGACGTCGCCGGCCTCTACGCGATCGGCGAGACCGCCTGCACCGGGCTGCACGGCGCGAACCGGCTGGCGAGCAATTCGCTCGTCGAGTGCATGGTGTTCGCCCGCGCCGCGGCCGACGCCATCGCGCGCGCACCGTCCAACAGCCCACGCGTCGAACTGCCCGCCTGGGACGCCAGCCGCGTGACCGATGCCGACGAGGCGGTCGTCATTTCGCACAACTGGGACGAGCTGCGCCGCTTCATGTGGGACTACGTGGGCATCGTGCGCACCGACAAGCGCCTGGAGCGCGCGAGCCACCGCATCGCGCTGCTGCAGTCCGAGATCCAGGAGTTCTACGCGAACTTCCACGTCACGCGCGACCTGCTCGAACTGCGCAACCTGGTGCAGGTGGCCGAGCTGATCGTGCGCTCCGCGCAGGCCCGGCACGAGAGCCGCGGTCTGCATTTCAGCCGCGACCATCCATCGCTGGCCGAGCACGCCGCGCCCACGGTGCTGGTGCCCCCGGCCGACTGATCGACCCACCGTTTTTTTTGTTTTCTTCATCCAAGGATGCCCGGCCACCGACGCCCGCAGGGAGAAACCCAACCATGTCGAACCTCACCATGCCCGCAGACACCTCGCCCGCCTCGCCCTACGGCTCGCTGCCGCCTGCCTCGCCACCCGCCTCCCGCAAGCCCGTGAGCCTGCCGCGCCTCGCCGACATGCATGCGCGCGGCGAGAAGATCGCAATGCTGACGGCCTACGACGCCACCTTCGCCGCCATGGCCGACCGGGCAGGCGTGGACTGCCTGCTGGTCGGCGACTCGCTCGGCATGGTGTGCCAGGGCCTCGCGAGCACGGTGGGCGTGAGCCTGGAGGCGATGCGCTATCACACCGACAGCGTCGCGCGCGGCCTGCGCCGCGTGCAGGGCACGGCCTGGCTGATCGCCGACCTGCCCTTCGGCAGCTATCAGCAGTCGCGCGAGCAGGCGCTCGCGAGCGCGACGGTGCTGATGCAGGCCGGCGCGCACATGGTCAAGCTCGAAGGCGGCGGATGGACCACCGAGACCGTGCGCTTCCTCGTCGAACGCGGCATTCCGGTGTGCGCGCACCTCGGGCTCACGCCGCAGACCGTGCATGCGCTGGGCGGCTACCGCGTGCAGGGCAAGGGCGACGCGGCCGCGACGCTGCTGAAGCAGCAGGCGCATGCGCTGCAGGATGCAGGCGCGGCCATGCTGGTGCTCGAGATGGTGCCGGCCGCGCTCTCGGCCGAACTCACGGCCGAACTGACGCACTGCGCCACCATCGGCATCGGTGCCGGCAAGGCCACCGCCGGACAGGTTCTGGTGCTGCACGACATGCTGGGCATGAACCTCGGGAAGATGCCGAAGTTCGTGCGCAACTTCATGGCCGACGCGCCGGGCATCGCCGATGCGCTCGCGGCCTATGTGCGCGCCGTGAAGGACGGCAGCTTCCCCGACGACCAGCGCCACGCCTGGTAAGCAAGAAAGGACTTTTCCGATGAAGATCGCACGCACCCTCTCCGAACTTCGCGAGCACCTGGCCGCCTTCGAGCGACCCGCCTTCGTTCCCACCATGGGCAACCTGCACGACGGCCACCTGGCGCTCGTGAAGCAGGCGATCCCCCTCGGCGACGTGACGGTGGCGAGCATCTTCGTCAACCGCCTGCAGTTTTTGCCGCACGAGGATTTCGACACCTACCCGCGCACTTGGGAGAGCGACTGCGAGAAGCTGCGCACGGCCGGCTGCAACGTGCTGTTCGCACCCGACGAACGCGCGCTCTACCCCGAGCCCCAGACCTGCAAGGTGCATCCGGACCCGGCGCTCGCCGACATCCTCGAAGGCCATTTCCGCCCCGGCTTCTTCGTGGGCGTGTGCACGGTCGTGATGAAGCTGTTCCAGTGCGTGCAGCCCCGCATGGCGGTGTTCGGCAAGAAGGACTACCAGCAGCTCATGATGATCCGCCACATGGTGCGGCAGTTCGCGATGCCGATCGAGATCGTCGGCAGCGAGACCTTCCGCGCGGCCGATGGCCTGGCGCTGTCGTCGCGCAACGGCTACCTGAGCGAAACCGAGCGCGCTGAAGCGGTGCAGCTGTCGAAGGCGCTCCAAGCCATGGCGGGCGCCGTGCGCGCGGGCGAGCGCGACCTCGCCGCCATCGAGGCGCGCGCAATGCAGACGCTCGCGGCGCGCGGCTGGCAGCCCGACTACATGGCGCTGCGGCGCCGTTCCGACCTGCAGGCACCCGCCGCCGCGGGCGAGCCGCTCGTCGCGCTGGCCGCGGCGCACCTGGGCGCCACGCGGCTGATCGACAACGTCGAGATCGACGCACCCGCCAAGGCATGAGCGGCGCGATGGCACACGCGGGCGAGTTCACGCACCGCTTCCTGCAGCCGATGGACGGACCCGACCAGGCGGCGAACACGCGGTGCCCGAACCGCGGCCCTCGCTCGCGCGCGTTCGCGTGTGGCGCGAGGCGCTCGGCGACTCCTGCACCGTGGACTTCTAGGTTTTGCTCCCTCCCCTTCCGGGGGAGAAGCCATTCAAGCCGCGCCGATGCCGGCGACCAGGCTGCCCGCCGCCTGCCCATCCTTGAGCCCCGCCGTGAACGCCAGCATGCGGTCGATCGGCATCCGCGCGCGCCGGCCGAGCGCCGGGTCGACATGGACCTCGCCCGCGCCGGTCTCGAGCGCGTTTGCAAGTTCGGCCAGCCCGTTCATCGCCATCCACGGGCAATGCGCGCAGCTCTTGCAGGTGCCGCCGTTGCCGGCGGTGGGGGCTTCGATGAAGGTCTTGCCGGGGTTCAGCGTGCGCAGCTTGTGCAGCATGCCGATGTCGGTCGCCACGATGAATTCGGCCGCGTCCATGCGCTGCGCCGCATTCAGGATGGCAGAGGTCGAGCCCACCGCATCGGCCAGCGCGATCACGTCGGCCGGCGATTCGGGGTGCACCAGCACCTTGGCTTTCGGGTGTTCTTTCTTGAGCAGTTCGAGCTCGAGCGCCTTGAACTCGTCGTGCACGATGCAGGCGCCATTCCAGCTCACCATGTCGGCGCCGGTCTGGCGCTGGATGTAGTCCCCCAGGTGGCGATCTGGGCCCCAGAGGATCTTCTGCCCGGCGGCATGCAGCGCGCCGACCACGTCGAGTGCGCAGCTCGAGGTGACGAGCCAGTCGGCACGCGCCTTCACCGCCGCGCTGGTGTTGGCGTAGACCACGACGGTGCGGTCCGGATGCTGGTCGCAGAAGGCGCTGAACGCCTCGACCGGGCAGCCGAGATCGAGCGAGCAGTTCGCGTCGAGGTCGGGCATCAGCACGCGCTTCTCGGGTGAGAGGATCTTCGAGGTCTCGCCCATGAAGCGCACGCCCGAGACCACGAGCGTGGTCGCTGCATGGTCGCGGCCGAAGCGCGCCATCTCGAGCGAATCGCTCACGATGCCGCCGGTCTCCTCGGCCAGGTCCTGCAGGTCGGGATGCACGTAGAAGTGCGACACCATGACCGCATTGCGCTCGTGCAACAGGCGGCGAATGCGCGCCTTGAGCGCCGTGCGCTCGCTGGCCGACGGCTCGGGCGGCACGCGCGCCCAGGCGTGGCGCGTGTCGCACACGGCCGTGCCCGCGCGCGCGGGCTCTTCGTAGTCGACGTCGATGAGCGGGGACGGCATGGGCGGCTCAGCTTTCCTCGAAGCGCATGGAGTAGTCGACGGCCTTCACGTCCTTCGTCAGGGCGCCGATGGAGATCCGGTCGACGCCGGTCTCGGCCAGTGCGCGCAGGCCGTCGAGCGTCACGCCGCCCGAGATCTCGAGCACGGCCTTGCGCGCTTCGCCGGCCGCCTCGTTGATGCGCACGGCCTCGCGCAGCGTGGGCAGGTCCATGTTGTCGAGCAGCACCATGCGCGCGCCGGCGTCGAGCGCCTCGCGCAGCTGGGCCAGCGTCTCGACCTCGACCTCGACGAAGGCGGCGCGCGCCGCGACAGGCGCCACCGCCCGCAGCGCTGCGGCCACGCCGCCGGCCGCGGCAATGTGGTTTTCCTTGATGAGCACCGCGTCGTAGAGGCCGATGCGGTGGTTCAGGCCGCCGCCCGTGCGCACGGCGTACTTCTGGGCCAGGCGCAGGCCCGGCAGGGTCTTGCGCGTGTCGACGATGCGCGCGCGCGTGCCGCGGACCGCGTCGGCGTATTGCGCCGTCTTGGTGGCCACGGCACTCAGCAGCTGCAGGAAGTTGAGCGCGGTGCGCTCCGCGGTCAGCAGCGCGCGCGCGGCGCCTTCGACCTCGAGCACGACCTGGTCGGCCGCACAGCGCTCGCCCTCGCCGCAATGCCACTGGATGCGGGCTTCGGGATCGAGCTGCCGCAGCGTGGCTTCGACCCACGGCGCGCCGCAAACGACGGCCGACTCGCGCGCCAGCACGCGGGCGCGGGCGCGGCGGGCCGGGTCGACCAGCGAGGCGGTCAGGTCGCCGTCGGCCACGTCCTCCTGCAGGGCGCGTGCCGCGTCGGCCTCGGCCAGTGCGCGCACTTCGGGCGCCGAAAAATCAAAGCGAGGGCTCTTGGCAGTCATTGTCTTGTTGTCTCGTTCTCTTTTTGTCTTTTTGCCTGACGCGCCGTCGAAGAAGAAGCCGTTCGTCAGGAATCGGGTCGAACCGATTCGGGCACCGGATCGCGGCCGGTCAGCGAGGCGACGGCCTCCTTCGGGCCGAGCCGGCCGTCGAGCAGCGCGACCACGCTTTCGGCGATCGGCATCTCGATGCCCAGGCTGCGCGCGCGCTGCACCACGGTGCGGGCGCAATAGACGCCTTCGGCCACATGGCCCAGCGATGCCACCGCCTGGGCCAGGGTCTGACCCTGCGCGAGCAGCAGGCCCACCTTGCGGTTGCGTGAGAGGTCGCCGGTGGCCGTGAGCACCAGGTCGCCGAGCCCTGAAAGCCCCATGAAGGTCTCGGCACGTGCACCGAGCGCGAGCCCGAAGCGCGTCATTTCGGCCAGGCCGCGTGTGATGAGCGCGGCGCGCGCGTTGAGGCCCAGCGCGAGACCGTCGCACAGGCCCGTGGCGATGGCCAGCACGTTCTTGACGGCGCCGCCGACCTCGACCCCGACGATGTCGTCGTTCGCATAGACGCGCAGCGCGGGACCGTGGAAGGCATCGACGAGCGCGTCGCGCACCTCGGCGTGCGGGCTCGCCGCCACCAGTGCGGTGGGACGGCCCTCGGCGACTTCCTGGGCAAAGCTCGGCCCGCTGAGCACGCCGGCCTTCAGCGCGGGCGCGACCTGGGCCCAGATCTCGTGGGCCAGCAGGCCGAATGAGGCGGCGTCGCCGCCGAGCGCCGGCTCCACGCCCTTGCAGAGCCAGGCCACCGGCGCGCGCGTACCGCGCAAGGCGATGAGCTGCTGGCGCAGTGCGGCCATGGGGGTGGCGACGATGACGAGTTCGGCGCCGGCCTGCGCCTCGCGCAGGTCACCGGCGCGCACGGCGAGCCCCGGCGGCAGCGCCAGGCCCGGCAGGTAGCGGCGGTTTTCACGCGACTTCGAGATCGCGTCGGCCTGGGCCGCATCGCGCGCCCAGAGCGTGACCTCATGGCGGCCAGCCGCATTGACAGCGAGCGCCGTGCCCCAGGCTCCGGCGCCATGAACGCAGATCTTCATCGGCGTCGCGGCGCTGTGCAGCGCTTACTGCGTGACGATCGGCGAGGGCTGGCCGGCGGCCTGCGCCTGCTGCTGCTCGTACATGGCCTGGAAGTTGATCTCGGCCAGGTGCACGGGCGGGAAGCCGCCGCGCTGGATCACGTCGGCCACGTTGCCGCGCAAGTACGGATAGACGATCTGCGGGCAGGCGATGCCGAGGATCGGGCCCATCTGGTCTTCGGGCAGGTTGCGGATCTCGAAGATGCCGGCCTGCTTGGCTTCGACCAGGAACACGGTCTTGTCGCCGATCTTGGTCTGCACGGTAGCGGAGACCGAGACTTCAAAGATGCCGTCGGCGACGGGCTGGGCGTCCACGCCGAGCTGGATGTCGACCGTGGGCTGCTCCTGCTCGAGCAGGATGCCGGGGGAATTGGGTTGTTCGAGCGACAGATCCTTGAGGTAGACGCGCTGGATCTGGAACACGGGATCTTGGGCTTGCTGGTCGGCCATGGCTGGACTTTCGAGAATCAAAACAATGCCCGCTGGGGCGGTAACCCGCAGCGGGCTGCAGATGCGAGAACGGAAGATTATGGCCCGGCACAAAGGCCGGTTCGTGAAACACGCCAAAGGCAGGTTTGGGACGGCGGGCGAAATGCACGCTTCCCCGGGGGAAGCTCGATCAGCTGCCTTGCAGCAGCGGCACCAGCCCGCCGCGGCTGTCGAGCGCCATCAGGTCGTCGCAACCGCCCACGTGGGTGTCGCCGATGAAGATCTGCGGCACGGTACGCCGCTGGGTGATCTCCATCATGGTGTCGCGGGCCTGCGGATCGCTGTCGATGCGAATCTCCTCGATCTCGTCGACGCCCTTGGATTTGAGGATCTGCTTCGCCCGCACGCAGTACGGGCAGAAGGCGGTGGTGTACATCTTGACTGCTTGCATGGTCTGTACCTCGGGAGATCTTTCAGTTTTTCAACCCGGCCGGCGCCAGGGGGAAACCCCCGCCCGCCGATCAGGCCTTCTCGACCGGCAGATTAGCCTCTTTCCACGCCTTGAGTCCGCCCGAGACGGCTTGGGCCTGCTCGTAGCCGAGTTTCTTGGCCGTGGCCACGGCGCGCTGGGCGCGGGCACCGGTGGCGCAGACCAGCAGCAGCGGCACGTTCTTGTTCTTGACCGCGCCGGTCAGCTTTTCCTCGATCTGGTTCAAAGGCACGTTCTTGGCGCCGATCATGTGGCCGGCGGCGAACTCCTCGGGCTCCCGCACATCGACCAGCACCGCGCGCTCGCGGTTGATGAGCTGCACCGCCCCCTGGGCCGTGAGGGTGCCACCGCCGGCCCCGCGAAGCTTCGGCCAGGCGAGCATGCCACCCGCGCTGAGTGCGAGCAGCACCAGCATCCAGTTCGCGGTGACGAATTCGATCAATTTCACGGGGGTTCCTTGGATGGCAAACCCGAGATTTTAGAATGCTGGTTTTCCAAAGCGCTGCCAAAGGCCTCCCACATGCACAAACTGGTACTGATCCGCCACGGCGAATCGACCTGGAATCTCGAAAATCGCTTCACCGGATGGACCGACGTCGACCTCACCGAGACCGGCATCGAACAGGCCAAGCAGGCCGGACGGCTGCTCAAGGCCGAGGGCTACGACTTCGACGTGGCCTACACCAGCGTGCTCAAGCGTGCCACGCGCACGCTCTGGCACACCCTCGACGAACTCGACCGCACCTGGCTGCCGGTGGTGCATTCGTGGCGCCTCAACGAGCGCCACTACGGCGGCCTGCAAGGCCTGAACAAGGCCGAGACCGCCAAGAAGTACGGTGACGAGCAGGTGCTGATCTGGCGCCGCAGCTACAGCACGCCGCCGCCGCCGCTCGACGCCGACGACCCGCGCAGCGAGCGCGGCGACGTGCGCTACGCGAAGCTCTCGCCCGAGCAGATCCCGCTGACCGAATGCCTGAAGGACACGGTGGCCCGCGTGCTGCCGTTCTGGAACGAATCGATGGCCCCCGCGATCCGCACCGGCCGCCGGCTGGTGGTGGCGGCGCATGGCAATTCGATCCGGGCGCTCGTGAAGTACCTCGACGGCATCTCGGACGACGCCATCGTCGGCCTGAACATCCCGAACGGCATCCCGCTGGTCTACGAACTCGACGACGACCTCAAGCCGCTGCGCCACTACTACCTCGGCGACGCTGCCGCGGCCGAAAAGGCAGCGGCAGCGGTGGCCTCCCAGGGCAAGGGCTGAAAAAGAAAGGCCCCGGGCGGCGGTCCCCCGTGGAACCCCGGCAGGCAATTTGCTTCCAAGCTGTGTATATTGGTTCGACAGCCGACAAGGACAATCACTCATGATGGGCCAGAAATTGAAGATTACCGGCTGGGTCGCCGCTGGCGCCGTGGCCGGCGTCCTGACCACCGTCTCGCTGCAGACGGTCGCACGCGGCTCGCTCGCGCCGCTCCCGCTCGAAGAACTGCAGCAGCTCGCCGCAGTGTTCGGCATGGTCAAGAGCGACTATGTCGAGCCGGTCGACGAGAAAAAGCTCATCTCCGATGCGATCTCGGGCATGGTCGCGGGGCTCGATCCGCATTCGCAGTACTTCGACAAGAAGTCCTTCAAGGAATTCCGCGAGGGCACGACGGGCCGCTTCGTCGGCGTCGGCATCGAGATCTCGCAGGAAGACGGCCTGATCAAGGTGGTGTCGCCGATCGAGGGCTCGCCCGCTTTCCGCGCGGGCCTGAAGCCCAACGACCTGATCACCAAGATCGACGACACGGCCGTGCGCGGCCTGTCGCTCAATGAGGCCGTCAAGCGCATGCGCGGCGAGGCCAACACCAAGGTGCTGCTGACGATCTTCCGCAAGGACGAGAGCCGCACCTTCCCGGTCACGATCACGCGCGAGGAAATCCGCACCCAGTCGGTGCGCGGCAAGGTCATCGAGCCGGGCTATGGCTGGATCCGCGTGTCGCAGTTCCAGGAGCGCACGGTCGACGACTTCGTGAAGAAGGTCGACGAGATCTACCGCGAGCAACCCAACCTCAAGGGCCTCGTGCTCGACCTGCGCAACGATCCCGGCGGCCTGCTCGATGCGGCGGTGGCCATTTCGGCGGCCTTCCTGCCCGAGAACGTCACGGTGGTCACGACCGACGGCCAGCTCGCCGAGAGCAAGTCGGTCTACAAGGCGGCGCCCGAGTTCTACCAGCGCCGTTCGGGCAGCGACCCGCTGCGCAACCTGCCGGCGGCCCTGAAGACCGTGCCGCTCGTGGTGCTGGTCAATGAAGGCTCGGCCTCGGCGAGCGAGATCGTGGCCGGCGCGCTGCAGGACCACAAGCGCGCCACCATCATGGGCAGCCAGACCTTCGGCAAGGGCTCGGTGCAGACGGTGCGCCCGCTCGGCCCCGACACCGGCCTGAAGATCACCACCGCGCGTTACTACACGCCGAGCGGCACGTCGATCCAGGCCAAGGGCATCGTGCCCAACGTGCTGGTCGATGAAAGCGCCGAGGGCAGCCCGTTCGCCGCGCTGCGGATGCGCGAAGCCGACCTCGAAAAGCACCTGGCAAGCGGCCAGGGCCCTGAGGTCAAGGACCCCGAGCGCGAGAAAGCCCGCGACGAGGCCCGCAAGCGCCTCGAGGAAGAAGCCAAGAAGCCGCCGCAGGACCGCAAGGTGCCCGAATTCGGCAGCGACAAGGACTTCCCGCTGGTGCAGGCGCTCAATCGCCTGAAGGGCCAGCCGGTGCTGGTCAGCAAGACCCAGGTCATCGTCGACAACAAGGAAGAGAAGAAGGAAAACTGAGGCCGACCGCCGGCTCGGTGAGTACGCGCGCATGGAAGACAGCGAACTCCTGCGCTATTCGCGCCACATCCTTCTCGAGGAATTCGGCATCGACGGGCAGGCGCGGGTCAGCGCCGGCCGGGTGTTGGTCATCGGCGCGGGCGGCCTCGGCTCGCCCGTGGCGCTGTACCTCGCTGCCGCGGGCGTCGGCCACGTCGTGCTGGTCGACGACGACGAGGTCGACCTCACCAACCTCCAGCGCCAGGTCGCCCACACGAACGCCCGTGTCGGCCGGCCCAAGGTCGAATCGGCCGCCGAGGCCATGCGCGACATCAATCCCGGCATCGCCATCGAGACGCATGCGGTGCGCGCCGACGAGGCGCTGCTCGCACGGCTCGTTGCGGCGGCGGACGTGGTGGTCGACTGCTGCGACAACTTCGCGACCCGCCATGCGGTGAACCGCGCCTGCGTGGCGCATGGCAAGCCGCTGGTCGCGGGCGCGGCGATCCGCTTCGACGGCCAGCTGAGCGTCTACGACACCCGCGACGACGCCTCGCCCTGCTACGCCTGCCTCTTTCCGCCCGATGCAGCCTTCGAGGAGACGCTCTGCGCGGTGCTCGGGGTCTTCGGGCCAGTGGTCGGAACCATCGGCACGCTGCAGGCCAGCGAAGCGCTCAAGCTGCTCGCGGGCATCGGACCGTCGCTCGCCGGCAGGCTCCTGATGTTCGACGGACGCCGCAGCGCCTTCGACACGCTGCAGGTCGCGCGCGACCCCCACTGCAGCGTGTGCGCCACGCGCCCGGGGCACTGACGCTCAACGCTGCGTCGCCGGCGCACCGTTCGTCTTTGCGCCGTTCGTCTTTGCGCCCTTCGCCTTCGCGGCGCCGGCCGCTGCAGGGCCCGCCGAGGGCTTGTTGGCGTCCGACAGCACGCTCTTGCAATCGGCATCCTCGCCGGGGCCGGTCTCGATGGTCGCCGCCAGCGCCAGCAGCGGGTTGATCGCCCCGAGTGCCAGCGCGACCAGGCCGCGTTCCGCCAGTGGCATCGCCTGGACGCCACCCGAGGGCGAGCCAAAGGTGCCGCCGATGACCAGCGGCGTGCGCAGCGAGAGGATGCTCGCGTCCTTGGGCTGCGGCCGCACCACGAAGTCGAGCTTCTCGGTCGCGAGGTTGGCCTCGCCGGTGACGTAGAAAACGGTGTCTTCGGTGTCGAGCACCATGCTGCGGCTGCGCATGACGCCCTTGTCGACGTCGAAGGCCACCGCCGCGCAGCGCAGTTCGACGTTGCGGTCGCCGCCCAGCAGAAACTTGATGATCTCGCCGCCATCGAGCCCCATGAACTCGAGCAGCAGGTTGCTGAAGCGCCCGCGTCCGGTCAGTGCCGCCACATCGCCCGAGGCGGCACCGAGCCAGCCGGCCACCGAGTTGCCGCGACCCGACAGGTTGACCCGGCCATCGAGCCTGCTGAAGCTGCTGCGCATGGTCTCGACCTTGGGGATCAGCCGGTTGAGCTGCACGTTGCGCAGGTCGAGCGAGGCGCGGATGTCCGCGGGATTCTGGGTCGCGTCGATGCGGATCGCGCCCGCCAGCTTGCCGCCGCCAATGCCCAGGTCGAGCGGTTCGAGCGCCAGCACGCCGTCCTTGAGCTTGACCTGCACGCTGCCGCGGTCGAGCGGAACGTCGCGCACGTTGCGGATGCGGTCGGCCGTGTACTTGACGTCGGCGTTCATCGCGCGCAGGCGTTCGAAGTCGAGCGGGGCCGTGGGCAGCACCTTGGCGCCCGAGGCGCGCCGGTCCTGGATCGTCGGCGGCGGCGCCACGCCCTCCACGGCCTTGGCCGAGCGCTCGGTGGGCCGCAGGCCGATCAGCGGCCCCAGGTCGTCCATGTCCATCACCTTCGAGCGCAGCTCGCCCGAGAGTTGCGGCACGGCAGCGCCCTGGTCGAAGCGCATGTCGCCGCCGATGTCCGACAGGCCGAGCCGGCCCTTGAGCCCGGCCACTTCCCACAGCGTGCCGCGCTTGCGCAGATCGCCGCTCAGCGCATAGGGCGAGGTCTCGGGCAGCGCAATGCCCAGCAGCGGGAACAGCGCACCGAGCGTCTGGCCCTTGAGATCGAATTTGGCCTCGATGCCGTCCAGGTCGGCAAACTGGCCCACGGTGCCAGCGGCCTTGAGCCGCGTCTGTCCGGCCTTCGCGTCGATCTCGAGCGGAAACGGCGGCTGCCCGGCGGCGTTGAGCTGCAGCACGTTGCCGGTGCGGCCGTCGGCGGTCAGCGGCTGGCCCTTGTAGCGCCCCTTGATCTTGTAGGCCAGCGGCAGGTCGCCGCGGCTGGTGTCGTAGCTCACGTCCGCATGCACGTCCACACCCAGGTGCTTGGCCAGGAAATCGATGGCGCCGCCGTCGACCTGCACCGACCCGATGACCGGCACCGTACCCGCGTCGGAGGTGTCCTTGCCGAACGCCCAGGTGCGGCGCCCGTCGGCCTCCATCTGCAGCCCGACCGTGGGCGAGGCCAGTGCAAGGCGCGGGATCACGACCTGCTGCCGCAGCACCAGCGGCCAGAGCCGGATGTCGAACTCGGCGTGCTCGGCCTTCAGCAGGTACGGATCGCGCGCCCAGGGCGGATTGGCGAACTCGATCCCGTCGGCCTTCACGGTCGCGCCGCGCAGCCCGATGCCTACGTCGAGCCGGCGCGTGATCTCGAACTTGCGGCCGGTCTTCTCGCTGACGTAGCGGTTCACGGGTTCACGCAGGGTGTCCCACGGAAAGAACGCCAGCAGGAGCATGAGTGCCGCGAGAAACAGCACGAAACCGGCCAGCAGCTTGAGCCACAGTGGCCGGGTGCGAAAGACGTTCATTGCCATGGTGTCCTGGATATACCTTCGTTGCGGTGTTTTGGGTCGGCAGTCGACCGCATGCATCGTGAGCCAATGCCTACGGCAGAGGGCAGCACAAAGGCGGTCGTCGGAACCCGCCTACAACACGCTTCCTCCGAACCCTGCATGATGCTCGTCGGCGGAGCCCCACCCTTCGTTGCCCAGGCAGTCGCCAGCAGGCGTTGCGCGGCGACGCCTGCCAACGTGAGAGGAAGCGCGGTTCGGCATGGACACCAGATTGCAGACCTACATCGTCGAAGACAACCTCACGATCCGTGAAAACCTCATTGGCACCCTGGAAGAGCTCACCTGCACGACGGTGGTCGGCTTCGCAGAAACCGAAGTCCACGCAAGACAGTGGCTGCAGTCGCACGGCGACGAGTGGGACCTTGCCGTGGTCGACCTCTTCCTCAAGCAGGGCAGCGGGCTGGGCGTGCTCCAGGCCTGCGCCGCGCGCAAGGCCCACCAGAAGGTGGTGGTGCTCAGCAACTATGCGACGCCCGACATCCGGCGGCGCTGCGCGGAATTCGGCGTCGACGCCGTGTTCGACAAGTCGAACGAGATCGATGCCCTGGTCGACTTCTGCATCCTCGAGGCGGTGGCGCACCGCCCCGCGAGCGGCACCACCGACTGACGGAGGACAAGACGAAGAAAAGGCCGCACCGGGCGGCCTCGTACTCCAGGTCGGGGGCTGCTCAATCGATCAGCTTGTTCTTCAGAGCGTAATAGGTGAGGTCGCTGTTGGACGACAGGTTCATCTTTTCCATCAGGCGCGTGCGGTAGGTGCTCACGGTTTTGACCGACAGCGACAGCGTCTTGGCGATGTCGCCTGCGGTTTCGCCCTTGGCGAGCTTCAGGAAAACCTGGAACTCGCGCTCCGACAGTTGCTCGTGGGGCGCCGCGTCGTCCTTGCGGTCGAGCTGGCGTGCGAGCAGTTCGGCCACGGCCGGCGTGATGTAGCGGCGGCCGAGCGAGATGGTGCGGATCGCATTGACGATCTCCATCGGGTCGCATTCCTTGTTGAGGTAGCCGCTCGCCCCCTGGCGGATGAGGTTCATCGCGTAGTGCTCTTCGGGGTACCCGCTGAGGATGAGGATGCCCACGTCCGGCGCCTTGGCGCGGATCATCGCCAGCGCGTCGATGCCGCTCTGCCCCGGCATGGAGAGGTCCATCACCAGCACGTCGAGCTCGGTGGTGCGCACCAGCTCGATGGCCTCGCGTCCGCTGGCGGCTTCGCCGGCGACGCGAAGGTCGACATGCTCGGAGAAGAACTGCCGGAGGCCGGACCTCACGATAGCGTGGTCATCCACAATTCCAATTTTGATCATCTGTTACTTTCGTCGTTGTGTCGCGAGCGCGGAAGCCGCAACATGCCGGTCCCTGCTTGTTGTCAATTATTCACGAACTTGTGTTGAACGTACCCGCTAAAGTTTCATGCACTGGTTAGCCCCCCCAAAAATGGCCGTAAGCCTGCTGCTCGCGGCGCTGGCTGCGCTGGCCCTCGTCGGCATCAACGAGGCGGGCTACCGCCAGTCGAGCCAGGCCCTCGCCAACATCGGCGAGGCGCAAAAGGTACGCAGCACGCTCAACCAGCTGCTGCAGAACATGCTCGACGCCGAGACCGGACAGCGAGGGTACCTGCTCACCGGCGAAGCGAGCTACCGACAACCCTACGACTCGGCGGTGAAGCAGGTCGACGGGCATCTCGCCGCGCTGCGCCAACTCTACGCCGACCAGCCGGCCGAACGCGCCCGCCTGACCGAATTGTCGAAGCACGTGCTGCGCAAGATTGCCGAAATGGACATGAGCGTGCGGCTACGCAAGGATGGCCAGGAAGACGCATGGAAGTTCGTCATCACGACCGACGTCGGCCGCGAGGAGATGGACGCCATCCGCAAGACCGCGAGCGAGCTGATCGAGGCCAGCAACCGGACCCTGCACGACGCCCAGGTCCAGGTGATGAAGTCGCTGCGGCTCGCTCGCATCGGTACCGCCATCGTGGCGCTCGCCGCCCTGCTGGCCTTCTTCCTGTACCTGCGGCAGTCGCATGCGCTGCGCTCGGTCGGCGAGCGCCAGCAAGAGGCGCTGCAGCGCGAGCGCAACGCGCTCGAGGACGAGGTGCGCGAGCGCACCGCCTCGCTGGCCGAGTTGGCCACCCACCTGCAGGACGTGCGCGAGACCGAGCGCGGCTACCTCGCACGCGAGCTGCACGACGAGCTCGGCTCGCTGCTGACCGCGGCCAAGCTCGATGTGGCGCGGCTCAAGTCGAGGTTGCTCGACACCCCTGACGCCAGCCAGCGGCTGCAGCACCTGACCGAGCTCCTCAACAGCGGCATCGCGCTCAAGCGTCGCATCATCGAGGACCTGCGCCCTTCGTCGCTGTCCAACCTCGGGCTGGTGGCTTCGCTCGAGATCCTCGGGCGCGAGTTCGCCGAACGCTCGGGCATTCCGGTGCAGATGGCACTCGAACCGGTGACGATGGACGAGTCGCGCCAGCTCACCATCTACCGCATGGTGCAGGAAAGCCTGACCAACATCGGCAAGTACGCCGAGGCCACCGAAGCGACGATCGTGCTGAAGAACTACGAGAACCACGTGATCGTGGAAGTGGCCGACAACGGCAAGGGTTTCGACCCGCTGCGCATGCGCCCATCGACGCATGGGCTCGCGGGGATGCGCCACCGTGTCGAGGCGGCGCGCGGCAAGCTCACGATCACCTCGACGCCGGGGCGCGGCACGCGCCTGAGCGCCATGCTGCCCGTGGCCAAGCTGCCTTGATCTAGGAGGCTGTCGGGCTTGGGCATGGCCCCGCGCCGCAAGCGGCCCGAAGGGTTGCACGAGACAGGGCGCATGCGGCGTTGCCAATGCTCGCTGGACATCAGTCCAGCTTGCGCTTGGCGCCTTGCCTGCGCCCTGTCTCGCACAACGCGGGGCCATGCCCAAGCCCGACAGCCTCCTGGGAACTCGGCCATCTCCTACGCTCCCCGCGCCCTGGCGCTGACAACCCTTTGCGGGGCCACCACTTAAGGTTGCACCACGCTGCCATTTCCCACCCGTCACATGACGCGGGCCGTGGCAGCATTTACCAACAACGATCGAAGTCTCGAAGGAGTCCACATGTTGCATTACGCAGTGGTGTTTCTGGTCATCGCGCTGATCGCCGCCGTGCTCGGTTTCGGCGGCATCGCAGCCAGCGCGGCAGGCATCGCCAAGATCCTGTTCGTGATCTTCGTGGTGCTCGCCATTGCCAGCTTCCTGGCCGGCTTGCTACGACGCAAGTAGCGTAGGTACGATCCTCAGGCTCCCGCATTTCATCTCCCCGGAAAGGAAACTCCCCCATGAACACGACAAAGACCCCTTCGCAACTCGCCGATGACGCACGCCAGACCGCCAATGAAGCGGTCGAAAGCACGCGCGCCTATGCGCAGAACGCGGTGAACGCAGCCGGCGAAAAGGTCCGCGAACTGCGTCGCGACGTGGAACCCGGGGTCGAGCAACTCGCAGCGCGCGTTCAGCAAGCGGTGCAGCGCGGCCTCGATGCGGCGTCGACCACCAGCGCACGCGCGCAGCGCCGCCTGGAGCAGGCAGCCGACGTGACCGGGCGCTACATCTCCGACCAGCCCGTGCGCTCGGTGCTGATTGCCGCCGCAGCCGGCGCCGCCATCACCGCACTCATCGTGCTGGCCAGCCGCGGCCGCAGCGACGACTACTGATCCCTCTGACCACAGGTTGACGCTCGGATCCCGCGCACCATGCTCCATCCGATCTTTTCCACGGTGCTCGGGCATCCGGAACTCATCGCCGAACATGCGGCGAACTATGCGGCACTGGTACGGCAGGAGGCCTCGGAAGCAGGTCGCAGCCTGCTGGCCCGCATGCTCGCTGGCATCTTCGCGGCGGCCAGCGCGATGCTGGCGCTGGGTCTGATCGGCGTCGCGGTGCTGCTCGGCGTGCTGCACGGGAGCTTCCACTGGGTGCTGGTCGCGGTCCCCGGGGTGGCGCTGGCCGTGGCCGGCCTGTGCACCTGGATTGCGACTCGGCCCTTCCCGGGCCACGGATTCGACGATCTTCGAGCCCAGGTCGATGCCGACCTGCGGGCATTGCACGAAGCAGGAGCCCGCGATGGACGACGTTGAACGCAGCCTCCTCACGCCGCAGGAGCGGCTGGCACTGTCGCGCCGCGCGCTGGTGCGGCAACTGAACGGCGGCCGCGACGAGCCCCGATACGACGAGGCCGGATACGATCAAACCGACGACCGCTGGCACGGCGAACCGCACACGCAGGCGGCCGCCATGCGAGGTGCTGCACAGTCGCCCGACGACGAGCGCGCTGCAGGCGCCTCGCTGCCCTGGTTCTCGATGGCGCGAAGCATGACCGAGCGCTGGTGGCGCCGCCACCCCGCCCATGCGATGGGCCAGCTGGCACGCCCGGTGCTCGAGCGCTACGCGCGCAAGGAACCGGCCAAGCTCATGGCCGTGGCCGCGGCCACGGGCGCCGTCCTGGTGCTCGTCAAGCCGTGGCGGCTGCTTTCTTTCACGGCGGTGCTGGCGGCAGTGCTCAAGACATCCGATGTGGCTGACGTCGTCAACACGCTGATGCAGCAGAAAAACACAAGCCCACGAAAGGACCCCCGATGAATGCCCCCGTTTCCCAAGCCGACGACCGTCCCGCCGAACACCAGCGCCTGGTGCTCGACGAAGCGGCGATCGGCGCCGCCGCCAGGAGCCTCGACGAAGGCGCGGTCACACCGAGCTATGGCCCGTGGCGCGACGACGTCGTCAAGCTCCTGAACGATGCCTTGGCGACCGAACTGGTGTGCGTGTTGCGCTACAAGCGGCACTATTTCACGGCCAGCGGCGTTTCCTCGCCCGCGATCGCCGACGAGTTCCTCGTGCATGCGAACGAGGAGTCGGCCCATGCCGACCGCATTGCCGAGCGCATCGTGCAGCTCGGCGGCGAACCCGATTTCGCCCCGAACCACCTGCTCGACCGCAGCCATGCGAGTTACGACGAATCGACCGACCTTCAGGCCATGGTGCGCGCCAACCTCATCGCCGAGCGCATCGCGGTCGAGACCTACCGCCAGATGATCCACCTGATCGGCGACAAGGACCCGACCACGCGGCGCATGCTCGAGGACATCCTGTCGGACGAGGAAGAGCACGCCGACGAGCTCAGCGACTGGCTCGGCCACTGACTTAGCGGCCGCCCATGAAAAAGCCCGGATCTGCCGAGCTTTTTCATGCAGTGCGTCCAAGCTGCCTCAGTTGCGGACCTCGAGCAGGTTATTCACCGAGCTCACGCCCTGCACGCTCTTGGCGATTTCTTCGGCGCGGGCCTTGGCAGCCGCGGTGGGCGCCGGGCCCTTCAGACTCACCACGCCGGATTTCGTGTCGACGTCGATCTTGATCGCGCTCAGGTCCGGGTCCTTGGCAAGCCCGGCGGACACCGAGGCCGTGATCGCGGCGTCGTCCACGGTGGCGCTCATGGCAGTGCCGGCGTCCTTGGCTGCATCCTTCACCTCTGCGGTGGTGCCCGAGGCATCGATCTTGTCCTTGGCGTCCTTCAGCGCTTCCGCGGTCTTGGCGGCCGCGGTCTCGGCGGCCTGCTCGGTCTTGGCAATCGCGCTGTCGAGTTGCTGCCCGGCGGTTTTGTTGTCGGCGTTGTCGCAGGCCGCCAGGGCTAGAGCCGCGCCGGCCAGTAGCACGGCAGTGATGGAACGATGTGTTGTGTTCATTGGAAATCCTCCGTTGGCTCGCAGGGAGCAGGGAAAGCGCAAAAAGTGCGGCCCGAAGTGGGCCGCACTTCAATCTAGCTTTTCGCGCACGCCCGTCGTGCTGGCCGACCCCGCAAAACCTTGTAGGACAACAAGGCTCATGCCGTGACGATCCAGCCCTCGAGCGGATCGATTGCTTCGGGTAGCCCGTAGCCCGGCCCCGGCATGGACGTGCGTTCCGCGCCCCAGGCCGCCTGGACGAAGCACAGCACGGCGTCGAGATGATCGCCCTGAGCATCCCCGAGCAGGTCGGCGCGGTGCGCGGCGTCGAGCCCCAGCCGCAAGCCCAGGCGCGAGGTGCCTGCCTCGAGCGCGGCGACCAAATCGGTGCGCGCCGCAAGCCGCTCGGGCGTCTGCTTCGCGCGGTCGTCGTTCTTGTAGCTGCGCCGGCCGATCAGCTCGCGCGCGAGCAGGCCCGGATAGGCTTCGAGCGCGATGCGGTCGGCGTGGTTGCCGACGTGCAGCCCCGGCAGGCTGGCCCCGGCGGCCAGCAGCGGCGACACGCCGGCGTGGAGCATGAACGCCACCGGCGGATTGACCCACTTCATAGAGGTGCTCGACCCGGCCGGCGCGTCGGTCGCCCGGTGCGCGAACTTGCCGCCCACGGGGCGGGTCGCGCAAAAGGCCGCGAAGGTTTTGCGGATCTCGGCGCGGCTCAGGCCCGCGTAGTGGCGCATGAGCGCCTCCCACTCGAGTGGCCACCGCAGGTGCTGCACCAGCTCGCGCGGCAGACCGAACGGAAAATCGAAGCCGCCGATCCATGCCGGCTCGGTGCCAAGCCATTCGGCCCAGCCCTCGAGCGTGCTGAAGCGCAGCAGGCGGGTCAGCGCCAGGGCGCCCGTGCCGCTCGCCTCGCCGGTCGCGACCACGATCGGCTTGCGCGCCGTGGGCGCGCAGGAGAAGTCGCATCCGAAAAGCAGCATCGTCGGCCTGCCCCTCGCCCGAGGGACAGGATCAGTGGCGCCCGACGATGGCCGCGGTGGCCATCAGCTCTTCGAGCAGCGCCAGCGACACTTTCCCGGAAACGGCATACGGATTGAGTTCGGGCTTTTCCGAATACTTGAGCAGCGTCGAGGCGTTGAGCTTCGACAGGTTGACCTGCCCCATGGTCCAGCCGCCGAAGCGCCGCTCGGAGATCTCTTCGTAGTGCAGCAGCACCACGTCCTTGTGGCGCGCATCGCGCTGGATGTGGCCGTAGAGCTCGCTGATCGCTTCGCGCCCGCCCTCGATCGCCTGCAGGAAGGTGCCGCCGCCGTAGCAGAGGATGCCGGTGATGCCCGAGGCCGGGTTGTGGGAGCGCGACTGCGCGAGGATGGCGTCGATCGCCTCGGGGCTCGTGTCGACGGCGCGGCTGGCGTAGAGAAGTCGAACCAGCATGGTCAGTTTTTCCTTGGCAGCAGGGACAAGAATTCGCGACGCAGGCTCGGGTCCTTGAGGAACACGCCGCGCATGACGGAATTGATCATCTTGCTGTCCATTTCCTTCACGCCGCGCCAGGCCATGCAGAAGTGCTCGGCCTCCATGACGAGCGCCAGCCCGTCGGGCTGCGTCTTCTCCTGGATCAGGTCGGCCAGCTGCACCACGGCTTCTTCCTGGATCTGCGGCCGGCCCATCACCCATTCGGCGAGCCGCGCGTATTTGGACAGGCCGATGACGTTGGTGTGCTCGTTCGGCATGACGCCGATCCACAGCTTGCCGATGATTGGGCAGAAGTGGTGTGAACAGGCGCTGCGCACGGTGATCGGGCCGACGATCATCAGTTCGTTCAGGTGCTCGGCATTGGGAAACTCGGTGAGCGCGGGCGGCGCCACGTAGCGGCCCCTGAACACTTCGTTCAGGTACATCTTGGCGACGCGGCGCGCGGTGTTGCCGGTGTTGTGGTCGTTGTCGAGATCGATCACCAGGCTCTCGAGCACGCCCTTCATCTTGACCTCGACCTCGTCGAGCAAGGACTCGAGCTCGCCCGGCTCGATGAACTCGGCGATGTTGTCGTTGGCATTGAAGCGCTTGCGCGCAGCCTGCAGGCGTTCGCGGATCTTCACGGAGACGGGGGTGCCCTCGTCGTCGTTGTGTCCTTCAGGGCGCGGTTCCACGTCGGTTTTCCTCAGCATCCGGGCATCGTACCAGCGAATGGCTTTGAGCTCTTCAGCCCTGCACCGCCCGTGGCTTCTGCGACAACTGCTATCAATTCGGAAGCGTGAAGTCGGCTACCAACGGCAGATGGTCCGACATCCGCGCCCAGATCGGCCCGCGCGGCACCGAGCAGGCCACCGGTTCCAGCCGCCGCCCGTAGACGAAATCGAGCTGCGCCACCGGCAGGCGCGACGGGTAGGTGAGCGTGCGCGGCCCGCGCAGGTCGCTGGTGTCGCGCAGGCCCATCGCGTTCATCGCGTAGCGCATGCGCGCGCCCCAGTCGTTGAAATCGCCCGCGACCACCACCGCCTCGTCGGGCGGCACCTCGCTGTCGATGAACTCGCGCAGCCGGGCCACCTGCCGCACGCGGCTGCCCTTGATGAGCCCCAGGTGCACCACGATCGCATGCACCGGGTGTCCCTCGACGTCGATCACCACATGCAGCAGCCCGCGCTGCTCGAAGCGATGGTCGGAAATGTCGCGGTGGCCGGTGCGGATGACGGGCCAGCGCGTCAGCAGCGCGTTGCCGTGCTCGCCGTGGCGCGTGACGGCGTTGGTCTCGTAGACCGCGGTGTAGCCCTCGGGCGCCAGGAAATCGGCCTGCGGCAGCTCGGGCCAGCGCGCGAACCGCGCCTCGCCCTGTCGGTTCATCTTGCGCACTTCCTGCAGGCAGACGATGTCGGCGTCGAGTTGTTCGATGGCGTGGCCGAGGTTGTGGATCTCCAGCCGCCGTGCCGGACCGATGCCCTGCACGCCCTTGTGGATGTTGTAGGTGGCGACGCGAAGCGTCTGTGCCGGCAGGTTCATCGCACAAATTCTGGCAGCAACAGAATGGCTTCGGCGTTCGATGGGGAAAAGCAGGCGTCGGCGGCCTCGCGATAGGGCAGCCACTTCCAGTCGTCGTGTTCGCGCGGCGCGAGCACCGGCGTCAGGCGCTCGGGCACGCACAGGCCGAACAGGTGCTCGGTGTTGTGCGTGACCTCGGGTGCGTAGCGCGCGCGCCAGGCCGGATAAATCTCGTAGACGTTTTGCAGCTGCCAGTCGACCAGCCGCGCAGCGAGCGGACTGCCCTCGCCGCACAGGATGCCGGTTTCCTCGGCCACCTCGCGTGCCGCGGTGAGCGCAAGCGGCTCGTCGGTCACGTCCTTGCTGCCGGTCACCGATTGCCAGAAATCGCGGGTGTCGGCGCGGCGGATCAGCAGGACCTCGAGCGCGGGCGTATGGATGACGACCAACACCGACTCCGGAATCTTCCAGGGCCGGGCGGGCGTCGTCATGCCTGCGTCAGGCCGCGGGCTGCTGAGTGTTGCGCAGCCGGATGTGTAGCTCGCGCAGCTGCTTCTCGTCGACCGGGCTCGGCGCCTGCGTGAGCAGGTCTTGCGCGCGCTGGGTCTTGGGGAAGGCGATCACGTCACGGATCGACTCGGCGCCCGTCATGAGCATGACGAGGCGGTCCAGGCCGATCGCGATGCCGCCGTGCGGCGGTGCGCCGTACTGCAGCGCATCGAGCAGGAAGCCGAACTTGGCCTGCGCGTCCTCGGCGTTGATCTTGAGCGCGCGGAACACCTTGCTCTGCACTTCCTCGCGGTGGATACGCACCGAGCCGCCACCCATCTCGATGCCGTTGAGCACCATGTCGTAGGCCTTGGCGATGCACTTCTCGGGCGCGGTGTCCATGAGGTCTTCGTGGCCGTCCTTGGGTGCGGTGAACGGATGGTGCACGGCGCTCCAGCGCTGGCCTTCCTCGTCGAACTCGAACATAGGGAAATCGACCACCCACAACGGCGCCCAGCGGTCCTCGAACAGGCCCGCCTTGCGGCCGAAGGGGCTGTGACCGATCTTCACGCGCAGCGCGCCCATGGCGTCGTTGACGACCTTTTCCTTGTCGGCGCCGAAGAACAGGATGTCGCCATTGACCGCGCCCGTGCGCGCGATGATCTCGGCCAGCGCCGCATCGTCGAGGTTCTTGACGATCGGGCTCTGCAGGCCGTCACGGCCCGCGGCGGCGTCGTTGACCTTGATGTAGGCCAGGCCCTTGGCGCCGTAGATCTTGACGAACTCCTGGTAGGCATCGATCTCGCCGCGCGAGAGGCCACCTTCGGCACCGCCGCCCGGCACCTTCAGCGCGACCACGCGGCCGCCCTTCATGGTGGCGGCGTTCGAGAACACCTTGAACTCGACGCGCATCATGGTCTCGGTGAGTTCGGTGAACTCGAGCTTCACGCGCAGGTCGGGCTTGTCGGAGCCGTACTTGAACATCGCGTCGGCATAGCTCATGGTCGGGAACACCGGCAGGTCGATGCCCGCGGCGTTGCGGAACACGTTGCGGATCATGCCTTCGAACATTTCGCGGATCTCCTCCTCGGCGAGGAACGAGGTCTCGATGTCGATCTGGGTGAATTCGGGCTGGCGGTCGGCGCGCAGGTCCTCGTCGCGGAAGCACTTCACGATCTGGTAGTAGCGGTCGTAGCCGGCCACCATCAGCAACTGCTTGAAGAGCTGCGGCGACTGCGGCAGCGCGAAGAAGCTGCCGTCGTGCACCCGGCTCGGCACGAGATAGTCGCGCGCGCCTTCGGGCGTGGACTTGCCGAGCATCGGCGTCTCGATGTCGATGAAGCCGTTGGCGTCGAGGAACTTGCGCGTCTCCATCGTCACCTTGTAGCGCAGCATCAGGTTGCGCTGCATCGCGGGGCGGCGCAGGTCGAGCACGCGGTGCGTGAGGCGCGTGGTTTCCGAGAGGTTGTCGTCGTCGAGCAGGAACGGCGGCGTGACCGACGGGTTCAGCACCTTGAGCTCATGGCACAGCACTTCGATCTTGCCGCTCTTGAGCTGGTCGTTGGTGGTGCCTTCGGGGCGGGCACGCACCAGGCCGGTGATCTGCACGCAGAACTCGTTGCGCAGATTCTCGGCCACGGCGAAGGTGGCGGCGCGGTCGGGGTCGCACACCACCTGCACATAGCCTTCGCGGTCGCGCACGTCGATGAAGATCACGCCGCCGTGGTCGCGCCGGCGGTTGACCCAGCCGCACAGGGTGACGGTTTGGCCCATCAGGGCATCGGTCACAAGACCGCAATAGTGAGTACGCATGGCCATGGTTGGATTCCGGCGCCGCAAAGGCGCATTGGTATTACTTGCTCGCGATGGAAGAAGGGCCGCCGGGGACGACCACGCCCATCGAGACGATGTACTTGAGCGCTTCGTCCACGCTCATCTTGAGTTCGATGCAGTCGCTGCGCTTGAGCATCACGAAATAGCCGCCCGTGGGATTGGGCGTGGTCGGGACGTAGACGCCCAGGTAGTCGCCGCCGCCGAGATGCCCGACCACCTCGGGGCCGGGCGTGCCGGTCACGAAGGCAATGGTCCAGAGGCCTTCGCGCGGCCACTGCACCAGCACGGCCGTGCGGAAGGCATTGCCGTTCTCGGAGAACAGCGTGTCCGACACCTGCTTGACGCTGGAGTAGATCGAGCGCACCACCGGGATGCGCCGCACCACCGCGTCGCCCCATCCGAGCAGGCGTTTGCCCACGAAATTGCTCGCTACCGCGCCGACCACCAGCAGGATGGCGAGCGTGAGCAGCACGCCGAGCCCGCGCACGTTGTTCTCGTGCAGCCAGTTCTGCCACGCGAGCGGCAGCACCCAGAGGGTCTGGTCCAGCGTGTCGATGATCCACTTCAACACCGCCAGGGTGATGAACAGCGGAACGATCACCAGCAGGCCGGAGAACAGCCATTTGCGCAGGGCGTGCATGGGGCGTGGCGTCTCAGTCGCTCTTGGCGGCCGCGGCAGGCGCCGGGGCGGGGCTGGAGGCCGGCGCAGGTGCAGGCGCAGGCGCAGGGCTGGAGGAAGCATCCGCCGCCGGGGCCGTGCCCGCAGCGGCGGCCGCGTCGCCGTTCTTGGCCGTGGCGGCCTCGGGCTTCTTGCCGCCGCCATCGCGGAAATCGGTCACGTACCAGCCGGACCCCTTGAGCTGGAAGCCGGCAGCAGTGACTTGCTTCTCGAATGCGCTCGCGCCGCACGCCGGGCACACCGTGAGCGGCGCGTCGGACATTTTCTGCAGGGCGTCCTTGGCAAAGCCGCAGGCGCTGCACTTGTAGGCGTAGATGGGCATGGAATTGAGTGAGGAAAAAGCGGCGCCAGAACGCTGGCGCGAACCGCTCGCAAAGCCCTCGATTATAAGGGCCGGCCCCTGCCAGCGCCCGCTCAGACCGCTTCGGTGACCAGCATCCGGTGCGGCGTGCGGGTGTCGGTCACCCACTGCGGCAGCAGCGATCCGGCGAGGATGCCGCCGAACGAGGCGAGCACGCCGGCCAGCTGGGCCGGGAATTCCTCGCCCCAGGGGGTGTACAGGAAGAGCAGCCACACGCCAATGCCCGCGGCGATGGCCGCCAGCGCGCCCTGCGTGGTCGCGCGGCGCCAGTAGAGGCCACACACCAGCGGCACGAAGGCGCCGACCAGCGGCACCTGGTAGGCGCCCGAGACCAGTTCGTAGATCGGCGTGCCCTGCATGCGGATCGCATAGGCGAGCACCGCCGCACTGAACACCAGCACCGTGATACGCATGGTCCTGAGGTTCTGCCGGTCGGTGCCCGCGGGCCGGAACTGGCGCCAGATGTTTTCGGTGAAGGTGACGCTCGGCGCCAGCAGCGTGGCCGACGCGGTCGACTTGATGGCCGACAGCAGCGCCCCGAAGAACAGCACCTGCATGACGAACGGCATCTTCTCGAGCACCAGCGTCGGCAGCACCTTCTGCGGATCGTCCTTCAGCAGAGCGGCGGTCTGCTCCGGCATGATCAGCAAGGCGCTCGCCACCAGGAACATCGGCACGGCCGCGAACAAGATGTAGGCGATGCCGCCGATCACCGGACCGCGTGTCGCGCCCTTGACGCTGTTGGCCGACATCACGCGCTGGAACACGTCCTGCTGCGGAATGGAGCCGAGCATCATGGTGATGGCGGCAGCGAAGAAGAAGACCATGTCGTGCCAGTTCGGCTCGGGCCAGAACCTGAAGAGGTCCTTGCTCACGGCGAAGGCCAGCACCTTGTCGGCGCCGCCGGCCATCTGGCCGGCGAACACCGCGATGATCGCGAGGCCCGCGACCAGGATGATCATTTGGAGGAAATCGGTCACGGCCACCGACCACATGCCGCCGAACAGCGTGTAGGCCAGGATGGAAAGCACGCCGATCACCATGCCGGCCGCTATGCCGATGGCGCCGCCCGAGAGCACGTTGAAAACCAGCCCGAGCGCCGTGACCTGCGCCGAAACCCAGCCGAGATAGCTCAGCATGATGATCAGCGAACACGCCACCTCCACGCCGCGGCCATAGCGCTCGCGGTAGTAGTCGCTGATCGTGAGCAGCGTCATGCGGTAGAGCTTGCCCGCGAAGAACAGCCCCACGAGGATCAGGCAGGTGCCGGCGCCAAAGGGGTCTTCGATCACGCCGTTCAGGCCGCTCTCGATGAACTTGGCGGGAATGCCGAGCACCGTTTCCGAGCCAAACCAGGTGGCGAACGTGGTCGTCACGATCATGAACAGCGGCAGGTGCCGCCCGGCGATCGCGAAGTCGGTGGTGTTCTTCACCCGCTTTGCGGCATAGAGCCCGATGGCGATGGTGACCAGCAGATAGATGACAACCAGCGTCAGCAGCACGAGACTCTCTCCTCTAGAACAATTTCACGCGCACCAGCACCTGCATGGCGAGCAACCCCAATACAAATCCCATGCCACCGTAGATGATGGCCTGCAGCAGCCGGTTGGTGCGCTTCTGCGCGGCCAGCAGTTCGAGCAGCTCGCGGCGATGGTCGGGCGCCCGATTCTCGAGGTACTCGTGCAGCAGGCGCGGCAGCTGCGGCAGCAGTTTCGCGTAGCGCGGCGCCTCGGCCCGCAGCTGCTGGAACAGCTTCTTCGGCCCGATCTGGTCGACCATCCACTTCTCGAGAAAGGGCTTGGCGGTGTGCCAAAGGTCGAGTTCGGGGTCGAGCTGGCGGCCCAGCCCCTCGATGTTGAGCAGCGTCTTCTGCAGCAGCACCAGCTGCGGCTGGATCTCGACGTGGAACCGGCGCGAAGTCTGGAACAGCCGCATCAGAACCATGCCGAGGGATATCTCTTTCAGCGGGCGGTCGAAGTACGGCTCGCAGACGGTGCGGATCGCCGCCTCGAGTTCATCGATGCGCGTGCCTTCGGGCACCCAGCCGCTTTCGAGGTGCAGTTCGGCCACGCGCTTGTAGTCGCGTCGGAAGAAGGCCACGAAGTTCTGCGCGAGGTATTCCTTGTCCGACTCCGTCAGCGTGCCGATGATCCCGAAGTCGAGCGAGATGTAGCGGCCGAAGGTCTCGGGCGCCAGGCTCACCTGGATGTTGCCCGGGTGCATGTCGGCGTGGAAGAAGCCGTCGCGGAACACCTGGGTGAAGAAGATGGTGACGCCGTCGCGCGCGAGCTTGGGAATGTCGACGCCGGCCGCGCGCAGGCGGTCGAGCTGGGCGATCGGCACGCCGTTCATGCGCTCCATCACGATCACCTCGGGATGGCAGAAGTCCCAGAACATCTCGGGGATCAGCACCAGCTCGAGCGAGGCCATGTTGCGCCGCAGCTGGGCGGCATTGGCCGCCTCGCGCACCAGGTCGAGCTCGTCGTGCAGGTACTTGTCGAACTCGGCCACCACCTCGCGCGGCTTCAGCCGCTTGCCGTCGGCCGACAGGCCCTCGACCCAGCCGGCCATCATGGCCATGAGCGCGAGGTCCTTCTCGATCACCCCCTGCATGCTGGGACGCAGCACCTTGACGGCCACCTCGCGCACCTCGCCGGTGCTGGTGCGGATGGTGGCGAAATGCACCTGCGCGATCGACGCGCTCGCCACCGGCGTCTCGTCGAACTGCACGAACACGTCGCTCACCGGCCGGCGGAAGGCCCGCTCGATCGTGGCAATGGCCACCGACGACGGGAACGGCGGCACCCGGTCCTGGAGAAAGGCGAGTTCGTCGGCGATGTCGGGCGGCAGCAGGTCGCGGCGGGTCGACAACACCTGGCCGAACTTGACGAAGATCGGGCCCAGCCGCTCGAGCGCCTCGCGCAGCCGCTGGCCGCGCGGCGCATCGAGGTTGCGGCCGATCGAGACCACGCGCGCCACGACGCGCAGCCACGGCTTCTGGAAGCTCGTGAGCACGAGCTCGTCGAGGCCGTAGCGCAGCGCGACCCAGACGATGACGAAACCGCGATAGAAGCGCCTCATTCGGCCTTGCCCGCCTGCGGGCCGGGGCGTGCGCCCGAGGCGAACTGGCGCAGCGCGCCGGCGACGCGGCGTGCGCCCTCGGCCACGGTGTGCGCCGGCACATCGCCGATCACGCGGGCGAGATCGTCTTCGACGTCCCAGCGCACGTGGTCGACCAGCCAGTTGACCTCGGCCGCGAGCTGCACGTCACCGACGATCTGCACCGCGGGCTTGTCGCCGCGCAGCGTGGCACGGGCCAGGTCGAACGGGGATTCGTCGGTGACGGTGAGCGTGAGCTCGGGCACCGAGCCCGGCGGCGCGAGGTCGAGCAGGCCGGCCGGCGTGGCCACCAGCTCCATGGTCACGAAGCGCCACTGGAAGCGCACCACGCGCCCCTGCTGCCGCAGCAGCCGCTGCTGGGCTTCGGGCTCCTGCTGCAGCACATGATTGAGAAACAGCACCGCGCGGTGCTGGATCTCGTGCACCGCCCAGGCGGGCGGCTGCAGGCGCTCGCCGATGCGGTTGAAGAGATCGCCGAGAAAAGAAAATGGGGACGATGGTGTGGCCATGTCCCCATTATCGGTTCAGCAGGCGGTCTCGCGACCGCCGGAATGCGCCTACTGCAGCGCCTGGACGCCCGCAACCAGCCAGCCGCCGGTGCCGCTGGTCGGCTTGGTCATGTTCCAGACTTCGCGGAACGGGCCCGGACCGGCCGAGGCGTCCTCGCGGATCATGCCCGAGAACTCCACGCTCGCCATGTAGACGTCGGCCAGTTCCTCGATGCCGAGCAGCTTGGCATCGAGCATCACGACCTCGGTCTTGTTCGATGCGCCGCCCGTGTGGCTTGCACGGTCCGCCAGCTGGGTGCGGATCTCCTCGACCATCTCGTCGGTCATCATCGAGCGCAGCATGGTCACGTCGGCACGGTCCCAGGCGTCCTGCAGCGTCACGAAGTTGCGCTTGGCGGCGGCCAGGAAGCCGTCGACGTCGAAGCCGGCCGGAATGCCCCAGCTCTGCGAACCCGCGAGCGCCGAGCCGATCATGCTGCCGCCCGCTGCGGCGCCTGCCGCGGAAAGGCTGCTGCCATGGGCCGGCGAGGCGTCGAAGGCAGCGGTGTTGCGCTCCCAGGGACGCGCCGAGGCGTCGTTGCCGACGTTGGCCGGGCTGTACTGTGCCGGCGCGCCCGGGTTTGCGGGACCGCCCGCACCTTCGAACGCGAAGCCGCCACGGCGGCCTGACGCGGGCGCTGCTGCCGAGCGCGCCTTGAACATCCGCCAGACGAACAGCGCCGCCATCGCGAGCAGCGCGATCAGCAGGATGTTGGCAAAGCCGGCGCCGAGGCCGAGCGAATTCGCGAGCCAGGCCAGGCCCAGGCCGGCGGCCAGGCCGCCGAGCATGGCGCCCCAGGGGCGCTTCGGCGCCGCCGCAGCGGGCGTCGCGGGCTTGGGCGTCGCGGCGTTCGCGTTCTGCTGCGCAGGCGCCGCCGGCGGCGTGGACTGGCGCTGCGTCACGCCGGACGACTGGCGCCCGAACGACTTGCCGCCGCCCATGCGCGCGGCATCCGCCTGCACGCTGACCAGAACCAGCGCGGCAGCCAGGAACAAAGAACTCAAACTTTTCATCTCGTCTCCTCTTTCGAGCGAAGTATTCGCCAGATCAACACTTGATTCCAACATGAAGGGCGGCCACGCCCCCCGTCATGTTGTGATAATCCACATGCCCAAAACCGCCCTCTTTCATGAGGGTCTTGAGCTCTTCCTGCGCCGGATGCATCCGGATCGATTCGGCCAGGTAGCGGTAGCTGGCGTCGTCGCCCGCCACCAGCTTGCCCAGGCGCGGCAGCACATTGAACGAATACCAGTCGTAGGCCTTGGCCAGCGGCTTGGCAACCTTCGAGAACTCGAGCACCAGCAGCTTGCCGCGCGGCTTGAGCACGCGGTTCATTTCCTTGAGCGCCGCGTCCTTGTGCGTCATGTTGCGCAGGCCGAAGGCCACGGTGACCACGTCGAAGTGGTCGTCGGGGAAAGGCAGCTTCTCGGCGTCGCAAACCATCGTGGGCAGCGCCACGCCCGCATCGAGCAGCCGGTCGCGGCCGGTGCGGAGCATGGCTTCGTTGATGTCGGTGTGCACCACCTGCCCGCTCGCGCCCACCTTCTTCGAGAAAGCCAGCGCGAGATCGCCGGTGCCGCCCGCGATGTCGAGCACGCGCGAGCCTTCGCCGACGTTGGCCACCATCACGGTGTAGGCCTTCCATGCGCGGTGCAGCCCCGCCGACATGAGGTCGTTCATGAGGTCGTAACGCGACGCCACGGAGTCGAAGACGCCGCGCACGCGCTGCGCCTTTTCGCTTTCGTCGACCTTCTCGAAGCCGAAATGGGTGGTGCTCATCCGCCTGATGTTAGGGCGGAAGCACTCACCTCAAGCCGCCGACCCTTCGAACCCGGGGGATTTGTTGCTTTTTTCTTCCATCGGAAGCGCCCGGCACGCGCCGCGCTCAATGGCTTGCGCAGGCGGAGCCGCCGCCCTTGTCGGGCATCGGCGCATCGCGGTCGACGCCCGCTGCGGCAAGCCGGCGTTCGTACTCGGCCCAGAGTTGCGCCTCGTTGGCACCGAGCTCGTAGAGCAGGTTCCACGAGAAGATGCCCGTGTCGTGGCCGTCGCTGAAGACCGGCTGCACCGCATAGTTACCCACCGGCTTCAGGTCGGCCAGTTCGACATTACGCTTGCCGGTCTGCAGGACCTCCTCGCCCGGGCCATGGCCCTGCACCTCGGCGGAGGGCGAATAGATGCGCATCAGCTCGAACGGGATCCGGAAGCTCGCGCCGTCGGAGAAGGCGACCTCCAGCACGCGCGACTGGCCGTGCACGGTGATCGATGTCGGCGTCGGTGCGCCGGCTTGCAAACCTGCCATCAGAAACTCCTTGTAGCCAGTTGCGCCATCATCGCAGCCTCGAGTGCGGCCAGGCGCGCGGCCAGGTCCGCCTCGCGGGCCCGATCGCTCGCGCGCTGCGCCGGCGCCCAGACCGGGGCTGGAAAATGCGTGTCGTCGGCAAAGCGTGCGATCACGTGCCAATGCAGGTGCGCCACCATGTTGCCGAGCGCCGCCAGGTTGACCTTGGCCGGCGCCAGGTGGTCGCGCAGGCACTGCTCGACGAGCGCCACCGCCTCCATGCACAACACGCGGTCGGCCGCCGACAGGTCGGAAAACTCCGCCACGTGCGCCCGCCATACCACGCGGTAGAAGGCCGGGAAGCCCGGCTCGTCGGCATGGATGACGCGCAGCCTGGCGCCTTCGAACACGATGCGGCCGCCCGGGCCGTCGCAGAGCGGGCAGCCCGCTGCGGCGGTCACACCAGCACCCGTTCGATCCCGCCCTGGTTCGCAGCCGCCACGTACTGCGGCATCCAGTCGCTGCCCAGCAGCTTGTTCGCCATCTCGACCACGATGTAGTCGGCCTCGAGCAGGCCGTTGTTCAGGTCGTTGCCGTAGCGTGAGAGGCCCTGCAGGCAACTCGGGCAGCTGGTGAGGATCTTCACGTTGTCCTGGGCGCCGACCTGGCCGCTGTCGCGCAGCGCGGCCTCGCCCTTCTTGAGCTCTTCCTCCTTGCGGAAGCGGATCTGCGTGGAGATGTCGGGCCGCGACACGCCCAGCGTGCCCGACTCGCCGCAGCAGCGGTCGTTCTTGAGCACGTTGTCGCCGACCAGCGCCTTCACCGTCTTCATCGGGTCCTGCAGCTTCATCGGCGAGTGGCACGGGTCGTGGTACAGGTAGCCGCCGCCGCCTGCATCGGCCAGCGTGATGCCCTTCTCGAGCAGGTACTCGTGGATGTCGATGATGCGGCAGCCCGGGAAGATCTTGTCGAACTGGTAGCCCTGCAGCTGGTCGTAGCAGGTACCGCAGCTCACCACCACCGTCTTGATGTCGAGGTAGTTGAGCGTGTTGGCCACGCGGTGGAAGAGCACCCGGTTGTCGGTGATCATCTTCTCGGCCTTGTCGAACTGCCCGCTGCCGCGCTGCGGGTAGCCGCAGCACAGGTAGCCCGGCGGCAGCACCGTCTGCACGCCCGCATGCCAGAGCATCGCCTGCGTGGCGAGCCCGACCTGCGAGAACAGGCGCTCCGAGCCGCAACCCGGAAAGTAGAACACCGCCTCGGTCTCCGTCGTGGTCGTCTTCGGGTCGCGGATGATCGGCACGTAGTCGGCATCTTCGATGTCGAGCAGCGCGCGCGCCGTCTGCTTGGGCAGGTTGCCCGGCATCTTCTTGTTGATGAAGTGGATCACCTGCTCCTTGACCGGCGCCGGACCGAGCGTGGCCGGCGGCGCCGCGGTCTGCCTGCGGGCCAGGCCGCGCAGCAGGTCGTTGGCCAGGCGCTGGGCCTTGAAGCCGATGCCCACCATGCCGGCACGCACCGCCTTGATGGTCTGCGGATTGGTCGCGTTAAGGAAGAACATCGCGGCCGCATTGCCGGGACGGAAGCTCTTCTGCCCCATCTTGCGCAGCAGGTTGCGCATGTTCATCGACACGTCGCCGAAGTCGATCTTCACCGGGCACGGCGTGAGGCACTTGTGGCACACGGTGCAGTGGTCGGCCACGTCCTCGAACTCTTCCCAGTGCTTGATGCTGATGCCGCGGCGCGTCTGCTCCTCGTAGAGGAAGGCTTCCACCAACAGCGAGGTCGCGAGGATCTTGTTGCGCGGGCTGTACAGCAGGTTGGCGCGCGGCACGTGTGTGGCGCACACCGGCTTGCACTTGCCGCAGCGCAGGCAGTCCTTCACGCTGTCGGCGATCGCGCCGATGTCGCTCTGCTGCATGATCAGCGACTCGTGCCCCATCAGGCCGAAGCTCGGCGTGTAGGCATTGGTCAGGTCGGCATGCAGTTCTTCGGCCGGCTGCCCCGCGGGCGCGCGCAGCAGCTTGCCCTTGTTGAAGCGGCCTTCGGGGTCGACGCGCCGCTTGTAGTCCATGAACGGCGCGAGTTCCTCGTCGCTCAGGAACTCGAGCTTGGTGATGCCGATGCCGTGCTCGCCCGAGATCACGCCGTCGAGGCTGCGCGCCAGCGCCATGATGCGCACCACCGCGGCATGCGCGGTCTGCAGCATGTCGTAGTTGTCGCTGTTGACAGGAATGTTGGTGTGCACGTTGCCGTCGCCCGCATGCATGTGCAGCGCTACCCAGACGCGGCCCTTGAGCACGCGCTGGTGGATGGCCACGCATTCGGCCACGATCGGCGCGAACTCGGCGCCGGCAAAGATCTCCTGCAGTGGCTGGCGCAGCTGGGTCTTCCAGCTCGCGCGCAGGCTGTGGTCCTGCAGCTGCGGAAAGAGCACGTCCACCTCGCGCAGCCAGCCGGCCCAGCGCGTACGCACCTCCTGCACCAGCGTCACGGCCTGCGCCACGCGGTCTTCGAGCAGCTCGGCGGCGGGAATCTCGTGCGCGTCGTCGCTCTTGCCCAGCGGCAGGTTGCCACGCAGCAGGAAGGCCTCGAGCGCGTCCGTCAGCGCGAGCTTGTTCTGCAGCGACAGCTCGATGTTGATGCGCTCGATGCCGTCGCTGTACTCGGCCATGCGCGGCAGCGGGATCACCACGTCTTCGTTGATCTTGAAGGCGTTGGTGTGGCGGCTGATGGCTGCGGTGCGCTTGCGGTCGAGCCAGAACTTCTTGCGCGCCTCGGGGCTGATGGCGACGAAGCCTTCGCCGCTGCGCGAATTGGCGATGCGCACCACTTCCGAGGTGACGCGCGCCACCGCGTCGGCGTCGTCGCCCGCGATGTCGCCGAACAGCACCATCTTCGGGAGGCCGCCGTGCTTTTTGGACTTGGTGGCGTAGCCCACGGCTTTCAGGTAGCGGTCGTCGAGGTGCTCCAGGCCCGCCAGCAGCACGCCCGAGCGCTTTTGCTCGGCGAACATGAAGTCCTTGATCTCGACGATGCTCGGCACCGCGTCCTTCGCATTGCCGAAGAACTCGAGGCACACGGTGCGCGTGTGCGCGGGCATCTTGTGCACCACCCAGCGGCAGCTGGTGATGAGGCCGTCGCAGCCCTCCTTCTGGATGCCCGGCAGCCCCGAGAGGAACTTGTCGGTCACGTCCTTGCCGAGGCCTTCCTTGCGGAAGGTGCGGCCCGGGATCTCGAGGCGCTCGGTGCGCAGCGGCGTGCGGCCGTCGGCGGCAAAGTACTGCAGCTCGAACACGGCGCTTTCGGCATCGTGGATCTTGCCCAGGTTGTGGCCGATGCGCGTGACCTCGAGCCATTCGGCGTCGGGCGTGACCATGCGCCAGGCGGCCAGGTTGTCGAGCGCGGTGCCCCAGAGCACGGCCTTCTTGCCGCCGGCGTTCATGGCGACGTTGCCGCCGACGCACGAAGCCTCGGCCGACGTCGGATCGACCGCGAACACGTAGCCCGCGCGCTCGGCCGCATCGGCCACGCGCTGCGTGACCACGCCGGCCTCGGTCCAGATGGTAGGCACGGGGGCGTCGAGCCCCGGCAGCGCCACGTGCTCGACCTCGGTCATGGCCTCGAGCTTCTCGGTGTTGATGACCACGCTCTTCCACGTGAGCGGGATGGCGCCGCCGGTGTAGCCGGTGCCGCCGCCGCGCGGGATGATGGTCAGGCCGAGCTCGATGCAGCCCTTGACCAGCAGCGCCATCTCGGCCTCGGTGTCGGGGCACAGCACCACGAACGGGTACTCGACGCGCCAGTCGGTGGCGTCGGTGACGTGCGACACGCGCGACAGGCCGTCGAACTTGATGTTGTCCTTCGCGGTCAGCCGGCCCAGCACCCGCGTCGCCCTGCGGCGCAGCGCGGCCACGTCGCGGAAGGCGGTGTCGAAGGCGGCCACCGCCTCGCCGACCAGCGCGGTGAGTTCGCCCACGAGCTGATCGCGCGGCATGTCGCTGTCGGGCGTGCGGCGCTTCTGGACTTCGCCCAGGCGGTGCTTGAGCGCATCGACCAGCTGGCCGCGCCGGCGCGGGTTGTCGAGCAGGTCGTCGACCAGGTAGGGATTGCGCTGGACCACCCAGATGTCGCCGAGCACTTCGTACAGCATGCGCGCCGACCGCCCAGTGCGGCGCTCGGCGCGCAGGGTCTGCAGCAATTCCCAGCCGCGCTCGCCCAAGAGGCGGATCACGATCTCCCGGTCGGAGAAGCTGGTGTAGTTGTAGGGGATCTCGCGCAGTCGTGCAGGCTCTGCGGCCTGCGACAACAGCGTGGTCAACGCGGTCGGAGCATTCATCGGGGGGTGGCACCTCGGCCAGGCGCTGCGCGCCCATATAGCCGGGGGTGGGATTTTAGGGCAGGCCCCGGCACCCTGCCGGCCGGCGGGCCATGCCCCCGCTCAGAACAGGACGCGGCTGCGGATCGTGCCGGGCACCTTCGCCAGCTTGCCCAGCGCCAGGTCGGAATGGGTGGCGTCGATGTCCATGACCACATAGCCGATCTTCTCGTTGGTCTGCAGGAACTGCGAGGAGATGTTGATGCCGTTGTCCGAAAAGATCTTGTTGATCTCCGACAGCACGCCCGGCACGTTGCGGTGGATGTGCAGCAACCGGTGCTTGCCGGCATGCGCCGGCAGCGCCACCTCGGGAAAGTTGACGGACGAAGTCGAGGTGCCGTTGTCGCTGTACTTCACGAGCTTTTCCGCCACCTCGAGGCCGATGTTGGCCTGCGCCTCCATGGTCGAGCCGCCGATGTGCGGCGTGAGGATGACGTTGTCGAGCCCGCGCAGCGGCGACTGGAACTCGTCCTTGTTGCTGCGCGGCTCGACCGGGAACACGTCGATGGCGGCGCCCAGCAGCTTCTTCTGCTTCAGGGCCTCGGCCAGCGGCTCGATCTCGACCACCGTGCCGCGCGAGGCGTTGATCAGGATCGCGCCGGGCTTCATGGCGGCGATTTCCGCCGCGCCGATCATCCACTGCGTGGCCTGCGTCTCGGGCACGTGCAGCGTCACGATGTCGCTCTGGGCCAGCAGCTGGTGCAGGTCGCGCACCTGGCGCGCATTGCCCAACGGCAGCTTGGCGGTCACGTCGTAGAACGCCACCTGCATGCCCAGCCCCTCGGCCAGCACCGACAGCTGAGCGCCGATGGAGCCGTAGCCCACGATGCCAAGCGTCTTGCCGCGGATCTCGTAGGCGTCCTCGGCCGACTTGAGCCAGCCGCCGCGGTGCGCCACCGCGCTCTTCTCGGGCACGCCGCGCAAGAGGAGGATCGCCTCGGCGAGCACGAGTTCGGCCACCGAACGGGTGTTGGAATACGGCGCATTGAACACCGCCACACCATGCTCGCGCGCGGCTTCGAGGTCGACCTGGTTGGTGCCGATGCAAAAGCAGCCCACAGCCACCAGCTTCTGTGCCGCGGCGAAGACCTCGGCGGTCAACTGGGTGCGCGAGCGGATGCCGAGGAAATGCACGTCGGCGATCTTGGCCTTGAGTTCCGCGTCGGGCAGCGCGCCGGGCAGCGCCTCGATCTGGGAATAGCCCGCGCCGCGCAGCACCTCCACGGCCGAAGGATGGATGCCTTCGAGCAAAAGGAACTTGATCCGGCTTTTTTCGAGGGAGGTCTTGCTCGTCATGGCGTGCTCGCGAATGCCCCGGCCACGGCAACAGGCTAGGCCGAAAAAGGGGAAAACGATCCTAGCATGGTGCAGCGCAGCACGACGGCCGGCGCCGCGGGGCCGCTTGGCGCCAAAGGGGTTTTCCCGGTTGGACGATGGCGCCCGTCCGTGCGCCAATGTGTGCCGAATGTCACACGGATCGCCTAGCATCCGCGCTTTGCTTTTATTCCACAGGAGTCTTCCTTGATGCGTTTTCAATTGCTCGCCGCCACGTCGGCGCTGGCCGCCACGCTGGCCTTCCCGGCCCATGCCCAGACCGAGATCCAGTGGTGGCATTCCATGAGCGGTCCGCTCGGCGAATGGGTCAACGACCTCGCCAAGCAATACAACGACAGCCAGAAGGACTACAAGATCGTGCCGACCTACAAGGGCCAGTACGACGAGTCGATGACCGCCGCGATCGCCGCGTTCCGCGCCGGCAATGCGCCCGACATCCTGCAGGTGTTCGAAGTCGGCACCGCCACCATGATGGCCTCCAAGGGCGCGATCAAGCCAGTGGGCGAAGTGATGAGTTCGGGCGGCGTCAAGTTCGACCCCAGCGTCTACGTGCCCGCCGTGTCGGGCTACTACACCGCCGCGAACGGCCAGATGCTGAGCTTCCCGCTCAACAGCTCGACGACCATCTTCTATTACAACAAGGACGCCTTCAAGGCGGCTGGGCTCGACCCCGAGAAGGCCCCCACCACCTGGCCCGAAGTGATGGCCGCGGCCGACAAGCTCAAGGCGAGCGGCCACAAGTGCCCGTTCACCACCAGCTGGATGAGCTGGACGCAGCTCGAGAGCTTCTCGGCCTGGCACAACACGCTCTACGCGACGCAGAACAACGGCTTCGGCGGCACCTCGGCGCGCCTGGCCTTCAACTCGCCACTGCATGTGAAGCACTTCGAGAACCTGGCCAAGATGTCGAAGGACGGCACCTTCGTCTACAAGGGCCGCAACAACACCGGCGACGCCGCCTTCCCCTCGGGCGAGTGCGCGATGATGACCGCCTCGTCAGGCCTCTACGCACGCGTGGCCAAGGACGCCAAGTTCAAGTACGGCATCTCCACCATGCCCTACTATCCCGACGTGAAGGGCGCGCCGCAGAACACCGTGATCGGCGGCGCCAGCCTCTGGGTCATGTCGGGCAAGCCGGCCGACCACTACAAGGGCATTGCCAGCTTCTTCACCTTCCTGTCCGACACGAAGGTGCAGTCCGAAAGCCACAAGCGCACCGGCTACCTGCCGATCACCACCGCCGCCTACAAATTGACCGACGCCTCGGGCTTCTACAAGGAAAAGCCGGGCACCGACGTGGCGGTGACGCAGATGATCCGCAAGACCACCGACAAGTCGCGCGGCGTGCGCTTGGGCAACTTCGTGCAGATCCGCACCATCATCGACGAGGAAACCGAGCAGATCTGGAGCGGCAAGCGCAGCGCCAAGGAGGCGCTCGACGCCGCCGTGAAGCGCGGCAACGAACAGCTCGAGCGCTTCCAGAAGGCAAATAAAGGCTGAGCACCGTTCGGCTCCAGCGCCGAAGTAGACTCGCCCGCCCGCCACTGCAAAAGCCGTGGGGCGGGCGTTTCGTTTTTTGAGGGATTCGAGGGGTTATGGAAAAACGCGTTCTATTCCGGTCGGCATGGTTGCCATGGCTTTTGATCGCGCCGCAGATGGCGGTGATCCTGGTGTTCTTCTTCTGGCCCGCGAGCCAGGCCATCTGGCAGTCGCTGCAGACCGAGGACGCGTTCGGCACCTCCACCGTCTTCGTCGGTCTGGAGAACTTCGAGACCCTGTTCGACGACCCGGCGTACGTCGAGTCGTTCAAGGTCACGGCGCTGTTCTCGGTGCTGGTGGCCGGCATCGGCATCGCGCTGTCGCTGATGCTCGCGATCTTTGCCGACCGCATCCTGCGCGGTTCGCTGTTCTACAAGACCTTCCTGATCATCCCGTACGCGGTAGCGCCGGCCATCGCGGGCGTGCTGTGGGTGTTCATGTTCTCGCCGAGCATCGGCGTGGTGAGCTACGGCCTGCGCCACATGGGCATGGAATGGAACCACCTGCTCAATTCCAACCACGCGCTGTCGCTGATCGTGGTGGCCGCGATCTGGAAGCAGATCTCCTACAACTTCCTGTTCTTCCTGGCCGGGCTGCAATCGATTCCGAAGTCCCTGATCGAGGCCGCCGCCATCGACGGCGCCGGTCCGCTTCGCCGCTTCCTCACCATCCAGTTTCCGCTGCTGTCGCCGACCACCTTCTTCCTGCTGGTGATCAACATCGTGTATGCCTTCTTCGACACCTTCGCGATCGTGCATGCCACCACCGAAGGCGGTCCGGGCCGCGACACCGCGATCCTGGTCTACAAGGTCTGGCACGACGGCTTCCGGGCGCTCGACCTGGGCGGCTCGGCCGCGCAGTCGGTGGTGCTGATGGTGATCGTGGTCGTACTCACCGTGGTGCAGTTCCGCTACATCGAGAAGAAGGTCCAGTACTGATGGCGCATCCTCCTTTCCCCATTTCTTCTTCTTTCTTCTTCCGGAGCATCCGCCATGGTTGAACGCCGGCCCGGCCTGACCGTCCTCTCGCACGTGGTGCTGATCCTCGGCATCGCCATCGTGGCCTTTCCCATCTACCTCGCCTTCGTGGCCTCGACCCACACGCGCGACGAGATCCTGCGCGTGCCGATGCCGCTGGTGCCGGGCGCGCACATGGTCGAAAACTACACCGCCGCGCTCATGGGCACCGAGACGCAGGGCGCGCGCGTGGTGGTGGGCCGCATGATGTGGATCAGCCTGGTCACGGCGCTGGTCATCGCCTTCGGCAAGATCGCGATCTCGCTGCTTTCGGCCTTCGCCATCGTGTACTTCAAGTTCCCGTTCAAGAAGCTCGTGTTCTGGATGATCTTCGTCACGCTGATGCTGCCGGTGGAGGTGCGCATCCTGCCCACCTACAAGGTGCTGGCCGACCTGAACATGCTCAACACCTATGCGGGTTTGACCATTCCGCTGATCGCCTCGGCCACCGCGACCTTCCTGTTCCGGCAGTTCTTCCTTTCGGTGCCCGACGAACTCGTCGAGGCCGCGCGGATGGACGGCGCGGGGCCGATGCGCTTCTTCAAGGACATCCTGGTGCCGCTGTCGCAGACCTCGATCGCCGCGCTCTTCGTGATCCAGTTCATCTACGGCTGGAACCAGTACCTGTGGCCGCTGCTCGCCACCACGAGCGAAGACATGTACCCGGTGGTGATCGGCATCAAACGCATGATCGCCTCGGGCGACGCCGCGGTCGACTGGAACCTCGTGATGGCCACCGCAATCCTCGCGCTGATCCCTCCGGCGCTCGTGGTGGTGCTGATGCAGCGCTGGTTCGTCAAGGGCCTCGTGGACACCGAGAAGTGAACCCACGCCCGACGCCCACCGCATACAAGCAGATCACCTCTTAAGCCCAAGAACAAGACAACATGTCAGCCATTTCCTTTCGCAACGTCATCAAGCGCTACGGCAAGGGCGCCAAGGCCAACCAGGTCATCCACGGCGTCTCGGCCGAGGTGAACAAGGGCGAATTCGTCGTCATCGTCGGGCCCTCGGGTTGCGGCAAGTCCACGCTGCTGCGCATGGTGGCCGGCCTCGAGGAGATCTCGGCCGGCGACATCGCCATCGGCGACCGCGTGGTGAACCAGCTCGAACCTTCCGAGCGCGACATCGCCATGGTGTTCCAGAACTACGCGCTCTATCCGCACATGAGCGTGTTCAAGAACATGGCCTACGGCCTGAAGATCGCGCGGCTGCCGACCGACGAGATCAAGCGGCGCGTGGACAAGGCCGCCAAGATCCTCGAGCTGGGCCACCTGCTCGAGCGCAAGCCGCGCGAGCTTTCGGGCGGCCAGCGCCAGCGCGTGGCCATGGGGCGTGCGATCGTGCGCGAGCCGAAGGTCTTCCTGTTCGACGAGCCGCTGTCGAACCTCGACGCCAAGCTGCGCGCGCAGACCCGCCTCGAGATCCAGAAGCTGCACCGCGAGCTCGGCATCACCTCGCTGTTCGTCACGCACGACCAGATCGAAGCCATGACGCTCGCGCAGCGCATCATCGTGATGAACGGCGGCGTGATGGACCAGTTCGCCACGCCTGAAGAGGTCTACAACCGGCCCGCCACCACCTTCGTGGCGAGCTTCATCGGCTCGCCACCGATGAACCTGCTCAAGCAAGCGCCGGGCGTGCGCCCCGGCCAGATCCTCGGCATCCGCCCCGAGCACCTGACGCTCGACGAAAGCGGCTGGTCCGTGCAGGTCGAGTCGGTCGAGCTGCTCGGCGCCGAGCGGCTGGTGTATGGCCGCATCGGCGACGAGCAGATCATCATGCGCACCGACGAGGCCGACCGTCCGCCGAAGGCCGGCGACACGGTCCGGATCGCGGCGCAGCAGGACAAGCTGCACTGGTTCGACGCTGGCTCCGGCAAGCGCGCTGAATAAGACGCCCCCCGAAGCGCCTGCGGCGCCTCCCCCCACGGGGGTGCGCACCCGGTGGCCTGGCGGAGCCGGTTCCACGGGTGCACTGGATGAACACCACGACCCGCTCAAAAATGAACGCTACGCCCTGGCCTTATCCCCGCTGGATCGCCCACCGCGGCGCGGGCAAGCTGGCACCCGAGAACACGCTGGCCGCTTTCCGGCTCGGTGCCGCGCACGGCTGGCGCATGTTCGAGTGCGATGCCAAGCTCAGCGCCGACGGCGTGCCCTTCCTCATGCACGACGCCACGCTCGAACGCACCACCAGCGGCCACGGCATTGGCGGCGACCTGCCTTGGGGCGGGCTGTCGCAGCTCGATGCCGGCGGCTGGCATTCGCGCGCTTTCGCGGGCGAGCCGCTCGCCACGCTCGAGAACCTCGCACGCTTTTGCCTCGCCAATGGCTACCTGCTCAACATCGAGATCAAGCCCACGCCGGGCACCGAGCAGGAAACCGGCGCAACGGTGGCGCGCGAAGCCGCACGGCTCTGGCAGGGCGCGGCTGTTGCGCCGCTCCTGACCTCGTTCCAGGCCGAATCGCTGCGCGCCGCGCGCGACGTGGCGCCCGAGCTGCCGCGCGGGCTGCTGCTCGACACGCTGCAAGAGGGTTGGTTCGACACCGCCACCGGCCTCGGCTGCGCCGCGGTGGTCTGCAACCATGCGCTCTGGGACGCGGCCACTGTGGCCCGGGTGCAGGCGGCCGGCCTGCGCACGCTGAGCTACACCGTCAACGACGAATGGGCCGCCCAGCGGCTCATCGACCTGGGCACCGACGGGATCATCACCGACCGCGTCGACCTGTTCAGCCCGGCCCGCTGACCGCCGCCGCGGCCAGGCACGCCGCCCTTCTATGATGGCGGCCATGAGCGTGACCTCCCGCCTGCTGGCGCTGTGCCTGGCTGCCCTGCTGTCTTGCGGCGCCGCGCTGGCGCAGCTCGACCCTGCCGGCAGCGGCGCCGCCGCCATGGCGGCGCCCGAGCCCGAGCTGAGCGTGCCCGAGATGCGCGCGCAGCTCACGAGGATCACCGAGGCCCCGCCCGAAGCCCATGGCAGCCTGCGCGATCAGCTGGCGCAGATCAACGCGATCGGCGCCCAGGCCGAGAAGTTCGTGGCAGCCCGCACCGCCGAGCTGGCCGACCTCAACGCCCGCCTCGGCGAGCTTGGCGAACCGCCGGCGGCCGGCGCCACCGAAGACCCCGACATCACGCGCCAGCGCGCCACCCTGACGAAGGAGCGCAACACGCTCGATGCCGACATCCGGCTGGCGCGCCTGCTGACCATCGACGTACGCCAGCGCGGCGCCGAACTCGTGGACCAGCGCCGCGCGCTGTTCGAGGCGCAGGTCACCGAGCGCGCCCCCTCGCCGCTGGGCGACGAATTCTGGCGTGATCTTCGGCGGGCATGGCCCGGCGACATCGCGCGCCTGCAGGCCCTGGGCGCGGACCTGCGCGACGGCTTCGAGAAGGCGACCGGGCAAGGCACGCGCACCGGGGTGATCGGCGCGCTGCTGCTGGCCGTGGTGCTTGCCGTGCTCGGGACCTGGGCCGCCGAGCACCTGCTCACGCGGCTCGCCGCACGGCTGCTGCCGGCGGGCCGGCTTCGGCGCTCGCTGCTGGTGATCGCCATCGTGGCCAGCCACGTGCTGCTCGTGGCGCTGGCCGCGTACGGCGTCGAGCGGCTGCTCGAGGAGTACGCGACCTGGACGCCGCAGGCGAGCAAGGCGCTGCACTCGCTCGCACAGGCGCTGGTGTTCATGGCCTTCGTGGTCGGGCTTGGACGTTCGCTGCTGGCCATCGGCCGGCCGAGCTGGCGGCTGCCGCCGATGTCCGACGCGGTGGCCGGCCGCCTCGCCGTTTTGCCCTGGTTCGTGGCGCTGGTGGCCGCGGTCGCATGGACGCCCGCAGAGATCAATACCGTCGTGGACGCGAGTTTCGCGGCCGTGGTGGCGACCCACGTGGTCACGGCGCTGACGCTGACCGCGCTCGTCGGCGTCGTGCTGCTTCGCCTGCGAACGCTGCGCGACCGCGCGCCAGGTGCCGACCTGCCGGAGCAGCCGATCTGGGTCGGACTGCTCGTGGCCTGCATCGGCGCGGTCATGGTCGCGATCTGGGTCCTGCTCGCCGTCGGATATGTGGCGCTCGCCAGCCTGCTGGCCTCGCAACTGACCTGGACCGGCATCGTCGCCGCCTCCTTCTACGTGCTGTTCAAGTTTGCCGACGACGTGTTCATGGCGACCGTGTCGTCACGCAGCACCATGGGCCAGCGGCTGCAGAAGAGCTTCGGGCTCGCACCGCAGACGCTGGACCAGGCCGCCACGGTGCTGTCGGGCCTGAGCCGCGTCGGCCTGTTCTTCTACATGCTGATCGCGCTTGCGGCGCCGCTGGGCACCGGCCCCGACGAGGTGTTCCAGCGCAGCGGCAAGTTCGGCTCGGGCGTGAAGGTGGGCGAGTTCGAACTCGTGCCCGGCGCCATCCTGGGCGCGGTCGCGGTGGCGATCCTGGGCTTCGTCGTGCTGCGCGTCTTCAAGCGCTGGCTCGCGCAGAGCTACCTGCCGAGCACCCGCTTCGAGCCCGGCATGCAGAGCTCGATCGCCACGCTGCTGGGCTATGTGGGCGGCATCCTCGTGGTCGCGTTCTCGCTGTCGGCGCTGGGCATCAGCATCGAACGCATCGCCTGGGTCGCGAGCGCGCTCTCGGTCGGCATCGGTTTCGGGCTGCAGGCGATCGTGCAGAACTTCATCTCGGGCCTGATCCTGCTCGCCGAACAGCCGGTGAAGGTGGGCGACTGGGTCGTGCTGGGCACTACCGAGGGCGACGTGCGGCGCATCAACGTGCGGGCCACCGAGATCCAGCTCGGCGACCGCTCGACGCTGATCGTGCCGAACTCGGAGTTCATCACCAAGACGGTGCGCAACATGACGCTGGCCAATGCCGAGGGCCGGGTGCTGATCCGCCTGCCGCTGCCGCTGACCACCGACGCGGCGCGCGTGCGCGAGCTGATCCTCACGGCCTGCCGCGAACACGAAGGCGTGCTGGAGACGCCCGCGCCCTCGCTCACGCTCGAAGGCATCGAAGGCGGCCTGCTCGTGTTCCAGGCCATCGCCTATGTCTCCAGCCCGCGCCTGGCGGGTGGCGTGCGCAGCGACCTGCTGTTCACCATCCTGGAGCGCCTGCACGCGGCGCAGATCCCGCTGGTGCCCTATGCGGCGATGCCGGCGCCGGCTGCCGCCCCGGCCGAACCGGCAGCTCCCGCCGCCTAGGCGCAGGCCGCACCGATCATCCGAGCAGCGGGCAAATGCCCGCGCTGATCGACCGATTGTCCGGAGGCGCCCGAACGAACAATCAGCCATGAGCAGGCGCCGTGCCGCCGACGCTCGCCCGGAGCACCCATGGCTGAAGAAAGCGATCTCGAAAAAACCGAACCTGCCTCATCGCAGCGCCTGGAAAAGGCGCGCGAGGAAGGCAACGTTGCCCGTTCGCGCGAGCTTTCCACCTTCGTGCTGCTGGGCGCCGCCGGTGCCGGCCTCTGGCTGACCTCGGGGTCGCTCGGCGACACCATGCAAGGCGCCCTGGTCCAGGGCCTGCACTTCGACCGCGCTACGGCGTTCGACCCGGCCCACATGCTTGCACGCGCCGGGCTCATGGTCGTCGAGGCGCTGGTCGCGCTGGCGCCGCTGTTCGGCCTGATGCTGATCGCCGCGGTGGCCGGCCCGCTGATGCTCGGCGGCTGGCTGCTCTCGGCCAAGGCGGCAGCACCCAAGTTCAGCAAGCTCGACCCCATCGCGGGCATCGGGCGCATGTTCTCTTTCCAGTCGCTGTCCGAGCTGGTCAAGGCACTGGCGAAGTCGCTGCTGATCGGCGGCGTGGCCTGGCTCGTGATCATGGGCAACATGGACGAGGTCTCGTCGCTGATGTCGCAGTCGGAACGCACCGCGCTGCCGAAGATGATGAGCCTGGTGGCGCATAACTGCCTGCTGATCGCGGCCACGCTGCTGCTGGTGGCGCTGGTCGACGTGCCGTTCCAGCTCTGGAGCCACCACCGCAAGCTGCGCATGTCGCGCGAGGACCTGCGCAAGGAGCACAAGGAAAGCGAAGGCGACCCGCACATCAAGGCGCAGATCCGCCGCCAGCAGCAGCAGATGGCGCGCCGCCGGATGATGGCCGAGGTGCCCACAGCCGACATCGTGGTGACCAACCCGACGCACTTCGCGGTGGCGCTGAAGTACGTCGACAACGACATGCGCGCGCCGCGCGTGGTGGCCAAGGGCTCCGACCTCGTGGCCGCGCGCATCCGCGAGATCGCGCGCGAGAACAAGGTCGCGATCCTGGAAGCGCCGCCGCTCACGCGCGCACTGTTCAAGCACACCAAGCTCGGCGACGAGATTCCCGCCGGCCTCTACACCGCGGTGGCCGAGGTGCTGGCCTGGGTCTACCAGCTCAAGCGCTGGCAGGCCGAAGGCGGCGACGCGCCGCGCACCCCGGCCGACCTGCCGATTCCGAAATCGCTCGAATACACACCGGACACTGCATGAACGCGATGGCGAACCTCACGCGCCTGCCGGCGCAACTCTTCTCAGGCGCCCAGTGGAAAGGCCTTGCCGGCCCGATCCTGATCGTGCTCATCATGAGCATGATGGTGCTGCCGCTGCCGCCGTTCCTGCTGGACCTGCTGTTCACCTTCAACATCGCGATGTCGGTGATGGTGCTGCTGGTGAGCATGTACACCATGAAGGCGCTCGACTTCGCCGCTTTTCCGGCGGTGCTGCTGTTCTCCACGCTGCTGCGCCTGTCGCTCAACGTGGCCTCGACCCGCGTGGTGCTGATGCATGGCCACACCGGCCCCGACGCAGCGGGCAAGGTGATCGAGGCCTTTGGCCATTTCCTGGTGGGCGGCAACTTCGCGGTCGGCGTGATGGTGTTCATCATCCTGGTGATCATCAACTTCATGGTGATCACCAAGGGCGCGGGCCGCATCGCCGAGGTCGGCGCGCGCTTCATGCTCGACGCGATGCCCGGCAAGCAGATGGCGATCGACGCCGACCTCAACGCCGGCCTGATCGGCGAGGACGTGGCTCGCAAGCGCCGCGCCGAGGTGGCGCAGGAAGCCGACTTCTACGGCTCGATGGACGGCGCGAGCAAGTTCGTGCGCGGCGACGCGGTCGCGGGCCTGCTGATCCTGGTGATCAGCATCATCGGCGGCCTGGTGGTGGGCATGTTCCAGCACAACCTCGACTTCGCCACCGCCGGCACGACCTACACGCTGCTGGCCATCGGCGACGGCCTGGTGGCGCAGATCCCGGCGCTCGTGATCTCGACCGCGGCCGGCGTGATCGTCTCGCGCGTGACCACCGACGAGGACGTCGGCGGCCAGCTCACGGGCCAGCTGTTCTCCAACCCGCAGGTGCTCTTTCTCACGGCCGGCCTGGTCGGCCTGATGGGCCTGATCCCGGGCATGCCGAACCTCGCGTTCCTGCTGATCGCGGGCGGCCTGGCCTGGCTGGGCCGGCGCGTCCAGCAGCGCGCGCCGCGCGCAGCCGCCGAGAAGGCCGCGGCCGCGGCTGCGGCTGCGGTGCAGGCCATGCCGGCAGCCGAATCGCCCGAGGCCACCTGGGACGACGTGGCGCTGGTCGACCCGCTCGGCATGGAAGTGGGCTACCGGTTGATCCCGCTGGTCGACCAGACGCAGAACGGCGAGCTGCTGGGCCGCATCAAGAGCATCCGCAAGAAGATCGCGCAGGAGCTCGGCTTCCTCGCGCCGGTGGTCCACATTCGCGACAACCTCGAGATCCCGCCCAACACCTACGTGATCAGCCTCAAGGGCGTGGAGATCGGCCGCGGCGAGGCCTTCCCCAACCAGTGGATGGCAATCAACCCCGGCCAGGTGACCGGCACCCTGCCCGGCACGCCGACGCAGGACCCGGCCTTCCACCTGCCCGCGGTGTGGATCGACGCGGCGCTGCGCCAGGAGGCGCAGGTCATGGGCTACACGGTGGTCGACGCCTGCACGGTGATGGCCACGCACCTGAACCACCTGATCCAGATGCACGCGGCCGAGCTGCTCGGCCGCCAGGAAGTACAGCAGCTGCTCGACCAGATCGGCAAGACCGAGCCCAAGCTGACCGAGGACCTCGTGCCCAAGGTCATGTCGCTGAGCACGCTGCACAAGGTGCTGCAGAACCTGCTCGACGAAGAGGTGCCGATCCGCGACATGCGCACCATCCTCGACGTGATGGCCGAGCATGCGCCGAGCGTCAAGGAGGCCGCCGAGCTGACCTCGATCGCGCGCCTGGCGCTCGGCCGCGCGATCGTGCAGCAGCTGTTCCCGGGCGACTCGGAACTGCAGGTGATCGGCCTCGACGGCGCGCTCGACGGCGTGCTGCACCAGGCGCTTGCCAACAACAACGGCATCGAGCCCGGCCTCGCCAACAGCCTCATGCAGCAGACCCGCGCCGCCATCGCGCGGCAGGAGCAGCTGGGCCTGGCGCCGGTGCTCGTCGTCCAGCATTCGCTGCGCGTGCTGCTCACCCGCTTCCTGCGGCGCAGCTTCCGCCAGCTCAAGGTTCTCTCCCATGCGGAGATTCCTGACACCCGAAACATCAAGATCACCGCCACCATCGGAGGAAGAGTTTGAACACGCACACAGACGTCCGGACCAGCGCACGCAAGTTCGTCGCGCCCACGAGCCGGGAGGCCCTGCGCATGGCGCGCGAAGCGCTCGGCGATGAAGCCATCGTGCTGACCAATCGCGTGGTTGCCGAAGGCGTCGAGATCGTCGCCATGGTGCAGCAGGACGTGGACGCGGTGCATGCGCAGGCGCCGGTCTCGCCGGCACCCGCGCCCGCCGTGACCGTGGCGCCCGTTGCCCCCGCCAGCCCCGTCTTCGCGCTCACCCCGCCACCGCCCGTCGCCGCCCAGGCGGCACCGGCACCGGCACCGGCCCCCGCCGTCATCGCGGCCGACAGCGTGCTCGGCGAACTCCACTCGATGCGCTGCATGATCGAGGAGCAGCTCGCCGGTGTGGCCTGGAGCGAGAAGCAGCGCCGCGACCCGATGCGCGGGCGCCTGCTGCGCGCGCTGCTCGGCGCCGGCTTCAGTGCGCGCCTGTCGAAGGCGATGCTCGAACACCTGCCCACCGGCCAGAGCCACGCCGAGGGCATGGCCTTCGTGCGCTCCGAACTGATCCGCACGTTGCCCGTGCTGGGCGACGAGGACGCGCTGCTCGCGCAGGGCGGCGTCTATGCGCTGATGGGCCCCACCGGCGTCGGCAAGACCACCACCACCGCCAAGCTCGCGGCCCGCTGCGTGATGCGCTTCGGCGCCGACAAGCTCGCGCTGGTCACCACCGACAGCTACCGGATCGGCGCCTACGAGCAATTGCGCATCTACGGCCAGATCCTCAATGTGCCGGTCTATGCGGTGAAGGACGCGGCCGACCTGCACCTTGTGCTGCATGACCTGCGCGACAAGCACATGGTGCTGATCGACACCGTCGGCATGAGCCAGCGCGACCGCGCCGTCTCGGACCAGATCGCGATGCTCTGCAACAGCCACCGCCCCGTAAAGCGGCTGCTGCTGCTCAACGCCACCAGCCACGGCGACACGCTCAACGAGGTGGTGCACGCCTACCGCCACGGCAGCGACAGCGAACTCGCCGGCTGCATCTTCACCAAGGTTGACGAGGCCACCCATCCGGGCGCGCTGATCGACACCGTGATCCGCCACCGCCTGCCGGTGCACTACGTCTCGTGCGGCCAGAAGGTGCCCGAGAACCTGATGCGCGCCGACCGCGCCCAGCTCGTGGACAGCGCCTTCCAGGCCAACAGCGCGAGCGCGCTGTTCGTGCCGGGCGAAGGCGACCTGAACGACGCAGCCGCCGCCGCGGGCGCCGCCGCTTCGTCGGCGCAGGCCGACGCCGAAAAGCAGCGCCTGCGCTACAGCCGGCTGATCAGCGCCATGGCGCACGACGCGCAGGAAGTGGCGACCGCCGCCAAGGCGCTCGGCGCCGCACCGCTGGGCTTCGCGCAGGCGCGTGCACTCTGGCGCCAGGCCGCCGACGACGACATCGGCCACAAGGCGGTGCTGCAGTCCCTCATGGCGCATGCCGCGAGCGAGATCGCCAACGGCTGCGACACCCATCTGCTCGCGCTCAGCGGCCAGGTCGGCCTCAAGTCCGACGAGAGCAGCGACGCCTACCACTGCCAGGGCAGCCTGCTGCTGTCCGACCGCAGCGGCATGCCGCTCGCAGCGCCCAACCAGTGGCTCTCCACCGCCGCCACCCGCCATGCCGCCGACCCGGGGCGCAAGCCCGGCGTGCGGCAGGTGCAGTGGCTGCGCCAGCAGGACTTCGGCGACAAGACCGTGGTGCACATGCTGCCGCGGCTGCCCTCGGCCGAACTGATGCTGCAGTGGCAGGTCCAGCGCCAGCAGTGGCTCGCGCGCGTGCCCGCCTCCACCGCGGTGACCGATCCGCGCACCGGCGAATACGCCACGCTCAACGGCCTCGACTTCGCGTACGGCGAAGCCCGCGCTGTGGTCTTCAAGGGCCGGCCCGCGCTCCAGATGGAAGCGCAGGCCCACGTTACGCTGCGCACCGACGGCGGCCTGCCCGGCCTGCGCTGCATCGCCACCCGCGTGATCGATGCGCGCAGCCGCAAGGTGCTGGCGCAGGGCCATGCGCTCTGCAACATCGGTGCCGAGGTGCCGCTCGCCCAGCTCGCGCAGTGGCAGGCCTGGGCCGCCGAGGCCGAGCCCTGCTTCCGCCTGCTGCGCCAGGGCCTTTCGGCGCTCGGCGGACTCGGCGAGGCCGGCGACCCCCACATGATGAAGCGCCTGCTCATCGCGGGCCAGGTCACGACCACCGTCTGGCGCCTGCTGCAGGCCGAGGGCGACTGGGCCGCACGCACGCGTGCGCTGCTGGTGCAGCTCACCGGCCGCGCCGCACGCGTGGGGCGCCCGGTCTCTGGCAACGTGCTCTACGCCGGCGTGAGCAAGCTGTTCCTGCTGCTGGAGGCGCTGGACACGTGAGCAAGCTGGTCCTCGATCAAGCCGATGGGCTGCGACGGCTGCTGGCGCAGTCGTCCGCGCGCCTCATCGCCCTGGCGAGCATGGGGCACCGGCCAGGCACCACCACCGCGGCCATGAACCTCGGTGCGGCGCTCGCCCACATGGGCAAGGACGTTCTGCTGCTCGACGAGCACGGCGCCGGGGAGAACTCGGTCGCTGCCGAATGGGTCGTCGACCCGCTCGGCACGCTGGCCGACGTGGCCGCCCATCGGCTGACCTGCGAAGGCGCCGCAGCGCGCACGCCGTGCGGCGTCGGGGTGCTGCCGGCGCTGCCCGGCGCGCAGCCCGACCACACCGATCCGCGCCTGCTGTGGCGCGGCGACGTGATCCTGGTCGATGCGGCGCTCGACAGCGTCGGCAACCTGTCGCCGCTCGCGCGCATGGCCGACGAACTGGTGGTGGTGCTGCAGCCGCACCCGGCGTCGATCACCGCCACCTATTCGGGCATCAAGCGGCTGCACTACGCGCACGCCGTGCGCCAGCTCCGGCTGCTGATCAACCAGGTCGCCGAGCCCGAGGCCGCACGCCAGAGCATGGCCAACCTGGTCGACACCGGCAGCCGCTACCTTGCGGTCTCGATGCAGCCCGCCGGCTGGGTGCGCGCCGACCCCCACATGCCCGCCGCCCGGCGGCTCGGACAGACCGTCGTGGAGGCTTTCCCGACCAGTCCGGCCGCCGTGGATTTCCGCGTCATCGCCGCCGCCGTCACGCAGTGGCCGTGGCGCCCGGCCGTGCGGCCGCAGGACGCCGGAACGGCGCTCTGGCGCGCCGACGGCCTGATGCAGGAACCCGCCAACGAGGAAGAGGACGACCGTGTATACCGCACAGGGAACGTTTGAGAAATCGCATCTGCTGAAGCAGCACCAGCCGATGGTGCGCCGCATGGCGCTCCAGATGCTGGCCAAGCTGCCCGCCAGCGTGGAGCTCGACGATCTGATCCAGGCCGGCATGATCGGCCTGCTCGATGCGTCCACCCGCTACCAGGACAACCGCGGCGCGCAGTTCGAGACCTTCGCGAGCCAGCGCATCCGCGGCGCCATGCTCGACGAACTGCGTGCCAGCGACTGGGGTTCGCGCGGCCTGCGGCAGTCGTCGCGCAAGGTCGAGCAGGCGATCCAGGCGCTCGAGCACCAGCTCGGGCGCCCGGCCGCCGAGGGCGAGATCGCCAAGGCGCTCGACATGGAACTCGACGAGTACCAGTCGCTGCTGCAGGAGATCCAGGGCTGCCAGCTGCTCTACGTGGAAGACTTTGCGCACGACGGCGAGTCAGACACCGCCTGGCTCGACCGCCAGGCGCGCAACGACGGCGCCGGCAACGACGATCCGCTCGCGCAGCTCATGGCCTCGGGCTTCCGGCACAAGCTCGTCGACGCGATCGCCGCATTGCCCGAACGCGACCAGCTGCTGTTGAACCTCTACTACGAGGAAGAGCTCAACCTGCGCGAGATCGGCGCCATCCTCGAGGTGAGCCAGTCGCGCGTGTGCCAGCTGCACAGCCAGGCCATCAGCCGGCTGCGGGCGCACCTGAAGGACGTGCTCTAGGGGCGGTGCATCGGCGCGCTCAGACCGCAGGCGCTTCCGCGCCGCCGGCATCGCGCTTGCCGCCATTTCGCAGCCCGGCCTGCAGCAATGCACGGCCGGCGAATGCGTCGCCTGCAACCTCGAGGTCGAAGCGATCGCCATCCAGCCGGCGCAGGTCCGAGATCACCGCGGTGGCTTCATCCACCGTCGCGCCCGTGGCCAGCATCGCTTCGTAGCTCATCTTCATCGCCGATTCGAAGGTCTCACGCACCACGGTGGCCGTCGGATCGGTCTTGACCAGCTCCACCGCGTGCTCGCGGTCGTAGGCCCGCACCAGCACGCGCGAGTGCGGACACTGGGCCCTGACGGTCTCGGCGATGCGCGTCGCCGCGGCCTTGTCGTTCACGCAGACCAGGATGGCGGTGGCGGTGTGCGCACCGGCGGCGTGCAGCACATCGGGCCGGCCGCCGTCGCCGTAGTAGACCTTGAAGCCCAGGTACGACTGCGCGTCGCGGATGACCTGCGTGTCGTTGTCGATCACCGTGAGCGAGGCGCCGCGCGCCAGCACGCCCTGGCTGGCGATCTGGCCGACGCGGCCGAAGCCGATCACCAGCACCTTCCCCTGCTGGCCGTTGACCGCTTCCACGCCCTCCATCGACACCGCGGCGCGCGGCCCGAAGCGCTGGTGCAGCAGCACGACAAGCGGGGTCAACGCCATCGAGAGCACGACGATGGCCGTCATGTTGGCATTGACCGTGGCGTCGATCACGCGCGCACCCAGGGCGGCCGCGAACAGCACGAAGGCGAATTCCCCGCCTTGCGCCATGAGCACCGCGCGGTCCAGCGCGTCGGCATGCGAACTCTTGGCAAGGCGTGCCACGACGTAGATGCAGGCGGCCTTGGTCGCCATCAGCGCCACCACGCCGGCCACGATCAGTTGCCAGTTGCGGCCCACGACCGCCAGGTCCAGCGACATGCCCACGCCAAGGAAGAAGAGCCCCAGCAGCAGCCCGCGGAAGGGCTCGATGTCGGCCTCCAGCTGGTGCCTGAAGGTCGACTCCGACAGCAGCACGCCGGCCAGGAACGCGCCCATGGCCATCGACAGGCCCCCCAGCTGCATCAGCAGCGCCGCACCGAGCACCACGAGCAGCGCGGCAGCGGTCATGACCTCGCGCGCTTTCGCGTTGGCCAGGACGCGGAAGAACGGGTTCAGCAGCCAGATGCCTGCGGCCACCAGCGCTGCCAGCGCACCCAGCGCCAGTCCGATCACGCCCCAGCGCGAGGGCACAACGGCGGCGGCATCGAGCGCCGGTGGCGCAATGAAGGCCACCAGGGCCAGCAGCGGCACGATCAGCAGGTCTTCGAACAGCAGGATGGACACCATGCGCTGCCCACGCGGCGCGGCGATGTCGCCGCGCTCGCCCAGCAACTGCATGACGATGGCCGTCGACGTGAGCACGAAGCCCATCGCGCTGATGAAGGACACCGCCAGCGGAAAGCCGAATGCCATGCCCACCAGCGTCAACAGGCAGCCGCAAACCAGGCACTGCAGGCTGCCCAGGCCGAAGATCTGCTTGCGCAGGCTCCACAGGTGGGAAGGCTGCATTTCCAGCCCGATCACGAACAGGAACATCACCACGCCCAGTTCGGCCACGTGCAGGATCGCCTGCGGATCGTTGAACAGCTTGAACCCGAAGGGCCCGATGGCCAGGCCCGCTGCCAGGTAACCCAGCACCGACCCGAGACCGATCTTCTTGAACAGAGGCACCGCCACCACGGCGGCGCCGAGCAAGATCACGACGTTGACCAGGTCGCCCGCGCTTCCTTCGACAGCCATGCAAAATTCCTCCGTATTGAAATCCAGGAATGCACAAAGGGGCCCTCGGGGCCCCTTGCGCGCCCGCCATTGTCTCAGCGTCTCAGTCCGCGAGCGCGCGCAGCAGCGCGCCGCGCAGCCATGCTTCGGCCGGGTCCTTGTCCGCCGGCGCGCGCCAGCACATCGTGATCTCGTAGCGCGGGCTCTCGAACGGCAGGGGCTCGCAGCGCAGGCTGCCCGCTGCGCACAGCGCGTGGGCGACGTAGGTCGGCACCGTGGCCAGCAGGTCGGTCCCGGCCAGCAGCGCCGGCAGGCTGCCGAACTGCGGCAGCGACACCGCCACCTGCCGCTGTCGGCCGAGCGCTTCCAGTGCATCGTCGACGAAGCCGCGCAGGTCTTCGGCGAAGGTCACCAGTGCATGCGGGCGCGCACAGAACGCGTCGAGCGTCAGCGGGGCCGGGTCGGCATCGGCGCGCAGCACCGCATAGCGCGCCGTGGCGGCGCGCCGCACGCGGGCGCCGGCCGGCAGGTCGCGCAGGTAGGCCAGCACGGTGCTCACGCGCCCGTCCTGCAGCTGGCGCATCGCATCGCGGTGGCTCACGGTCGATGCGACGAGCCGCGCGCGCGGCAGCTCGGCGCGCATCAGGTGCAGCAGCTGCGGCAGCACTGCGATCTGGAGGTCGTCGGTCAGGCCGACGCGAAACACCGGTTGTGCCAGCGCCGGGTCGAATGCCGGTCCGGATCGCAGCGCCGCCTCGATCTGTTCGAGCGCCGGACCGAGGCCCTGCATCAACGCCTCGGCGCGCGGCGTCGGCACCATCTCGCGCCCCTGCCGCACGAACAGGGCATCGCCCGTGAGCGCGCGCAGCCTGGCGAGCGCATGGCTCACCGCGGGCTGGCCGATGTGCAGCCGATCGGCCGCGCGGCTGACATGGCGCTCGCGCATCAGCGCCGCGAGCACGGTCAGCAGGTTGAGGTCGATGCGGTTCAGTTCAGCGAGGTTCACCAGGGGTACATCCACGATCGATAAGGCGCATGGCGATTATGTGATCTGTCGATTTCCCATCCGATGACGCCATGCCTACATTCACCGCAAAGGAGATCGACATGGCAAGAATGGTTCGCTTCCACGACTTCGGCGGCCCCGGGGTGCTCGCCCTCGAAGACATGCCGGTGCCGGCGCCCGGCGCCGGCGAGGTCCGCATCGCGGTGCATGCCGTCGGCCTGAACTGGGCCGACGTGCTGTGGCGGCGCGGGCTCTACATCGAAGACGCGCAGTTGCCGAGCGGCCTCGGCAACGAGGCGGCGGGCATCGTCGAGGCCGTGGGGCCGGGCGTGCAGGGCCTCGTCGCCGGCGACCGCGTGGCGCTGCTGCCGGGTGCGCACCAGGGCCGCTACCCGACGTATGGCGAGCGCATCATCTTTCCGTCCACGCACGTGGTGCGCCATCCGCCGAACCTGTCGGCCGAAGAGGCCGCGAGCGCCTACATGGCTTACCTCACAGGCTACTTCGCACTGTTCGAGATCGCGCGCCTCGGCCGCGGCGACACCGTGCTCGTGACCGGCGCCTCGTCGGGCACCGGCCTGGCCGCGCTGCAGATGGCGCGCGCCGCGGGCCTCGTGGCCATCGCCACCACACGCACCGCAGCCAAGCGGCAGGCGCTGCTCGATGCCGGCGCGGCGCAGGTGGTGGCGACGCAGGAGGAAGACGTGGTGCGCCGCGTGCTAGGCGCGACCGGCGGCCGCGGCGTGGACCTGGTCTACGACGGCGTGGGCGGCCCAATGTTCACCCAACTCGGCGAGGCGGTGGCACCGCGCGGCTGGTACCTGCTCTACGGCCTGTCGGGCGGCGCCGAACTCAGCTACCCGGTGACGGCGCAATTCCGCCGCAGCTGGCGCTTCCATGTCTACAAGGTGCTCGAGTTCACCGGCTCTGCGAGCCTCGGGCTGCCGCGCGACGAGGCAGCGCTGCGGCGCGCGCTGCAGTTCATCGACGCGGGCCTCGCGGAGGGTCGCTTCGGCGTGCACATCGACCGCAGCTTCGCGCTGTCCGACGTGGCCCAGGCGCATGCGTACCTCGAGCGCGCAGCGCACACCGGCAAAGTCGTGCTCACGGTCTGAGCACGGCCGGGCTCAGAACCCGAGGCTCTCGAGCAGGTCGTCCACCTGCGCCTGCCCCGTCACGGCCTCGGGGTTGTCGGCGTGGATCTGCGGTCCGTTCTGCAGGCTGTTACTTTCGGGCTCGTGGCGCTTGTCGGCGGGGGAGTTGTCGATCAGCACCTGCAGCAGCTGCGTCTCGACGTCGTTGACCACTTCCATCATCTTCTTGATGACCTGGCCCGTGAGGTCCTGGAAATCCTGCGCCATGAGGATCTCGATCAGCTGCGCGTTGATCGCGCCGGCCTTCTGCGGCACATCGCTCAGGTAGCCGCGCGTGTCCATCACGAGCTGGCGCGCCTGGTCGAGCTCGACCGGGTTGGCGAACCATTCGTCCCAGCGCTGGGTCAGGCCCTTGGCGTTGCTCGCGAGGTCTTCCTGCAGCGGCTGCGCAAGGTCGATGGCGTTGAGCGCGCGGTGCGCGGCCCGCTCGGTCATGCTGGCGATGTAGCCCAGGCGGTCGCGCGCGTCGGGGATGGCCTGCGCGGCCTTGGCGACCTGCTTGTCGAGGCCGAGTTCGCGCAGGCCGTCGCGCAGCTGGCGCGTCAGCTGCCCGATGCGCCCGAGCAGCTCCTCGGCCGTGTTGGCGTGCTCCACATGTTCGAGCGCATGCTGGCTCATCTCACACCGCCTCTTTCTGCAGCTTCTCGAAGATCTTGTTGATCTTTTCCTCGAGCGTGGCGGCCGTGAAGGGCTTGACCACGTAGCCGTTGGCGCCGGCCTGCGCCGCCGCGATGATGTTCTCCTTCTTGGCTTCGGCCGTCACCATCAGCACCGGCAGCTTGCCGAGCTCGGGATCGGCACGAATCGTCTGCAGCATGGTCAGGCCGTCCATGTTCGGCATGTTCCAGTCCGACACCACGAAGCCGAAGTTGCCGCCGCGAAGCTTCTCGATGCCGGCCGCGCCGTCCTCGGCTTCGTCGACGTTGAGGAACTCGAGTTCCTTCAGCAGGTTGCGCACGATGCGCCGCATGGTCGGGAAGTCGTCCACGACCAGGATCTTGATGCTCTTGTCTATCACGATGCTTCAGCTCCAGTAAATCAAATCGTTCGCTTGCTTGTTCTCTCACTCAAACCCGGTTCGCGCGCTCGCCGAAGGTGCGCAGGTGGGCCAGCACGCGCCGCCCCATTTCGTCCAGCGACACCACCTCGTCCACGGCGCCCAGCGCGATCGCCTCGCGCGGCATGCCGAAGACGACACAGCTCGCCTCGTCCTGCCCGAAGGTGTGTGCCCCCGCCTGCTTCATGCGCAGCAGGCCTTCGGCGCCGTCCTTGCCCATGCCGGTCAGGATCATTCCGATCGCGTTCTTCCCCGCATGCCGCGCCGCCGAATCGAACAGCACGTCGATCGAGGGCCGATGGCGGTTCACGGGCGGCGACTGGTCGAGCTGGGCCACGTAGTTGGCGCCGCTGCGGGCGAGCGACAGGTGGAAGCCGCCCGGCGCGATGTAGGCATAGCCCGGCAGCACGCGTTCGCCGTGCTCGGCTTCCTTGACCGTGATGCGGCACAGGCCGTTGAGCCGCTGCGCAAACGAGCGCGTGAAGCCCGGCGGCATGTGCTGCGCGATCAGCACCGCCGGTGCGTCGGGCGGCAGCGGCAGCAGCACCTCGCGGATGGCCTCGGTGCCGCCGGTGGAGGCGCCGATGATGATCAGCTTCTCAGTGCTCAGCAGCGGGCTGCGCAGCATCGGCTCCTGCACCGCGTCCTGCGCGGTCTTGGCCGAGGCGCCGTGGCGCCCGGGCAGCAGCCGTGCCGCCGCCGCAGTGCGGATCTTGCCGCTGATCAGCTCGGTGTAGTTCAGCAGCCCGTCGCGCACGCCGAGCTTCGGCTTGGTCACGAAGTCGATCGCGCCGAGCTCCAGCGCGCGCAGCGCGATCTCCGAGCCACGCTCGGTCAGCGACGACACCATCACCACCGGCATGGGCCGCAGGCGCATGAGCTTCTCGAGGAACTCGAGCCCGTCCATGCGCGGCATCTCGACGTCGAGCGTGAGCACGTCGGGGTTCGTGGCCTTGATGAGGTCACGTGCCTGCAGCGGATCGGCCGCGGTGCCCACCACCGTCATGTCGCTCTGGGCGTTGATGATCTCGGTCATCACGCTGCGGATCAGCGCCGAGTCGTCGACGCAAACCACCTTGATCTTCTTCATGCGATCCACTTTCCCTTGCCGTATGTGGCGGACCATCTGCGCAGGAGTTCGCCCTCGTCGCGCTGGACCGCCTGAATGTCGTCCTTGGCGCGCAGCTTGCGCACCACGGCCTTGCCGCTGGCCGGCTGCAGGCACACGCGGCGCGCATGCAGCCCGCGCAGGTCTTGCGCGGCCACCACGATGCGCTGTTTCTCGAGGTAGCGCAGCACGAAGTCGGCATTGCGCCCGCCGATGTTGAGCATGGTCATGTTCGCCAGCACCGCAGCACCGCCGAAGACCTTGGCCTTGAGCCGGTCGCGCCGCGCGCCCGCGCGCAGCATCTCGGCAACCAGCACCTCCATCGCATAGCCGCCGTAGCGCATCGACTCGACCTGGCTGCGCGGATCGGCCTCGGCATCGTCGGGCAGCATGAAATGGTTCATTCCCGCGACGCCGGCCTCCACGTCGGTGATGCAGGCCGCCACGCAGGAGCCCAGCACCGTCGTCAGCAGCACGCCCGCATCGGTCACGAAATATTCGGCCGGCAGCAGCTTCACCGCCTGGCAATCGAAGTCGCGGTCGAAGTAGTGATGCGTGGCCAGCGACGCTGGCACGGCCGCGGCTGCGCCCGACGACGCCCTCTCCCGAACGGCTGCCATGGTCACACCCGCGCCTTTCCGAGTGCGTAGACGGTCTGCCCGACGGTCTTGAAGGCCTGGTTGACGAGCGATGCGTTCTCCGAGTGGCCCGCGAACAGCAGGCCCTGCGGCTTGAGCAGCGGCGCGAAACGCTCGAGGATCTTCTTCTGCGTCGGCTTGTCGAAATAGATCATCACGTTGCGGCAGAAGATCGCGTCGACCGGCTCCTTCACGGGCCACGACGCATCGAGCAGGTTGAGCCGCGAGAACTTGACCATGGCCGCGACCTCGGGGCGCACCCGCACCTTGCCGGCGTTGGCACCCGTGCCCTTGTTGAAGAAGCGCCGCAGCCGTTCGGGCGGCATGCGGCTGGCCTGCTCCATCGTGAAGACGCCGGCCGCAGCGCGCTCCAGCACCGAAGTGTCGATGTCGGTGGCGATGATGCGCGCCGTGGTGGCACGCTCGCCGAGCGCCTCCATCAGCGTGATCGCGATCGAGTAGGGCTCCTCGCCCGTCGAGGCCGCCGCGCACCACACGGTGACCGGCTGGCTGCACTTGCGCGCCAGGTCGGCGAGCACCGGAAAGTGATGCGCCTCGCGGAAGAACGACGTGAGATTGGTGGTCAGCGAATTGATGAAGAGCTGCCACTCGTCGCCGTCGCGGCTGTCCTCGAGCTGGGCCAGGTAGGTCGAGAACTCCGGCAGCCCGAGGTCGCGCAGCCGGCGCGACAGCCGGCTGTAGACCATCTGGCGCTTGTGCTCGCCCAGCGCGATGCCGGCGCGGCGGTGGATGAGCGTGCGGATGCGGGAGAAGTCGCTGTCGGTGAAGACGAATTCGGAAGCGGTCGATGTCATGCGCGGGCTCGTTCGGTCAGTGGGCTTCGGTCAGGGTCAGGTCGTGCGACCACGCCAGCGCTCGAAGATGGGCCGCGTTGACCTGATCGGCGCCGAGCAGCAGCGCTTCGGCCAGATGGGCCGCTTCGCCGGTGCCCAGCTCGCAGGCCTCGGCCAGTGCCAGGAAGGGGCCGTACACGCCCTCGCGCGACAGGATCGCCTGCTGCACCGCGCCGGGAAGCTGCACCTGCGAGAGCACCTCCTGCATCGGAACGCCCAGCAGCCGGTCAATGAGCGAGAACATGCCCACCACGAACAGGTTGTCAGCTTCGCCGGGCGGCAGCATGACCTCGCCCATCAGTTCGACGAAGCGCCCGCGCAGGATCGCCTTCTTCATCATGAAGGGCGGGCTGCCCGCCGCGTTGCTCGTGGCCAGCAGCATCGACAGCCAGCGGAACAGCGGCGAGTAGCCGAGCATCGTCACCGCGTGATGCAGCGAATGGATCTCGACGCCGGCGCCCACCGCGGGCGAGTTCATGTGGCGCAGCAGCCGGTAGGTCAGCGCGGCGTCGCGCTTGAGCGCGGCCTCGACCTCGCGCAGGTCCTCGTTGCGCTGGATCATCTGCAGCAGCCGCACGATCAGCATCGATTCGGGCTGCAGCGCATGGCCTTGGCCGCCGCGCCGCGGCACCGGCGGCGGAAAGCCGCAGCGCGCGTCGAGGAAGACATCGACGCGGTCGGGCGCGCAAGCCTCGAACGCCGCCCACGACGCCATGCAGGTGGCGATCGGCTGGATGGGCGCATGGCCCGGCTGCTCGGCGCCGCGGATGGCCGCGATCCGCGCCGGGTCGCCGTTGCCCACGTCGAAATGAGTGACCAGGCCGCGCAGCTCGGGGTCCGCGGGCAGCGCCTCGGCGCCGCAGAGCATGAAGCTGAAGCCCTGCTCGCGCAGGAACATCAGCACCGGCCGGAGCTCCTCGTTGGACAGGTCGGCCAGGCCGAGGCAGAACACCGTGTACTCGGGCGCGAGCGACTGCAGCGCACCCAGCGCGAGCGTCTGGGCATCGACCTCGAAGAACAGTTCGCTGTGGCCGAGCTTCCAGGGCGCGGTCGGCTCCCCCAGGTGCTCGGTGACGCAGGCCAGCAGCAACTTGAACTGCGTGACCGCGTCGGGCGCCAGCGCGGCCGGCACGGCCGGCCGCCAGGTGAGCTTGTAGCCGCCGACGCGCTTCTGGGCGTCGAGCAGCAGGGTGTAGGCGACGTAGCCGTCGGCGCTGCGCGGGAGGGCAAGGCGCTGCGCGCCGCCCGCCACTGTCTTCTCGGCGCCGGAGCGCCGGAAAAAATCGAAACGCATGGCGCTTGTCACTCCCGATGGGTTCAAGCGGCCACCGTATCTTGCCGGGCCGCATGGGCCAGCGCCGAGCTTCGCACCGCATGCGCGCGCTGGATGCGTGGCATGGCGCCCACGTCGACGATGAAGGCCACGCTGCCGTCGCCCAGGATGGTGGCGGCCGAGATGCCCGGCACCTTGCGGTAGTTGGTCTCGAGGTTCTTGACCACCACCTGGTGCTGGCCCAGCAGCTCGTCCACCAGCAGCGCGAAGCGCGACTCGTCGGCCTGCACGATCACCAGGATGCCGGCGGTCGGGTCGGTCTGCGCGCCGGACACGTCGAACACGCGGTGCAGCTCGATCAGCGGCAGGTATTCGCCGCGCACCTTGATCACGTGGCCGTCGCTGGTGATCGAATGCAGGTGCTCGGCGAGCGGCTGCAGCGACTCGATCACGTAGCTCAGCGGCAGGATGTAGGCCTCGCTGCCGACCTTGACCGACATGCCGTTGAGGATGGCTAGCGTCAGCGGCAGCACGATGCGGGTGGTGGTGCCCCAGCCCTCGCGCGAGCTGATCTCGACGTGGCCGCCCATCTCCTGGATGTTGCGCTTGACCACGTCCATGCCCACGCCGCGGCCCGAGATGTCGGTGACCTGCTCGGCCGTGGAGAAGCCCGGCGCGAAGATCAGCTGCCACACCTCGTCGTCGGGCATGGTCTCGGTCACCGGGAGCCCCTGCTGCATGGCCTTGGCGAGAATCTTCCCGCGGTTCAGGCCGGCGCCGTCGTCGCTCACCTCGATCACGATGTTGCCGCCGTGGTGCTGCGCCGACAGCAGCAGTTGCCCTTCGGCCTCCTTGCCCTTGGCAAGGCGCTGGTCCGGCGTCTCGATGCCGTGGTCCAGGCTGTTGCGCACCAGGTGCGTGAGCGGATCGATGATGCGCTCGATGAGGCCCTTGTCGAGTTCGGTCTCCTTGCCGAAGGTGTCCAGGCGAACCTGCTTGCCGAGCTTTGCGCTCACGTCGCGGATCACGCGCGGGAAGCGGCTGAACACGTAGTCCATCGGCATCATGCGGATCGACATCACCGATTCCTGCAGGTCGCGCGCGTTGCGCTCCAGATGGCCCAGGCCGTTGAGGAAGCGCTCGCACTCCACCGGGTCGAGCATGGTGGCCGCCTGCGTCAGCATCGACTGCGTGATCACCAGTTCGCCCACGAGGTTGATGAGCTGGTCGACCTTCTCCACGTCGACGCGGATCGAGCCCGAATCCTTGGCGGCGGCCGCTGCCGGCGCGCCGGCGGCCGGCACGGCCCTGGGCGACGCGGGCGCCGGTGACGCTGCGGCCGGCGCGGCCGCCGGCGCCACGGCGACGGGCGCATCGGCAGCCACGGCGGCTTCGCGCGTGATCTCGATCTGCGACTCGTCGATCACGAAGCAGCACACGGCGGTGATGTCGTCGGGCGCGCAGCTGGTTTCGAGCACCACGGTCATCTGGTCGGCGCTGCGCGTGCGCGACAGCAGCTTGCCGAGGTTCGCAAGCTCTTCGGCGAGCAGCTCGCATTCGCTGTCGGACAGGCCCGAGAAACGGATGCGCAGCGCGCCCTGTCCCGCGCCCGCGAGCACCGCAGCGGGTGCAACAGCAGCAACGGCGGCCACCACGGGCGCTGGCGCCGGTGCCGGTGCTACAGCGCGGCCGCCTTCGGTTTCGAGCGCGAGCTGGCGCAGCACCTCGCAGATGTGGGCCACCCGCTCGGGGTCGGGTTCGGTCTCGGCCTGGTAGGCGGTCAGTTGGTCTTGCAAGGCGTCCTTCGTTTCCAGGAATGAATCGATCATCGAGCGGCTCAGGTTCAGCTGGCCGTGGCGCGCACGGTCGAGCAGGGTCTCCAGCAGGTGCGTCGTGTCGGTCAGCGCCACGAAGCCGAAAGTGGCCGCGCCACCCTTGATCGAATGCGCGGCACGGAAGATGGCGTTGAGCTGCTCGCTGTCGGGCGCCTCGGCGTCGAGCTCGAGCAGCAATTGCTCCATCTGCGCCAGAAGCTCGACGGCTTCGACGAAAAAGGCCTGGGTAAATTGACTGAGATCCATCGTTGCTCCGGACCGGCTGCTGCGTGCGCCGGCATCATTTCTAGGGGTGCTTGGGCGCCGCCGACTCTTGCGAAGTCAGCTTGACGTTGTCGGTGGGCGAGAGCGGCGGCGAAGATGGCGAAGACGGCGCCCGCGGGGCCGCCGGCAGCGCCGCGGCAACGCTGGCGCCGCCACCACCGTTCTCGTGCTCGATCTGCTGCTGCGTGCGGCGGTTCAGCAAGATGATGCTGATGCGCCTGTTGATCGGGTTGCGCGGATTCGCGCGGTCGATGTGCATGCTGTCGGCCAGGCCCACCACGCGCAGCACCTTGCCTTCTTCCATGCCGCCGATGACCAGTTCGCGCCGCGACGCGTTCGCGCGGTCGGCCGACAGCTCCCAGTTGCCGTACGAGCGGTCGCCGTTGCTGTAGACGATGGCATCGGTGTGGCCCGACAGCGTGATGCGGTTCGGCAGTTCGTGGAGCGCGGGCGCGAGCTCGCGCAGGATCGCGCGCATGTGCGGCACCAGCCGCGCACTCGCCAGGTCGAACATGGGGCGGTTCTCGCTGTCCACGATCTGCAGCCGCAGCCCTTCGGTCGTGATGTCGATCAGGATCTGCGAACGGAACTGCTTGAATATCGGGCTCGACTCGATGAGCTTGTCGAGCCGTTCCTTCATGCTCGCGAGACGGTCCGCGTCGGCTTCTTCCTCGGCATCGGCCTGGCGCACCTCGCCCGCGGCGCGCGTGCTCGGGTCCATGCCGCCACCGGGGATCACGCTCACGCTGGTGCTGCTTTTCTCGCCACCACTCAAGGCCACCATCAGCGGCATCCGGAAATGCTCGGCAATGCCCTCGCGCTGTTTCGGCGAGGAACTGGAGAGCAGCCACATCACGAGAAAGAACGCCATCATGGCGGTCATGAAGTCGGCATAGGCGATCTTCCAGCCGCCGCCGTGGTGGCCGCCGCCATGTCCGGCCACCCGCCGAACGACGATCCTGTGCTTTTCCGCGCTCATGACTGTGTGTGCTCCGCCCGCGTCAGCGCGCCTTGACTTCGCGCACGTGGCTGTCCAGCTCGGTGAAGCTGGGCCGCTCGGTCGAGAACAGCACTTTGCGGCCGAACTCCACCGCGAGCTGCGGTGCATAGCCGTTGAGGCTCGCAAGCAGCGTCACCTTGGCGCACTGGTACATCTTCATGCCCTCGGCCACCTTCTGCTCGATGAGCGACGCGAGCGGCGCGACGAAGCCGTAGGCCAGCAGCACGCCCAGGAAGGTGCCGACCATCGCGTGGGCGATCAGCGCGCCCATTTCCGAGGGCGGCAGGTCGGCCGAGGCCAGCGCGTGCACCACGCCCATCACGGCGGCCACGATGCCGAGCGCGGGCAGCGCGTCGCTCACGCGCGCCAGGCTGTGCATCGGGATCTCGGCCTCGTGCTTGATGGTCTCGATCTCGTGGTCCATCAGCGCCTCGATCTCGAATGCATCGGTATTGCCGCTGATGACGAGGCGCAGGTAATCGCAAAGGAATTCCATCACGCCGGCATCGGCCAGGATCTTGGGATAGCGGCTGAAGATCTCGCTTTGCGACGGGTCTTCCACGTCGGTCTCGAGCTTCATCATCCCTTCCTTGCGCGCCTTGGCGAGCAGCTCGTAGAGCAGAGCGAGCAGGTCGAGGTAGAGCTGGCGGTTGTGCCTGGACGAGCGCAGCAGCAGCGGCAGTTCCTTCAGCGTGGCCTTGATCGTCTTGCCGTTGTTGCCGGCAATGAAGGCGCCCAGCGCGGCGCCGCCGATCATCAGCAGCTCCACGGGCTGGAACAGCACGCCGAAGTGCCCGCCCATCAATGCATAGCCGCCGAACACGGCGCCGATCACCACCAGATAACCAACCAAAAGGAGCACACGCTTCCCCTACTGCCCTTGAGGCGTCGATTCAAAAGCCCCGCCCAAACCGGGCAGGGTCCATGTCAGTGGAGCGCGCCCGCCTCGAGCGCCTGCCCCACACCCAAACCCATGCCTTCCCCGCTCCGTGTCGGCACCACCACTGCCGCGTCGCCGCTGCGCTTTGCGCCGCGCGCCTTGCCTGCGCGCGAGGGCGGGCGGCAAAGCACGCACACGTACCCGTTCTTGTGGTCGTGCGCATGCGCGATGAACTGCCCCGCGCACCGGCTGCAGGTGCTCAGTTGCAGCATGTCGCTGTCGAAAAAACGCACCATCGTGTAGGCGCGCGTGAAATCCAGAATTGGCTCGCTGTCTTGCGCGGCAATTTGCTGCAAATACAATTTATAGCTTTTAATTAGGATCCAGACCTTTTCTTCATCGGAATGAATCTTCATGAATTGGTAAATGTTATAGAACATCGACGAATGGATATTCGCCAGCCAAGTCATATACCAATCGGTCGAAAAAGGCAGCAATCCCTTGGGCGGCGAAACGCCCTTTATCTCCTTGTAGAGCCGGATCAGCCGTTCGCGGCTCAGGCCGACCTCGGCCTCGAGGAACTGCAGCCGGGCGCCGAGCCCGATCAGTTCGATGGCGAGCTGGACTTCCCGCACTTCGCCAAGGACGGTCTTGCGCGTCATGCCGCTACCGCTTCCTTCTGCATCTGCAGCGTACGGGCCGACATCAGGATCGACATGTGCGCCTGCTGCAGCGTGCTGTCCTTTCCCTCGCCGACCACAGCCGACATCGAGGCGTGCTCGTTCAGGCGGAAGCTGCAGAGCAGGAAGTTCGACGCCGCGAGCTTCAGGATCTGGGCCAGCGACATGCCCGCGAGCATGTCCGCGAGTTCACTGCTGATGCCGAGGCGGAACATCGCCGCCACGCGGTCCTGCTTGACGAGCTTCTGGGCCAGCAGCATGTAGGCGAGGTTGACGTCACCGATCTCGCGCGAGATCTCGCCGTTCGCCGCATTCATTACGTTATCCGTTTGCAAGATGCACTCCGTTGTTCATGTCCTGGTGTGAATTATTCCCACCTAGTTAAACTTTGTAACTTCCCGAGCCAGGCAAACTGTAAACGGGGCTACAACTGGCTGTAATCTTTTGTTGCAAACGCACGACGCCCCTTCGGAGCAATGCGACTGGTTCTCAGTAACAGAAGGTTTCAATGAAAATACATTGATCATCGGGGCACCTTTGCAGACTGCTCGATGCCATGGATCCAGGCCAGGACCTCGGCCACCGCGAGGTAGAGCTGCGGCGGGATCTGGCGGTCGAGGTCGACCTGCATCAGCAGTCGGATCAGATCGGGCGAGGCGTGCACGTACACGCCGTTCTCGCGCGCCTGCCGCAGGATCGATTCGGCGGTGAGGCCGTAGCCCTTGGCCACCACCACGGGCGCCTTCGCAGGGTCCGCATAGGACAGCGCGACCGCGGTCTGGCGCGGGCTTTCGGGGCCTGCGGTGGTCATTGATGCAGCTCCCCGACGGCAGGCGCCGCATCCCGGGCCTGCATGGCCGTGATCTGCAGATCCTGCAGGCGCAGGCCCGCGGCCTCGAGGCGGGGGCCGAGTTCGCCGCCGCCGCCCTGCAGCCGCGCGAGCGCTCCGGCCTCGCTGGCCGCGAGCTGCGCCTGCACCTGTTCGCCCAGGAGGCTCAGCCGCAGATCGACCGCGCCGAGCCTCGGCAGCGCCAGCGACACCGTGGTGACCCAGCGCCGCGGCGCCTGCGCTTCGCTGGCCCCGTGTGCCTCCGCTTCATCGGCGGGCGGCCCGTCTTCGGGCTCTACCGACCAGGTCATCGGCACGTCGGGCCAGGCCTGGCCGGTCCAGCGGAACACCGTCGTGGCGAGCAGGTCGAGCTGCTGGTGCACGAGCGCGGTGGTTTGCGGATGGATCACCTCGAGCGCCGGTGCTGCAGCGGCAGCACGCGCAGAGGACGCACCGGCCTCGGCGGCGACCCGCTCGCCGGGCAACCCGGGCGCATCCCCGGCCGGCAGCGCCGCAAGGTGCGTCGGCGTGCCGGGCGCCTGATTCGGGCCGACCACGGCCGGGGCAGGTGCCTGCGCAAGCTCGCCGCGCGGTGCAGTGCCCGATGGCGCGGCCGCCGCGGTAGCGCCCGGCAGCGCCGGCGCCTGCGCAACCGCCGCAGCGAGCTGTGCCTGTGCCGCCTGCTGCGCTTGAGGCTGCGGTTTCGCACCGGCGCTTTCCGGCTGCTGCTGCCGCGTCAGGTGCATCTGCGGCTCGTCGGCGAGTTGCGCCACGCTGCGCAGGCCCATCGCGAACTCAAGCAGGTGCGATTCGTAGAACAAGCCGCTGCCGCTCAGTGCCTTGTCCAGCGCGGCCGCCAGCACGGGGGCGGGCGGAGCCTTCTGCGCCGACGCCCACAGGGGCGCACTGCCCCGCACCGGCTCGGGATCGGCCTGCAAGTCGGCCAGCACCGCGCCGATGGCGCGAGCCGCGACGGACCATTGCGTCTCGATGGAGCGCGGCCCGCCCGCGGGTGGCTGCGCGGGCGCGGGAGGCTGCGCTTCTGCCGCCAGCAGCGCCGCGTGCATGGCCTGGGACGGCAGCCGGACATCGTTCTTGACCTTCTGGATTTCGGCCACCGCACTCGCGGGCACGCTGGTCCCGACCTCGGCCTGCAGCGCAGCGAGGTCCGGCCGCAACGCGGCAAGCTTCGTTGCGTGCGCGGCATCGGGAGTTCCAACCGGCCTGTTCATGGTCGTGGGTGGGGCGTGGCGATCAGTGCGGCAGGCCGTAGGCCTTGTCAAGATCGCTGCGCTTGTGCAGCTGCGCCATCTTGGCCATCAGCATCTCCAGCTGCGGTTTGACAAGGCTGCAAACCTCCGCCTTGTCGGCGTCGATGCGCGCCATCAAAGCGCGCACATGCGCCAGGTCTTCCGCCGCGAGCGGCACCGTACCGACGGCCTTGAGCCGCTCGACCAGCACCGTGGAGCGGGCCTCGAGTTCGGGCAGCCGCGTCCAGTCCTTGGCGCGCGTCAACGCCGCCATGAGCGACATCGTCGAGGCCAGTTCACGGTAGCAGCGGATAAGCTCCTCGCGCGCCGGCACGGCCTGCTGCGCGTGCATCGAATCAGTTGCCGCCATGGCCGCCCCCGATCTCGCGCCAGGCCGAAGCGATGTTGCCGAGCAGCGACTCCGCCTCGCCGAGCGCCTTGGCGTCGTTGTGCAGGTTCGCGTGCAGCAGGCGGCGGATCACGTAGTCGTAGAGCGCCGTCAGGTTGTCCACCAGCTCGGTGCCGGCGGCGCCCGCGGCCCGGGCATCGAGGCCGGCCTTCAGGCCGTTGTCCACGATGTTGATGGCCTTCGAGATCGCCTTGCCCTTGGCAAGCATGTCGCCGGTCGCCATGTGGTGGCGCGCCAGGCCGATGCTCGTGGCCACGCCGTCGAACAGCATCGCGATGAGCTGGTGCGGCGAGGCGCTCATGGCCTGCGTTTCCACGCCGAGACGTGAGTAGGCACTGGCGCCGGTTCGGAAAGTGTGGGAGGTGTACATCGGCGGCTTTCTGGACCTACTTGCTGCTGCCGTTCATGGCATCGAACTGCTGCGTGAGGTAGGCCATGGTGTTGTTGAGGCTGTTGACCAGAACGTCGAGTTGCGTGAATTGCGCGCGGTAGCGTTCGACCGTCGACTCGACGCGTGCCTGCACGGCGTTGTACTGGTCGCTGAGGTCTTCGAGCGTGGTGTTGACGCCGTTGGTGGCCGTCGTGAGCGCGCCGCTCGACGACGTGAGCCGGGTCACGAGCGCGCCGATCTGCTTGCCGTACCCGGCGGTGCTGTCGGTCGCGCTGGAGAACAGGTTCGCGACGCCGCCGAGGTTCTTGCTGAGTGCATTGGCGAGCTTGGTCGCGTCGACCGCGAGCGTGCCGTCCTTCTGGAACCCCACGCCGATCTCCGTCAGCACCTTGATGTCGTTCGGCCCGCCCGCCTGAGCGGCGGTGAGCGTCTGCCGGACCTCGGTCATCAGGTTGCGCAGCGTCTGGTCGCCCATCAGCGCGGCCCCGGTCTTGCTGTCGGCGTCGTAGGCCGTGAGCTTGGTCGCAGTGCTCTGCAGCGTGTTGAAGGCCGTGACGAAGGCGGTGATGGCCGCCGACACCGCCGAGGTGTCGCTCGTCATCTTCAGATTGGTGGTACCGGTCTTCGCGAGCGTCAGCGTCGTGCCCTGAATTCCCTCGGAGACGGTGTTCGACGCGCTCACGATGTCGATGCCGTTGATCTTGAGCTTGGCGTCCTGACCGACCGTGGTCTGCTTCATGGTCTGCGTACCGGCCGGGTCGAAGGCCAGCAGGTTCTGCAGCGCGGCATCCCCGGTCACCGAGATCTGCATGGTCGAGGTCTCGCCCGACTCGCTAGACACCAGCACCAGGCGGTTGGGCGTGCCGCTGCCGTCGTTGATGATGCTCGCGGTGACGCCGGCATTGGCCTTGTTGATCGCGTCGCGGATGCCCTCCAGCGAGTTGGTGCTTTCGCCGATGGTGATCTGCGCCGGATTTCGCTCGGCATCGGCCGCGAAGGTCGCGCCCGTGTACTGGCCAGTGCCGGCATCGAGCGTGCCGCCCGTGATGGCGCCGAAATTGATAGTGATCGTGCCGGTGCCGATCTTGGCCTTGGCGTCGGCCTGGCCGGCCGACACCAGCGACTGCGACTGCGCGAGCTGGGACACGTCGATGGCATAGCTGCCCGCAACCGAGGTCTCGCTGGTGGCGGCGCTCAGCACGGTGGTCTCGCTGACCGAGGCTTTCACCGTCTTGAAGAAGGCCGGGTCGGCGAGCTTGTCGCCGGCAGTCTTGAGCGTGTTGAGCGCGCTCTGGATCTGCGAGTAGGCCGAGAGCTTCGTGGTGTAGCTGGTCGCGCGCTGCTGGATCGCCACGAGCGGCTGGCTCTCGGCTTTCTCGAGCTGCGCGAGCAAGGTGGACAGTTCAAGGCCGGAGCCGACGCCGATGCTGCTGACTGGCATTTTTTCTTTCTCTCGGTGTTTCGCTTTTCTCTGCGGCCTCCAGCGGAAGCCGCAGAGAAAAGCGCAGACGCAAGGGCCGGGGCCCTGCGTCTGCGCCGCGCACCTGCCTTGCGGCAGGCACGCGAAGCGCGTGGGTTGCTAGGAGACGATCAACGCAGGAGCGAGAGGACGCCTTGCGTGGTCTGGTTGGCCTGCGCCAGGACGGAGGTACCGGCCTGCTGCAGGATCTGGGCGCGCGTCATGTTCGACACTTCCACTGCGTAGTCGGCGTCTTCGATACGCGAACGTGCGGCCGACAGGTTGTTGGTCGTGTTGTTCAGGTTCGTGATGGTCGACTCGAAACGGTTCTGCACCGCACCGAGCTGGCTGCGCAGTTCGTCGACGCCGGCAAGGGCTTCGTCGATGGCGGCCAGCGGGTCGGCGTTGTACTGTTCGCCCAGCGTCACGGTGCCGTCGTCGGCCACGTTGGCCTTGTAGTACACCTCGGCGCCATTGGCCTCGCCCTTCACCACGTAGCCGCCGGCGCTGCCGTCGGCATTGGTGACGGCATGCAGCGTGGGCGACGAACCGACCGAAGCGGACGGCAGGCCCGACAGGTTGGCCGTGACGGCGGGCACCGCGACCGGCGGCACTTCGTAGCTGTCGATCGCATCGGAAATGCCGGTGGTCGGTGCCGCGGCAGTGGCGAAGTCGCCGCTGTCGTAGCTCACCTGGCCGGTGGCAGCGTCGAAGTCGGCGCTGATGACCGTGGCGCCCGAATCCTTCGACACGAACCAGTCGCCGTTCTGGTCGACGTACATCTCGATCGCGGCAGCCGCGTCGGAGTTCACGGCCGTCACGTTGTCGACATTCACCGTTGCGCCGTTGCCGGCCGAGATTTCCTGGCCGGCGGCAGCCAGCGTGGCGGTCGGTGCGGCGCCCAGCGGGGTCGAGCCGTCGAATGCCAGCGTGCCCGAAGCGCTGTCGTAGGTGGCGGCGTAGAAGGTCGTACCGGCGTCGTCCGACACATACAGCGTGTCGGCGTCGCCGTCGTCCACGTACACGGTGTACGAGCTGGCGGCAGCGCTGTCGACGGCCGTGAGGTTCACCGAGGTGGTCGCGCCGGTCGAGCCCGGCTTCACCGTGGTCGTTGCCGAAGCGGAAACCGTCGACAGGTCGAGCGACTTCTTGGAAATGTCCATGTTGCCCAGGCCGAGCGTCTTGGAGGTGACTTCCTTGAGGTTGATGTCGATCGTTTCGCCGTCGTGGGCGCCGACCTGGATCGTCAGCTTGCTGTCCTTGGCGAGCACATTCACGCCGTTGAACTGGGTCTGGGCCGACACGCGGTCGATTTCGTCGAGGCGCTGCTTGATTTCAGCCTGGATCGACGAGAGGTCGCTGCCCGAGTTCGTGCCGTTGGCGGCCTGAACCGACAGTTCGCGAACGCGCTGCAGGTTGTTGTTGATTTCGTTCAGCGCGCCTTCGGTGGTCTGAGCGAGCGAGATGCCGTCGTTGGCGTTGCGGGCTGCCTGGGTCAGGCCCTTGACGTTCGCGGTGAAGCGGTTGGCAATGGCCTGGCCCGCTGCGTCGTCCTTGGCGCTGTTGATGCGCATGCCGGACGACAGGCGCTCGATCGCGGTGTTGAGCGAGCTTTGCGACTTGTTGAGGTTGTTTTGAGCAACCAGCGAGAGGCTGTTGGTGTTGATGACTTGCGCCATGTTCGACTCCTGATAAACAAAAGGTTGTGGACTCCGGCCATCGGCCGTAACGCTGGACCCGCTTCCACTGTGAGACTCAAGCCATCGTTGGGTTAGTTATCGGCAGGGTCTGCCGAACATTTAGGGCGGGCCCGAAAAAAGATCCACAACACACTTTCATTCCAAGATCCCCGCCGACCGAGGGCACCCGCGGAACGGGCTTCGCCCGGCCGCTGGGTGCGCCCCCCAGTGGGGGGAGGCGCCGAAGGCGCTTCGGGGGGCGTTCAATTTCAGGCCGGGAGGCTCATGATTTCCTGGTATGCCGCGACCAGGCGGTTGCGCACCTGCAGGCCGGTCTGGAACGCCACGTTGGCTTTCTGCAGGTCCACCATGACGTCGTTGAGCGCGACGCCGGGCTTGCCCATTTCGAAGTCCTCGGCCTGGCCGTAAGCGCGGGTCTGCGCGGTGCTGATGTTCTCGAGCGAGCGGCGCAGCTCGGCGGCAAAGCCGCCGGACTCGGCAGGCTCGGCCTTGCTGGGCTGCGCGATGCCGGACTGGAGCGCGGTGACGCGCATCTGCTGCAGCACCGATTCGATGGCGGAAATCGACATGGGACTCTCTTTCTCTGGGAGTGGAACTGGGGTGGACAGAGGAAGCGCCGAAGCGCCTCCGCGTGTTTTCAGCGTATCAGGGGACGCCCTCGACACATGCCCCCAACTGACGGCGAAAACCCCGGTTGTTCGGCCAATCGAATATGGCGCGCCTGCTGAGAATCAACGCCGTACCCCAAGCCCGCCCGACCACACACGGCCCCTCGGCATGACTCCAGAACATCCAAGCTTCCCGTCCCCCTCCAAGACCCAGCTGCGCCGGCCGGAGGTCGCCCGATGAATCCGGCGGCGCCCGCGGGCGCCGGCATGGCGCCCTCCTCCGCCTCGGCGTTCACCGAGCGCCTGCGCGCCCAGCCTAAGCTGCCGCTGATCGTCGGCGCCGCCGCGATCGTGGCCGCCGCGGCGGCGTTCATGCTCTGGAGCCGCGCGCCGGACTACGGCGTGCTCTATACCAACGTGTCGGACCGCGACGGCGGTGCGATCATCGCGTCGCTGCAGCAGATGAACGTGCCCTACAAGTTCACCGCCGGTGGCAGCGCGATCCTGGTCGCGAGCGACAAGGTGCCCGAACTGCGGCTCAAGCTCGCGGCCGAGGGGCTGCCCAAGGGCGGCGGGGTGGGCTTCGAACTGCTCGACAACCAGAAGTTCGGCACCAGCCATTTCGCCGAACAGGTCAACTACCAGCGCGGCCTCGAGGGCGAGCTCGCGCGCTCCATCGAATCGATCGGCTCGGTCGAGGCGGCGCGCGTGCACCTGGCGCTGCCCAAGGCGTCGCTCTTCGTGCGCGACCAGAAGAAGCCGTCGGCCTCGGTGGTGCTCACGCTGCACCGCGGCCGCGGCATCGACGAAGGCCAGGTCAGCGCCATCGTGCACATGGTGTCCAGCAGCGTGCCCGAACTCAATGCCAAGAGCGTGACCGTGGTCGACCAGCACGGCAACCTGCTGTCGGCCGCCAATGCGGGCGCGCGCGGGCTCGACGTGAGCCAGCTCAAGTATGCGCAGGAGATCGAGCAGGGCTACATCCGCCGCATCGAGGCGATCCTGCAGCCGATCCTCGGCGCGAGCAACGTGCGTGCGCAGGTCGCGGCCGAGATCGACTTCTCGGTGGTCGAACGCACCGAGGAAAGCTACAGCCCCAACCAGGCGCCGCGCGCGCCGGCGATCCGCAGCCAGACCTCGAGCGAGTCACTGCAGCAGGGCATGACGCCGCCGGGCGGCGTGCCCGGTGCGCTGTCGAACCAGCCGCCGCAGACGCCGACCGCCCCCATCACCGCGCCCGGCACCACGCCGCCGAACGCGCCCGCCAATCCACAGGCCGCCGCGCCGGGCGCCGCCGCGGCCACCACCGCGGCTTCGGCCCTGTCGGGCCCGGGCAGCTCGCGCAAGGACGTGACGACCAACTACGAACTCGACCGCTCGATCCGCCACGTGCAGCAGGCGGCAGGCGGCGTCAAGCGGCTGTCGGTGGCCGTGGTGGTGAACCACCGCGACGCACCCGACGCCGACGGCAAGCGGGTGCAGCGCGCGCTCGCGCCGGCCGAGGTCGAGCAGATCCGCAACCTCGTGAAGGAAGCCATGGGCTTCAGCCAGGAGCGTGGCGACTCGCTCAACGTGGTCAACAGCGCCTTCGCGCGCGAGCACGACGAACAGGCCGGCCCCGAGCTGCCGTTCTGGCGCGACCCCGCCAACCTCGGGCTCGCGATGACGGCGACCCAGTACCTGCTGCTCGCGGTGCTCGCGCTCTTTGCCTGGTTCGCCGTAGCGCGTCCGCTGCTGCGCAAGCATCTCGGCCCGCCGGTGGTCGCCGCGCCCGTCGTACCCGGCCCGATCCCGACCGGCGACCCGGCCGAAGACGAGGCCCAGGCCGCGCAGCACAACGCGCGGCTGCGCGAAGCCGAGCGTCAGAAGGCCGACCTCGACTATGCGCACCAGACCGCCGACCAGGACCCGCGCCTGGTGGCCACCTTGATCAAGCACTGGATGAACTCATGAGCGATGCAGGCACCCGAAAGGCCGCGATTCTGCTGATGTCCATCGGCGAGGACCGCGCGGCGGCCACGCTGCACCACCTGCCCGCCACCGAGGTGCAGGCGCTGGGCGTCGCGATGGCCAAGCTGAGCCAGGTCTCGAAGGACGAACTGGCGGCCGTGCTGGCCGAGTTCCGGCTCGAGACCGAGCAACTCTCCGCGCTGCACCTGGGCTCGGGCAGCTACATCCGCGCCGTGCTGCGCAAGGCGCTCGGCGACGACCGGGCGAGCAACCTGCTCGAAGACATCCTGCAGCCCGACGAGCCGCATGGCGGCATCGAGCGGCTCAACGACCTCGAAGCCAGCGAAGTGGTCGAGCTGGTGCGCGATGAGCATCCGCAGATCCTCGCCACGCTGCTGGTCCACCTCGAGCGCAAGAAGGCCTCAGAAGTGCTCGAGAAATTGCCTGAGCGCCTGCGCCACGACGTGATCCTGCGCGTGGCCACCTTCGGCGGCGTGCAGCCCGCGGCGCTGGCCGAACTGACCGACGTGCTGACCGAAATGCTCTCGGGCGAAGGCCTGAAGCGCAGCCGCCTGGGCGGCGCGCGCACCGCGGCCGAGATCGTCAACCTGATGAACAGCGCGCAGGAAGAAGAAGCCATCGCCCACGTGCGCGCCCACGACGAAGCGCTGGCGCAGCGCATCGTCGAGGAGATGTTCGTGTTCGAGAACCTGCTCGACCTCGAGGACCGCTACATCCAGCGCCTGCTCAAGGACATCGAGTCCGACTCGCTCATCGTCGCGCTCAAGGGCTCGGCGCCCGAGCTGCGCGAGAAGTTCCTCAAGAACATGTCGCAGCGTGCGGCCGAAACGCTGCGGGAAGACATCGAACTGCGCGGCCCGGTGCGCGTCTCGCAGGTCGAGACCGAGCAGAAGGCCATCCTGCAGGTAGTGCGCCGCCTGGCCGACGCGGGCGACATCGTCGTTTCCACCCCGGGCACCGATGAATTCGTCTGACACCACCTCCTCCTCCGCCGCGTTCGCTTCCACGCGCCCACGCCTGTCGGCCTGGCAGCGCTGGGAGATGGGCTCGCTCGAGACCGACGTGCGCACGGCGCAGACGCCGGCGTCGAAGCCGGCGGCACCGCGCCGCGACCCGGTGGCGCTGGCACGCGAAGCCGAGCTCCAGCGCCTGCGGCAAGAAGCGCGCGCCACCGGCGAAGCCGAGGGCCGCCGCGAGGGCTGGGCCAAGGGCCATGCCGAAGGCCACGCCGAAGGGCTGGCCGCCGGGCTCGCGGGCGCGAGCGCCCATGCCGAGCAGTTGCGCGCACTGGCCGCCTCGCTGCCCGCGGCGCTGCGCAGTGCAGAGAGCGAACTCTCCGAAGCGATCCTCGCGCTCGCGCTCGACGTGGCGCGGCAGGTGGTCCACCGCACGCTGCGCACCGAGCCCGAATGGGTGCTCGCGCTGGTGCAGGACCTGCTGCATGCCGAACCCGCGCTGCAGGGCGAGCCGCGCCTGCTGCTGCATCCCGACGACGTGGCGCTGGTGAAGAACAGCCTCGGCGGCGAGCTGCAGGCCGCCGGTTGGCAGCTGCGCGCCGACGACACGCTCGCGCGCGGCAGCTGCCGCGTGCGCTCGGCGAGCGGCGAGATGGACGCCACGCTCGAAACCCGCTGGAAGCGCGTGGTGGGCGCCTTCTCGTCGCACGCCGATGCCGAGGGTGCCTGAAGCCATGTCGTCCAACCCGCATCTCCAGTCGTGGCAGGCCACGCTCGCGCAGGCGCGCACCGAGGTCGGCCGCTGCCAGACCATCGCCACCTCGGGGCGGCTGACCCGCGCCGTGGGCCTGGTGCTCGAAGCCGTGGGGCTGCAGTTGCCGGTCGGCAGCGACTGCCTGATCGAACTGCCGCCCGGCCATGCGCAGCGCCATGCCGAGGCCGAAGTGGTCGGCTTCGCGGGCGACCGCCTGTTTCTGATGCCGCAGAGCGAAGTGGCCGGCCTGCTGCCGGGCGCGCGCGTGTTCGCACGCCCCGGTGCGGCATGGCCCGCCGCCGGCGCGGCCCCCGGCGAGGCGCATGCCAAGCGGCTGCCGGTGGGCGAAGGCATGCTCGGCCGCGTGGTCGACGCGGTCGGCCGTCCGCTCGACGGCCTCGGGCCGCTCGACATCAGCCGCAAGGTGCCGCTGTCGTCGCCGCCGATCAACCCGCTGACGCGCGCGCCGATCGATTCGGTGCTCGACGTGGGCGTGCGCGCGATCAACGCGATGCTCACCGTCGGCCGCGGCCAGCGCATGGGCCTGTTCGCAGGCTCGGGCGTCGGCAAGAGCGTGCTGCTCGGCATGATGGCGCGCTACACCAGCGCCGAGGTCATCGTGGTCGGACTGATCGGCGAGCGCGGGCGCGAAGTGAAGGAATTCATCGAGCACACGCTCGGCAAGGAAGGCCTGGCGCGCGCGGTGGTCGTCGCGGCGCCGGCCGACAACTCGCCGCTGCTGCGCCTGCAGGGCGCTGCCTACGCCACCTGCCTGGCCGAGTACTTCCGCGACCAGGGACGCGACGTGCTGCTGATCATGGATTCGCTCACCCGCTATGCGATGGCGCAGCGCGAGATCGCGCTCGCGGTCGGCGAGCCGCCTGCCACCAAGGGCTACCCGCCTTCGGTGTTCGCCAAGCTGCCGGCGCTCGTGGAGCGTGCGGGCAACGGTGCGCGCGACGCCGAGGGCCGCGGCGGCTCGATCACCGCCTTCTACACCGTGCTGTCCGAAGGCGATGACCAGCAGGACCCGATCGCCGACTCGGCGCGCGCCATCCTCGACGGCCACGTGGTGCTCTCGCGCACGCTGGCCGAGGCCGGCCACTACCCGGCGATCGACATCGAGGCCTCGATCAGCCGCGCGATGACCTCGCTGATCGAGCCGTCGCAGTTCGAGACCGTGCGCCGCTTCAAGCAGGCGCTGTCGCGCTACCAGCGAAACCGCGACCTGATCAGCGTCGGCGCCTACGCGCCCGGCCACGATCCGCAGCTCGACCAGGCGATCGCGCTCTATCCGCGCATCGAGGCCTTCCTGCAGCAGCCGATGCAGGAGCGCTGCGGCTATGCCGAAGCGATCGCGCGCATGAGCGACATCTTCCCGGCTGCCTGACCGGGCGGCCACCCCTATCTCCCGGAACCACCATGGCCCACAAACTTCCGCTCGACACGCTCACCGACCTGGCGCGCACCAAGGCCGACGACGCCGCCCGCCAGCTCGGCGTGCTGCAGAACGCGCAAGTCAGCGCGCGCGAGAAGCTCGACCTGCTGCTGCAGTACCGCGAGGACTACAGCCAGCAGCTCGACGTGCTGATGCAGGGCGGCCTGCCGTCCGCGCAATGGCACAACTACCGCAACTTCCTGGCCACACTCGACGGCGCAATCCAGCAGCAGCGCGCCATCGTGGCGCAGGCCGCGAGCCGGCTCGACCTGGGGCGCAACGAATGGCAGCACCACAAGCGGCGCCTCAACTCCTTCGATGCGCTGGCCGAGCGGCTGCGCCGGCAGGAGCTGGTGGCCGGCGCGCGGCGCGAGCAACGCGACAGCGACGAGCGCGCGGCGCGCCAATTCTTCGACCGCGCGATCCAACCGACATCCTGATTCCTTTCGCCATGTCCACTTCCATCGCCCCTTCCTTCGGCCCCGGCACGGCGGCCTCGCCCGTTTCTTCCTCCAGTGCCTCCGGTGCGCGCGGCCGCAGCGCCGACGAGCCCGATGGCCGCAATTTCCATGCGGTGCTGGAGCGCTCGCGCGGCGGCAACGCGCAGCCCGCCGAAGACGGGTCTGCGCTGGAAGGCGCGGCCCGGCGCAAGCCCGGGCGCGGTGCCGACCGCAGGGAAGAACTTGCGGCCGAACCGCTGCCACTGGCCTTCTTCGCCCCGATGCCCGGAAGCTTGCCGGCTGCGGGGCTGCCGGCCGGTGCACCGGTTGCCGCCGGCGGCGCGCAGGCCGGCACACCGGGGCTGGTGACCGATACCGCAACCGGAGATGTACCGGCAGCCGATGCCGGCACTGCCGTCGCGGCCGCCGACGAGGCAGCGGGCAGCACGCAGCCGCAGCCTGCCGACGCGCTCGCCCAGACCGCACCGCAGGCGAACGGCAGCGCCGCGAAGCCCGATGCCCAGGCTCCTGCCACCATGCCGGCGGACGCCATTGCCCAGCCGACCGGCGAGGCCGACGCCGACGCAGTCGACGCCACAGCTGTGCCGATCCCTGTCGCCAACCCCGCGCGTCCGGCAGCGCCGAATGCAGCGGTGTCCGACCTGCCGATCCCGGCGCAGGACGATGCCGCGGCCACGTCGATCCCCACCGATGTGGTGGCGCGCGCGGCCGAGCTGCCGGCGCAGGGGCCGGCGACGCCCGCCGCCTCCATCGTGCTCGGCTCGCCGCCTTCCATGGCGGTCGACAGTGCGCGCACGAGCGTGCCGCCGGCCTCGGTCCACACGCCGACCCTCACGGTCGAGCCGTCGGTCGGCAGCGAGGCATGGGGCCGCGCCATCGGCCAGCAGATGCTGCGCATGAGCGCCGCGGGCTACCAGGTGGCCGAACTGAACCTCAACCCGGCCGGCCTCGGCCCGCTCAAGGTGACGCTGTCGATGGCCGACAACCAGGCCCAGGCGATGTTCTTCTCGGCCCACGAGAGCGTGCGCCGCGCGGTGGAAGCGGCGCTGCCGCAGTTGCGCGCGAGCATGGCCGACAGCGGCATCAGCCTCGGCCAAGCTTCGGTCGGCGCCGAGGCGCACCACTCGCCGGGACAGGGCGGCACCCTCGGCCAGGATGCGCAGCAGCAGCAACAGCAGCAGGCGTCCGCGCGCCGCGCGGACCGCCCGGCCTTCGGCTCGGAGGCGGCCGCTGCCGCCGCACAGGCCGCGCCCCTTGGGACCGCTGCCGCGCAGCGCAGGTCCAACGCCGCCGTCGACACCTTCGTCTGAACACCTTCGCCTGAGGCGAACGCGGGATCTGAGGCCTTTTCCCGCGCTTGATCAGCCCTTCGTTTGCCGCTCACCTGGCAAAAAATAGTCCGAACCCGATTCGTTTCGCAGCTTCCAACATGGCCACCAGTCCTACCGCCGCAATTCCAACCGTTCCCCCCGCCACCGGCCGTTCATCGAAGCTGGTGATCGTGCTCCTGAGCGTGGCGCTGGCCGCCGTGCTGACCGGCGGCGGCGTGTACTACCTGATGAGCCCGCGCGAAGGCGCCGCGCCGGCCCCGGCCGCCGCTGCGGCCGTTGCCGTGCCCGAGAAGCCGATCTTCGTGACGCTCGAGCCGGTGACGGTGAACGTGCGCTCCGACGGCCGGCCGCGCTTCCTGCACGTGGGCATGGCGCTCAAGGTGCGCGACGAACAGACCAAGACACGCATCGTCGAGTTCATGCCCGAAGTGCGCAGCCGCCTGCTGCTGCTGCTGTCGAATCGCCCGCCCGAGTCGCTGGTCACCACCGAGGACAAGGCCCGGCTCGCCGAGGAGATCCGCTTCGACCTGAGCCGCCCGCTCGGCGCCGGCAGCCCGCCGCAGGAGATCGCAGGCGTTTCCTTCAGCACCTTCATGGTGCAGTAACCCATTTCACGAACCGGCGATCCATGGCCTATGAACAAGTGCTCTCCCAGGACGAGGTCGACGCGCTATTGCAGGGCGTCACCGGCGGCGGGAGCGAGCAGAACGACGGCGCGGCGAGCAGCGCGGACGGCCTGCCCGTCTACAACCTCGGTGCGCCCGACCGCGTGGTGCGCGGGCGCATGCACACGCTCGAGGTCATCAACGAGCGTTTCGCGCGCCACCTGCGCAGCTCGCTGCTGAACTTCATGCGCCGCAGCCCCGACATTTCGGTCGGACCGATCCACATCCAGCAGTACGGCGAGTTCGTGCGGCACCTGCCGGTGCCCGCCAACATCAACATGCTGCACCTGAAGCCGCTACGCGGCACCGCGCTCTTCGTGTTCGACCCGAAGCTGGTGTTCCTGGTGGTCGACAACCTGTTCGGCAGCGACGGCCGCTACCACGTGCGCGTGGAAGGCCGCGACTTCACGCGCACCGAACAGCGCATCATCAAGCGCCTTCTGAACCTCACGCTACAGTGCTACGGCGACGCCTGGCAGCCGGTGTTCCCGCTCGCCTTCGACTACGTGCGCGCCGAGATGCACGGCAAGCTGGCCAACATCGTCGCGCCGAACGAGGTGGTGATCACCACCACGCTGCAGATCGAGTTCGGCCCTGTGGGCGGCTTCCTGCACGTGTGCATTCCCTATTCGATGATCGAGCCGATCCGCGACCTGCTTTCCAATCCGGTGCAGGACGAGATCGAGATCGACAAGCGCTGGGTGCGCCAGATGTCGCAGCAGATGCAGAGCGCCGACGTCGAGCTCTCCGCCGAATTCATCACCATGCCCTCGACCATCGGCGAGGTGCTCAAGCTCCAGGCCGGCGACGTGCTGCCCATCGAGTTGCCCTCGTCGATCACCGCGCGCGTCGACGGCATTCCGGTCATGGAATGCGGCTACGGCGTGTCGAACGAACGCTATGCGCTGCGCGTGCTGCAGATGATCTCCCACCAAGACAGCGATCCGAAGAACGACCATGACTGACAACACTTCATCCTCCAGCGATGCGGACGATTGGGCCAGCGCGCTGGCCGAGCAGACCGCCGCTTCCGCACCGGCGCCTGCACCCGCTCCCGCTCCTGCCCCCGCAGCGGCGCCGGCCCGTGCGCCCGTCCCAGTGGCCGCACCGGCTGGCACCCGCGTCTTCCAGCCGCTGCATGCCACGCCGCCCGGCGCGGGCAATCCGGTGGACGTCGAGCGCATCCTCGACGTCCCGGTGCAGCTCACGGCCGAGCTCGGCCGCACGCGCATCACCATCAAGAGCCTGCTGCAGCTGTCGCAGGGTTCGGTGGTCGAGCTCGACGGCCTCGCCGGCCAGCCGCTCGACGTGCTGATCAACGGCTACCTGATCGCGCAGGGCGAGGTGGTGGTGGTGAACGAGAAGTACGGCATCCGGCTGACCGACATCGTCACCCCGTCCGAGCGGATGCAGAAGCTCGGCCGCTCATGATGCCTTTCGCCAGATGGTGCCGGACTGCGGCCGCGGTGACCGCCGCCGCATGGGGCCTGGCCGCGCATGCCGCGCTGCCCACCGTGCCCACGCCGGTGGAAAGCGCCGCGGCGCCCGCGGTCGGCGCCTCGAGCCTGCTGCAGGCCGGCTTCGGCATGTTCGTGGTGCTGGGCCTGATCTTCCTGTGCGCCTGGGCGGCACGCCGCTTCGGCCTGCAGCGCCTCGGCAGCGGCCACCTCGTGAAGGTGGTCGGCAGCACCATGGTCGGCCAGCGCGAGCGCGTGGTGGTCGTCGAAGTCGGCAGCACCTGGCTGGTGCTCGGCGTCACGGCGAGCCAGGTCAACACGCTGCATTCGTTGCCCGCGCAGGCAGGCGGCACCGCCTTGCCGGCCTCGGCAGACACGCGCGACCTGCGCATCGCGGGCGCGGCCAACCTGTTCGCGCAGAAGCTGCGCGAATCGCTCGGCCTCAAGCCGCAACCGGGCCGATGATGCGAACCCCCATTGTTCGGCGGTGCCTCGGCGGCGCCGCGCTGATGCTGCTCGCGCTGGCGCTGCCCGCCGCGGCCATCGCCCAGGGCCTGCCCGGCGTCACCAGCACGCCCGGCCCGGGCGGCAGCCAGACCTGGTCGCTCAGCGTGCAGACGCTGGTGATGCTGACCTCGCTGTCGTTCCTGCCGGCGCTGCTCTTGAGCATGACCAGCTTCACGCGCATCCTCATCGTGATGGGATTGCTGCGCACCGCCATCGGCACGCAGTCGTCGCCGCCGAACCAGGTGCTGGTCGGGCTGTCGCTCTTTTTGACCTTCTTCGTCATGTCGCCGGTGTTCGACAAGGCCTACGACGAGGCCTATGTGCCGTTCTCGCAGAACAAGCTCAGCGCCGAGCAAGCGCTCGAGAAAGGCATCGCGCCCTTCAAGTCGTTCATGCTCAAGCAGACGCGCGAGAACGACCTGGCGCTGTTCGCCCGGCTCGCCAAGACGCCCGAGATGCAGGGCCCCGAGGACGTGCCGCTGCGCATTTTGCTGCCCTCGTTCGTGATCAGTGAACTGAAGACCGCGTTCCAGATCGGCTTCACGATCTTCATCCCGTTCCTGATCATCGACCTCGTGGTGGCCAGCGTGCTGATGTCGATGGGCATGATGATGGTGCCGCCCGCCTCGATCGCGCTGCCGTTCAAGCTGATGCTGTTCGTGATGGCCGATGGCTGGCAGTTGCTGATCGGCGCGCTGGCCCAGAGCTTCTACATCTAGAGAGAGATTTTTCGAATGACGCCCGAATCCGTCATGACCCTGGGCAGCCAGGCGATCCACGTCTCGCTGCTGCTCGGCGCGCCGCTCTTGATCGTCGCGCTCGTGGTGGGCCTGGTGATCAGCATCTTCCAGGCCGCCACGCAGATCAACGAAGCCACGCTGTCCTTCATTCCCAAGCTGCTCGCGGTGTTCGCGGTGCTGGTGATCGCCGGGCCCTGGATGCTGGGGCAGATGCTCGACTACATGCGCGTGCTCTTTTCCAGCATTCCGCAACTGGTCGCCTAGATGCCCGCGATCTTCTCCGTCACTTCGGCGGAGCTGGCCGCCTGGCTGACCGCTTTTCTCTGGCCCTTCATCCGCATGCTGGCGCTCGTGAGCACCGCACCGGTGTTCGGGGAGCCGGGTGTCTCACGCAACCTCAAAGTGGCGATCTCGGTGTTGCTCGCGGTGGCGATCGCGCCCACACTCGCGCCGATGCCGCAGGTGCCGATCGTGTCGGCCGGTGGCGTGTGGATCGTCATCCAGCAGGTGCTGATCGGCGCGGCCATCGGCTTCACCATGCGCATGGTGTTCGCCGCCGTGCTCGCCGCGGGCGAATACATCGGCCTGCAGATGGGCCTGTCGTTTGCCTCCTTCTTCGACCCCATGGCCGGCGGCGCCACGATGGTGATCGCGCGCTTCATGCACATGCTGGCGATCCTGATCTTCCTGGCGCTCGACGGCCACCTGCTCATGGTCGCCGCGCTGGCCGAGAGCTTCCACACGCTGCCGATCGCCGATGCGCCGCTGGCGGCGCGGGGCTGGTTCTTCCTGGTGTCGGCCGGCGCGCAGATCTTCTCCAACGGGCTGATGCTGGCGCTGCCGCTCGTGACCGCGCTGCTCACGCTGAACCTCGCGATGGGCATCCTGAACCGCGCCTCGCCGCAGTTCAGCATCTTCGCGGTCGGCTTTCCGCTCACGCTGCTCGCGGGCATCGGGATGATGCAGCTGCTGATCCCGCAGCTCGGCGCGTTCCTGGAGCCGCGCTTTGCCGAAGCGCTGGACAACGTGCTGCGGCTCACGCAGGCGCTGCGGCCCTGAAGGCCACGCCTTCCGTCACAGGTAGTTGAACAGCGCAATGCTGTGCAGCCGCGCGAAGGTCTGCTGCGTGGCCTTCAGCGAGGTCTCGCGCTGCAGGTACTCGGAGATTGCGGCGGCCGGCTCCAGGTCTTCGATCTCGGAGAGGTAGGCCTTGTCGACCAAAGCCCGCGCGGCAGCGCCGTTGGCGAGCGCATCGAGTTCGTTCATGCGCGAACCCACCGACGAGATCACCGTCAGCACGTTGTCGTGCGCATTGGTGACCTTGACGTTGAAGGTGCTCAACGCGTTGAGCAGCTGTGCCTGGGCCGCGTCGCCGCCACCGGCGAGTGGCTGCTTGAGCGCGGTGATCATGTCGCCAATGGCGGCAAAGATGTCGGTGCCGGCATTGCGGGCGGTGGCGACCTGGAAGGTGTCGCCGTCGGCGGGCGTGCCACTCATCTTGATCTGCATGCCGCCGAACGAGATCGGCGCGTCGGCCACATAGGGGCCGTTGGCAGCGACCACGGGGGGCGTGTCGGTGGTCGAGACGGTGTAGTTGCCGCCGGTGAAGCTGATCGTGAAGTCCTTGCCGTAGTGCGCGGCGGAGGCATCGGTCAGGCCGACCGAACCGAACACGCCCGAACCGGTGTTGCCGGCCGCGGCCGAGGTCACGTAGCCCGCGCCGCCCTGCACCGACTGAAACACGCTGCGGCCGTCGTCGGTAGCGGCCATCTGGCGCGACACGTCGATCTGCATCAGCCGCTGGCCCTGGTCGCCCATGTAGCGGATGCCGCTCGCGTCGTTCACGAATGGCGGGCTCGCGCTCTTGAAGCCCGCGAACAGGAACTGGCCGTTGCCGTCGTCGGCGTTGGCCACGTTCACGAGCTGGTCGAGGTTGCCCTGCAGCGTGGTCGCGAGCGTTGCGCGGTCGACGTCGGAGAGCGTGCCGTTGCCCGCCTGCACCGCGAGCGTCTTCATGCTCTGCATGATCGAGGTGGCCGACTTCAGCGCCGTCTCTTCCTGCGAGAGCGAGAGCATTGCGCGGCTGCGGCTCGACGTGAGCTGCGCCGATTCGGCCATCGACTGGCTGACGCCGAGCGCGCGCGCAGCGGCCACCGGATCGTCGGCCGGCGTGAGGAACTTGGTGCCCGCGGCGAGCTGCTGCTGGATTCGGAACAGCTTCTGTTGCTGGGTTCCCATCGCGCTCTGGCTCTGGGCATAGAAAGATTGGGTGCTGATGCGCATCGCGGCTCCTGGGTGTGTGTGGCTAGCCGCGGATGCCGAGGATCGCGTCGAACATGCTCGATGCGGTCTGGATCACCTTGGCATTGGCTTGGTACATCTGCTGGTACATCAGCAGGTTGGCGGTTTCCTCATCCTGGTTCACGCCCGAGATCGCATCGCGGCTGGCGCGGATCTGGCCCGTCACGCTCGCTTGCGTCTGCTCGGCCACGCGGACTTCCATGGCGCGGTTGCCGACCTCGCTCACGAGCTTGGTGTAGCCGGCGTTGAAGGTCGAAGTGCCGCCGTCCATCGCGTTCTTTCGCTGCAGCGCGCCGAGGCGCAGCGCGTTGCTGCCGTCGGAGACGCCGCCCGTGTTCTTGCCGATGGTGAAGGTGTCACCATGGGCGGGCGCGCCGCCGAGCTTCACCTCGACGCCGTCGAAGCGGATCGTGGCGCCCGCGGTGTAGGGCACGGCGGTGCCGGCCGCGTAGGTGCTGGCGCTGCCGTCGGCCAGCGTCACCGTGACCGCGGAACCGGCGGGAAAGCCCGAGAGCGTGCTGGCCGTGGCGTCGTAGGCCAGCGTGACGCCCGCGGCCAGCGGCGTGGCGAGGTAGGCGGCGTCGACCACGGCCGGGCCCAGCGCGCCGGTGCCCTTGTTGCCGACCGTGTTGCCGGTGACCAGCGGCGAGCCGGCGGCGATCTTGGCGGTTTCGTGCACCAGCACGTCCATGTCGCGCGCACCGTTGCGCGTGGGCTGCACCAGGAACGAATCGCCCGCCTGCGCGGCGCCGCTCGCGATCGACAGGCTCACGCCGTCGAAGCTGACCGGCAACGCGGTGTAGTCGCCGAGAACCTGCTTGTCCGACAGGCGGGTGACGGTGTAGGTCAGCGTGCCGGCCACGTCCTTGACCTGCACCGCGTAGTCGCTGGTGGTGAGCTGGGAGGTGTCGCTCACGGTGGCGCCGAGCACCATGTTGCCGCCATTGCGCGCGTTCGAGAACACGCCCGGCTCGGCCATCGAGAAGAAGTCGCCGCCGAGCGCGCCGTTGAGGTCGACGCCAAGCTGGTGCTGGTTGTTGAACTCGGCACCCAGGGCCATGGCCAGGCGGCCGATGGCGTTCTGCGAGGTCGTGAGCGTCTCGGCGCGGAACGCCATGAGGCCGCCGAGGGAACCGCCCGTGAACACGTTGTCGTTGAGCTCGGAGACGGTGCCCGTGAGCCCGACCAGCGCCATCGACATGCGCGTGGGATCTGCCGCCGAGGGCACTGCCTGCATCTTGGCGGCCCGGTCGCCGAGCACCAGCGACTGGCCGTTGCCGATGAAGACGTTGTACTGGCCGCTGTGCTGCTCGAGCACCTTGACGTCGACGATCTTGCCGAGGTCGGCCACCAGCTGGTCGCGTTGATCCATCAGGTCGTTCGGCGGCTGGCCGCCGGCCATGGCGCTGAGCTGGCTGATCTGCTGGTTGAGGCTGGCGATCTGCGTGGCGTAGGTGTTGATCTGGCCGGCGCTGCCCTTGATCTGTTCGTTGACCGAGCTGTTCAGGTCGGTGAGGTACTGGTCGGTGGCGCGGAACTTGTTGGCCAGGGTCTGCGCGGCGCTGATGAGCTGCTGGCGCGCTGCCGGGTCGGCCGGGGTGTTGGCCACGTCCTGCACGCTCGCGAAGAACTTCTGCATCAGCGGCGTGAGGCCGGCCGTCTTGTCGGCCAGCAGCGAGTCGATGCGGTTGATCTGCGAGCCATAGCTCGCGAGCGCGGCGCTGCGCGACTCGGCGCCGTTGAGCTGTGCCGTGAGGTACTGGTCATAGCTGCGCTGCACCGTGGTGACGCGCGCGCCGCCGCCGATGAAGCCGGCGCCGCTCGCGGTGCCGCCGTTGGAGGACACGATCGCCGTCTGCCGGTTGTAGCCGACGGTGTAGACATTGGCCGTGTTGTGCGCGGTGGTCACGAGCGCGGCACGCGCAACGCCGAGGCCGGACAGGCCCGTTTGGAACATCGACATGGGTGTTACCTGTAGAACGTTTCTTGTTGGGGGCGAGGGCAGCGTTTGGGATGCCCTTGTGCTTTGTTTATCGGCAGGCCGCGCGGAAGTTGAAGGCTGCCTTTCGCGGCTTGCGTTCAGGCGGCGCGGCGAAAGACGCTGACCGACGCGACCAGGCTCTCGGCCTGCTCCTGCATCGACTGCGCGGCGGCTGCGGCCTCTTCGACCAGCGCCGCGTTCTGCTGCGTCACCTGGTCCATCTGCGCGATCGCCTGGTTCACCTGCTCGATGCCCGTTCTCTGCTCTTGGCTCGCCGCGGTGATCTCGCCGATGATGTCGGTCACGCGCCGCACGCTGCCGACGATCTCTTCCATCGTCTTGCCGGCCTCGCCCACGAGCATGCTGCCCCGGTCGACCTTGCCGACCGAGTCGTCGATCAGGCCCTTGATCTCCTTGGCGGCTGCGCCCGAGCGCTGCGCCAGGCTGCGCACTTCCGAAGCCACCACGGCGAAACCGCGGCCCTGCTCACCGGCGCGCGCCGCTTCGACCGCCGCATTGAGCGCGAGGATGTTGGTCTGGAACGCGATGCCGTCGATCACGCCGATGATGTCGACGATCTTGCGCGACGAGGCATTGATCGAGGCCATGGTGTCGACCACCTGGCCGACCACGTCGCCGCCCTTCACTGCCACTTCCGAGGCCGAGAGCGCGAGCTGGTTCGCCTGGCGGGCGTTGTCGGCGTTCTGCTTGACGGTCGAGGTCAGCTCTTCCATCGAGGCCGCCGTCTGCTCGAGCGAGCTGGCCTGCTCCTCGGTGCGCGATGACAGGTCCTGGTTGCCTGCGGCGATCTGCGTCGACGCGGTCATCACGTGCGAGACGTTGGTGTCCACGTCGAGCACGATGGCCGAGAAGTTCGCGCTCATCTGGTTCAGCGCGCGCAGCAGGTGGCGCATCTCGTCCTCGGGACGAACCTCGAACTTCGCAATCCCGCCCGATGCGATGGCCTGTGCCACGCGCACCGCTTCGTCCATCGGACGGAACACGGTGCGGTCGAGAAAATAGCCGAAGCCGGCCCATGCCAGCGCGCAGAGCGCGGCACCGGCGGCCCACACCTGCGGGCCCACGAGGCCGAGCCAGCCGGCCACGCCGAGTGCAAGCATCAGCACGGCGGCGGCCGCGGTAGAACCGAACACGCGCACGCGGATCGGAAGCCGGCGCAGGCGTGCCAGCACGCTGGTCCATCCGCGCCGGACCACCTCGCCCTGCTCGATCGCCAGCCCCTTGGCCTCGCCCTCGCGAAAGCGCCGATAGAGCTGCTCGGCCTGCTCGACGGCGGCGCGGGCGGGCTTGCTGCGCACCGACATGTAGCCTTCGATCTGACCGTTGCGGCGCACCGGCGTGACGTTGGCAAGCACCCAGTAGAAGTCGCCGTTCTCGCGCCGGTTCTTGACCAGGCCGGTCCAGGGCAAGCCCTTCTTCAGGGTCTCCCACATGTCGCCGAAGGCCTCGGGCGGCATGTCCGGATGGCGGATCATGTTGTGCGCCTTGCCGATGAGCTGCGGCACCGCGTAGCCGCTCGCGGTCACGAAGGCCGGATTGACGTAGGTGATGCGGCCCTTGAGGTCGGTGCGCGACACCAGCGCCGCGTCATCGTCGAGCAGGTATTCGTGGGTGGTGACGGGAAGGTTGAGTCTCATGATCCTGGGGAATGCGGTCTTTCCTCTGCGGTCAGGCGAACGCCGGCTCGGCGTTTCCGAGCGCGCGGACGTCGTGCTGCGCTGCTCTGGAAACGCCCGGCAGGGCGCGGCCATCTCCCGCATGAGCCTCGAGCCTGAACACACTCACCGCCTGCACGAGGCTCGCGGTCTGTTCCTGCATCGATTGCGCGGCAGCCGCAGCCTCTTCGACCAGTGCCGCGTTCTG